>JAVBRU010000058.1:0-20217 GCA_031547595.1 Eubacteriales bacterium
ACTGAGATGGTCATCCCCGGCGACAACGTCGAAATGGAAGTGACCCTGATCACCCCCATCGCCATCGAGCAGGGCCTCCGCTTCGCTATCCGCGAAGGCGGCCACACCGTCGGCGCTGGCACCGTTACACGCCTGGCGTAATTTCATCCAAAACCACGCGGTGCAGCTGAAAATGCTGCACCGCTTTTTATCAGGAGGATGTTCATGTACAGCGATATACAATATCTTTCCGTTCCGCTGCCCGAGGATGTGCTGAAGCTGAAATACTTTGGGGATGTGGAGCGCCTGCAGCGGGTGATTGACCTGAAGCTGCAAAAGGAGCTGCCCTTGCCCCTTCGCAAGCGTCTGGAGCTGGAAAAGCAAATCATGGCGCGCTGGGTGCGGGAGTATCCCTACACACAGGCGGAAGCGCTGGATAAGCTGCGCGTCCTGATGGGCGGTTTTGAGGAGGCGGAGCTTGAGCAGCTGCGCGATCAGGACGCCGTGGAATGGGCGTATATCAACGGCGAAGTGTGCTATAAGAACAACTTTTTGTCCAACCTGATCAAGGTGCGGCCACAGTATGCGGCGCGCGTATTGCCAGAAAAGCAAACACCGGATAACGGCGAGGACGCTTTGCTGGATGCGGCGGTTGCGCAGATGAAGGACGCGGGCGATATGGCCGTGCGCTTCCACATGCACACCACCATGACGGTGGACGAGCTGCCCGGCCGGGAAAATCAGACGGTGAAGGCGCATTTGCCCCTGCCCATTGATTATGCACAGGTGAAAAACATTCAGATATTGCAGGTCAGCGAGCATCCGCATACCATCGCGCCTGCGGATTATCCCCAGCGCACCATTTGCTTTGAGGCCGTGCCGCAGGCGGACAAGCCCTTTATGGTGGATTACACCTACGAAACGCATATGCAATATCAGGCACCTGTGGCAGAGGGCGTGCTGGACGCCCAGCCTACGTTTTACACGCAGGAGCAGGCGCCGCATATCGTGTTCACGCCGTATTTGCGCATGCTGGCCAAAGAAGTAGTAGGGGAGGAGCAGAACCCGCTTCTCAAGGCGCGCAAAATATACGATTATATCACAAAGCACGTCACGTATTCCTACATGCGTGATTATGTGACGCTGCCAAACATCCCCGAATACGCCGCCACCTCCTTGAAGGGCGATTGCGGGGTGCAAGCGCTGTTGTTTATCACGCTGTGCCGCATCGTTGGCGTGCCCGCGCGCTGGCAAAGCGGCCTGTATGTGACGCCCTTCCATGTGGGCAGCCACGATTGGGCGCAGTTTTATGTGGCACCCTATGGTTGGCTGTTTGCCGATCCGTCCTTTGGAGGCGGTGCGCTGCGGCATCAGAAAATCGAGCGCTGGAACTTCTACTTTGGCAATCTCGACCCGTACCGCTTGCCCGCCAATTCCGAGTTTCAACACAACCTGTATGTGCCTTGCCGGTATTTGCGGGACGACCCGTACGACAACCAGCAGGGCGAAGCTGAATATGCCGATGCGGCGGTGGATACCCGCAGCTTCCACACCCGGCAGCGGCTTGTGGAAATGTTCAAAATCGGGGATTGACAAAGGGCGTTTGTCGGGGTACACTCGCTTTGATTGCGTCTTTTTTAAGCTGTCTTACTAAAGGAGGATTCCGGTATGTGTAAAAAAACGCCGCTGTATGATGTCCATGTGGCGTCGGGCGGCAAAATCGTGCCGTTTGCGGGGTATTATTTGCCGGTACAATACGCTTCTGGCGTCATTAAGGAGCATATGGCGGTGCGCACCGCCTGCGGCTTGTTTGATGTATCGCACCTGGGCGAGATATTCTTTGAAGGCGCGGATGCGCTCAGTACGCTGAACCACCTGCTGTGCAACGATATGTGCGGCATGGCAGACGGCCAGGTGCGCTACAGCCCCATGTGTAACGAGCAGGGCGGCGTGGTGGATGATCTGGTGGTGTGCCGCATGGGCGAGGACAAATACATGGCGGTTATCAATGCCAGCAATAGGGATAAAGACGTGGCCTGGATGGGTGCGCACTTGCTGGGCGATACGGTGATGACCGATCTGTCCGATCAGTATGCACAGCTGGCGCTGCAGGGCCCCAAAGCCCCGGAAATTCTGGCGAAGCTGTGCGAGGATGCAAGCATCCCCAAGAAATATTATTGGTTTACCGAAAGCGCGCTGGTTGGCGGCATTCCATGCCTGATATCCCGAACGGGCTATACAGGTGAACTGGGGTATGAGCTGTACTGTGCGCCGCAGGATGCCGAAAAGCTGTGGAAGCTGCTGCTGGAAGCGGGCGCGGAATACGGCCTCATCCCCTGCGGCCTGGGCGCGCGCGATACCCTGCGCCTGGAGGCCGGCATGCCGCTGTATGGCCATGAAATGACGGACGATATCACGCCGCTGGAAGCGGGGCTCGGCTTCTTTGTGAAGATGGAGAAGCCGGATTTCATCGGCAAGGCTGCGCTGCAGGAAAAAGGCGCACCGACGCGTATCCGCGTGGGCTATGCCGTCACAGGCCGCGGCATCGTGCGCGAGCACTGCGATGTATATGCCGATGGCAAACTGATTGGCCACACTACGTCCGGCACCCATTGCCCCTACATCGGCAAGCCCGTGGCCATGGCGCTGGTCAGCATCGACAGCCCGCCAAGCGTGCAGGCTGACGTGCGCGGCCGCATGATCGATATGGAAATCACCCCGTTGCCATTCTATAAAAGAAGCAAATAAGAGGAGGAAGCCGCTATGAATCTGCCTGAGAACCTTCAATACACCAAATCCCACGAATGGGTGCGCCGTGAAGGCCACGAAATCGTGGTGGGCCTGACGGACTTTGCCCAGAGCGAGCTGGGTGACCTGGTGTTTATCAACCTGCCGCTGGTGGACGACACGGTATCGGTGGGCGAGGCACTGGCCGATGTGGAATCCGTTAAGGCTGTCAGCGATGTGTATAGCCCCGCCACCGGCGTCATTGTGGCCGTCAATGAAGAATTGATGGACCATCCCGAAAAGATCAACGAAGCACCCTACGAAGCATGGCTGGTGCGCATCGCCGACATAACAGACGAGGAAGAACTGCTGAGCGCGGCAGAGTATGCAAAGCTGATCTAAGGCGTATTTCAAAATTCCGAAAGCGCAATATTCTACGTCTTTTCCGCCAAATCCGTGTCGTTATCCGCTTTGCGTACCTCCAGTACGCTGCGCTTCTACTCCTAGATTTGACGAAAAATCCTGGAATCTTGCACTTCCTCCCTTTTTGAAATCCATCCTAAGTAAGGGAAAGGTGAACAGCATGAGCCATTATATCCCTTCCACGGCTGATGAGCAGCAAGCGATGCTTGTGGCCATCGGCCTTGTTGAAATGTCTGATTTGTATCAGGATATCCCGCAGGGCGCGCGGCTTAATCGCCCGCTGAACATCGAGGGCGGCATGGGCGAGATGCAGGTGCGCCGGGAGATGGCGGCCATTGCGCGCAAAAACCGTGCGTATCACACCGTGCTTCGCGGCGCGGGCGCGTACCGCCACTATATCCCTGCTGCCGTCAAGGCGGCTGTTGGCAAAGAAGAATTTCTGACAGCCTATACGCCCTATCAGGCGGAGATCAGCCAGGGCATTTTGCAGTCCATTTTTGAGTACCAGACCATGATTTGCGAATTGACGGGCATGGATGTGAGCAACGCCTCCGTGTATGACGGAGCTTCGGCGGCGGCGGAAGCCGTGGCCATGTGCCGGGAGCGCAGCCGCACCACCGCGTTGGTGGCGGGCAGCGTGCATCCGGATACGTTGGCGACCATCAAAACCTACGCCTTTGGCGCGGATACCGGGGTGAAAGTTGTGCCGCTAAAGGACGGCGGCGTGGATGCGCAGGAGCTGGAAGAGCTGCTGCCGGGCGCTGCATGCCTGGTGGTGCAGCAGCCGAACTTCTTTGGCTGTATCGAGGACGCAAAAGCGCTGTTTGAAAAAGCGCATGCCGCCGGGGTCAAGTGTATTATGAGCGTCAACCCCATTGCCATGGGCATTTTGCAATCCCCCGGCGAGGCGGGCGCGGACATCGCGGTGGACGAGGGGCAGCCGCTGGGCTTGCCGCTCAGCTACGGCGGGCCGTACCTGGGCTTAATGGCGTGCAAGCAGGCCATGATGCGCAAGCTCCCCGGCCGTATCGTGGGGCAGACCACCGATGTGGAGGGCAAGCGCGCCTTTGTGCTGACGCTGCAAGCGCGCGAGCAGCATATTCGCCGCGAAAAAGCCAGCAGCAACGTGTGCTCCAACGAGGCGCACTGCGCCCTGACCGCCGGCGCGTATCTGGCGGCGGTGGGCAGCAGCGGTCTTAAAGAAGTGGCCACCCAGTGCATCAGCAAGGCGCATTACTTTGCCGCGCACCTGGAACGGCTGGGATTTGCGCGAAAATACAGCGGCGAGTTCTTCCACGAGTTTGTGACAACTTGCCCAACCGATGCGCGGATGCTGGAAAACGCCATGGGCGGCGCGGGCATTCTCAGCGGCCTGCCGCTTGAGAATAACGACATGCTGTGGTGCGTCACCGAAATGGCCAGCAAGGATGAATTGGATGTGGCGCTGCGCGTCATTGGGGAGGTGCTGGGCGTATGAAGCTGATTTTTGAAAAGTCCGTGCCGGGACGCGGGATTGATCTGTTCCCGCCCTGTGATGTGCCGGTGTACGAGGTATCCGAGTCCATTGCCCGCAAAGAACAGCCCCGGCTGCCCGAGGTTTCCGAGAATGATTTCAGCCGCCATTACAGCGCACTGTCCCGCCGCGCGCATGGCGTGAACAGCGGATTCTATCCGCTGGGCTCCTGCACGATGAAGTATAACCCCAAGATTGACGAAGAAATGGCCGCGCTGTTTGCCGATGTGCATCCCTTGCAGCCTGTCAATACTGCCAAGGGCTGCCGCGAAGTGCTGCAAAGGGCAGAGGCCATGCTGTGCGAAATCACGGGCATGGACGGCGTATCGCTGCAGCCTGCCGCAGGTGCACATGGCGAGTTTGCCGGGCTGTTGCTCATCAAGGCATACCACACCGCCAGGGGCGACGGAAAGCGCACCAAGATCATCGTGCCCGATGCCGCGCACGGCACCAATCCCGCCAGTGCAACGATGGCGGGCTACAGCGTGGTGAGCATCCCGTCCGACGCTTATGGCTGCGTGGATGTGGAAGCGCTGAAAAACGCACTGGATGATACCGTGGCCGGCCTGATGCTGACCAATCCCAACACGGTGGGCTTGTTTGATCGCAATATTCTTGAGATCACCAAGCTCGTGCACGATGCGGGCGGCCTCAACTATTATGACGGCGCCAACCTGAACGCCATTATGGGCATGGCGCGGCCGGGCGATATGGGCTTTGACGTGGTGCATGTTAACCTGCACAAAACCTTCTCTACACCGCACGGCGGCGGCGGCCCGGGCAGTGGTCCTGTGGGCTGCAAGGAAGCGCTTGTGCCCTATCTGCCCGCCAGCGCCTTGGCGGAGGGAGGCAAAGGCATTGGCCAGGTGCGCTCTTTTTATGGCAACTTTGGCGTGGTGGTGAAGGCGCTGACGTACATGCTGATGCTGGGTGCAGAGGGCCTGAAAGAAGCCAGCCAGAACGCGGTGCTGAACGCCAACTATATGATGCATCAGCTGAAAGACACCTTTGACGTGGCCTTTGACCGCATCTGCATGCACGAGTTTGTGCTGTCGCTTCAGGGCTTGAAGGACAAGACAGGCGTCAGCGCGCTGGACATGGCCAAGGCGATGCTGGATTATGGCATGCATCCGCCCACGATGTACTTCCCCCTCATCGTGCACGAAGCGCTGATGTTTGAGCCTACCGAGACCGAGAGCCGCGAAGAAATGGACGATGCGGTGCGCGTGCTGAAGGAAATCTATCAAAAAGCCATAGAAGAAAGCGAAATAATGCACGCCTGCCCGCTCACGACGCCGGTGCGCCGTCTGGACGAGGTGGCAGCGGCGCGCAGCCCGCATCTGCGCTACACCTTTGATGCATAACCTATATATCGTATACGGCCGGGGAACCGACCCGTATGCCAATCTGGCGCTGGAGGAACACCTGATGCAGGTTGTTCCTCCTTGCGGTATGATTCTGTATTTGTGGCAAAACATGCGCACCGTGGTGATTGGCCGCAACCAGAGCGCGGCAAAGGAATGCCATCTGGCGGAGCTGAACAAGGACGGGGGACATCTGGCGCGGCGTTTGTCCGGCGGCGGCGCGGTGTATCACGACCTTGGCAACCTCAATTTCACCTTCATTGCGCCGGATGGGGCATATGACGTGAACAGGCAGACCCATGTGATCCTGCGCGCCGTGCGCGGGTTTGGCCTGGATGCCCAGCGCACTGGGCGCAATGATATTGAGATTGACGGGCGCAAGTTTTCGGGCAATGCATACTACAGCCACGGCGGCAAGAACTATCACCACGGCACGATTATGCTGGATGTTGATAGCACGCAGCTGAGTAAATATTTAACGGTGTCTGCAGACAAGCTGAAATCGCGAGGGGTGGATTCTGTGCGCTCCCGCGTGGTGAACCTTTGCGAGCTGATGCCGGGGCTGACGGTGCCGGATATGATGGGGGCGCTTAAGAAGGCTTTTTCGGAAGAATTTGGGCTGCCGGTGGCGGCACTGCCGGAAGAGTGGATTGATGAAGCGACAGTCGAAAAGCTGCGCCTTCGCAATGCGTCGGACGCATGGCTGCTGGGGCGCGATGTGCCCTGCACCTTTTGCGCAGAGCGGCGCTTTGCCTGGGGCGGCGTAACGATTCTATTGGAGATTGCCGGGGACCTGGTGCGAAGCTGCGCGGTGTATTCTGATGCCATGGATGCGGAAAGCATTGCGAGGCTGCCGGGGCTGCTCTCGGGCAAACGATTGGCGGAGCTGCGCGACGTGCTGGACGTACAGCAGCCCATTTTTCAGGATATCCTGCTGCTGATGGAGGAGGAATTGCATGTTTGATTTGATCGTCATTGGTGCCGGCCCCGGCGGGTACGAGGCGGCCATTCGCGCCGCGCAAAACGGCCTGCAGGTGGCGCTGTGCGAAAAAGACCTGGTGGGTGGCACCTGCCTCAACCGCGGCTGCATCCCCACCAAGGCGCTGCTGCACGCGGCAGAGTTGAAGGAAGCCTCCGCGTCGGCTGCAGGCTGGGGCATTGGCACGGGCGAGGCCACGGTGGACTACGCTGCTGTGCAAAGCAAAAAAGACGAAGTGGTGGCAAAGCTTCGCGGCGGCATCGAAACGTTGCTTGCGCAAAACAAGATCACACTGCTTCGTGGCGCGGCGCAGATCGTGGCCAAGGGACGCGTGCTGGTCAATGAGGAAACGCACGAAACCAAAAACATCCTGATCGCCACCGGCGCGGCGCCTGCGCGCCCGCCCATTGCGGGGCTGAACCTGCCCGGCGTGATGACCAGCGACGAGCTGCTGTTTGATCAGGCGGTCTATCCGCGCCTTGTGATCCTGGGCGGGGGTGTGATCGGACTGGAAATGGCTACGGCGTTTCAGGCGCTGGGAAGCCAAGTGACCATCATTGAAATGCAGGAGCGCATATTGCCGCTGGCCGACCGCGAGATCAGCCAGAGCCTTGCCATGCAGCTGAAAAAAAAGGGCGTGGCCATACTGACCGGTGCGCGGCTGAGCGCCATCGAAGCAGGCGAGCCGCTTGTGTGCAAGGTGGAGGGCAAGGAGGACATTCCTTGCGATGCCGTGCTGGTGGCCGTGGGCAGAAAGCCGAACACGGAAGGTCTGTTTGCAGATGGATTCACCCTTGATATGGAGCGCGGCAGAATATGGACCGATGTGCACCACCAAACCAGCGTGCCCGGCGTATACGCCATCGGGGATGTGGCATGCCCGGTGCAGCTGGCGCATGTGGCGTCCGCGCAGGGCATCGCCTGTGCTGCGCACATCAGCGGCCAAGAAAGCCATCAAGACTTGTCCGTGATTCCCTCATGCGTGTATACCACGCCCGAAGCGGCCTGGGTAGGGATTTGCGAGCAAGAGGCCAAGGAGCAAGGAATCGCCGTGAAAACAGGCAAGTTCCTGATGACGGCGAACGGACGCACGCTGATCGCCGGGGGTGATCGGGCGTTTATCAAGGCGGTGTTCGATGCCAAGACCGATGTGCTGCTGGGTGCGCAGCTGCTGTGCGAGCATGCAACAGATATGATCGATGAGTTTGCACTTGCGTTGGCCAACGGAATGACGCGGGAGCAGATGCTCAAAAACATGCGCCCCCATCCCAGCTTTGCCGAGGGAATATTGGAAATGCTGGAAAGCGTTGAAGGAAATGCGATTCACATGACCCCGAAGAGACGATAAATTGCGCAATGGCGTAGGCTACATTGATATGTTGCTTATGCCGTTTTTATTTGTTGACATTGACGCACGGTCAAGTGATACAATACTGTTATCAACCACAGGCAGGTGCTTCGTATGGAATTGATCAAGATCACGGATTTGACCGCGCAGATGCAGATTTCCTCCCGCAGCGTGCGGTATTACGAGCAGGTGGGGCTGATCCACAGCACCCGCGCGGCATTTGACAAATACCGCTATTTTGATGCGGAGAATGTGGAACGCCTGAAGCAAATCCTGGTGCTTCGCAAGATGCAGATCCCCATCAAGGATATTCTGCGCATCTATCAAAGCCAGGATACCAGCGTGCTGGTGGAGGTGTTTGTAGACCGTATCCAGGCGATTGACGCGGAAGTGACGGCGCTGTCGGAGCTGAAGCAGATCGTCGACGACTTTTTACAGGCGATGCTGCAAAAGGGTATCACCCGGATTTCCGCGCTGCCGCTGTTGTACGAGCAGATGGATAAGCAGCTGGACGTGATGGCGGAGCATCATTCTCCGGCGTATGAGCAGCTTTCCGCCGTCAGCGAGAAGCTGAGCAAGCCCTTGGATGTGCGCATTGTGGAGCTGCCGTCTATGCGCATGCTCAGCTCCGTCCATCAAGAGACAGGGCTTTCGGATGTGCAGGGGTTCTGGGATTTTGTACACAGCCACAATATCGAGGTTGGCAAGCCCGGCCAGCATACGCTGCTGGAATATCAGGATGCGGATGATCAAACGGTGGTGCTGCAAAAGCTGGAAGAAGATAAAGCAGATATTCCGTTTGCTCAGCCGGTGCTCCCGGGCGGGCTGTTCGCCGTGGCCGGGGTGTATGCGGATGAGGATTTGGCGGCGTTCTATCGTAATTTGGTATCAGGCTTTGACGAAAATCCTTTTTATGAGGTGGATTATCTGCACGGCGGAGAACTACGGCATGCCGCGCTGGTGGAGGCCGTGCTGTCGCCGGATGGAAAAAGAGAGAAGCTGGAGGTGTTTTTACCCGTCAAGCACCGTGCGCCCAATGCCGCGCTGTATGAGCCGTGCGAGCGCGTGACGGATATTTCTCCGCAGGAGATGGAGCAGGCGAACCCTGCCTTGTGGGCGGTGGATGTGCCGATGGACAAGCTGACGCCGATTTTTTACCCGCATTACGCCGTCACCGATGCGGGGGAAGCAGAATATATCGCGTATATTGACAAGCGCATGCTGTCTACCGAGGTGCGGGTGAAGGTGCCCTTTCGCGTGGATATGGAATTCCGTGTGGACGAGGGGAGCGGCCGGTTTGGCTATGGCAGCGATGAGGGCAGCATCTGCCTGTATCACGGCGAAAACTTTTATGGCATCAACATGCACAACAATGCGGACAGCCGGTTGTCTGAGGAGGCGCTGAGCTTTTCCCAGCCTGTCTTGGGCGGTGTGTTCAGTTGCCCCGGTCTTGGCAAAATCAAGCCGGATGTGTATAACAGCCTGACGTGGATTGTGGGGCAGAAGCACTTTGCGGTGATACTGAACGGCGAAGTGCGCTACTGCGGCACGGGATTTCCCTATATGGGCATGGACGCGCGCAGTTGGCTGGCGCAGCCCATCCTCATTGGCTCCAACGGGCAGGGCAAACGGTATTTCCGTTCTGTTCGTGTTTCACAGCTGCGATGGACACCCAGGAGCAACATCAAGGAAGGGGCGTTGACATTGGTTACCAAGCAAAGCAACAACATCATCCCCGGCATTCATCAGCTGATCACCATGCATTATGGGGAGAATTACTGGTTTAACGGCTGCGCCAAGTATGTGATGGAGGCGCTTCACGAGCCGGACTACGATTACTGGTTCTTTTCTGGCCTGACGGGTGATAATCTGGCGCAGGTCTATGCCTATGATCATTTCCGCGGCGATGGCTTGACGGATTATCACCTCAGCACGGGCGATACGCAGTTTATTGAGAACGTCTTTGACGCGTGCGGCTATGCCAGCACGTTTGTGACGGAAAAAGCCTTGAACAACAACCGGGACATGTATCTCAAAACGCTGATGGCGTATATCGACAAAGGCGTGCCCGTTATCCGCTACGAATGGCAATGGAGCGTCATCGTGGGGTATGAGGAGTACGGCAAGACATTGCTGTGCCTGACGGCGGACCAGACCACGCCGGAGCGCATTCCCTTTGACACCGTACTGCCCAGGGAATTTTCTAAAGAGCAGGGCGGTGCGTGCGGCTGGGTGTTTGTGGGTGAAAAGCGGCGGCAGGTGGAGCTTGCAGAGGTTTATCGCAGTGTGATTCGCAATATGGCGGCGCTGCTGGCCACGAAAACGCCGGAATATTGCCTGGGGGCGGAAGCCTTTCGCGCCTGGGCAAATGAAGTGGAGAGCAATAAGTTTGACAGCGTGAAGCCGGAGGATTTCAACAACTGGCTGATGTACAACATCTATGTGTGTAACCTCGCTACCAACGGCAGCTGTCTTGCATTTTTAGAAAAGGCGCAGCAGCTGTGCCCAGAGTTTGGCTTTCTGGAGGAAGTGCGCACGCTTTATCGGAAGATGGGGCACCTTTGGAATGATGACAACGGTAACGACCTGGAGGCGCTGGGCGGCGGCTTTAACATCACCTTGGGCACGCTGCAAGACCCGGAGAAGCGGGGCAAGATTGCCGCCAAGATACGGGAGTTTGCGGTGTGCGTGGATCAGGTGATCGCGCTGCTACAACAGAATACTTAACCGGATCATAAAATGCCGGGCGCAGCTTTAAACTGCGTCCGGCATTTTCGTAAAAAAATCACACCTCATAAAAATGCACCCCATTGATGCAGAGCTTGCAAACCCTGTATACTGCAAGTGTAGAAAAGATGCGAGGTGTACCCATGTATCGGATAGAGAACTATGCCGCCAAGCCGCCCTTTGCCAATATGCTGCCCGGCGTTGCCGGCACCCACGGCATTCCCTGCTGGTGCTTCACGGTCAATCGCGGCCAGGCGGTGTGCAGCTTTGGCGTGCGCAATAAAGACCATGCTATTTTGCCCTTTTCGCCGATGGCGGAGGCGCTGCGGACAGTGGAAACCCAGGGCTTTCGCACGTTTTTGTTATTGAATGATGTGTTTTACGAGCCTTTTGCTGATGCCGATGTGCCCCATGTGATGGAGCTGGAGCTTGGCGCATTGCATATTAAAGAGCGCAATGAACAGCGCGGCCTTGAAACAAGCGTTTCTTATGCCGGGGTGCCGGGCGCCAAAGTGGGTGGGCTGCTGCGCAAGGTGACGCTTCGAAACATCGGCAACCGGCCGCTACGCTATCAGCTGCTTGACGGCCTGGCCACGCTGATGCCCTACGGGGTCAATCAATGGATGCAAAAGTTTATGGGGCAGACAGTGCAGGCCTGGATGCAGGTGGAGCGCACCGAAGAAGGGCTGCCGTTTTTTCAGGTACGGACGGGCGTTGAGGATTCCATCGCCGTCAACAAGGTGGAGGCGGGGAACTTTGCCTTTGCCCGGGACGAAAACGGTGCCGTGCTGCTGCCGCTGATTGATCCTGCGGTGGTGTTTGGCGCGGATACCGCGCTCAAATTGCCGCAAGGGTTGCTTTCCAAGGGCATTTCCGGGCTGCTTTGCCAGCCGCAATGTGATAAAAACCGCCTGCCGTGCTGTTTGTTTGCCAGGGAAGGCACGCTGCAGCCCGGCGAAGAAGCGGTGGTATACGCACTGTATGGCCAGGGCGCGTCCATGGCGCTGTGTGATGCGGTGTATGTGCAGTACGCGGATGCCGGGGTGTTTGAAGAAAACCTGGCGCATGCTGCGGCGCTGGTAGAAGCCGTGACAGCGCCCATCGCCACGCGCACGAAAAACCCCGTGTTTGACGCCTATTGCCGCCAGACCTGGCTGGATAATGTGCTGCGCGGCGGCATGCCGGTGCTACTGGGCGGCAACAAGGTGTTCCATTTGTATTCCCGCAAGCACGGGGATATCGAGCGCGATTATAACGAGTTTCAACTGAGCTTTGATTACTATGCGCAGGGCAATGGCAACTTCCGCGATGTGTGCCAGAACCGGCGCAGTGATGTGCTGTTTGCGCCCTTCAGCGGCGAAGAGAATTTGCGGACATTCCTGAACCTGGTTCAACTGGACGGCTATAACCCACTGGTGGTGATGCCAAGCCAATACGTGCTGAAAGATGCATCTGCTGCGCTGGAAAAGGTGACGCCAGACAACCGGGGCGCTGCCGCGGCACTGCTGAATGCGCCCTTCACGCCGGGCCAATTGGTGATGGCGGCGGAGGGCTGGGCGCTGGAGGGCGTAGACGCCGATGGCTGGATGCAGCTGGTGATGGGGCAGGCCACGGCCGAGCAAAACGCCGCCTTTGGCGAAGGGTATTGGAGCGACCATTGGACGTACCTAATGGATATGGCGGAAACCTATGGCGCGGTGTACCCGGAGCGCATGCAAAAACTGCTCTTCGATCAGGAAAACTGCCGCTATTTTCAGACACACGCATATGTGCGCCCGCGCGCCCAGCGCTATTGCGTGCGGGAAAACCGCGTGCGGCAGTATACGCCGCTGGATCATGTGGAGAAAACAGATCGCAAGTGGGCAGAAGATGCGCAGGGAAACCTGCTGCAAAGCACGCCCATGGAGAAGCTTTTGCTGCTGTGTATTGTGAAGTATGCCACGCTTGACCCCTATGGCATGGGCGTGGAAATGGAGGGTGGCAAACCTGGCTGGTATGATGCGCTGAATGGGCTGCCGGGGCTGCTGGGTGCGTCCTGCGCAGAGCTGTATGAGCTCATACGCCTGATGCGCTTTGTGCTGTGCGCGGTGAAAAAGCGCCGCAAACCCATCGCTTTGCTGGCAGAGTTGTATGAGCTGATGGATACGCTGGTGAAGCTGACCCAGGCGCATCAAACCATACTGATGGGCACGGGGGATATTGTGCCCTATTGGCAGGCGGCAAACGACGCCAAGGAAGCCTACCGGTGCAAGCTGCTTCGCGGACTCTCTGGGGAGAAGCGGACGATTGATGCGGGCACGTTGTCCCCGATGCTTCAAAGCATGCTGAAGGTGCTGCAGCGCGGGGCCGAAAAAGCAGTGGAGCAAAACGGGGGCTTGCCGCCGACGTATTATTATTATGAAGCAGATAAGTTTGCTGCCGGCGATGCCGGGGTGCTGCCGCTGTCCTTTGTGCAGCACGGGCTGCCGCTGTTTCTGGAGGGCGCTGTGCGGTACATGCGCCTGTTGCCCACAGAAGGCGAGAAGCAGCAGCTGGCGCAGCGCGTGGAGGAAAGCGCGCTGTATGATACCAAACTGCATATGTATAAAGTCAACGCACCGCTCAAGGGCGTGACCTACGAAGTGGGGCGCACGGTGGCGTTCACCCCCGGCTGGCTGGAGAATGAGTCCGTCTGGCTGCACATGGAATACAAATACCTGCTGGAGCTATTGCGCGGCGGACTGTATGATACCTTTGCCAAAGCACTGCGCCACTGCGCCATTCCCTTCCAAGACCCGGCGGTGTATGGCAGAAGCGTGCTGGAGAATGTGTCCTTCATCGCCAGCTCGGCCAATCCTGATCCCTCCTGCCACGGGCGGGGCTTTGTGGCCCGGTTGTCCGGCTCCACGGCGGAGTTTGTGCAGATGTGGCAATGGATGATGATCGGGCTGACGCCATTCTTTACGGATGCTTCGGGAGAACTCTGCTTCCGCCCCGCGCCCTTTATTCCGTGCTATCTGATGCCGGAGGACGGCATTGTGGAGGTTGTGCTGCTTGGCCAAACAAAGATCACCTATATTACGAAGGGCTGCAAAGCGCTGGTGCCCGGAAGCTACCGCATCACCGGCATCACACTTGGAGAAACGGCTTTTGATACGGATACCCTGCGCGGCGATATGGCGCATAAGCTGCGGGAGAACGCCTTTGACGCCATGGTTGTATATATAGAGGAGTGTGCGGTATGAAGCAGATTGTGACACGGCTTGATCAAAATCTTTTCTGGGCGCAGCAGCCGCTGCAGGACGGCGGGATCGATTACATCCACATCGTCAATCTTTTCCCGCAAAAGCGGTATCAGGCGTTCCATGGTTTTGGCGGCGCGTTCACAGAAGCTGCGGCCTATGCCATGGGCAAGCTGGATACGCAAAAGCAGAACGGCTTTTTGCAGGCGATGTTTGGCGAGGACGGCCTTCGCTATACCCTCGGGCGCGTGCATCTGGGCAGCTGCGATTTTGCCCTGTCCAATTATGCGGCAGTGACCGATCCTGCGGACGACGAGCTTAACACGTTTTCCATTCTTCGGGAAGAGGAACACCTGCTGCCGATGGTTCGCAGGGCGCTGAAATATGGAAGCCTGTCCCTGCTGGCTTCGCCCTGGAGCCCGCCTGCCTTTATGAAGACCAATCAGGATATGAACAACGGCGGCCAGTTGAAGCCGGAATACCGCGCATTGTGGGCAAAATATCTGGCGAAGTATGTGAAGACGTATCGCGAGAGCGGCATCCCCATCACCATGCTGAGCATTCAAAACGAGCCGGCAGCGACCCAGACCTGGGATTCCTGCCTGTACTCCGGCGAAGAAGAGGGCGTTTTCGCGGCGCAGTATCTGTGCCCCGCGTTGGAAGCGGCCGGGCTATCGGATGTGCAGATTCTGGTGTGGGATCATAACAAGGATTTGCTGGTTCAGCGCATGCAGGAAACGCTGTCTGTGCCCGGTGCAAAGCAGGCCATCGATGGCTTTGCCTTCCATTGGTACACCGGCGACCATTTTGAAGCAGTGGCGCTGGCGCGGGAAGAACACCCCGATATGGTATTGTATTTCACAGAGGGCTGCGTGGAATACAGCCGCTTTGAGGGCGCAGGTGCGGTGAAGAATGCCGAGATGTATGCGCACGACATTCTGGGTAACCTCAACGCCGGGTGCAACGGGTCTATCGATTGGAACCTGCTGCTGGACGAAAAGGGCGGCCCCAACCATGTGGGCAATTATTGCGACGCGCCTGTGATGCTGGCGGCGGGCGAGGAAGACTATGTGCTGAATTTGTCTTACTACTACATCGGCCATTTCAGCCGCTATATTCAGCCCGGCGCGGTGCGCATCGCCTGCACGCGCTATGCCGCGCAGCTGGAGGTGACGGCCTTTGAAAACCCCGATGGCAGCAAGGCCGTGTGTTTCCTCAACCGCACGGATGACGCGCTGCCCGTTACCCTGCGGGAGAACAACGCGCATCTTTGCAACCTGACCATCGCACCGCACAGCATCGTCACGTGGCTGGAATAATTCCAAAAGCAAGCGCCCCGTCATGGGGCGCTTGTTTTGCTATAGCATGCTTTATTCCATTTCGCTGCCATCGGGGTGGAACAGCGGCAGTTTTTCCAGATAGATAATATCGCTGCGGAACTGCGCCGCGCCCTCGGCTAAAATGGCCATTTTGCCCACCACTTCGCCGCCGGCTTGCTTCACCAGTTTTTCTACGGCCTTGAGCGACTCGCCCGTGCTGATCACGTCGTCCACAATCAGCACCTTGCGGCCCCGGATATAATCCGCGTCCTGCTGGTCGATGCACAGCACCTGGCGGTTTTCGGTGGTGATAGAGGTGACCTCGGTGGAGAACACATTGCTCATGTACAGCTTGGGCGCTTTACGGGCGATGAGGTAGCGGTTTTCGGCATGCTGGCGCGCCATTTCGTACACCAGCGGAATGCCCTTGGATTCGGCGGTGATCAGGATGTCGTGTTCCGGTGCTTTTTTAAGTAGCTCGCGCGCGCACGCCATCGTCAATTCCACATCCCCAAAGATGACAAACGCGCCGATGTACAATTCGTCATTGACGCGGCACAGCGGCAATTCCCGCGTCAAGCCCGCCACATGCATGGTGTAACTGTTTTTCATGGTTTCATTCTCCCTGGCTACAATAGCCGATATATTACAATTTATTATATAAGACATGCGGATGGTTGTCAATTACATTTCCGTGTAGGTTTTTTTCCTTAAATAGCTGCGTTCCTGCTTGTTTTTCCTGCGGTTTATGGCTATAATGGGGAAAGGCTCGAAAAGGGCTTTTCTTGATAATGAAAGGGGTAAACATGATGGAAAACGAAGTGGTACGCACAAACTTTATTTGGGAGGCGATCGAGCAAGATATAGAAAGCGGTCGCTGCAACCAAGTGCACACCCGCTTTCCGCCCGAACCCAACGGATATTTGCACATTGGCCACTGCAAAGCATTTATTACGGACTTTGTGGCGGCGGACAAGTACAACGGCCTGTGCAATTTGCGCTTTGATGACACCAACCCTGCCAAGGAAGAAACCGAATATGTGGATGGCATCATGGAAGACATCCACTGGCTGGGCTTTGATTGGAAGGGCGGCTTGTTCTTCGCCAGCGATTATTATCAAAAGTGCTATGAGCTGGCTGAGGATTTGATCCTGCGTGGTCTGGCCTATGTGGACGAGCTTTCTCAGGAAGAAATGCGCGAATACCGCGGCACGCTGACGTCGCCCGGCAAAAACAGCCCGTGGCGCGACCGCCCTGCCGAGGAATCCTTGGAACTGTTTCGCCGCATGCGCGCGGGCGAGTTTGCCGAAGGCCGCATGATTCTTCGTGCCAAGATCGATATGGCATCGCCCAACATGAACATGCGCGATCCCGCGCTGTACCGCATCCTGTATAAAGAGCATCACCGCACCGGCAATACCTGGTGTATCTATCCGATGTACGATTATGCCCATCCGATTTCGGACGCCTTGGAGGGGATCACCCACTCCCTGTGCTCGCTGGAGTTTGAGGCGCACCGCCCGCTGTATGACTGGGTGGTGGAGGTGTGCGGCTTCCGCAGCGGCGATGGCAAGGGCTATTATGGCCCCCGCCAGATGGAGTTTGCACGCCTGAACATCACACGCACCATCATGAGCAAGCGCTACCTGCGCCGCCTGGTGGAGGAAAACCGCGTTTCCGGCTGGGACGATCCGCGCATGCCCACGCTGTGCGCCATGCGCCGCCGCGGCTTTACGCCCGCGTCTATCCGCGATTTTATCGATCGCGTGGGGCTCAGCAAGGCTGATTCCACGGTGGATTACGGCATGCTGGAGCACTGCGTGCGCGAGGATTTGGGCAGCACAGCCCCCCGTGCCATGGCCGTTTTGAACCCCTTGAAAGTTGTATTGACCAACTGGCCGGAGGGCAAGGTGGACACCCTGACAATGGAAAATCACCCCGATCATCCAGAGCTTGGCGAGCGCGAGGTGACCCTCAGCCGCGAAATCTATATCGAGCAGGAAGACTTTATGGAGGATGCGCCCAAGAAGTTCTTCCGCCTGCGCCCCGATGGGGAAGTGCGCCTCAAGGGTGCTTATATCATCAAGTGCGAAAATATCGTCAAAAATGGAGACGGCAGCATTGCTTATCTGGAATGCAGCGTTGACCTTGAAAGCCGCAGCGGCACCCCGGGTGCGGAACGCAAGGTGAAGGGCACGCTGCACTGGGTGGACGCAATTAACTGCACGCCTGTGGAAGCGCGCCTGTATGAACAACTGCTGCTGGACGAGGGCGAAGTGGACGATGAAACCGACAAAAAGGATTTTATCAGCCGCCTGAATCCCAACAGCCTGGAATGCGTACGCGGTTTTGCCGAGCACGCGCTGGATGCCGCCCCGGTGGGCGCGAAGTTCCAGTTCCTGCGCATGGGCTATTTCTGCAAGGACAAGGATTCTACGGATGCGCTCAGCGTGTATAACCGCGTGGTGGGATTGAAAGACAGCTATAAGCCGCAATAAGAGAGGAAGATTGGATCATGGCAAATGTCCGCACGCGCTTTGCGCCCAGCCCCACGGGCTTTATGCACCTGGGCGGCCTTCGCACCGCGCTCTACAATTATCTATATGCCCGCAAAATGGGTGGCCAATTTATCCTGCGTATTGAGGATACCGATCAGGAGCGCTTTGTGGAAGGCGCGACAGAGGTGATTTACGATACTCTCAAAGGCTGTGGAATGAACTGGGACGAGGGCCCCGATGTGGGCGGCCCCTGTGGCCCGTATGTGCAGTCCGAGCGCAAGGCACAGTATTTGCCCTATGCGCAGCAGCTGGTGGAAAGCGGCCATGCGTACTATTGTTTTTGCACCAAGGAAGAATTGGACGAGCGCCGTGCCGCCTGCGAAGCGCGGGGCGAGGTATTCAAGTACGACAAGCATTGCCTGCACCTTGGCAAAGAAGAAGTGCAGCAAAAGCTTGATTCCGGCATGCCCTATGTGATCCGCCAGAATACGCCCACCACGGGGGACAGCACCTATAACGACCTGGTGTTTGGCACCATCATCATGCCCAACGATACTTTGGACGACATGGTGCTCATCAAGGCCGATGGTATGCCCACCTACAACTTTGCCAACGTCATCGACGACCATCTGATGGGCATCACCCACATCATGCGTGGTATGGAGTATCTGTCCTCCACGCCCAAAGACAATCTTTTGTATGCGGGCTTTGGCTGGGAGATTCCCCAGTATGTGCACTTGCCCACCGTCATGCGTGATGCGCAGCATAAGCTGAGCAAGCGCCACGGCGATGCATACTACAGCGATTTCATTCAAAAGGGCTACCTCACCGAAGCATTGATCAACTATCTGGCGCTGGTGGGTTGGAGCAGTGGGGACGACCGGGAGTTTTTCACCATGGACGAATTGGTGGAGGCCTTTGATATCAAGGGGCTCAACAAAGCGCCCGCTGTGTTTGATATTGATAAGCTGACCTGGTTCAACAGCAAATACATCAGCAAGCTGCCCTTTGAGGATTACCTGCAGATGGTGACGCCCTGGTTTGATCAGGTGTTAGCAGGCAAAGGCATCGACTATCGCCGTCTGGCAGAGCTGATGCAGGGGCGTACCGAAGTGTTTAATCAGGTGCCGGATATGGTGCGTTTCCTGGCAGAGCTGCCCGATTACGATGTCGAAATATATACCCACAAGAAAATGAAGACCGATGCTGCCGTTTCCAAAGACGCGCTGGAGTTCATCTTGCCCGTATTGGAAGGGCTGGGCACCTGGACGGAAGCGGCGATCCACGAGGCCGTGATGGGCGCGATTGCACAGAGCGGGCGAAAGAACGGCACTGTGCTGTGGCCGCTGCGCATCGCGATCTCCGGCCAGACGAACACGCCAGGCGGAGCGATTGAGATCGCATGGCTGCTTGGCAAGGACGAAACGCTGCGTCGCATGCAGGATGGCCTCAAAAGGCTGACCAATACTTGATTTTTACCGTTTGATACGGTATAATTACACAATACTATTTGGAGGTGCGTCATTATGAAATCGATCCCGATTAAACTGAGCTTTGCCGAGGAAGTCAAGGCTTTTGTCAACACTGTCAACCGCTATCCCTACGAGATGGATCTGCGCGCTGGCCGCCACGTGGTGGATGCCAAGTCCATCCTGGGTATATTCTCGCTGGATTTGTCCAAGCCCATCACGCTGGATGTGTATAACGACAACTGCGATGATCTTGCCAAGGATATCGAGCAGTTCACCATCTAATATCAGTATGCAACCGGCCATATATTGGATGATATGTGGCCGGTATGCCGCCTAGATGTTTGTTTCACACTGTATTTTTACCCATTTTTCAATCAAAACGCGAAATATGCGAAAACTGAAAAATAAATGAAAAAAGGCATTGACAAAGTATCAGGGTCGTGATATTATAGCAAAGCGCCTTGAGGGCGGGGGCACTGGCGGGGCTGCGAGAGCGGCGAGCGGCCAGAGCCGAGAACCTTGAAAACGATACAGAGATAGAAGGAAGAACGACAGTTAATTCTGAGAATGAGTTTTAGCTTGGGCGCTGGGAGACCAGAACACCAAGTTGAGGGTTATGGCTGAAGAAAGCGCGGGGATCTGCTGGG
>JAVBRU010000113.1:0-10701 GCA_031547595.1 Eubacteriales bacterium
ACTGAGATGGTCATCCCCGGCGACAACGTCGAAATGGAAGTGACCCTGATCACCCCCATCGCCATCGAGCAGGGCCTCCGCTTCGCTATCCGCGAAGGCGGCCACACCGTCGGCGCTGGCACCGTTACACGCCTGGCGTAAGCCATTCATTCTGCCGGTGGGGCACTCCCCCACCGGCACATCCCCATAAAAGAGAGGTGCTTTCCACATGGCAGCCAAAGAAGCTCGCGCAAACATCGTGCTGGCCTGCACGGAATGCAAGCAGCGCAATTATAACACCAAGAAGAACAAGAAGAACACCCCGGACCGCGTAGAACTGAGCAAATATTGCCGTTTCTGCAAAAAGCACACCGCGCACCGCGAAACCAGATAAACGCGAAGGATGTGACCATCGTGGCAGACGAAAAGACCACTGCAAAGGACGTGAAGCCGACGTTTTTCCAGAAGGTTGCGAAATTCTTCAAAAACCTTCCGGCACTCATCGCGCGTCCCTTCAAAAACATGTGGCGTGAGCTGAAAAAAGTGACGTGGCCCTCCCGTGAAAACCTGATCAACTACACCCTGCTTGTGCTTGCCTTCATGGCGTTCATGGGCGTTGTAATTGGCCTGCTTGACATGGGTTCCCAGGCGCTTATCAAGCTGTTCGTTAGCATGTAATCCATTCAAGGAGAAACCGTTATGTCCGAAGATAGGCCAGGCACACTGGAATGGTATGTGGTACATACCTATTCCGGTTACGAAAACAAGGTCAAAGATAACCTGGAAAAAGCAGCCGAGAACAACGGCATGCAGCACCTCATTCAGGAGATTACCGTCCCCACTGAGGAGGTTATCGAGATCAATAAGCAGGGCAAGCGTGTGCCTGTCCAGCGCAAGACCTATCCGGGCTATGTGCTGGTACGCATGATCATCACCAACGAAAGCTGGTATGTGGTGCGCAACACACGCGGTGTTACGGGCTTTGTCGGCCCCGACAGCAAGCCCATCCCCTTGTCGCAGGCAGAGCTTGACCGCATGCTGGCGCCCACGGCGCAGGCAGCTTGCAGCATCAATGTGGGTCAGGAGATCCGCATTCTTTCCGGGCCGCTGGAAAACTTCACCGGCATCGTGGAAGAAGTGGATACCGCCCGGCAGAAGCTGCGCGCAAAAGTCAAGATGTTCCTCGGCCGCGAAATGCCGGTGGAGCTGGATCTCGACCAGGTCGAAAAAATCAGCTGACAACCACTCGCATGTCTCTATGATCCCGTGGGAGGCGTGGCCACGCGCTATGCCGCCATCACCACAATTGTTAGGAGGTGCCATCCACCATGGCAAAGAAAGTTACCGCGCTCATCAAGCTTCAAGTGAAGGCCGCCAAGGCAACCCCCGCTCCCCCCATTGGCCCCGCTCTTGGCCAGCACGGCGTCAATATTCCCGGCTTCTGCAAGGAATTTAACGCCCGCACCGCTAAGCAAGAAGGCTTGATCATTCCTGTCGTTATCACAGTATTTTCCGACCGCTCCTTTACCTTTATCACCAAGACGCCCCCCGCCCCCGTGCTGATCAAAAAGGCACTGAACCTCGAATCCGCCAGCGGCCGCCCCAACAAGGACAAGGTTGGCAAGCTGACCCAGGCCCAGGTTCGCGAAATTGCTACGACGAAAATGCCTGACCTCAACGCGGCCAGCGTAGAAGCGGCCATGAGCATGGTCAAGGGCACTGCGCGCAGCATGGGCATCACTGTCGAAGAATAACGGTAAATTTGTGTGGGAGGACATTGCGCCGCTAATACCACAGGGAGGAAATTTGAATGAAACACGGCAAGAAATATAATGACAGCAGAAAGCTGATTGATTCCATGAAGCTTTACGATCCTGCTGAAGCCATCGAACTGGTCAAGCAGACTGGCAAAGCCAAGTTTGACGAGACCATCGAGCTGTCTATCCGCCTGGGCGTTGACCCCCGCCATGCTGACCAGCAGGTTCGCGGCACGGTGGTTCTGCCCCACGGCACTGGTAAGACGGTGCGTGTGCTGGTGTTCGCCAAGGGCGACAAAGCCGCCGAAGCCCTCGCCGCCGGCGCCGACTTCGTTGGCGAAGCCGACCTGGTTGCCAAGATCCAGAGCGAGAACTGGTTTGGGTTTGACGTTTGCGTTGCCACGCCCGATATGATGGGCACCATCGGCAAGATCGCGCGTCTCCTCGGCCCCAAAGGCTTGATGCCCAACCCCAAGTCCGGCACTGTGACCATGGACGTGACCAAAGCCATCAACGAAATCAAAGCCGGTAAAGTAGAGTACCGCGTGGACAAAACCGCTATCGTACACTGCCCCATCGGCAAGATTTCCTTTGACAGCGATAAGCTGGTTGAGAACCTCACCGTGCTGATGCAGGCCGTCATCAAGGCCAAGCCGTCCGCGGCGAAGGGTACCTACGTCCGCTCGCTCTATATGAGCAGCACCATGGGCCCCTCGATCAAGGTCAACAGCCTGAAGTTCTAAGAACATAGCAAAAGCCAGTCGAGCATATCGGCTGGCTTTTTGCTACGTTTACAACCCTTGCACTCGGGCTTAAGCAAATATGTAGAATTTATGCGGAGGATGCCTCATGTATGAAAACCTTTTATCCATCAGCGAGCCGTGGTTGCAATATGCCATACGGGTCAATCTTCGGGGGGAACGCCGAGAGGATTTGGCAGACTTGAAGCGTGAGGTTTTGAAAGACACAAGAATCATGTCGTATCTGAGCGATGTAGCAGACTTCCATCATGCGATCGTCAGGAATCACAAAGATCCTGATTTGTCGATACACAAGCTTTTGTTCCTGCTGGATATGGGGCTTACCACGGACATCCCCGAGATTGAAAGCGCAGTTCAACAGATCATGAGCCACAAGGACAAGAACGGCGTGTATCAATCCAAGACAAACATACCGCCGCATTACGGCGGAAAGGGCGAGGATGTGTTTGGCTGGTGCCTGTGCGATGCTCCTTTGTTGCTGGTGGCGTTGCTCAAAGCTGGGGTGGATTATGGGCAACATATCAAGCAGGGCGTGGAGCACTTATCCGGCCTTTACAGAGAATGTGGTTTCCCGTGTTCGGTGTCGGAAGAACACGGAACCTTCCGAGGGCCCGGACGGAAAGACGATTGCTGTCCGTATGCCACGCTGATCATGTTGAAGTTACTGGCTGAAATTCCCGAATATCAAAACAGCGGGATTGTCAAGAGCGGAACAGAAGTTATTCTGTCTTTGTGGGAAAACAGCCTCGAAAGGCACCCGTATATGTTCTACATGGGAACGGACTTCCGCAAGCTGAAGGCACCCGCTATGTGGTATGATATTGTGAGCGTTGCCGACTTGTTGAGCAGGTTCGGCTTTGTCAGAACCGATCCCCGGTTTTGCGAAATGATTGACTTGATAAAGGGAAAGTCGAACGCAGATGGCATGTTTATTCCCGAATCCGTTTATCAAAAATTCAAGGGATGGGATTTCGGGCAAAAGAAAGCTCCGTCCCCCTACCTCACTTATCTGTGCAAGAAAATACTGCAACAGGCTGGAGCAGCTTGATCGAGCGCTGATTTTCAAGATTGTGAATGCTCTTTATGAAACCAATTGAATAAATGCCAAGCTTGACGAGACCATCGCGCTGTACATCCGTGTGGGCGTTGACCCCTGTCACGTCAAGGTTAGCAGCCAAAAGTTCTAATTGTCACAAGCAAAAAGCCCGCCGATTGCTCGACTGGCTTTTTGCTTGTGACATGATTATTTCTTAAAATCAAATAATGCAACGAGCTCGACTTGCAACGCATCCGCAATTCGAAACAGTGTTTTTGTCGAAAAAGCAACTTGCTTATTGGGTGCTTCTATATTGCTCATATGAGTACGACTGATTCCCGCCTTCTCTGCAAGCTGTAGCTGTGTAAGCCCAGCTTTTTTGCGATAATAAGAAATGTTAAGCCCAAGCTGGCGATAATACTCATCAAAGGTATCCATGATGCACCTCCCTCGTTCAAGCATCATTTTGCACGAAATGGCGCAACAAATAAACAATCTATTTATTTGCATTTGCAATGCACTATATTGCAAATGCTTGTTATTTGTGATATGCTGGAGATAATATACAAATTAGGAGTGCTCTCTATGGATATTAAGCGATTTGGGCGACGGGTTCGGGAGTATCGCATCCGAAGGCATGCGACACAAATGGAATTGGCAGAAGCTCTGTATATAACGGTATCAGAAGTTGATGCCATTGAGCGCGGCGAGCTGGATGTTTCTATGGAACTGCTTGTAGCAATCGCAATCACATTAAGAACTACGCCCAATCGCCTTCTCATAGATTCGTTGCCCGAGGGTAGCGTTTCGCAAGCCTTTATGATACACTGAAACTATAGTATATCGTGCAAGGAGAACAACATGGAGCTTTGGCAAGAAGCGCTGTTGCATTATGACCTGCCGCCGTGCAGTGCCACGCTGCTTCGGCACAACGAAAACATGACCGATCAGGTGTGCGATGCTGCGGGCACGGCACTGTTTGTGCTGCGCATTCACAAGCCTGTTCTGGGGTTTGACCGCTCTTTGTTGAGCGACAGCTTGACAACAAAAGAACTGGTAGAAAGCGAGCTGGCGCTGCTGGATGCACTGTATCAACAGCAGTTTCCCGTCCAATGCCCACAAAGAAACAAGGCGGGGCAGTGGGTGACCACGCTTCGCGGTGGCGATTGCGCCACGCTGCTGGCCTGGGCAGAGGGGCAAACGCTGGAAGGTATAGAACTCACCCCGCAGCTTCTGCACCAGATTGGCAGCATGACGGCGCGGATGCACCTGTTTTTTGAAAGCTGTCCTCTGCTCCCCCACCTTCAACGTTACCGCTATGACACAATGCTTTTTAAACGCATGGAAACGGCGCTACAGCAAGCTGAAGAAAAAGGGGTGCTCTCCCCTGCCCAAGGCAATACAATGCGCCGTACAGCCGCTGCAATCGCCGCACAAGTAGAAACACTACCTATAGGATACGTACATGCAGATTTATCGCTTGGCAATCTAATCCTGCAAAAAGATACCCTCATCCCGATTGACTTTTCTTTGAGCGGTTTTGCGCCCTATGAAATGGACTTGGGTGGTTTGGTAGCCACCTTCACCCAGCCAGAGCAACGCGCTGCCATTCTGGCAGGGTATGAAGAGACCCGCCCGGGGAAAACCGCCAGACGGCATATAGAGGCTTATTTTGCGTTGTCCGTGTTGCTGTTTGTGTCCGCGCAGTATTCCCGCGCACCCGGCTGGGATTGGTTTCCCGGTGCAGCGCAGCGCTGGTGCGACACGATCTTTCAGCCTTTCCTAGACGATAAACCATTGCTCTAACCTTTTTCATTCCTTGGTAATATAGTGTAGAGGACGATTTGCGTCCAACTATTTTTGAAATGCCAAAGGAGATATGTATGGCCAATTTTACCAATATTGCCGAGTCGGCTGGTTTTGTCAATAGTATTGAGACAGGTTTGACCGGCGCGATTACCATTCAGCTGGTGGATGGGCTGCTACTCACCAAAACTGCCGACAAACTGTCCTGGGCGGACGGTGTGCTCACCTTCTCTATCGAAATTGACAACACCGATGGCACTTTGCCCTATGAGAATATCACTGTATCCGATACACTGGATGTGGCGCTTTTGGAGCTGGTGGCCGGTTCGGTCAAGTTGGATGGCACCGATATTGACTACACCTATGATGATGAATCCGGGAAGCTGGTGATTGGCGGTGCCAGCCCGTTCACCGTTGCCGCAGGCAGCAAAGCCAAGATCACCTTCCAGGTGAGTAAAGTAGTCACTCCGTAATCTCTTGTATCCAAAGAAGCCGTAGGAAGGCGTTATGCGCTCTCCTACGGCTTCTATTTTTACAGTGCAACCAGCGTCCAGATAATATCCGTTCGGTACAGCTCTTTGTTGAAATACGGGGCATCCACCGCCTGCAGCAATATGCCCTTTACGGCTTCCCAGGCTATCTCGGTCACCTGGGTCGTGCCGTCATTCGCTTCCCCTTGATAAATCAGCACCGGCGCTGCGCCGAGCGACGTTACCGCCTCATCCACATGCACGAGCGCGCCGGGCACGGTGTGACGGGCATTCACTTGGCTGGTCATAGGGCCGTTAATGCTGGCGTACAGTGCCCAGGGCGTGCTGTGAATACGCGAGTCGGTGACGGTCAATGCCCAGGCTGTATCCTCGCGTCCATAGAGCACGGAAGGGCTTTCGGCAATGATATTGAGGAGGAATACCATCGTCTCCGGCGCAGACAAGGTGAGCCCGCCCGGCTCAAGGCTTCTCCTAACAACAGCGGAATACAAGAAAGGCACATTGGCGATGATTTTCACTGCCGCCTCCATCGGGATTACATCTGTCTCTACAGAAAACTCCCCCGCCGCGTTGGCGGTTGACGTATATTCGTCCGATTCGGTTGTCACGCGGACGGCGGCATCTGCAAGCGTCGTGCCCGTCACTGGGTAGCCATCGGCTGTAATATCGTCCACATGCAGCGGCAACTCGCCCACCGCGAATACCCGCGCACTGTGCAACTTCAGGTTGGATAAGGGCTTGCCCTGCAGGTCTTCCTCGCTGAAATCGCTGCTGGCGAGGGTACTTGCACTGCCGGTATTGTTGCCCGATATCAGCGCCACCCCGCCCGCAGCGCGCCACCAAGCGTATTGCGGCGTATCTGCCAAGGTGCCTGCTGCCGGGAACAATGTGGCACTCGACCAATAGTTGAACTGCTGCCCTGTCATGGAAATTGTCGTCCTGGCGTCAAAAGCAAAGGCGTTAGCGCTCTGATTGTAGATCACAAAAGAATGCGGATTGTTCAGCTGCAGCGCAGCCGCAGTGGTATAAAAGTAAAGCGTTTGATTGGCCCCTGTAAAGGCGGATTGCATATAAACGCTTGCGCCTTCCTCCACAGTAAATGCGCCTGTACAATGCATTGTGGCTCCACTGCCGGGGGCCGTTTGGATCAGCCGGAAGCTGCTGTCCGCACCTATTGTCACAGAGGCCAGCTTGTTGCCGGAATCCCGGCAGAAGCCCTTCTTGGTGTTCACAATCAACGATGCACCGGGCGATAGGCTGAAGGGCACCTCCCCTGCCCAGGTATAATACACATCCATCACGGTGTTCAGCGTCACCTGCGCGTCCGGTAAAATGGTGAAAGAGGGCGCGGTGCCAAAGAACCAGAACATGGAGTCCGTATCCGCAGAATCGGTATGGGTGATGGCCGTGGTACCGCCGATTTCCAGCCGACACACTTCGCCCACTTCCTCGCAATTGGAATAGGCCTTGACGATGTTGACCTGGCAATCCAGGATGCGCGTAATGCCCGCATGATGATAGGTGAACTGCGGGCCGGTGTAGTTGATACGGCTGAGAGTGATGCTGACGTTGTTATACGTACTGTCCCCCGGTGTGAAAAAAACACCGTAATAATTCTGCCCCACCCAGTTGATGTTCTGGTAGGTCACTGCCATGGTGTACCCGCCGGTGCGAACGCCAATGGCCCGGCCGCTATCCGAGGTCTGCGACTCCGTAATGGTATGCACTGTTTCGCCCGTGAGGTCATAAGGGTCTTTACCATCCAGGGTAATCGCGCTTCGCGCAGTGCTGAGGTTGATCCCGGCGGTCAGCGTGATATCGGCGGCAAGGAACACCTGGGTCACAGCAGTGTACGCGGAGCCTGTGTTCTGAAGCACCGCACTGAGATCGGCAAACGTGTAAACGGCGACAGAGGTGTCGTCAATGGGTGTGATCGCCATGGTTGCTGCTCCATCCTTTACATAGCTATTCTATGTATTCTATGAGCTATGGCGGCATCAGGTGTGCTCAAATAGCAGCCCTCTCCTATTTATTTAGGAAAAACAAAGGGAGTAAATCCAGCAACCACCCCCAAGTTGCCCATGGGCTCAGCGTATATATAGCTTCCGTCATAGCCAAGCAGCACCTGCCACTTTGCCTTGCCCTGCTTGCTCCAGTTCACCGACCATATCGGCTTGTCTCCCTGGCAGTATACACTGCTGTAGAGAAAATACGCACTGGCATCCATCATGTTAAGTTCTTCGCAAGGCACGTTCATGACCTCCGCCAGTGCGGTTCTGGATTGCGCAATGGCCTCTTCACTTGTTATGTTCTGCAAACCGGATATGGCTCCCTCGGCATCTGCCGACACGGTTTGCCCGCATGGGATAGACTGCTCCAAAATTCCTGTGACGCCAAGCATTTCACCGTCTCGTGTTATATAGATACGATACAGTGGGGCATCACCAAATTTTACAGTCCAGAAAGGCTCGTCCTTAGGCGCGCCGCAGAGGTTGTATTTATCAATGGAAAAATCAACTTCCATACTCATATCGTCCATTTCGTCCTCGGAAATGGGGAGCATTTGAAGCATGGCATCCCTTGCCTGGGCAACCGCTTGTTCCCGGCTCATGTCCAGCTTGCCAGGTACCAAATACAAAGGCGTAGCATCCACCAGCTTGCCATACTCCACCAGCAGAGAGGCGTAGAGGGCACGCTGCTGATCCGTCCACTGCTCAACGACTCCCAGCTCCCGCACCATGGCGCTATAAGTATCCACATATGTTATGTCCGCAAAATAACGGGCCAGAACACCTTCGGCTGCGGCCTCCTGGTCCTGCAGTGCATCCCATCCAGCTGCTGTATCGGCCCCAAGCACGCCGTTATCCAGCATCAATTGCACAAGCTCCACCTTGGCGGAACCCGGCCATTGCTCATACTCGCCGTAGGTATCCTCCAATTTCGCAAACCCGCCAAAGTAATCCGTCAATGCAGCCGCCAGCGCCGTCACCGCCGCTAACACCAGCACAATCACCAATATAAGACCCATCGATAGCTTCTTTTTCACGATTCCCTGTCCTTTCGCATTGGCCAGCACCTTCTGGGCAAGCCACGGATCATCCTGCAAGCTGGAAAGGGTAGTATCTAAAGCAAGCTGTACTTTCTCTCTGCTCTTTTGCTCGTTCACACCCACTCACTCCTTTCCAAAAGTGTGCGCAGCTTTGCGCGTGCACGTTGAAGCCTTGTGGCTACGGTCGATTGTGAGAGCTGCAGTGCCTCGGCAATCTCCCTTGTCGTCATGTTCTGGTAGTAGTGAAGCAGAATGACCTCCTTCAAATGCTGTGGCAGGCACATGATTTCAACGGTCAGCTCCACATGTTCCGCATCTGGCGGGGTTACCTTCAGCGGCAAATCCTCCGGGGTGATGCGCCGGTCCAGATAGCGACACCACGCGGATCGGTTAATATCACGGCAGGTGTTAATGGCAATGCGCATCAGCCATGTCTTCTCACTGCATTCGCCGCGAAATACACTCATAGATTTGTACGCCTTCAAAAATGTCTCCTGCAGCGCATCCTGCACCTGGTCTTCATCGCGCAAAAGGGTATAGCACATGCGGCGCAGGGAGGTCTGGTACTGCTCGACCAGACGGATCAACGCTTGTTCCTGGCTGCTGTCAGGGCCCGTGACAACTTCCATCCTCCCGCTCACCTCCTTCACACAAATAGACGATTCAAAACTGTTTTTGAACGGCGTTTTACAAATTATCTTTACAATTTAAATATATACAAAAATTCCGTCTCTTTCGAGACGGAATTTGGTGGAGCATAGGGGAGTCGAACCCCTGACCTTTTGAATGCCATTCAAACGCGCTACCAACTGCGCTAATGCCCCAGGATAATTGGTGGCTCCGATCTGATTCGAACAGATGACACTCCGGGTATGAACCGAATGCTCTAGCCAGCTGAGCTACGGAGCCAAAATGGTTGCGGGGGAGGGACTTGAACCCTCGACCTCCGGGTTATGAGCCCGACGAGCTACCAAACTGCTCTACCCCGCGTCATGTGCGTTCTGGACGCGAGATTAATCTTACCACGAGTGTGCACATTTGTCAACAGGTTTTTTTCAATAATAATGAGAAATCTGCAAGATATTTTTCGCGGCTGTTACTTTTGTAAAACTTCGCTATAGCAGCGTTTTTTCCAGCAGATGTTTTTGCAATTCACCCGCCATTATGGTATGATTTCTATATAAAACTGTGAACGCGGAGGAGCACTATGCACAAGTGGACGAAATGGCTTTTGATTTTGACAGGATGCTTCCTGTACTGTGGGATAGCGCAGGCGCAGCCCGCCCCCAACGTGAACAGCGCCTATCAGCCCCAGCACGAAAACTGCTACTGGTGCCTGCCGATGGATATCACTGATGAGGCGGCCGTGTGGGCGGCGCTGACGGCCCCCATCACGGTGGTATCGGGCGCACAGAAGGCGCAGGTGTCGCTGTATGCGGAGCCAAGTACATCCTCCCAGGTGGTCGCGGATGTGACCTGCACCTCGCAGGGGCTGCACGTGCTGGAGACGTTAAGCAATGGCTGGACGCTGGTAGAAACCTACTCCAGCTCCTTCCACGACAGCACCATCAAGGCGTATAATGTGTACGCCACGGGTTATATCCAAACCTCACAGCTTAAGCAGGTGAAGCCCTCCACGGATTACGCCATGGTGATAGACAAGCTGACCCAGCGGCTCTATCTGTTTATTGACGGCAAAATTTATACCGAGCTTCGGGTATCCACCGGCCTGGCCAATGCGAAGCAGCCCTACAACGAAACCCGCTCCGGCCAGTTCTTCCTGTGCAGCGCAGTGGGTGATTTTTATAGCGACAACATGCTG
>JAVBRU010000100.1:0-38918 GCA_031547595.1 Eubacteriales bacterium
TTTTTTTGCCTAGGTGGTGTCTCTGGGCCATTGCCATCTGCACGGGGGTCTGGGGACGCATAGCCCCCAGGGTATCCCCGTCCATTCATTACGCCGTCTGCAGGACAATCGCCGCGCCTTCCGGCCGCACGTCCAGCACGAAGCAGGAATGCGCGCCAAACACGTTTTCCATCTGTTCCACAAAATGGTTCACCATATCGTTGGGCACAAAGTTGAGTGTCGTGCCGGCAAAGCCGCCGCCATGCACGCGCCAGGCGCCCTTGCCGCGCAGCAGCTGATCGGCCATGGCCAGCGCCAGTGCCAGGGGCTGCGCGCCGGTGGGGGTATACACGTTTTGCAAGAGGCGCCAGCTGCTTTCGCCGGAGGCGATCACGCTGTCAAACAGTGCTCCGAGGTCGCTCATTTTGACGGCGTGGATTTGCTGCTTCACGCGGTCGTTCTCAGCAAAGAAATGCATGGCGCGAAGCACGGCGCGCTCGCCCACGTGCTTTCGCACCATGGGCAGGTTTTGCCACAGCTGCTCCGGGCGCACGCGGCGCAGCACTTCCTCGCCAAACAGCTGCGCCACGGCGTGCATATCGCTGCGGATGGAGGCGTAATCCTGCGTCAGGTCGTCATGCGAGCCGCCGGTATTGACCACAATCAGGGAATAGCCAGCCTCGTGGAAGCGGAAATCCAGCGGCATCAGCTGCGCGCCATTTTTGAAATCAATGCCTACCATGCCGCCCACGCTGGACGCCATCTGGTCCATCAGCCCGCAGGGCTTGCCAAAGTATATGTTCTCAGCATACTGCGCGATTTGCGCGCGCACCACGCCATCGATGATAAAGCCGTTGTACAGCGCGTCCAGAATGGCGCACATCAGCACCTCATACGCTGCGGAGGAGGACAGGCCGCTGCCGCCCAGCACTTCGGAGGTAATGGCGGCGTCAAATCCACCGATGCTGTGGCCAAGCGCCTGCATACGCGCGGCCACACCGCGCACCAGCGCGGCGGAGGTGCCTTTTTCGTCCTCGTGGATGGAAAGGTCGGAAAGGTCAACCTCAACGGTGGGGTAGCCCGCGCTGCAAATGCGCACAAGGGTATCGCTGCGGGGGGATACTGCAGCTACGGCATCCAGCGTGATGGCGGCGGCCAGCACGCGGCCATTGTTATGATCGGTATGGTTGCCCGCAATCTCGGTGCGGCCGGACGCGCTGAGGATATAGAGCGGCCCGGTGGAATGAAATAAATCTTCGTGAACCTTGACAAGCTGGGTGTAGCGCGTCATTTGCCGCGCCAGCTCGCCCTCGCGGTTGCCATATAGGTGGGTGAAACGGCTCATGGCCTGGGGCGCTTTGATCTGTGCCAGCATGCGTGAATATCTGTCCATACGTGCTCCTTATTTCAGCTGATTCAGTACGTTCTGCCAGAAGGCTAGGAAAGCGTCGAGGCCAAGCTCCGTAAGCGTCTTCTCAAAGGCGGCAAAGCTCGCGTCCGAAATTTCATCCTCGCCCAGCACCCAGCGCGCAATCTGCTCGTCCACATAGCGGCCAATCGCATTTTGCAGGGGCAGAATTTCGGCCTCCTGCGCGGCAGTGAGGTGATAGGTAGGGAAGGGCTTGGTGGCGATATCCGCTACCAGCTTGATCTGATCGCTGGTGGTTTTCATGCTGCCATCGTTGTAGCGGTACTGGAAATCGAGGCTCGGTTCGATCCCCGGCGTGCTGCTGCCGGAGCCAATCAGGTTGCTGACGGAGAAGAAGGAGCTCAAATTATCCGCCATACGCCAGGTGCCGTCCGGATCAATCAAATAGTCGGTGCCCTCTTTGCCAAAATTGGCAAGACGTGCGCCTTCCTCGCTGTAGAGGATATCCACCCAGCGCAAAAGAAGCGCGGGATCATCACAGTGGGTGGTGATGGCAAATGCGCCTTGGCGTACTTCGCCCATAAACTGGCGGTACACCTGCGTGCCCTCGTAGGCGAGCACGGGCACGGCCACATAATCGTTCAGCCAGGCCACGGGCAGGATGGTGGATACCAGCGTGGTGATGATCGCGCCGTATTGCTTGGTAGCGGTATCTTCGGATACTTTTCGCAGCGCATCGCTGGTGCTAAAGCCCTGCTTGTCCAGCAAGCCTTGGCTGTACAGCTCCCGGCACCAGATGATAAACGGGCGGAACTGCTCTTCCAGCGGCATAAAGCGCACCTGACCGTCCTGCTCAAAAACATGATAATCGTTGGAGATCAGGCCATAGGCGTGCGCCAGGAACTCCAGGTCAAACGCGCCCAGGAATGCAAGTGGGATTTCGTCTGCCTTGCCATTGCGGTTCGGATCCTTGGTCTTGAACGCCGTCAACACTTCCTGCAGGGAAGCCGCGTCGGTGGGCATGGGCAGCTTGAGGGCGTCCAGCCAGGTTTTATTGATCCAGATGCAGCAAACACTGGGCATGTTGGTGATGTAGGGTAAAGACAGGATCCTGCCGCCGGGCAGCGTGATCTCGTCCAGGTAGCTGGGGTTGGCCTGCAAAACCGCCCAGAGGTTGGGGCAGTTTTCTTCTAGGTAAGGGGCCAGATCCTGAAGCACGCCCTGCTCGTACAGCGCCAGCGCTTCGGCAGAAGAAAGGTCTGCCTTGAACAGCACATCGGGCATTTCGCTGCCTGCGGTGAGCGATTGCTTTTTTTGCGCCCATTTGGCGGCCTCTTTGTATTGGTCATAGGTGAAATGCACGCCGCTCAACGCTTCCATATCGAGGAAAAACTGATTGGTACTCCAGGTGCGGTATTCCGTATTGTCATAGCCCGCCAGCACGTAGGTCTTTTGCGCTTCTTCGGCAACGGCCACGCTGAACAGGCACAGGCACACAAGCAGGAAAGATAACCATCGTTTCATCAACTAGACATCCTCCTTATTCATAATCTTTATCATTATACAAGAAAACACAGGGGTTGACCAGCCCCCAATTGTGAACAAATAAAGGCGTTGGCAGGCGGCATCCCGAAATTGACAACTGGCCCGCCATTTTGCTATAATGAGCCTATGGAAGGGGGCGTTGTTATAATGAAAGTATTGCTTGTGAATGGCAGCCCGAATGAAAAAGGCTGCACCTATACTGCGCTTTGTGAGGTGGCCGGTATTCTGCAACAGTACGATATAGAAACCGAGATTTTTCAGTTGGGAACGGCGGCGATATCAGGCTGCCTGGACTGCGGCGCGTGCGCGCTGCTGGGGAAATGCACAATCGACGATGGGGTGAACGAGTTTGCCGAGAAAGCGACGCAGGCGAACGGGTTTGTGTTCGGCTCGCCGGTGCATTATGCGGCGGCAAGCGGCGCACTAACGTCGTTTATGGACCGGTTGTTCTTCAGCAGCCGCATGCTGTTCCGGGGCAAGCCGGGCGCGGCGGTGGTATGCTGCCGCCGGGGCGGCGCCAGCGCGGCGTTTGACCAGATCAACAAATATTTCTCCATCAGCGGCATGCCGGTGGCGCCGTCCCAGTATTGGAACATGGTGCACGGCAATACGCCGGAGGAGGTGCAGCTTGATTTGGAGGGCATGCAGACCATGCGCACACTGGGGCATAGCATGGCATGGCTGCTGCGCTGCATAGAGGCGGGGCGCGCGGCGGGCATCCGCTTGCCAAAGCGCGAAAAGGGCGTATGGACCAACTTCATCCGCAAGGAGGAGCCAAAGGATGATACGTCAGGCAGCTTTCTGTCAGAATAGGCCGCTGCTTAAGGGCGCGCTGCACTGCCACACCACGCGCTCGGACGGCCATGGCGCGCCCGATGAGGTGATCCGCCTGCACAAGCGCAGCGGCTATGATTTCATGGCGCTGACCGACCATAACATCTACAATTTCAAGAACTTCGCGCCCGATGCGGAACTGCTGATCATGCCCGGCATGGAGCGCGACCACCGTCTGCCCGGCGGCGGCGTGCACTGCTTCCACACCGTGTGCATCGGCCCTATAGAGGGCAACGGGTATACGCAGGATCAACGCTTTGAGGGCGGCGTGCTGGTACAAAACCAGGCCGAATATCAGCCATACCTGGACGATTATCACGCACACAACAACCTGACGATCTATTGCCACCCGGAGTGGAGCAACACCCCGGCGCGGGAGTTTGACCAGCTGCAGGGCAACTTTGCCATGGAAATCTGGAACACCGGCTGTGCCATGGACAACGATCTGGACACGAACGCCGCTTATTGGGATGAGCTATTGATGCAAGGGCAGCGCATTTACGGCGTGGCCACCGATGACGGGCACCCCGTGAACCAGCACTGCAAGGGCTGGGTGCGCGTAAATGCGGAGAAGAACATTCCAAGCATCCTGGACGCACTCAAAAATGGCGCGTTCTACGCCTCCTGCGGGCCGGAAATTGGTGATTTTTATGTGCAGGATGGCAAGGCTGTGCTGGAATGCTCGCCCTGCGCGTACGCGGGTTTCCGGCACGGATACCTGCCCACCTGGCTGCGCCACAGCGACAAAGCCGATGTGACCCGCGTTGAGTTCACCGTGCCGGGCTACTGCACCTATCTTCGCGCCGTCGTGCAGGACGCGCAGGGACGCAGGGCGTGGAGCAATCCCATATTTCTTGACAAATAATAGCTTCCTCTTATAAAACGCATCATCAATCCCTTTTTGATGGTGCATTTTTGCGTTTTGGTGTTGTAGGTGCCAGTTTTTGCGCATGCTGTCGCACACTGGTGATTGTATTTTCAAAATATTTATGGTATCCTATGTGTGGTAACGGAGGTTAAGCGCATGGATGAGAGGCTGGAACGGGCGAAAACGGTTGTGTTTGATGTGGGCAATGTGCTGCTGCGGTTTGATCCGCATGTGATTGCGGACGCATTGCTGCCAGAGGACGTGCGGGAGCCTTTATACCACGCCATGTTCAAAGAGCACCGCTGGGCGGAGTTTGACGAGGGCAGGCGCAGCAACCGCGCCATCGCGCTGGACATCGCGGCAGCGGCAGGCCTTCCCGAAGCCGCGGCAGACAACGTGCTCCACGTGCTCGACCATTTTCACGAGTGTTTATGGGAGTTGCCGCTGGTAAAAGAGCTGCCTGTGCTCAAGCAGATGGGCAAAAAGCTCTACGCGCTCACCAACTATCCCATGCCCGCGTTCACCTACGCTTCGCAGCGGTTTACGTTTTTCAGGCTGTTTGACGGGTGGGTGGTATCGGCAGTGGTGCAACAGGTGAAGCCGCATGCCGCAATCTTTGAAACCCTGATGAACACCTATCACTTTGAGGCCAAGGACGCGCTATTTGTGGACGATATGGCCGCCAATGTGGCAACTGCCAAAGAATTGGGCTTTGAAACTTGGCAATACAGCTGGAAATGACAAAAGTCTGCCATTTTTCGCTTCAGACGGGAACAAACTGCGGTTCTTTTCCGTCTAATAGAATGTAAAGATCAATCCATTGTATCCGGGGAAGGAAGGATGACCATGAAAAACCAACGCACAGGAAAACTCTTACTGCTGCTTTTGCTGCTGCTTGTGGCAGTGTTGCTCAGTGGCTGCTATGACGATCCTGGCACAATTGACTCGGGCAATATCAATAATGGCACTGGCTCGTTTCCTGAGATTACGATACAGCCGCCTACGGCCACGCCCCCCCCTGCCCCGACTAACGGGCTTGATTTGACGGGCGGCGGCAACACCACCAGCGGCGGCCTGCCTACGCCTGAGTTCATTGGCTCGGCCACGCAGCTGCCCGGCATGGATTATCTACCCAATCTTGGCTCTGCCGCCCCCGGCACAGCCACTAATAGCAATGCACCCACCAACACCCCCACCGCCACGCCCTCCAGCGTGTTAAAGCTGGGCGTGCAGGGGCAGGGCGACGCCGTGCGTGACCTGCAAAGAAAGCTGAAATCCCTGGGCTTCTATAAGGGCAGCGTGGATGGCGATTTTGGCGAGGGCACAGATGCCGCCGTCAAGGCGTTCCAGAAGCAATACGGCCTGACTGTGGACGGCATTGCGGGCTCCGATACGCTGAACAAGCTGGCAACAGCCAAAGCGACGGCGAAGCCCACCAACTCGCCCACCCCCAAGCCCACCGCCACGCCCAAGGTTTCTGCCAATACGTATCTCAAATATAACGATTCCGGCAGCGATGTGAAGCAAATGCAGAACCGTTTGATCGAGCTGAACTATCTGGCGGGCACCGCCACAGGCAAGTTCTGTCAGGTGACTGAGGATGCAGTAACTGCCTTCCAGAAGAGAAACTGCCCCTATGCTGACGGCATTGCCGGGCAGGTTACGCTGAACGCGCTTTATTCATCCTCGGCCAAGAAGGCGTCTAACCCTGTGGGCACCATTGGCGAAGCTGCCACCACCTCTTTGCGCTTGAACGACAATGGCCCCTCGGTGCGTGCTTTGCAATCCAGGCTGAAGCTGCTGGGCTACTATACCGGTACCGTAGATGGCGACTTTGGCAAGGCCACAGAAGAAGCCGTGAAGGCATTCCAGAAAACGAACGGCCTGACGGTGGATGGCGTTGCGGGCGCAAGCACACAGTCTTTGCTCAACAGCAGTAATGCCAAGAGCGCTTCCTACGCCACCCCCACGCCCAAACCCACCGCATCGCCCACCCCCAACGCCTACACCAAAGTGACGCCCGCGCCCGATGGCAGCTATGTGAAGCTTGAAAGAAATAACTATGGCGATTTGGTGACCAAGCTGCAAAAAGAGCTGAAAGCTCAGGGATACTTTACCGGCAGCATAGACAGCTACTACGGCGAAGGTACCGAGAGCGCTGTGAAGGCGTTCCAGCGCCAGAAGGGGCTGCAGGTGGACGGCATTGCCGGCCCCGCCACCCAACGTGTGCTGTATGAGGGCGACTTCCCCTACGGTTCATAATGATTATCCAAACTGCCCCCACAAATCGGGGGCAGTTTTTTCTATGATGCCTTGACTCTTCCGTTAGGGAAGCGGCTATAATCACTTCATAAAGGGAGGGGTTTTGCATGGAGTATTTGAAAATCCGGGACGTGGCACAGCGCTACGACATCACAGCGCGCACGCTACGGTATTATGAGGATGTGGGGCTGCTGAGCAGCGCACGCGTGGAAGGCTATGCCTACCGGATGTATGACGACAAGGCCATCGCGCGGCTTCAGCAGATTTTGATCCTGCGAAGGCTGAACATCAGCGTGAAGGACATCATCCGTGTGTTTTCCACGCCCACGGCGGATGCGCTGCTCGACGTGCTGCAAAAGAAAGCCGACAACATCGATGACGAAGTGGCGCTGCTGCACGAGCTGAAGGGCATTGTGCTGGATTTTATCCGGCGCATTCAGGATTTGGATTTCCACAAGGCGGAGGATGTGAAGCGCCTGTACGATCAGGCTGCAGAGCTTGAGAAGCGGCTAAGCGGCGAAGAAGAAGGGCCTGCACCGCTTGAACGCATGATGCAGGTGGCATCGCAGCTGGAAAAGCAGCCGGATGTGCGCGTGTTGTCGCTGCCGGGCTGCCGCATGGTATCTTCCGGCCTGGAAACGGGTGAGATGTTTGCGCCGGGCAGCAAGCTAGACGTGTTTGACAAATGGTTCAGCGAGGCGGACAAGCACCGGCATGACAGGTTTTTTGCCCGCGATTTTATGTGGTTCGACCCAGAAACCCACGGCACCGCCTGGTGGTACGCGCTGGAGCAGGGCGCGCCCGAGCCGGAGGGCTTTGAGGTATTCGATTTTGAGGGTGGAATTTATGCCGCGGCAGTATCGCGCGATGGTGACGACACCGACGGCATGCGCGTATACCAGGGCATCCGGCAATGGGTGGATCAAAGCGGGTATTTCGACCTGGACGAGCGGCCGGGACATTATCACATGTGCCACATCATCGGCACGCCGGAAATTGGCGAGGCCATGGGCTTTAGCCAGCTGGAGATTTATGTGCCCATCCGCCCCAAGGCGCGGCAGGCAGTGATGATAACGGAAACAGAAGAAGAACGCCTTGCCATCCGCAAGCGGATTGACGACGCGGGCGTGCTGTTTTTTGATTGCCTGGGGGATGGCGCGCATATGGAAAAGATCATTACGCCGCACTACCGACTGATCCGCCCGCGCGCGGGGGAGCAGGGGCAGACAACGGTGTATGGCATCACGCTGGACGGGCCTTCGCAGCCGCGAGCGCTGATTGACGAAATCAAGGCCATGGGCATCCATGTGTGGTGGGATATCTGCTTCCCGGACGAAGTGAAAGCATATATCTTTGGCGGCCGCCCCGCGCCTTTGCCGGAACCCAACAACGAAGAATCCTATATGGCCATGCGTGCGCAAGAAAAGCCCGCATACCCCGCGTCTTCAACCGAATTGGTGGTGCGGCGCGTGGACAATGCGGAGCAGTTTGCACAGTGGGCGCAAATGACCAATGCGCTTTTGGGCGATGATGTCTTGTTCCATCCCCTGCACCACTACCCCCTTTGCGAAGCGGGCAAAATGGCATGCTATTTGGCTTTTATGGGTAATCACGCTGTGGGCGGCTGCTGTATGCTGCGCGAGGACGACCTCGCTGCGCTGTATTTGGTGATTACGCGCCCGGAGGATCGCCGCAAGGGCGTGGCAACCGCGCTTTGTGCTACCGCCATTGACGATGCGGTGGAAGATGGTGCAGAGCTACTGACCGCATGCGTGTGGCCGGAGGCGAAAAAGCTGGCACGCAGGCTGGGGTATCGGTATTATTGAGCCGGGGATACAATATCCACCGCCCTTGTGCGGGCATAGCACGCCGCGCCGCGCAGGGCGGCGTCTTCGATATGCGCCGCCGGCACCACCGGCAAGGGCAGCAGCTTTTGCACCACCGGCACAAACAAATCCGCTGATTTGGCGATTTGCCCGCCAATCACCAGCCTGTCTGCGCCGTACTGCGCGGCATAGGGCTTTATTAGCGCCGCCAGGTCTGCGCCCAGATGCTCAAACACCGCCTGCGCCGGGGCGACGCCCTGATGTGCCAGGGCGGCGATTTCGTGAACATCCGGCAGGTTTTCGCAGCCGCTAAGCCGCTGATATGCCGCGCGCAGTGCACGGCGGGAAATGTAGTCTTCTACGATGCCTTCCCGGAAGGACTGGTTCCATAATATCAACGCGGGGCGAAGATCGCTTGCGCATTGCACCCGGCCATTTTTCGCCATGGCAAAGCCAAAGCCTGTGCCCAGCATCACGCCAAAGGCCAGCTTGGACCCCTGCGCCGCGCCCTGCTGGCACTCGCCCAGCATGAAGGCTGTAGAATCGTGCAAAAAATCCACCGTCAGCCCACGGGCGGCAAAAAGCGGCTTCAGCGGTACGTCTTGAATGGCGGCGAATTTGTGCGTCATGCGGCTGAAGCCCTGAGGATAATCAAAGGGGCCGGGGAAGCAAACGGCGGCTTGATGCAGGCCGTGGTCAAAGGCCAACGCCCGTTCAATAACGGCAATCAGCGCATCCAAAATATCCTGCCGCGCACCGTCCGAATGCATGGGCTGTTGCCCCGCGCTGCCGCGCAGGCAGGCGCCGTCCTCATCCATCACGGCGTATTTGATAAAGGTTCCACCCACGTCCAGCACCAGTATATGCATAGCGTTTCCACCTGCTGTAAAATTTGTTTCCCAGATTTACATCATACCATAAAACAAATATTGATTTCAAGCCCCTTTGTGTGATATACTGCGCTTAGCAACACCATAAAGGAGCGTTTTATCATGTATACACTCAAAAACGGCATCCTCTCGCATAATGGCCAGCCGTGCATCGCGCTGGGGCAGAGCTATTACCCGTCCTATCATGTGCAAAAGGTACCTGTACCGCCGGAGGGCGACCGCATAGGCGAAATGGAGATCGACCTCAAGGAGATGCGCGAAGCGGGCTTCAACCTGTGCCGCATTGCCGCGCTGGGCACGGTGGAAATGCAGGGCAAGGACGTGGCGGTGGATTTCCCGCTGCCGGACGCGTTTTGTGATGTATGCGAGGATAGCGACATGGCGGCCATGGTGCGCCTGCAGGGATACAGCATGAATCTGCGCGGCTTTGACGATGCCACAATGCTAAACGCAAAGGGCGAGAAAATGCCCTTCCAATGGAGCTGGTTTGTGCGCAACTCCCTGTCTCACCCCGGTATTTATGAGGACAACGTGAAGGGCACCATCGCTTCCGCGCAGCATTTTGCAAAGAAGCCCAGCGTGGTATCTTTCCAGATTTACAACGAAGCGGCCTACCCCGACCAGGGCTTTTATGATTATCACCCCCACACCATCGCCGCATACCGCGAATATCTGATCCAGCAAGGCAAATGCACAGCGGAAGAAGCAGCAAAGCTTCAGCCGCCCACCGCACGCCCCGCACCCGGCGAGGATTTCACGCCATGGGTGGAGTGGCGCTTGTTCCAGCAAGGGGTGCTCAACGAATACCTCTGCGATATGGGCCGTCGTGCCAAGGAAGGCTATGCTTTGCCCGAAAACCTCACCTGCCATATGAGCGTACCCTTTGCGCCCGGCAACGCCATCCGCGGGCAAGATTACTTCCATATTGCCGAGGGGATGGACATCGTGGGCATCACACACTATGTGCCCTGCCGCGGGCCGGAATTCCACGTGGCGGGCCTGGTGCTGGATGGTGCGGAGAGCGCCGCCGCCGCATTTGGCAAGCATACCTGGCTGATCGAATACAACGCGCGCACCAGCATGCCCCCGCAGGAATGGGAGAGGGAGACCTACGCCGCGCTCAGCCGCGCCTTTAAGGGCATCCTCTACTATCAATGGCGTGCCGACTATCCCTACCCCGGCAGCCCGGAGCCGGAGGGCTTTGGCCTGCTGTTCAACGACAAGCGCAAAACCCCCGTCTACGATACCGCAGTACGTATGAACGCGTTGATCGCACGTTTATCCACAAAACTGGCCATGGCGGAGAAGGTGCGCAGCGGCGTGGCCGTTTTGTACAGCAACTACGCCAACGCACACTATGACGCCGCCGACAACGGCATGGCAGACGGCGTTCGCGGCGCGCACGACCGCTATATCATCGCATTGCGCCACGCGTACGCGGCACTCTGCCGCCCGGGCGTGGTGGTGGATGTGCAGCGCGCACAGGATTTGGCAAAAAACCCGCTGGGCATTAGCACCCTCATCCTGCCCATGCAAAACGGGCTGAGCGCTGCCGAGATTGCACAGGTAGAGGCATTCATCGCCGCCGGTGGCAGCGTGTATGTGTATAATGATATGCTAGCCTGCTTTGCCACCTATCAGGCGCAGAGCGCACCGCGCCTGCACGGCATTGTGTATGACGAATATGATGCCGAAGAATTGACGCAAAAGCTGCATTTGCCCGTGCCTGCAAAGGTGCCAGGTGCGCCCTCCTGCGATGCGCGGCTGTTGCAGGGCGACGGCTATCAGCTGGCAGTGCTCACCAATTATGACGCGCTGGAGCGCACCATCGAAAATGGCACGCTGATAGTTGACAGCACGCCCGCAACTGCGGTATTCTATGATATAGCGCACCCGGACGGCCTCGCCGTGCCCGTGTGCGATGGCCACGTAAGCCTGCCCGCCGTGAAGGCCGGCGCATTCGTTTTATTGCAGTGAAGGGAAGATTGCCATGAGCTCCATGGTCTACTTGCAGGAGATGCTGCCCACCCTGTCACCCATTGAGAACCGGATCGCGGTGTACTTTATTGAGCATGCCGATCAGCTGACCACCACGCCCATTCTGCAGGTGGCACAGGCGTGCGATACCAGCAAATCCGCCGTGGTGCGCCTGTGCAAGCGCCTGGGCTATCATGGCTATAAGGATTTCCTGAACGCGCTGAGTGCTGAGCTGGCCGTCAGCCAGCTCAGCCACACGGCGGATTACGACGATGTGTACCCCGACAGCAGCATTGGCAGCATTTGCACCATCGTCACCCGCAACAGCGTGAGTGCGCTGGAAAATACCCTGCGCCTGATGGACATGGACGCCATGGAGCGCGCCGCAGAAGCCATCAGTGCCGCATCGCGCGTTGACTTTTACGGCGTGGGCAACAGCGGCGTGATTGCGCAGGATGCCGAGATGAAGTTCCGGCGCATTGGCTTCCATGCCTATGCCGCCACCGATTCGCACCGTCAGGCCATCTGGGCGGTTACGCTTCGCCCCGGCGATGTGGCGATGTTCTTCTCTTACTATGGCCAGACCAAGGATATCCTGGACACCCTCGCCCTGGCCAAGCGCCAGGGGGCGACCACCATTGCACTCACGCGTTTTGGCAAGAACGCCCTGGCAGATCAGGTGGACATTGTGCTCAACGTGGCCAGCACCGAAAGCCTGGCACGCTCCGGCGCAATGGCATCGCGCCTGGTGATGCTGGAGGTATTGGACATGCTGTTCACCATCGTATCCAGCCGCAACTATACAAAGGTGCGTGATGTGCTGGAGCGCACCGCCAGTGCCGTACGGGAAAAACGCATGCAAAAGTAGATTTTATGGAGGAACTTTAAGATGGAAACCAAAACAAAAGTGGCCGTCATTGGCTGCGGCGGCATTTCCTCGGTGCACCTGGGCGGATACAAGAAGCTGCCGCAGGTGGAGATTTACGCGCTGTGCGATATTAACGAAGCACAGCTGAAAAAGCGCGGCGAAGAATACGGCGTCACGCGCCTGTACACCGATTGCGAGACCATGCTGCGCGAGCTGCCGGAGATTGATGCGGTATCCGTCTGCACCTGGAACAGTGCGCACGCGCCCTGCACCATTGCCGCCCTCAAGGCAGGCAAGCATGTGCTGTGCGAAAAGCCCATGGCGATGAACGCGCACGAAGCCGAAGAAATGGCTCGCATTTCCAAGGAAAACGGCAAGCTGCTCATGATCGGGTTTGTGCGCCGCTTTGGCAACGACTGCGCCATTTTGCAGGATTTGATCGAAGACGATCAGCTGGGTGACGTATATTATGCCAAGGCGACCTATCTTCGCCGCAGCGGCAATCCCGGCGGCTGGTTTGGGGACAAATCGCGCTCCGGCGGCGGCCCGCTGATCGACCTGGGCGTGCACGTGATCGACCTTACCCGCTACCTGATGGGCAACCCCCGCCCCGTATCGGTGTATGGCGCGGCGTTTAAGAAGCTGTATAACCGCAAAGACATCAAACAAACGGCGGGCTATCAGTCCGTTTCCGCGTCCAATGACGATATCTGCGATGTGGAGGACGCCGTCACGGCGCTCATCCGCTTTGATAACGGCAGCGTGATCTCGGTGGAGGCCAGCTTCTCCCTCAACATTGAGAAGGACAAGGGTGATATCGAGCTGTTTGGCACCAAGGGCGGCGCGAAGCTGGACCCGGCCCTCAAGGTGTTCTCGTCCATGAGCAAGTATATGACCAATGTGGAGTTTACGACCACCACGGCGCTGTCTTTTGACGGCTTGTTTGACCGCGAGATCAGCCACTTTGTGGACTGCGTGCGCACCGGCGAACCCTGCCGCAACCCGGCCGAAGACGGCGTGACGCTGATGAAAATCCTGGACGCCATCTACGAATCTGCCGCCACCGGGCACGAGGTTGTACTGGGTTAGCACATATATTTACTTCTGCAACAAGCTTGATATAATCTCACAAGTCCTGTAATAGCATTTTTCCAAATCCCGCAGGTACATATGGGCGAAGTCGTAATTCTGCCGTTCCAGGTTCATCTGCAAATTGCTGAGGTAGGACGTAAGGCTTGGCACTGTGAAGCCCTGCGTTTTTCCCAGCAGATTTGCCGAGAGATTCTTCGCTGTCATATAATCCTTACTCTCCATTGCTGATTTCAATCTATGATAAAAATTGCTCTGTAAGAATTTATCGCATAAATGGGCCAATTCGGCGCTGTTATGGCCATGCTGCTCAAGGGCCAGCTCATAATTGAAATAGTTCTTATCATAGTCGGTTTCTTGGATGTTGCTCTTAAACGATGCCAATTGAGGAACACGCTTGTCAGGATTTTTTTTGACGCCGCTAAAAAGCCTGTTCATCACCGCAATCAAAGCATTGATATCCATGGGCTTGCCAACGTGCGCGTTCATGCCCTCTGCCAGACAGTGTTCAACGTCTTCCTTGAACACATTTGCGCTCATGGCGATGATGGGCACACCGCAAAATGGCCTGTCCAATTGCCGTATCTTTCGGGTTGCTTCGTAGCCGTCCATGATGGGCATGCGGACATCCATCAAGATCACGTCGTAGGTGTTGGCGGCTGCCATTTCTACCGCCTGCGCGCCGTCGGTAGCCTCGTCCATGGCAATTCCTGTTTCTGCTAGCAACTCGGCAGCGATGACCCGGTTCAATTCCACATCATCCACAATGAGTGCCCGCTTGCCGGCAAACAGGCCCGCTATATTGTCAAAGGCCTGTTCATCCGATAGGATGCTCTCGTCATCCGCAACGGGCAGAACGATATCAAACGAGAACACGGTTCCTTCCCCGGGTTTGGTGTCTACTGTGATTTCCCCGCCCATAAGGCCTACAATGTTCTTGCTGATCACAAGGCCGAGGCCGGTGCCGCCGTATTTCTGGGCAATCAATCCGTCTGCCTGCACAAACGGAGCAAACAGCCGCGAAAGCTGCTCCTCAGTGATCCCTATGCCGCTATCGGAAACGGCAAAATGCAGGCTTATGTTATCTCCCTGTATTTCATTCACTTTGATCGCCAGCGATATTTTGCCGGTTTTCGGTGTGAACTTCACCGCATTGGACAAAAAATTCAATAGCACCTGCGACAAACGCAAAGCATCGCCCATCAGCAGAGGCGGGATTTTTTTATCTGCTTTTATATCGAAATGAATGTCCTTTTCTTTTGCTTTGGGCGCTATTAACAACGATATTTTTTCCAGCATGGACTGTATGGAAAACGCACCTATACTGAGCTCAAGCTTTCCTTCTTCGATTTTAGACAAATCAAGGATATCGTTGATCAGCCCCAGCAAATGATTGGAGGAAAGCTTGATGGTATCAATGCATTCTTTCAGTTTTATCACATCGTTGGCTTTCTCGCTGATCTGTGTCATTCCGATCACGGCGCTCAGCGGGGTGCGCATCTCGTGGCTCATGCGGGATAAGAACTCGCTCTTGGAACGGCTGGCCGCCTCGGCTGCAATCTTTGCATCCTCAAAATTCTTTTCCAGCTCTTTTTGGATCGTAATATCAACAAAGGTATCCACCAGATATCTTGATTCATCAATGGTGATCCAGGTTCCGGTTTTAATGATGGGCAGAAATGTGCCATCTTTTCGTTCCAGATAGCGCTCTCCCACCAATACGGTTTTTTCTTTTTCGTTGATATGGGGACAGAATGCCACATGATTGTGGCAAAGGATATCGTAGCATTTTTTGCCCACGATCTCATCCGCAGGCATCATCAGCATGTTTTCTGTAAATTTATTGACCATTTCAATGGTATTGGTTTCCATGTTGATCAAGACGACGCCGATGCCGGCGGAATCGAGCACCTTTTGGAACAGCTCGCTGCTTTTTTTGAGCCGTTGGTTCATTTTGGTCAGCTCGTTCACGTCCCGAATAACGGCCACCGTTCCATACTCTTCGCCCTCTGGCCCGTAGAGGGGGAACACAGTCATGTCTACGACAATCGTGCTGCCGTCCTTATGCCGGATAGCGCTGATGCCGTTCCATGACCCATTTTTGAATACGGCGGGCTGTATGTTGTCGCGGGCAAACTCATCAAAGCCCGGAGCATGGAGCTTGGCCGTCGTCCATATATCAGGGTTTTCATCGGGCGAGTAGCCCATCATTTTATAGGCTGCAGGGTTGTAATATATGATTTTGCGATTTGTATCTGCAATGGAAATAAAGTCTGTAAAGCTGTCGATCATCGACGCTTTTATGCGATCCATATAGGCGTCATTTGTGTCAGACATCAGGTGTTCCTCCTGCTTGATTAATGTAAAAAAGAATTACATTGTAACCTTTCGCCTGTTTCCATGATTATATCGGTTTTTCAACTCGTTGTCAATGCAGAAAACCATTCCCTGTATCGCGCAAATAAAAAACCCACAACCCCTTGTGTTAAAAGAGCTTGCAGGTGATGTCTATGGTTATAAAAAGACAGCATCCGCCCCCCTTTTCTTGACTTTTTTTTGCCCACACAGTATGATAAACAAACGAAATGGAGGGGATGTCATGCAATTTTTGGTTCCGGGGTGTGTATTGACCGCGCTTGATTTGCTGAAATCGGCGGGCTATGCTGCGTACCTGGTGGGTGGTTGTGTGCGGGACGATGTGCTGGGCATTCCGCCTCATGATTACGACCTGTGCACTGCTGCCACGCCGGAGCAAATCGAAGCAGTCTTTAGCGCCTACCGCACGCTGAACATCGGCAAAAAGCACGGCACTATCACAGTGCTGATAGACAATGAGCCGCTTGAGATCACCACCTTCCGGGTGGACGGAGCCTACGCGGACGGCAGGCATCCCGATCAAGTGCGCTTCACCACCCGCGTTGCGGAAGATTTGTCTCGCCGGGATTTCACCATCAACGCCATGGCCTGGAACCCGGACGAAGGGCTGGTTGATCCATTTCATGGACAAGACGACTGTGAAAATCAAGTGATCCGCGCTGTAGGGCAGCCTTCGCAGCGCTTTGACGAGGACGCGCTGCGCATCCTGCGCGGCCTGCGCTTTGCGGCGCGGCTGGGCTTTGCAATTGAAGGAAGTACAGCAAACGCCATCCACACGCAAAAGGGACTGCTGCAGCGCATTAGTCGGGAGCGCATTGCTGCCGAGTTGACGGGCATACTGCTGGGGAGCGCGGCAGCGGATATTTTGCTGCAATACCGCGATGTGCTGTTTGCAGCCGTGCCGCAGCTTGCGCCCATGGGCAATTGCCCGCAGCGATCGATCTATCACATCTATGATGTGTGGCGGCACACGGCGGAAACGGTGCGCACCGCGCCCCAAACGCCGCTGCTGCGCTGGGCGGCACTGCTGCACGACTGCGCCAAGCCGCAGACCCGCACACGGGATAGCAAGGGGCTGGATCATTTTTACGGGCATCCCATAAAAGGTGCGACGCTGGCCAAGGAAATTTTGCTGTCGCTCAAGATGCCCACTGCGTTTATCCGGCAAGTGGAGGAACTGGTGCTGTGGCACGATGAGCCGATCAAGGTGCCAGATGTGCATTATTGGCTGACACGCCTGAGCGACGAGGCGTTTGATAACCTGCTGGCGCTCAAGCGCGCGGATACCTTGGCGCACGCGCCCTTTGTGCGCAAGCAAACGGCGCTGCTCAAATCGCTGGCGGCGGAAAAGCAGCGCGTGCTGGACGAAGGGCTGTGCCGCAGCCTTGTCATGCTGGCCGTAACGGGGGACGAGCTGTTTACTCTGGGCTATCGTGGCGCGTCCATCGGGCAGGCGCTGCAGGCATTGCTCACCGCTGTAACGCGCGGTGTACTGCCCAATCAAAAAGACGCGCTGCTGCAAGCGGCGCATCATAAAATGGAGGGAAACTAAGTATGGAATACCTTTCTCAGCCTTGTCTGCCGCAAGAGCAGTTAATTTCCCTGTATGACAGCGTGGGCTGGAGCAATTATACGCAAAAGCCTGATATGCTGGCGGCGGCGTATCAACATTCGCTATGGTACTGCGCCGCCATGGATGGGGACAAGCTGGCCGGCATCCTGCGTGTGGTGGGCGACGGCCACTCCATCGTGTATGTGCAGGACTTGCTGGTGCGCCCTGCGTACCAGCGCCAGGGCATTGGCAGAAAGCTGCTGCAGCTGCTGCTTGAACAGTACGGCAATGTGTATCAAATGGTACTGCTCACCGAAGAAACCGTCAAAAACTGCGCGTTCTATGAGTCGCTGGGCTTTGTGCACGCCACGCACATGGGCTGCTGCGCGTTTGCACGCATGAAGGTATAATTTTACCCCTGCCGCTTCAGCCACACCATCAGCACCGCTATATCCGCCGGTGATACGCCGGGGATGCGCGAGGCCTGCCCCAGCGAGTGCGGGCGTTGTTTGTCCAGCTTTTGCCGCGCTTCCACGCGCAGGGCGTCCATGGTGAGGTACGGCGCGTCAAAGGGCAAAAGCCGCTCTTCCATGGCGCGCACGGTGCGGATCTGAGCCATTTCTTTGCTGAGGTAGCCTTCGTATTTGATGGCGATCTCGGCCTGTTCGCGCGCGGCTTCAACATACTCCCAGCCCTCGGGCAGGATCAGTTTGCTTTCCGGGCGGCGCAGCTCCTTGATCTTGCCTGCATCCGTGAGGCGTTGCACCAGCTCGGCTGTCTGCCGCTGCTTGGCCTCCATGCGGCGCATGCGCTCGTCGCTTGCCAGGCCCAGCGCGTATGCGCGGGCTGTGAGGCGGAGGTCTGCGTTGTCCTGGCGAAGATACAATCGATGCTCGGCACGGCTGGTCATCATGCGGTAAGGCTCGTCAGTGCCCTTGGTGGTCAAATCATCGGTCATTACGCCGATATACGCCTCATCCCGCGACAGCCGGAAGGGGTTTTTTTGTTGTGTATACAGCGTGGCGTTAATGCCGGCCAGGATGCCCTGCGCGGCTGCTTCTTCATAGCCGGACGTGCCGTTCACCTGCCCGGCCAGGTACAGCCCCTTCAGGTGCAGCGCGCCGAGGGTGGGGGCCAGCGCCGTGGGGTTGATGCAGTCATACTCAATGGCATAGGCAAGGCGCGTCAGCACGCAGTGCTCCAGCCCCTGGATGGAACGGTACATTGCCCACTGCACATCCTCCGGCATGCTGGAGGACATGCCCTGCACATACCATTCGGGGTAGTTCAGTCCCTCTGGCTCCAGGAAAATCTGATGCCTGTCCTTGTCCGCAAAGCGCGTCACCTTGGTCTCAATCGACGGACAATAGCGTGCGCCCATGCCGGTGATTGCGCCGGTATACATCGGCGCGCGGTGCAGATTCTCCATAATGATCTGGTGCGTGGTGGGGTTTGTGAAGGTCAAATAACAGGGCACTCTATTTTGCGGCGGAATATCAGTGAGGAAAGAGAACGGCGTCACAGGATCGTCGCCCTCCTGCCGGTCCATTTTGTCAAAATCGATGCTGCGCACATCCACGCGTGCGGGGGTGCCGGTCTTGAAACGGCGCAGTTCGAAGCCCATATCCAGCAGATTTTGTGATAATGCGTTGGCAGGCAGCAGCCCCTGCGGGCCGCCATCCCACTGCGCTTCGCCAATGATGATGCGGCTTTTGAGGTACACGCCGGTGCACACCACCACCGCGCGGCAGGAAATGCTATCGCCCGTTGTGGTTTTCACGCCGCAAACTGTGCTGTTCTTGATCAAAATTTCGGCCACTTCGCCCTGACGGAGGGTCAGGCGTTCTTGCCCGAACAGCGCCGCCAGCATGCGCGCCTGATATGCGCGTTTATCTGTCTGCGCGCGAAGTGAATGCACCGCAGGGCCTTTACCGGTATTCAGCATGCGGCTTTGCAGTGTCACATCATCGGCGGCCAGGCCCATCTCGCCGCCCAGCGCATCCACCTCGCGTACCAGATGGCCTTTGCCGGTGCCGCCGATGTTGGGGTTGCACGCCATCAACGCGATGGATTCCATATTCAGCGTCAACAGCAACGTTTCCGCGCCCAGCCGCGCGCTGGCCAGTGCCGCCTCGCACCCCGCATGCCCCGCGCCAATCACAATTACGTCGTACATCGTATCCCTTCCCCGGATCAAGAAATTAACGATTGATTATATCACAACTTGACCAGGATACCAACTATCAGTTCTTTAGGGTGTGTTTCAAAAGTCAGGGGCGTGCAGCTTCGAGGGGATAAAGCGCCAGTTTAAGGCCGTAAACCGCCGGAATAGCAGCGCTATTTCAAGGTTTGACAACGCAGAAATGGTGCTTTTACACCCCGAAGATGCATGTTAAGAGTTTTGAAACACGCCCTAATTATGATGCAATTAATTTTTCTGAATGTTCCATGAAAGATGCTACACACTTGTGATATAATTCATATGGGTGTTGCATATGAAGTCGTTACTACTCGGATGGGACCAATCTCTGCCCCCCGGAATAGGGCATACATCACTACAAAAGCTGTGCAACTGTCCCGGATTTCAAGCTGCCAAGCATGGCAAAATATCAGCTGCAGAGCGGGTGGTCTTTCAATGCGCCAAGCCGGAGCGTTTGTACGCCCTGCGCGAAAACTATCCTCATGCGGTGCTGCTGCCTGTGGTGCGGCGCAATGTGCTGCCCATGGCCTTGGCCGATGCCATCGGGCTGCCTGTTTGCCGTGAGGTGTATTGCCTGGACAGCATGCCGCGCAAGGAGCTGTCCGCTATGGAACGGCTGATGCACCGTCCGCGCTTTGCGGGCAACGTGAAGCCGGGCACGGATTATATCCTGGTGGACGATGTGGTGACGCAGGGCGGCACAATGATGGCACTGTGCGATTTCGTGGTATCCCAAGGCGCTCGGGTGGTGGCGGTGGCGGCACTGGCCTTTGCAACTGGCGCCAGCGTAATTGCGCCCACACAGGTGCATATTGACGCACTGGAAAACAAATTTGGCATGTCCGTCCTCTATTTGCTTTATGAGTATGGTATCATATCGCCCCATATGCATTTGAGCGCCTCGCAGGTGCGCTATCTGCTCAAATTCCATGATCTGGCCAGCATCGAAAAGAGCATGGAGGATAGTTTGAAACAGTTGGCGGAGCGCTATGGGGATGGCGGGGTTACGCTGGGGCATAGCCCCAGCGTAACCCCGTTCCCCCGTGCTTAATAGATCAAATACTCACTCTCCAACCGTCCGTTATACAGCCGCCGCTTCTGGGTAGCGCGCGCGCCATAGCAGCGCTCAAAGCCGCTGTGGGAGGTAATCACGCACAGGCGGCTGCCGGGGTGGCGGCTGCGCAGGCCGCGCAGATCGCGGTAAAGCTTTTCGCAGGTGGCACGGTCGCTCATGCGCTCGCCATAAGGCGGGTTCGCGATAAAGCAAATATTTTGCTGCGGCAGGGTCAAATCGCGCAGGTCTTTTTCAAAGACGGTGATTTTGCTGCCAAGACCGGCCTGGGCGATGTGTTTTTTGCAAAGGCTGAGCGCCTCCGGGTCGATATCGCTGCCGGAGATATCCTGGATAAGGGACGCATCAAAGCGCGCGGCGGCGGCGGCGCGAACATCCTCAAAAGCGCGGCGGTCCGCCATCGTCCAGCTTTCCATGGCAAAGCTGCGGTTGATACCAGGAGCGCGGCGGCCTTGGATGAAGGCGGCCTCAATGAGCAGCGTGCCGGTGCCACAGCAGGGGTCGTGCAGCGGCGTGTTTTGCCGCCAGGGTGAGAGCGACACCAGCGCAGCGGCCAGCGTTTCGCGCAGCGGCGCTTCGCCGTTCCAGGTGCGGTAGCCGCGGCGATTGAGCGCCACGCCGGAGGTATCCAGCGTGATGCGCGCGGTATCGGCGTGCAGGCTGACATCCACGGCATAGGTTGCGCCGGATTCCTCGCACCAGGTGGTGCGGTAGATTTTCTTCATTTGCTCGGCAATGGCCTTCTTGGTGATGGCCTGGCAATCGCGCACGCTCATCAGTTGGCTGCGCGCACATTTGCCGCTGACGGGGAACGCGGCATCCCTGGGCAAATAATCCTGCCAGCGGATGGCGCTGACAAGCTGAAATAGATCCTCAAAAGAGGTGGCAGTGCCCTCGGCCAGCAAAAGCAGCACGCGGTCGGCCGTGCGCAGCCAGAGGTTGGCGTTCAGCGCCTGCGCAAGGGACGCCTCAAAGCGCACAGCGCCCAGCTCCGCCTTTGCGTCCAGGCCCAGCTGCAATAGTTCGCGTTTCACAACGCCCTCCAGGCCAAAGGCCGCGGTAGCCAGAAAAATCATGGGCTTCACCCTCCGTTCCGGGATTGATTATACCAGTACGATGGGAAAATACAAGCAAAACCTTTTCAAAACCGCAAAAAAAGTGTATTATAAAGGATAGAACCTTGAGGAGGAACAAGATATATGAAACGTGCGATTTTGATTGTACTGGATAGCGTGGGTGTGGGCGCATTGCCCGATGCCGCGCAGTTTGGCGATGCCGGGGCGAATACACTGGGGCATATTGCGGACGCGCAGCCGCTGCACCTGCCGCATATGCGCGCGCTGGGGCTGGGGCATATTGCGGGCGCATGCCTGCCCAAGGACGAAAACGCCGTGGGCGCATTTGGCCGCGCCACGGAAATATCGCTGGGCAAAGACACCACCACCGGGCACTGGGAGATGGCGGGGCTGCGGCTGCCGCGCGCGTTCCCCACATACCCGGACGGGTTTCCACAGGATGTGATGGCGCGTTTTGAGGCGGCAATTGACCGTAAAACGCTGGGCAACAAGCCTGCATCCGGCACAGCGATACTGGATGAACTGGGCGAAGAGCACATCGCTACGGGCTGCCCTATCATCTATACCTCGGGCGATAGTGTGTTCCAAATCGCGGCGCACGAGGATAGCATTCCGCTGGAGCAATTATATGAAATGTGCCGCATCGCGCGCGAGCAGCTGCAGGGCCAGCATGCGGTGGGGCGCGTGATTGCTCGTCCGTTTATTGGCAGGAAGAAGGGCGCGTTCCAGCGCACGGCGGGGCGGCGGGATTTCTCGCTGGCACCCATTGGCGAGACGATGCTGGACGCGCTCAGTGCTGCCGGAAAAGAAGTGCTGGGCGTGGGCAAGATAGAGGACATCTTTGACCACCGCGGCCTGACGGGCAGCAACCACGCGGCGGGCAACCCCGCGTGTGTGGAAGCGACGCTTCAGTACCTGAAGAAAGATTTTGAAGGGCTGCTGTTTGTCAATTTGGTGGATTTTGACATGCAATTTGGCCACCGCCGCGATGTGGCGGGCTATGCCGCGGCGCTGGAAGCCTTTGACGCGGTGCTGCCGGATATTTTGCAAAGCATGACCGGGGAAGATTTGCTGATCATCACCGCCGACCACGGATGCGACCCCACGCATACCGGCACCGACCACACCCGCGAGTATGTGCCGCTGCTGGTATATCAAAAAGGCATGAAAAAGCTGAAAGACCTTGGCACCCGTCAGAGCTTTGCGGACACGGCGGCCACCATTTGCGAATATTTGGGCGTGCCGCAGCGCTTTGACGCAAAATCCTATCTGAATATTGTGGAGGAAGCAAAATGAAAAAGTATCTGGAGCGGATAGAGCAAGCGGCGCAGGCCGTCAAAAAAGTTTGTGGCGAAGCGGATGTGGGCATCATCCTGGGCAGTGGTCTGGGCGACTTTGGCGAGAATATCGAAAACCCCAAAGAGATCAGCTATGCGGATATTCCCGGCTTCCCCAAGGCCACTGTGCAGGGGCATGCGGGCAAGCTGATCGCGGGTGAACTGTGCGGCCAGCGCGTGATATTGATGAGCGGGCGCTTCCACAGCTATGAGGGGCATAGCATGCGCGATGTGACGCTGCCGGTGCGCATGATGGCGCGCCTGGGCGTGAAAACCTTGATCGTCACCAACGCGGCAGGCGGCGTGAACACGGATTTTTATGCCGGGGATTTAATGCTGATCACCGATTTTATCAACCTTTCCGGCAAAAACCCGCTGCGCGGGGAGAACCTGGACGGCTTTGGCGTTCGCTTTCCCGATATGTGTAATGCCTATACCCCGGCGCTTCGCAGCATGGCCAAGGAATGCGCGGCGGGGCTTGACATCCCGCTGCGCGAGGGCGTGTATTGCTGGATGAACGGCCCCTGCTATGAAACCCCGGTTGAAATCCGCATGATCCGCACGCTGGGCGCGGATGCGGTGGGCATGTCCACCGTGCCCGAAACCATTGTGGCGCGCCACTGCGGCATGCAGGTGCTGGGCTTTAGCTGCATCACCAACATGGCGGCGGGCGTGCTCGACCAGCCCATCAACCACCAGGAAGTGATGGAGATGGGCAAGCGCGTGAAGGACAAGTTTGGCGCGCTGCTGTTGGAGGTTTTAGCAAAGCTGTAAGAAAGAAAACAAATTATGCTGGGAGCATAACAAACTGCGCATGGCAGCGTGTAAAATAGTAGCAAATACAGGAAAGAAGGTTGCTACAATGGACACCATGGGAACGCTTGCGATACCCAAGCAAAAGCGCCGCACCTCGATACTGATCGCGGCGGCACTGGGCGCGGCCTATTACCGCGAGATCGGTGATGTGAACGAAACGCATCATGTAAAGCGGGTGGCTTAGCAACTACCGCCAGGCCTGGGCGCGGGTGCCGCTTACAAACAGCAGCAAATTGCATCTTCGCATCATCGAGATAGTGCTGGGCAGCATTGCGCTATTCGTATGCGTATGCCTGTTGTTTATATTGCTGCTGAAAGCCATGGTACCTGAAGCAACTTGAAATCTTGACATCCCGCCCCATTGATGATACAATATCTTGGCAACGGCTGCACTTTCGCCGCCGTTTCTCTATGCGCTCGTAGCTCAGCTGGATAGAGTGTCAGACTCCGACTCTGAAGGCCGCGCGTTCGAATCGCGCCGGGCGCACCAAATGTCGAACCCTGTCGAAGAAGCAGAAATTGCTTTTTCGGCAGGGTTTTGCTATAGTGAGGATATATAAATTTTTTGTTTTTCGGAGGTATTAAGCAAATAAATTTCTCAATCTTTATATCCGAATTTTTACCCAGCCCATTTTTCCAAAAATGAGCGCAAAAAAGCACCTCACCGTCCGATGAGATGCTCCGACGCTTTCGGTTGACTGCAATAAATCTTTGACGCTAGTTTCTATAACGCTTTTCTTCTATTTTTGTACAATTTGAACTAAAAAAGATCCGTTTTCAAGCGGTTTTTGTCTATTTCATCCATTTACTATTTCACCGCAACTGACCAAGTTTTCAATCGGAGATTTCCACATCATGTAGTATTTTTGACCTTCTCTGATCGCTATATATTGTGGTCGCAATTTCTTTAACTCCGACTTCTTAAGTCTTCACTCGAAGATTTAATCATTTTATGCAGTGCATCTTAGCTCAAAACTCACTGCATCTTTGCCTTTTTTCGGAGACCTCTTAACGCATCTTAGCCCAAAAACCTGATTGAGAGCATATTTTCCCGCTCAATCAGGTTTTTTATTTTCAATTGATTAACAGCCCTCTCGAAAAACTGTAACATTCAGCCCGAAAAATTACAAAAGGAAGTACCAATGCTCTGCCGCTCCTCCCTCTAAATCCAAAAGATATATCGCCAAAACAGTTAAGATGTTTACGAAAAAGCAGAAAGATATCGGCAATTTGGCGCTAAGATTGCCGCAGATATTGCGTAAGATTACCGCATATACGGCTTAAGATTGCTTAAGATGCAGCTCATTTTCAGCTAAGATGTATTTGGTTTTTGATAAAGATACACGTAAGATGCACGTAAGATGCGCGCAGAAATTTCAAAACATCCACTATTTATTTTCAATCACATATTTTTTTGATCTTTTATCCGAATTTTTACCCAGCTCATTTTTTCAAAATGAGCGCAAAAAAGCACCTCATCGTCCGATGAGATGCTCCCCTGCTTTCGATTGGTTGGTACTCTTTCTACGCTGCCCCATATGCCAGGTTTCTGCCTCTTACCCTCATACGCAGCACAATGCCTGTTATTGCCCCATCCTGACCATGCAACGTTTCTTATAAAACCCAATGCCATATTTCAGGATCCGGGTCATACCGTCTTCCTGAAGTTTGGCGTAATACTGCTTCTCTTCGATTTGCTCAAGGGCGCTCTCACATGCTTTATCCAGCTTCGCAAAACTGTCCGCAACCTTTGCCTCAATGACAAGGCCGGTCTTCATGTCGTCGGTTTCCACCAGAATGTCGCTGTAGCCTTCGCCGGATTCCAGATTAGACATCACTGCCCAGGTTTCCTGCCCCCGAAGAAGACCGATGAGCATCCCATGATAGAAGCTCTCCTTCCGATCCTCCCGCGAATCCATATCCCGCACACTGATCGTCTTCGACAGCAGCACGCTCAGCGCGGCATCCGCTGCTTCGGCATCACCTCGCAGGAGCGCTGCGCAGAACTTATCCAGCGTCGCGTGCTCCTTGACCATCACATCCTTGAACCACTCCTGGATTTGCAGCACGAATATCTCGCGCACCTCGCGGTTGGGTATGATGAGCTGATACCGATCGCCGTCCGCCTCTCCGCGCTGCGTGAGGTATCCCGTGGTGAACAGCACACTCCACAGATTGTCAATGGAAGCATCCACCTCATTATATGTCAGGTCCAACCGAATACGCTTTTCAATGGCCTCGCCGTCAATCAAGCGTTCGATCTCCAGCTGTGTGGATTTATCCGCCTTATCTACGAATCGACGTACCAGGCTGTTCCCGGAGCTGTTGATCCAATAGGTCGCGGGCCTGGCCTTGGGATTGGCACACAATGCGTCTACATGGTTGATCACATCCCATGGGCAGTAGACATCCACGCTGCCAAAGCGGTACCCGTCGTACCACTCCTTCATGACCCCTGCCTGATCCTCAAACCCATAGTCGGCGAGCATCTTTTCCACGTCTTCCTGGGTAAAACCGAAGTATTCGTCAAACCGGTAATCGACAATAGACAGCACCTTCATATTGTTGAGGCCTGTAAAAAAGCTCTCCTTGGATATGCGCATGCAGCCCGTCATAACGGCCATGTACAGGTTGTCGTTTGTCTTGAGTGCGGCGTGAAACATGCTCCGCATCAAATGCACCATCTGGTCGTAGTAGCCTTGCTGGAATGCCTTATCCAGAGGCACATCATATTCGTCGATCAGAAGGATGGTCTTTTGACCGTAGTGCTTGGTGAGCAACCTGACTAGAAACCTAAGGCTGTCAGCTATATCCTCGGGCAAATACTCCTCAGCCAAAAGCCGAGCAAAGGAGACCTTCTCCTCCTCCGCAATCGCCTCACTATTAAGCAGGAAACGGAGCCGCAACGCCTCTTCGCGAATTATTTTGCAAACCCTTGCATAGGCTGACGCGAAATCTATTCCGTCCACGTCCTTCAATGAAACAAACACCACCGGGAATTTCCCCATATATTCAGCGCACAGCTTCGTATCACGAGAGATGGCCAAGCCATCAAACAACGCAGGGTCGGTTCCTATCTCAAAAAAGCTCTTGAGCATGCTCATATTCAGGGTCTTGCCAAAGCGTCTGGGACGGGTAAACAGATTGACTTTGCCCCAATTATTGAGTAATTCGGATATCAAACTCGTTTTATCAACATAGTAAAAATTCTGCTGCCGCATTTCAGCAAAGCTCTCAATGCCCACCGGCAGCTTTTGCTCCGTCATACCCGTTTCCCTCCTCGCCATGCACCTTTGCCACCATGCTCAGTATACCATGTAAACCCTTTTGTATCAAGCAGAGTCTTATAAATCATAGCTTTTTCAACATGCTCACATCGCAATAGCATCCCCAGTTTTATACGGTTTTCTGCACTATCGCCATCTAAAAACCGCACGTTCAGAACGCGCGGCTTTCACATAAATTCTATTTCCTTTTCAGACAGTCCTCTTTGGGCGACCCCGTTTTTTCAGAATGATCCCCGTAGTCGTAGCTTGATCAGGCTCGGAGGATACCTCTCCTTCTAAAACGTCGCTGCTTTCCTCCACGCTGGCAAGGGGTTCAGTTGTCTGTGATTCTGCCACATGCTGCTTGTCTGCCTGCTGCTTGTCTGCCTGCTGCTCAGCTGTCTGCTGCTCAACTACCTTCTGCTCGACCTCAACCGTGGATTCGCTCTCAGCCTTCCTCCGAGTGCGCGTTTTCTTCTCGGACGGTGCTGCCGTGTCCATATCGAATAGGATCGCATCAGCCGCCGCGTAGTACAACCCGCGCGCCATATATTCCAGGTCATCCGCCCAACCCATCATTTTCCGGATGCTGTTGGTCAGGGCGAGAATATCCACCGTGATCGCGTAGGTTGTCGCCAGGCCCTCTGCCGCAAACAGGAACGCGTTCTTTGTCCCTTCCGAGCTGCCTTGGATCGCCACCTGATGCGTCTGGGGGTTCAGGCTCATCACCACATACTCCGGGTAGGTCAGCTCCTGGGCTGTCGCCTTGTTAAAACGCAGCTTGGTGGGGGTAATCGTCACGGTCGCCGCCGTGTTTTTCTTCTCAATATCAATAACTTCAAAGCCTTTCAAGATTTCGGCCATTTGTACTGTCTCCTTTTCACGATTCTTGATTTCTTGTCTTTTCTGGTCAACCAGCTCCTGCCCCATGACCCGCAGGCTTGCCAGCGCTACACGATGGATCTCGCCCGTTTCATCCGTATCATAGCCCAGTAACGACCCTGTCGGACAGTATGGGATAATACTGTACCTGGAGTTCGTAGCTGCTGAGCTGTTCGTCCTCGTCCGTGCTGACGCGGCAGTAGGCGCACACCTTCCGCTTGGGCGGAGGCATGTTTGGTTTCGCCACCTCCTCATCCGCTTCGATGATTGTCACATCAAACCGCTTGTTCTGATACCTGCTCCTGATTCGTTCCCGGCGCTCATCCCGCTGCTGAACAGGCTTTGGCTGACGGATACGCCGCACTCCGTCTTTCTGCTCCATGGATCAACCTCCTTTGTGATAGTTGCCGGTGCTTTTTCCGGCCATAGCCGTTTTTCACCTCCCCGGCTTCCTATTTTAATGCAGATCGCCCTCATTGCAAAGCATGCCAAAACAAACACAAAAAGCCCCTGCAAGCCGATTTCGTTTCTCTCCTCGAGGAGTTCCTCGATCTTAGAGAGGTCATCAGCTTACAGGGGCACCATTTCTTGGTTCAGGAATCACTTTCAACTTGCGTCTCAACAATTTTTTCCTTGAAAACACTTGACTTTTCACGGTTTATGGCTAAAATAAGATTATATCGAATATTGGCCAGGCGAAGGAGTGTGGGAAAATGGCCTACATCAAACGTGATTTAGAAGAGAAGATTGTATCACTCTCAACGCAATACTCCTGCTTGCTCATAACAGGCCCTCGGCAAGTGGGAAAGACCACAGTGCTCAGGCACCTCATGGATGCTGACCGTCATTATGTCACGCTGGACGATCTGGAAGAGCGGCAGTTGGCAAAGCGAGAGCCTGCCTTGTTCCTACAAATGCACCCATGTCCTCTGCTGATTGATGAAGTGCAGTATGCGCCTGAGCTTTTTTCCTATATCAAGATGGCAGTCGACAACGGCGCAGCGCCAGGCGCATTTTGGCTTACAGGCTCGCAAGCCTTTCACCTGATGGACCTGGCACAAGAATCCTTAGCCGGGCGCGTTGCCATTCTGCATATGCCTTCACTGTCCCAGCATGAAATCTATGGGAGCGGAAAGAATGTCCCCTTCACCGTTTCCCTGGATGCATTGCAAGCACGTGCCGCCCACGGCGCACCCACAGATGTGAATGGTATTTATGAACGCATCTGGAAAGGTTCCATGCCAGGGTTGATCAGTGGGAAATACGATGATATTGATGTCTTTTACAGTAGCTACCTGCAAACTTACATCAACCGAGATGTGGCGGAGTTGGTAGATCGCATAGATAAGCTTCTGTTCCAGGATTTTATCCGTGCCGCTGCCTGCCGCAGCGGTCAAATGCTGAACGTGCATGACATTGCCATGGATATCGGTGTATCGGATGATACAGCCAAGCGCTGGCTAGCCGTCTTGGAAAAATCGGACGTGATCTTTTATTTGCGCCCCTATTCCAACAATCTCCTCAAGCGAACGGTCAAAACCCCCAAGCTGTATTTCTTTGATACTGGTTTGGTTGCTTATTTGACCAAGTACAACTCTGCTGAAATCTTGGCCAGCGGCGCGATGAATGGTGCCATTCTGGAAAACTACGTCGTTTCGGAAATCGTTAAAACCTTCCATAACGATGCTAAAAGCTGCTCCATTTGGTATTACCGGGATAAGAGCAGCAACGAAATTGATGTAATCATTGAAAGCGATGGCATGCTGCATCCGCTGGAAATCAAGCGTTCGGCAAACCCCGGCAGCGAGCTGATTGGTGCCTTCAATCTGCTTGACAAAAGCTCACTTCCTCGCGGGAAGGGCGCAATTCTTTGCATGCGAAAGGAACTGTCCGCAATCAATGCTGACAATTATATCGTTCCGATTTGGATGATATAATTGTTGCCACGTACGTGCATAGAGCTTCTTCCATAATATTAGGCAACCTGAATCGCATTAACCCTGATCGTAGCACCATTGACAGTCACCCGCTCCACCCTGCAAAGGGCAATTTCTTCGTCCAGCCTTTCAAGACCAAGCTGCCTAGCGATACCTGCCAGAAGTGTCTCCTCGGTCATGCTATGGTTTTTACATCCATTGCCGACTTTTCCCTTCTGCCGCTCCGCGCAGTTCCAGATTTTTATCTTCTCACCCTTTCGGCTGACAGTCCGGCGCTTATAGGGCGCACCGCATTCCGCACAGAAAACCTTCCCGAACAGAAAGTGCGCGTTCCCCCGCGCATGAATGCCCTGCTCCCGCTGTGCCGCCTGCTGCCGGAGCCGCGCCTGTACCTGTTCCCAGGTAGCACGATCGATAATTCGACGAATCTTGACCATGTGCTGCCCCGCCTTTCCTGTTTTTGAGCGTTATTACTCCGCTCCATTCGCTTAACCGGATCCTACACCGCGCTGCAAAACAGCCTTTGGCCGACCACCTTGTGCTCGGATATATCTTCGTTTTTTCCGGCGATCCCCAACCACCCTAAACATGCCGTTTAACCTGGTCTACTCATAAAAAGTCATTATATCGTATTTTTATAAACTCACGATACAACCCTAAGGCGATAAAGATTAGACAGTACTTTTCGACCTTTTTGACCCGGCCAACAGTGGAAAGCTTCCATTTTCATAACGATCTGTCGCTCCCTGACTGCAATAAATCTTTGACGAATTTACTCTATTTTTGTTCATTTTATACTGAAAAAGAGCCTTTTTCAAACGGTTCTCTGCATATTTCTCCTGTATAAAGTTTCACTCCCACTGACCAAGTCTTGTTAAAGGGATTGACACAATATATGGTGTTGTTCTTTCACATGTCCTACAATATATTGTATTTGTGATTTCCTCAGCCCCATAAGGTTGAAAATGGTCATAGGGTTTGTATTCAGATATGCAAAAAAGGAGCTCAAAGAATAATCAAAACATACCCTTTGACCATTCTTGAGCTCTCCAAATCAACTATGCAATAACCTGCAACCTGATTAAAATTTCTCCTTCGAAATCATTCGACTTAAGAAAACTAATCAGGTTGCAGCTGACCCATTATATCTGACCTTTTGCTCCACAGATCCTTTTTCTGTTTATATACGGCACCAAACTGGTGTCATTTGGGCTATACTTGCTCCATTTTATCCAATTGTCGCTGTCTATCCATCCGCTTTTTCACAAGAACGCTTGGCCTCTGCAATCCAGTTTTCATAAGCAGCGTTCTTCTCCTGCTCACGAATTCTATATGACTCCATATAGTCCAGCATTATTGCATGATAAGATAGCATAGATATATTACCCTGTTCCGTTGCCAACTCTTCGTGTAAAAAGTAAATCGGAACTGATGACTGCCTATTAGACAGTCGCCGAGTAGTTTCTATAACACCACTGCTGGTTCCCGAAAAGCTACTCATCTTGTTTACAACCAGCAAATCGAAATACCCATCATCGCAGGCATTCATCAGTTGCCGAAACTGGGGACGCTCTAAACACAACGTAGCCTGACACGTATCAATATAGGATGAATAACTCTGCCATGCCGGATGCGCCGTAAACAGTTTCTCCATGCAATGCTTCCAATACCCAAAATGGTGACTGTCTGTTTCCTGGCCGTCAAAGCATGCATAAAAAGCGATGCTCCTTGCTTCATCATTCATATTGCCTCCATTCAGTCGGTTGGTTTGCTATCAGAAAACTGAAATAGAACGATATGGTGCTTTTCAGAGTAAGAACCAGGCACATCATAACTCACATGCTCCGCCATACCATTAATTCGCCTTATTTCGCTCACAAATTGTTTGCTATATACAAGCAGCTTCCTTTCTTTGCTGTTAAGGTCTCCCGGCACTTTAAAAGACATCACCACGGACCCGTCCGATTCCTTAACGACCATAGAAGTCCTGCTGTCATTGACCAGCAAACAGATGTGAGAGGAATTTCCAAGTAAGCGAATAACGTCCTTGCCAACATAAATACAATCACCTCGTGCCCAGAAGGTAATCCTGGGTCGAGGCATACGGACAGTGGCAGGCTCCCCTGCTCGAATTGCCGGCTCCATATCCGTCATTTTCATCCTCCGCACACCGGTTTCTCTCTTGTCCCTCGGCGTTACCGCGTCATTTCACCACATTATTCTGTCACATGATCTGGTGGTGGGTGCTCTCCAGTCTTGGGCGGCCCCTCATAGTCTTGAATATCCTCAAACATACTGATCTGCCGCATCGCAAGATAGTCGTTATAAGATCTGCCGATCTTATCCTTATAGATATCCGGGAAAAATTTCATGAAGCGCTTCTTCACTTCGCCCGTTTGTGGATCCGTAAACTCCTCTGGTTTAAGATTAAACATAACTGCTTCTACAAGATCGAATATCAGGATTAATCCTCTTGCAGAGGTGGCTACGCGTCCAATCGCCTTATAACGGCACCCACGATCCCAATTCATCAGTTTGTATATGCTTTCAACAAACTCCTCTGATGTAATGGTTTTATTCACCCAGACCTCATTTTTCTTTCGTGCCCATTCAACCGATGCGCTTTCCTCTTCCGCGCATGGCACTACCGCAAGGCGCTGCTTCCCCTCATGCGCGATAAGCAGAACATTCTGCACGCCTTCAAACAAACGGATACAGGCCATGTTGAAGGTACACTCTCTGTACTTGATGCTGACAGTAGGCTTTTTCAACATTGAGAATTGTGTGCGCGGCGGCACTTGATACCCTTCAAGATCCTCATATTCCAAATCTGCCTGACGCTCCATTCTGGCTTGTACCAGCTTGCGAACCAGGTCATACTCCTCTTGCGTCATGTATTGGCCTTTGACGGGTGCTCGATTTTCGCCATTTTTTTCGCTCATATGTATCTGCACTCCTTTACATGGATAAAAGCAGCTGCTCCAGCTCATTGCGGATATCTGCACGGCTTGGCAATACGCCTATCAGCGGGTTATCCACTTCGATTCCATTTTCGAGAATGTCCGCTTCCGTCATCATGTCGGCTATGCTATCACGCTTTTTGCGCATGCCGTAGCTCACGCCGATACCATAAAGTGCCCATTCATGCGGGTAGGCTGTCATAGGCACGACGATATCATCTATGTGTTCTTCTTCATTCCCCATATTTCTGTACGCCACATAACGCACATTATTGATTTCTTCGTTGTCAACAGAAAAGTTCAGTGCCTCGCGCTGCTTCTTACCAATTAATATTTGGGGTTCATCCAAAAAGAACAATAAAACCTTTGCGTCTCCCCGGCAGCGGGTAACAGCCCGAAAGCGGAAACGATAGCTCTTGATCCAGTTCTGTTTATCATATACTGCCTGTGTAAATGCCGCTGCTGGAATATCCTGAACAGGGTCGCCTTTTCCATCGACCCAAGAGAAGCCATGTTCACAATCATCCTCGCACGCACGGACGGCAATCATCTGTACAAGTGGGTGATAGAGTATTTCTACTTTTTTGCAGCCTCCCAGTTTATCATGGCATGCCTTTGAAAACTTGATATGCCTTTGTGAAATGATCATTGATGGCGATCGGCCATTTAAGAAATAAACACCATAAGGCACATGATAACCAGCAAACTGCATAGACAAAACATTGCTATGTGCCTCTTCATTTTGAATTTGTAGAAACTGTTCCATTTCAGCAATTTCTTCATCAATGTATACGCTCTTTGAAACTTCATCGAACATAAACGCATCGACACCATTCCATCCGGGTGTCACGCGCACAAAGCCTTTTAATGCGCCTTGGCCAACAACATGAATCGTTGGCACGCCCCCCTCCAGAACACTGCTACTCGAAGACAAAAACCTTACTGCCCTTGCCATTTCAGGAGCCACAATACCAACGTGATTCCCCACAATGTACGCGCCGCTACGCTCCCATTCGGTATTGCGTTTGGTTTTCTTCAGTACATAATCCACAACAAAAGTCTTTCGGACATGTAGATCGCCCCAGCGCCGCTCATTGCTCAAGTAAGCACGAACCATGCCCCCATTCCATTCGGTCCTGCCATGCATGGTTGGGCGCTGCTTTCCTTGCAGAACAGCTGCTACTTCATCTGCGGAATCTCCCAACAATCTTGCAAGAAACATGTAGCGTACAGTCTTGGCTTCTTCCGGCTCAATGACCAACTGCCTATCTTGCGTGTGACGGAACCCCAACAGATCCGATAATGGGTATTGCCCTGTAGAAACCCGCTGATCGACTGAAAGGATCATTCGGGAGCTCTTCATGGCTGATTCCCAGTCTGCAAGTAGTGCGTGGAATTCCAATGCCTGATCCGATCCCTTGTCCAGTGTATAGATTTGTTCAGTTTCAAAAAATACACCCACCGGATGTTTAGGGTGAAGCGCCCGAAGGTTGCGAATGTTGGTGATACAGTCAGAAATATTTCGGGCAAAGCGAGACACACTGGCGCAGAGAATCAACTCCATATCGCCGTTTTCAGCATCCTCCATCATTTGCTGGAATGCATCTCTATGGCGTATGGACGTGCCGGATTTACCTTCATCGCTGTATATTTTTTGCAGTTCCCAGTTGGGGTGATTTTCTATCTTTTCAGTATAATATCGAGTCTGGTTTTCAATAGAAGAGGTCTGCTCTATGCTGGTTGTGCTGACACGCGCATAAACGCCTACACGCTTTTTTCCTTCATCATGGATGGTGGGCTTGGGTCTTGCCGGATAGAATGTCGCACCTTTTGTGCTTGCAGACCATACCTGTGCACGAATTGATGCTTTAATCGTTTCCCTCTGATCGTGCGTCAATCCAGCATATTTCCCCCGGTTTTTCGTTGGATAAACCGCACCGCCCTCACTGGTCCTTGTCGTGTCTATAATACGTTCCCGGTCTTCAGGCATATCTTCACAAGCATCATCCAGCAGCCGATTGTTCCTATCCGTTCCCATACGCCTATCCACCACCAACTTTATTTATTGCAGAATCGATTTCCTTTTTCCATTGTTCGTATGCCGGAATATTCAACCGGGTATAATCAGCGGCCATCTTTTCCAGCGTTTCGCGCTGATTGTCAGGATTTGCTATCGTATCAATTTGGAGGTTATTTGCTTCCGTTATGATCTCCACCCAATTCTCTAGAGAAAATAAGTACCGAATCAGGTACGTAAGCTCTTTTACATCCGCTGCCAGATACCCGATTGTCTGAGCAGCAATACAGTCAACCTTTCCTTCTTTGCAATCCCTGAGCAGCCGCATCATGGCAGGCCTGTTCTTCATATGCTTTTGGCCAGTGATGTCAATGTATACTTCATGAAGCCGCATCCGGGGATTATCAGCGTACTTTTTTGCGTGGTATTCCTGTTGATACGCTACAATTACATCCCGTGACCGCTCCCAGAGCTTTGCCAGCTTCACATAAGCACCTACTCGAAAAACGTGGGCCATGTTACCAACTCTCATTCTCTCACTGAACAGCCGGGCGCCTTTCCTGCATTTCTATAAGGTACGCTGCCGGATCTGGGAGCAAGTACGCATATGTCTCAATCGACATAAATACAACCTCATCTTTACCACGACGAGTAATGATCGCCACATTTCCTAGAACATCCACATGATTCCAGATGATTGAGATACGCCGACGAAAATCTGTTACAGTAAAGCGCTTGCTGACTATTTGTAAACTATTCATCATCGGTTACCTCGGATGACCTGTCGGCGTTGTAGTGCCAGTACCATGCTCCACCCTTCCGATAAGCTTGAATAGGCAACTCTGATTTCGCCGTTTGTACAGTTCTTCTAGAAATACCAAGTTGGTTCATTTTGTGAAACACCTCAGAGCTTAACAGGTCTCTTTCATCCAGCAACTCTAAAATATACTTATTGCACACTTCTCTTTTGCTTGCGTCAGAAGTTATTTCAATGCTCTCAAAATCATAGTCACAAGGGCCGATCCATTGAAAGCCATTTTCTGCGTCAAGCGAGAACCCTATCGTAGCACCTTCTGGCGCAAGACTTGACTTAATCGGCAGCATATATCGGACTTGCTTGTTCGAATGATCCCGACAGATCATTAACACACTTCTTGCTATTGCAACAATATCGATACTGCCCAGCCCTCTGTACAGCGCCTTATTGCCATTCGCTTTATTCATATGACCAACAAGCACGACTGCACACCTTTGCCTGTCTGCAATGGTAGCCAATTTAGATAAAGCACCTCGGATGCGGCCAATACTCTGCAAATCTCCATCCTGCGTTAAAAACGCCTGCATTGGATCCAGGATAAAAAGCTTGGCGCCGGTTTGCTCTATTACATCATTAAGGCGCGAATCATCAAGCGTCAAACTGTCATTATCGTCTACTATGTAAGCAATACGGTTGCAGTCAGCATGAGCAGCGAGCAGGCGTGGCTTTATTGTATCTGCCATATTGTCTTCTTTGCACTGATAGATAACGGTTTGGGGCTCTGCAACTGAGTACCCATCGGGCATATCTTGCCCCCGTGTTAGCAGCGCCGCCACGTTTAAAATGAATGTTGACTTTCCTTCACCCGGATCACCTTGTAAAACAGTTATTTTCCCATACGGAATGTAGGGGTACCACAACCATTCCACATTTCTTTTTTCGATTGATGAGAAGTACCTATAGCGCAACTCGCCCATTTTACTTCTCACCTCCACACCCGTCTTCTCTTTCACTCAGAGCCAGTTTTGTTGTTGGCCTTCCATTTTCGATAACCATCTCGGCAAGATTATACTACCGATTTGGTAATGTGTCAACGCAAAAATAACAGAATCGGTAATATACATTGCCGAAAAGAGCAATATTATTATTTGTGGAGGTGCACCATGAATCTGAAAAAACTTAGAACACAACGATGTCTCACGCAAAAAGATGTTGCGGATTTTTTATCATGCTCCACGATCGTCTATTGTCGGTATGAAACAGGGACTCGTGAACCTTCAATTGATGTTCTCCTCAAACTATCAAGCTATTTTGGGGTTACAGTCGACTACCTGTTAGGCAAAGAAGACATATCTTCGAATAATCTATCCGCGTATGAAGAAATGCTGATTAGAGCTGCAAGAAGTGCCGATGAGCGCGCAAGGCAGGATGCCCTTGCCATGCTGGAGTCTCATTGTGTTCATAAAAAACAGTTGTAACGTATACATCAGCCTCTGTTACAGTTCCCCCTTAAAGCAGGTTTTCCAAGAGCGCAATTTGGTTGCATTTTGCGCTCTTAGCCATATACCATTTGCGTTCTTGCGTCCTTGCGCCCTTAGAACTCATGTCATTCGTATATACACAAGCAAGCCCCTGTGAGGCAATTCCGTTTCAGCTATCGAGGGTTTGCTCGATCCTTGAACGGCAATTGGCGCACAGGGGCTGCATGTCCTCACAAAAACTCCATAAGGCATCAATGTTCAATATCAGTCGTTCCTTGTATAAAAGGTTGAGCGGCCTACGCCATGCTTCTCAACTTTGCCAAGATCGCACAGCTGTTTAATGGCACTTTCAACCGTAGCTTTGCCGAGACTTGGGCATAACTCAATGATTTCACGCTTGGTAAACTTTCCAAGTTTCCCTTGTATCGCCCGCTGCACAACCTCGATGGCCGGTAGTTTCTCATTTACAGCACCCATACGATCATCGAAATCACGATATGCCGCAAGTATCGTACCGAGCAGATACTTAATGAAGCTGGTATTATCGTTGGTTTCTTCATGCCAACCCTCTGAGCTTTCCCGCAGCACTTCATAATAGACACTCTTTGTCTTTTCAATTTTACTTTCCAGACTGACGTACCGTCCAACGACATATCCACACCGGTACAAAAGCAACGTAGTCAGAAGGCGGCTCATGCGCCCATTCCCATCATTAAAAGGATGGATGCAGAGGAAATCTTTGATAAAGGTTGCAATCAAAATCAGGGGATCTACTGTGCATGCATCCATTTCCCGGTTAAGGGTCTCGCATATAGCGTCTATCGCTGCTTCCGTCTCATACGGAGGTGGCGGCATAAACAGAATGGTCTGACTTCCGTCTGCTTGGGTCTGCGCAATATAGTTTTGAGTATTCTTAAAACGGCCACCGATGCCCTTCTCCGAATACTTATAAAGGTACTGATGCAGCTGAAGAATGTAACTCTTGCGAATTGGGATGTATTCATAACTCTCATGAATCGTGTTCAATACATCCCGGTATCCCATGATTTCTTCTTCATCCCGGTTCTTTGGTGTCGTTTTGTCCATGCAAAGTTGTTTGATTCGGGTGCTGGTCGTAACGATTCCTTCAATTCTGTTCGAAGTCTCGATACTCTGTATTTTTGCGATCTCAACCAACCGCTCAAGCTGTGCGGGCTTCTGCCGAAGATAAAGTTCCTGCTTACCTTTATGTTCATGTATCTGTGCAACATAGCTCATCAGCTCGCTATCCCATTTTACATCTTTGAGTGCGCTGTAATCAAAATTACGAATAATAACGCCCCCTTTCCCCATCTTGCAATTTTTTGTTTTCTCCTATTATACTCCTCTTTCAGGAGATTATCAAGCGTTCAGGAGTTTTTTCTCCTATTTTCGTTGACATTTAGGATAAGAAATAAACCTTTATGAGATAACCGTGGTTGAACTCTCTATGTTACGCCATTTGTCTTCGCCTGACCTTAACTCCGCCATTCATCTGAACATCAATTCGAACCACATCATTGAGTAAGGATGCTAGCTTTTCTTCACCGCATGTAAAGTCCTCATCCAGCCTTTTTGCTATTATTGTGAGCAACTCATCCTCGCAGATAAAGGCTCCCTGACAGCCATTACCCTTTTGCCCTTTCCGGCGTTCAGCGCACATC
>JAVBRU010000017.1:0-71910 GCA_031547595.1 Eubacteriales bacterium
GTTCGATACCGATGGCGCTGGCCAGATCACTGGCGCAGGATACGCCGCCGTTTGCGCCCACAGCGCCGGTGTTAAAGGTAACGCCGGGCAAGGACTCGGCAAAAGATGGCACAAGCAGCGTCATCGCCAGCAACAGGGACAGCACGAGGGATAAGAGCTTTTTCATGTTAGTCTTTTCCTTTCCAGACATTAGGATGTTTAACAAGTTCGCAGAAATAAGAGGAAGCCTCCTCTTTGCTCGAGCAAGCAAAGAGGAGGCCGCCTGCTCCTAAGCTTGAGTTACTGTTAACAATTATTCAGCAACGGGAGTGACATACAGGATGTCATACAGCGTGAAGCCGCCAAGGCCGGGCGTAATGCCATCTACACGGCCATCCACGAAGCCGATGAAGCACTCGTCCAGCTTTTCAGCCTTCACTTCATGCGTATAGCCATCCGCGCATGTGAACAGATACGCATCCGCTTCCACCATGCCAATCTTGGCAAAAATGTCGGCAACCGCTACGTTCTCGCTGCCTTCGGGCAGGAAGAAGAAAGCGTCTTCAGAGAGGATGTAGTAGCCGGCATTTTGCACGCCAGCGTTGCGGGGCTGCACCTGGCCCAGGGTGAAGGGGTGGGTGGCCTTGGGGCTGGTCATCGCGATGTACTTCTGCGCAAACAGCTCGTAAGAATCGTTCATGGTATAGCCATCGGTATACGCAATGGTCTTCACGGTTTCGCAGGGGGTGACTTCGTGCTTGGCCAGCAGTTCTGCTACGGAATACGCATCATACAGGGTGCCGCCAAAGTTGGTCACTTCGGGGGCTTCGGTGTCGTACACGCCTTCGGCGTTGACAAACACGGTGATCTTGTTGATGCCTTCTACGGGCTCGCTGCCTTCTTTGGTGCCAGCGGGCACGATGTAGCGGATGTCAAAGAGCGTATAGCTGCCAAGGCCGGGCAGAACGCCGTCTACGCGTTCGTCCACGAACTCAATGAAGCACTGGTCGATCTTGTCGGCAGCAACCTTAACGGTGTAACCATCTGCAGCAATGAATTCATAGGCGTCGGCTTTCGCCATGCCGATGTCTTCAAACAGCTCGGATACGTCCCAGCCGTCTTCCTGCATGAACAACACCGCTTCGTAGCCCACCGTGATGTAGCCCATGTACTGGACGGCGGTGGTCATCTTTTGGGTGGGGCCGCACACTACGTCATACAGATCATCATACATCAGGCTGATGTATTTTTCGGACATGGTGGCGAAGGTATCGGCGGAATCGGTGTAATAGTCGGTATACGCAACAACGGATACCTGATCGTCATCGGCGGGAATGAACCAGAAGTTGTCTTCGGCAAACTGGCCAAAGTTCCAGCAATCCAGCCAGTAAGCGTTGTAGCGCTGAGAAGAAACTTCCAGGCCTTCAAAAGCGTTGTTGAGAACGATGAGGCGTTCCACGCCTTCGCCTTCGGCCAGGGCAGGGATGGCAGAGAGAACCAGCAGCATGGCCATCACGAGAGCAAGAACCTTTTTCATAACGCGACCTCCCTAAAATATGCTATTTGGTATCTGCATTATAGCATAATAGTTTTCAAAAATCCATTACAAATTTCGAACTATTTCAGATAAAACAAAGAAAACGCAATCAATATGCACGAAATTCTTCCAATATCGAGCAAAAAATGTCACGAACTATTTCAAAAGTTTTTCCAGCTGCTGCAGGTATTGTGTCAAGGCCTCTTCGTTGCGTTCGTAGTACAAGCGGTTGCCCTGCTTGTTCAGGAACAGCAAATCCACAGACAACAGCGCCGCCATATGGTAGCTGATGGTAGCACCGGTGAGGCCCAGGGTGCGTGCCAGCTCGCTGCTGTAATACGTGCGCTCTTTCAACAGGCGCAGAATGTCCATCTTGGTGGGGTCAGCCAGAGTTTTAAGGAATTCTGCGAACTGATTTTGCCTTACTTCGTTGCGATGGCTGATCTGCTGCATGGGGAACACGCCGCAGCCCACAAACACGTGAATGGCTTTGTCATCGTCAATGCCGTGCATGCTGATGCTGTTAAGCCGCTCTAAGGAGGGGTAGAGGATATAGTCGTTTTCTCCGTCAATGCGCAACCCTAAATCCTCAAACAACTGATGGCCCTCCTGCATTTGCCTTTCAAGCGCACGGTGCAGTTTTTTTAGCAGGCTGTCAAACGTTGGCCGCAGCGCTTTTAACACATCCACAGTGGCGCGGATTTTTTCATCATATATAGCCTGGTAGTATTCCATGCTGCTTAGCAGGCGCAGCGCATTGTACTTTTCTTCTGCATTCATTGCAGTATGCATGTCGATATAGTCCATAAATGCTGCATCGCTTGCAAAGCCGTTCGTGGGGGGATTGATGTTTTCCTCCTCTGTAAACAAGCGCGCAATCGTGACCCGTGGGTCTTCCGCGGCAAACAGGGTGCGCTGAAAAAGCACCATAGCTAGCGGAGCGGTTTCCTCCCGCGAGAAGAAAAGCATTTTGCACTGCGGAGAGTCCATCGAAACTGCCTTTGCCACGGCCTGTTCCAAAGCAATGGTGGGAGCGCATATTTCTTCGCGTTCTTGCTCCGTCATATGGCGGACGGTGCGGGACGCTTTTTCCCGCACCATCTTTTCTATGGTGTCACCATTGCCAAGGGAAGCCAAAACAAAAAACGCATCTGCTTCTAAGTTTGGTTCTTGCAGGATGGTGATGCTCATGATGCCTTCGCCTCCTTATTCCATAGCCGTGCGTACTCGCCGCCCTGCTCAAGCAGGTCACCGGCGTTGCCTTGCTCAACAATATTGCCGTCCTTCAGCACCACAACGGTGTCGGCATGCAGGGTTTGGTGGAGGTTGTGGGTGACCATCAGTACAGTATATTTTTCTCGCAGGGTTTCTATGGTTTTCATCAAAGCCTGCTCAGATTGCGCATCCAGGGCGGCGGTGGCCTCATCCAGCACCAACACAGGCGCTTTGCGCACCAGCGCCCGCGCGATGGCAATACGCTGCTTTTGCCCGCCGGACAGTGCGGCACCGCGTTCTCCGCAGGGAGTATCAAAGCCTTGCGGGAGCGCCTTGATAAATGTATAGGCCCCGGCTTCCCGGGCTGCCTGCTCAATTTCCTGATGTGTAGCGCCGGGGCGTCCCAGCGCGATGTTTTCCCGGATGCTCATGTCAAACAGCTTGCAGCTTTGGTCGACCATCGCAAACTGGCTGCGCCACTGCGCAGCGGGCACAACGCCCAGCTGCAGGTTGCCCATATGCACCGGCAACACACCGCGTTCATACAGCCCGGTCAGCAGCCGCAGCAGGGTTGACTTACCGCTGCCGCTCTCTCCTACAAAGGCAATGGTGGTTAGAGGCTGAATGTCAACAGAAACGCCACGCAGGGTTTCTTCTTTGGCATCCGCATACGCGAAGTGCAGGTCACTGATGCGAAGCGCGCTGTTGCCGTCCCAGGCAACAGAAACCCGCTTTTCATCCACGGCATGGATGGCGGTGCTTTTGTCAATCAGCATGCACACGCGGCGCGCGGCGGCAAGGGGCGCTTGCACACCGGCCCAGGCCGCTCCCAAATAGGACATTCCATATCCCACGGAAAAGCATAGCGACGGCACCATCATCAGCGTAGCAAAATCCAGGCGACCGGTGGCCACCAGATATCCGCCAACGCCCAACACCCCCGCCAGCGACAGCCAGCTTTGCAGGTTGGTCATCATGTTTTGAAGGGTCAAGATGGTTGCTTCCTTATAAGACAGCTTCAGCATGGCTCTGTTTTCCTCGTCAAATGCTTGCAGCGCTTTTTCCTGCAAGCCAAAGGCGCGGATGGCCACAGCACCGGTGATCAGGCCGGACACATGCCGTACAGACCTTGCATTAGCATCCAGCCGCGTATGGGCAATACGCTCCAGCGCGGGGGCAAACCGGCTTTGTACTGCTAGGCCAATCAGCCCCATAGCCAGGCTGACAAGGCCCAGACGGTAATCCATCACAAAGATCGATAAACCGGAAAGAACAATAGCAGATAAACAGCTGAGCAGCCCCGACAGGCTGTTGGTCGCCAGGTTTATGGCCATGTCTGCCTCTGTGTTGATGGCGGCAATACCCTGGCTGGAATGCTGCCCACTTTCCATACCGGCTGTCACAAAGCTATGAAAGAGACTCTTTTTAAGCCTTTTTTGGATTTTTAATGAGCCTATGATATAGTGGTATACAGCAATGGCAAGCAAGAGAAAATAAGAAACCATCACAGCGATGCTGATCATGCCCGTTTTCAATACGGCCTGGAGGCTGCCTGCCATGATGTTGGCAGTGAGGCCGCCCATCAGCAGCGAGAACATCAGGGAGCTGTTAAACCCCTGGCTGCTATACATATACAGGCACACCAGATAGCGCAGCCGAAACCCCTTTGTAAACCCAAATATTCGGCGCAGTGCGGCCTTTTTGCTGACGGTTTCAGTTTGCATACTGTTCTTCCTCCTTGCTCTGGCGCTCATACATCGCGTGGAAGCGCGTCCCGTCCCGCATCAGCTGTTCGAACGTGCCGCTTTCCACAATGTGACCCTGATCCATTAAATAGATACAGTCCACATCCTGTACGGCGGCCAGCCGGTGGGCTACGGTGATCATCGTTTTACCTTTGATGCCGCGCAATTGATCCAGAATGTGCTTTTCCGTGGCCAAATCCAGCGCGGAAGTCGCTTCGTCCATCAAAAGGATTGGCGTATCGTAGTACAACGCACGTGCAATGGCAATGCGCTGCTTTTGCCCTCCGGAAAGGTTTTCGCCAAACTCTGCCACCGGCGTATCCACACCCTCTGCCAGGGTTTTGATAAACGGCGTCAGTCCTGCGCCCTCCAGCGCAAATGCAAGGCGCGCCGCGTCGGCTTTGGCAGGCTCGTCTTTGCCGATGATGTTTTGCAAAATGCTCTCCGCAAACAAGTGATTGTCCTGCGGCACATAGGCGATGTGCCGCCGCGCATCCAGCACAGACAAACCTTCCTGCCCAAACCACCGCATGCTGCCGCTTTCCGGCGGATACAGCCCCAGCATTAATTTGGCCAGTGTGCTTTTGCCGCATCCGCTGGCGCCAACAAGCGCGATATGCGTGCCTTGGGGGATGGTCAAAGAGACGTCTGAGAGCACGGGATGCTCTTGATCGTATGAAAAAGACACATGTTCGATGGTCAGCGCCGTTTGTGAGGCAGCTTTCACACCTTCTTCTTCGGCTTGCCAGGGTTCGTCAGAATTATCCAGCAGCTGTTTGCCGCTGCCTTGCTGCTGTTTGATCATGCCCAGCTGCTGCGACAATGCCTGCAGCCAGGTGTTGGCTTCCGTGGCCAAGGTGGCGAATACCACAAAATCGCCAATGCCGATCAAGGCATTGACAGCCTGCGCCGCACCGCCCACATGCGCCCATAACGTGGGAAGAAAGCTGGCGCACACGCCGATCACAATCAACTTCACAAAAACCTTGCTGCGGTAAGCATCAGCCTCAAAATAATCCTGATAAGCAGCCATATACCTTTCTTCCATAGCGCCCTCCAGGCCATAAGAGAGCACCAGCGATGTGTTTTGCAGGCAGTCATTCACCACATCGTTAAAAACGCCGCGTTTTTGGGACCGCAAAACAGTGAGCGGCTCAATGGGCTTGGCCATACGAATCTGCAAGTAGGTGAGGGGAGGATACAGCGCAAAAAAGATCAGCGTCAGCCACACATTGATGCGTACCATAAAAACCGCTGATATGATCAGTGTGATGCCGCCTGATAATACGCTGAGAAAATTGCCTGTCAACAGCTCTGCAGCGTTGGGAAGGTCGTTGCTGTATAATGACAGCAGATTCCCTGTGTTTTTTCTGGCAAGGTGCGGGTATGCAATGTGCGCAATGTGCTTTGCAAAGCGCTGGCGAAACACATAACCAATTTTGCCGTCCATGTGTTTTTCAAGCAGCGTGGCAAGCGCACTGAAAGTAAGTTTCACCGCCGTAAATCCGGCCATGACCAGCAGAATATGCAAAAGGCCATCCAAATCTCCTGCAATGGCAGTTTCGCTGATTGTGCCTGTCGTTTGGGTGACCAATACGTTGCTGAGTGCCGCCAATAAAGAGAGCAGAAGATACACGATCAAAAACCGCACATAATGAACTTGATGGCGTTTGGTTAGACCACGTAAGACGTTCATCAAACATCACCTCCTGTTTTGTATGGCAATAATCTAACACGACATTAGATGGATGTCAATAGAAAATCCCCGCAACATGCGGGGATGATCGTACATATGCTGTTTATTTTTCCTGGCAACCGGGGCAATAGTATACGCTGCCGCCCATGTAGGCTTCCTTCACCAGCACTTCGCCGCAGCGCGGGCAAGGCTTGCCGACAGTCTTTTTGCTCAACAGCGTAGTATAGCCGCCCTCTTGCCCCAGCAAATCCTTTTCCGTGTCCCGGCCCCCCTGTGCGGTCATATTTTGTAAAGTGGCCTTCACGACGTGGTAGAGGGCTTCCTTCTGCGCATCCGTCAGTGTGCGTATTTTCTTTTTCGGGTGTAGCCCTGCATTGAACAGAATATCCTGCAGCACGCCATTGCCCAGCCCCGGTATGCGCTGCTGGGTGGCCAGGAATGCCTTGGCGCTCATTTTTCCGTCATCATCCGCAAACAAAGCGTCAAAGTAGGCGGCATCAAAGGCATCGGAAAGGGGAGAGGGCTTGTCCGCAGACGCCCTGTAATAGAAATCCTGATCAAGTGCGCCCTCCTCAAAGCACCATAACCCGCCATACATGGCTACTGTGCCAACCAACGCAGAACCATCCTGAAAGTCCACACGCAGTTGGTGCTTGTCTGGCTTTTTATCCTCTGGCGCGTAGTAGCGCAGGTTCACACCATCACCAAAGTGCAGCATCATATCTTCTACTTGAATATTGATGCGACCAGCGAGGGGGTAAGCGTGGCCCACCGTTTTGCTGCGCAGCCTGTCGCCATATGCGGCAGGGTCGCCATAATACCAGGCAAATCCATGCGGTGAATAGCCAGCCACAGCATCCGAAATACGCTTGCCAGCGAGCAGGGCGTTGAGTTGTTGTGCAATAACGGCAGCTTCGGGCAGTTCTAACATGCTTTGATCCCCCCTTTGTCTTGTTAGGGGGTGTTTCAAAAGTCAGGGATGTGCAGGTTCGAGGGGATAAAGTGCCAGTTCAAGGCGGAAAACCGCTGGAATAGCATCGCTATTTCAAGGTTTGACAACGCAGAAATGGCGCTTCTAGACCCCGAAGATGCATGTCAAGAGTTTTGAAACACACCCTTATATCATTCTATCGTTTGATTGTAAATTCGTCAATATAAGCTTTCATTCTGATTGACAAGCGAAGAAAAATTGTATATAACGGATATAGAAAGTGGAGTGCTTGAGGGGGGATTTTTTCGTGATGAAACGTTTTCTGTCAATTTGTGTGATTTTTTTGCTTGTGAGCAGCTTTGCCCAGGCAGAAGTTTTTTTTGACCAGCAGCCGCCCGAAGGCTTTGGCGATGGCCATACGCTGCGCATGACGGTGTTTCGCACCGGGGAAGCTGATGCCATGCTTTTTCAAACAAAAAATGAAGCGCTGATGGTGGACGGTGCGGCGTATAAATGGCGCGAAGACCTGTATAATGCCCTGATTGCGCGCGGCATCACCCACGTAAAATACCTGATCAGCACGCATCCGCATGATGACCACATCGAGGGGCTGCGCTGCCTGATGCTGCAGGGCATCACAGCGGAAGCCTTTATGTCGCCCTTCGCAATCGATTTTGAAATTAAGGACGAAACTTTGCAGCAGCGCGCAGTGCGCCAAGCTGCTGCTAGCGGCATCCCGTTTCAGCAGATTTTTGACGGTGATGTGATCACACTGGAAGATGCCACTTTCCGCGTGTACCGCTGGGAGAAGGGCAACACCACCAACAGCAAGTCTGCCATGATCCGTGTGGAATTTGGCGATGCCTCTGTGCTGCTTTGCGCGGATATTACCGGTGAATCCCAGCACTTTTTTCTGGGAGAACTGGATCACGAGATTCTGAAGGCAGATATTGTGAAAGCGCCGCACCATGGTATCATTCAGTTTGTGGGCGATTTTTTGACTGTGGTTGATCCAGCATTTATGTTTATTACCAATTTCAGCAACTCCGGGCAATCCACCGCGAAGCAGGCAAAAGCGCGGGACATCCCCTTCCTGTACTCGGGAGACGGCACCATATATCTGGAGACCGATGGAACCGATTGGTATATTTATCAAACATACAGACAATTTTGACCAAGCACATGTCGTTTTCGGCAAAAAATGCAGTATAATTTCACGCATTGACAGCCCTTCTTGAGTATGATATGATCAAGGAGTTAGTTGACACTTACTCTCGAAAGGGGTGCGTGATATGAAGGCAACGCTGGCGAACTTATCGCCCGGAGAATCGGGTATTGTATCTGTTGTGGGCGGCGAAGGGGCGTTACACCGCCATTTGCTCGATATGGGCTTGACCCCCAATACCCGCGTTGAGGTCGTTAAATTGGCGCCGATGGGCGATCCGATGGAGATCCGGCTGCGTGGGTATTCGTTGACCTTGCGCAAGGAAGACGCGGCGCGGGTGCTGCTGAAGGGGGAGTAGGGCATGCGGTATGTATTTGCGTTGGCGGGCAACCAAAACAGCGGCAAAACCACGCTGTTCAACCGTCTGACAGGCTCCAATCAGCATGTGGGCAACTGGCCGGGCGTTACGGTGGAGCAAAAAGTGGGCGTGCTGGCTCATCATCATCATGGCCATGCCATCCACATCGGGCCACCGCTGCTCAAGCATAAAGAGCGCGAAGAAGAAAACACCGATGTAGACATTGTTGACCTGCCGGGCATCTATTCGCTGAGTCCCTATTCGATGGAAGAGGTGGTGTCGCGTGATTTTATTACGCTGCAAAAGCCCAATGTGGTGATCAACATCGTGGATGCCACCAACCTGGAGCGAAACTTATACCTCTCTTTGCAATTGGCAGAGCTTGAGACCCCCATGGTGATTGCCCTCAACATGATGGATGAGGTGCGGCAGAATGGGGATACCATTGATATCAAAATGCTTAGTGATGCGCTGGGCGTACCGGTAGTGCCCATCAGCGCCCGCAAAGGCGAGGGCCTGGACGAGCTGGTGCGCTGCGCTATGGATGCTGCGCAGAACCATGGCCTGCCGCAGCATCTGGACATCTGCGAGGGCGAAACCCACGAAGCACTGCATGCCATCATTCATTTGATCGAAGAACGTGCGCGGGAAAAGAAACTTTCCCCGCGTTATGCGGGCACCAAACTTCTGGAGGGCGATGATCTGGTAGAAAATATGATGGAGCTGAGCGAGAAAACCCAGCACATCATTGACGAAATCATTGCCAGCTTGGAAGCGAAAAAGGGCATGGAGCGTGCCGCTATCATGGCGGATGCGCGGTATGTGTTCCTTGAAAGCGTGGTGGGCAAGTGCGTTATCCACGGCGAGGGTGCGAACACCCAAAGCAAGACTGCACGCATTGACAAGGTGCTGATGCAGCGTGCGCTGGCGTTTCCGATCTTTATATTGGCCATGCTGCTGGTGTTTTATATCACCTTTGGCCCCTTGGGCAGCTGGATTGCGGACAGCTTCACGGCGCTGATTGAAAAGGGCATCGGCGTTGTGGATACACTGCTTGAAAATGCCGGAACGGCGGGCTGGGTGCGCGATTTGCTGGTGAACGGCGTGCTGACGGGCGTGGGCAGCGTGCTGGGCTTCCTACCCACCATCGTGCTGTTATTCCTGCTGCTCTCCATACTGGAGGACAGCGGATACATGGCGCGCGCAGCGTTTCTAATGGATAAGCCCATGCGCAAAATCGGGCTCAACGGCCGCAGCTTTATCCCGCTGGTGATGGGCTTTGGCTGCACGGTGCCCGCCGTGATGGGTGCGCGCAGCATGAGCAGCCAGCGCGACAGGCGCTTCACCATCATGCTGATTCCTTTTATGAGCTGCGGCGCGAAGGTGCCGATCTATGCGCTGTTTGCCCGCGCATTTTTCCCCGATCATGGCATGCTGGTGATGTGCATCCTGTATTTCACGGGCATGCTGGTGGCGGTGATTCTGGGTTTGATTCTCAAGCGCACTGCCTTCCATGGCGATGCCGCGCCCTTTGTGATGGAGCTGCCCGCCTATCGTTTGCCAACGCCTACAAGCGTCCTTCGGCAGTTGTGGGATAAGGCCAAGGATTTTATCCAGCGCGCTTTCACCATCATTTTTGCCGCTACTGTGCTGGTATGGCTGCTACAGTCCTTCACATTCAGCTTCTCCAGCGCCAATTCGATTGAAGAAAGCATGCTGGGCGTGATTGCAGGCGCGATTGCCCCCGTCTTTGCGCCGCTGGGCTTTGGCAACATCGCGGCGTCCACTGCGATTTTGACCGGCGTGATGGCCAAGGAGAGTGTGGTATCCACTTTGGCGGTGCTGGCCGGGGTGGAATCCAGCAGCAACGCCATGCTGGCGGCACTGCAGGGGGTGTTCCCAAGCACTGTCGCCGCGTGTTCCTTCCTGGTGTTTGTGCTGCTGTATATGCCGTGCGTGGCTGCGTATGCTGCCATGCGCCGGGAAATGCAGGGCAGGGGATTGGCCCTTGGCAGTGTGGCACTGCAAACAGGCATCGCCTGGCTGGTGGCATTTCTTACATATCAGGTAGGTTCGTTGATCTTCTAAAAAGGAGCTTCTTTTATGAATGTTGCAAGTATCCTGATTGGCGCCGCCGTGATTGCCTATGCGGCGTGGGTTTTGATCCGCCACATGCAGAACATGCGCAAGGGAAAATGCAGCGGCTGCCCTTATGCGGGAAGCTGCGGCAAGGATCATGATAACTGCAAAAAATAATTTGTGAAGGCCGGAGAAATCGCTTGACATTTTGCCGGCCTTCTCATATAATAAACATATGAGCAATTGCTCATATGAAAGGATATCGATTTATGGATGAAAAAACACCGCACTGCGCGGAAGGCCACGTGCACGAGCCGATCGTGGAAACGGTGAACGCCAGCATGCCGGATGAGGAAATCCTCTGCGACTTGGCAGAACTGTACAAAATGTTTGGGGACAGCACACGCATCAAGATTCTATACGTGCTGTTTGAGGCAGAGCTGTGTGTGTGCGATATCGCGGAGCTTTTGAACATGACCCAATCCGCCATATCGCATCAGCTGCGGGTGCTCAAGCAGGCCAAGCTGGTCAAGTTCCGCCGCGATGGCAAAACGGTGTTTTATTCTCTGGCGGACGACCATGTGCGCACCATCATCAACATGGGCCTGGAGCATCTCTGCGAATAATGAAAATATAGAATCTAGGGAGGTTTATTTGCCATGTCTTGCAATTGCACGAATCACGAACATGAAGAGAACGAGCGGGAGGAGCGGAACGGGCACGGCTGCAGCTGCGGCGGCCACGAGCATTCCCATGGCGGCTCCGCGGACGACCGGAAGCTGATGCTTGGGCGCATTATTATCAGCATATTGATTTTTGTTCTGGCACTCATTCTGGATTTGGATGGCCTGGGGCGGTTCTTCATCTTTTTAGCCGCGTATCTTCTGATTGGCTATGATGTGCTGTATGGCGCGTTTCGAAACATCCTGCATGGCCATATATTCGATGAGAACTTCTTGATGACGGTAGCGACCATCGGCGCGTTTGCGCTGGGGGATTATCCCGAGGCTGTGGCTGTGATGCTGCTGTTCCAGCTGGGCGAGCTTTTTCAGGATTATGCGGTGGATAAAAGCCGTGATTCTATTGCTGCGCTGATGGACATTCGCCCCGACCATGTGAACCTCGAAAGAGACGGCATGCTGTTTCGCATGAAACCAGAGGAAGCCAACGTGGAAGACATCATGGTTGTTAAAGCAGGCGAGAAGGTGCCCTTGGACGGCGAGATCATTGAAGGGACTTCCGCGCTGAACACGGTGGCGCTGACGGGCGAAAGCGCGCCCCGTGATGTGCAGGCCGGTGATGTCATCCTCAGCGGATGCGTCAATTTGAGCGGCATGCTGCGGGTACGCATCACCCGCCCCTACGGCGAGTCCACCGTAGCCAAGATTCTGGAGCTTGTGGAGCATGCAGGTGAAAATAAGTCCCGCGCCGACCATTTTATCACCCGCTTTGCCAAGGTATACACGCCCTGTGTTGTGATTGCTGCGACGCTGCTGGCAGTATTGCCGCCCTTGATCTTTGGCGGAGGCTGGAGCGATTGGATCACCCGCGCGCTCACCTTCCTTGTGATTTCCTGCCCCTGTGCGCTGGTGATTTCAGTGCCGCTCACATTCTTCAGCGGCATTGGCAGCGCGTCCAGGCACGGCATTCTGGTGAAGGGCGCAAACTACCTTGAAGCGCTGGCGCAAAGCGAGATTGTGGTATTTGACAAAACGGGCACCCTTACAGAAGGGACCTTTCGCGTAACGAAAATCCACGCAGTAGATATGCCGCAGGCCGAACTCATTCATCTGGCCGCTGTGGCAGAAAGCTTTAGCGACCATCCCATCGCCCAGTCTTTGCGGGCGGCAGATACCTCTGCCACAGGTAATGAGCAGCCAGAGCAGGTGGAAGAAACCGCAGGGCATGGCGTGCGCTGCGTGCTGAACGGCAAACAGATTGCCGTTGGCAACGAAAAGATGATGTCGCTTGCCCACGTCAAGCCACTTGCCGCCCCAGCAGACGGCACTGCCGTCCACATTGCAGTAAACGGCCAATATGCCGGCTATATCCTGATTGCCGATACCATCAAGGCAGACAGCGCCCACACCATTGTGCAGCTGAAAGAACAAGGTGTGAAAAAAACAGTGCTATTATCGGGCGACCGCCGTGCCATTGCGGAGCAGGTTGGCCACGAGCTGCATCTGGACGAAGTGCATGCAGAGCTGCTGCCCGGCGACAAGGTGGCTCAGGTAGAGAAGCTTTTGCAGCATCGCAGTAAAAAAGGCAAGCTGGTGTTTGTGGGCGATGGTATCAACGATGCGCCCGTGCTGGCGCTGGCAGATGTGGGCGTGGCGATGGGCGGCCTCGGCTCAGATGCCGCCATAGAAGCCGCCGATGTGGTGCTGATGGATGATAAGCCCAGCAAGCTCAATCAGGCCATTGCCATTGCGCGCAAGACACTGCGCATTGTGCGCCAGAACATTATTTTTGCACTGGGAGTGAAAGCGCTGGTGCTGGTCTTGGGTGCGCTGGGGCTGGCGTCTATGTGGATTGCGGTATTTGCGGATGTGGGCGTGGCATTCCTGGCGATACTAAACGCCATGCGCGCTATGCGTGCATAACATATTTGCGGTGTAGCCAATGTGCGGCATCCAGTAAGTCATTTGCGGTGTATTCAGTGGTGTATGGTTGCCATAACGCCCGCTCTGGCCCCAGGCTGTCCTCACCATGGCCTGTGCGCACCAGAATGAGCCGCATGCCCATTTGCCCACCCGCCAACATATCGCTCCAGCGGTCGCCAATCATGTAGCATTGCGCAAGGTCCAGGCCATGCTTATCACGTGCCTGCCGGATGAGCCCTGTGCGCGGCTTGCGGCAGGCACAGTCGTCCTTGGTGTCATGGGGGCAGATGAACCAGTCATCAGCGCCAATGGCCCTAAACTCTGCGGCAAAATCGTAGCCGCCATCCAGGCCCCGGGCGATGCAGGATTGATTGGTGACGATATAGAGTGGGAAGCCCGCGCTGTGCAGCATCGAAAACGCCTGCTCCGTGCCGGGGTAGGAGAAGTAATCCTGGGGGCGCTTCATATAATAATCACCCCCCATGGTGCCGTCCCGGTCAATCAACAGCGCGGGTTTCATGTGCTTTTCTCCTTTATGTACTATTCAGTATAGCTGCGCAGCTTGCTTGTCAGCCCGCGTAGGTGATAGGCCGTCACGTATTTGCCAATGCTGGCCTTGATTTTGTCCAGCACATACTGCCGGGCGGGCACATCTGCGCTTTCCAGATTATCCAAGAGCGCCTGGATTTCACAGGCGACAGCGGGCTCCTCAAAGGTGTAATGCCCGCTGATGTCCCGGATTTGGGCGCAAAGCGCGGCATCGGCCATGGCCTGCTGCTGGGTATACTGCGCGATGTCGCCCACCATCCACTTACGCCAGCGGCCGGTGCCGATAGCGGCGCTGGCCATGACGCGGGGCAGGTCACCCATTTTTGCGAGTATACCCTCGTCGTACAGCCTTTTTTCCAATTGCGCCAGCGTCAGGTAGGCTTGGGTTTCTACCACACCAAACTCCGGTGCGACGTTGGAAGAGCCTACCCCTAAGGCGGGGTGCATCAGCAGCGTTTCATCGGGCAGATAGTCGCTGTTATGCTCTTTCAGCTCCATGCCGTTTTCGCTTGCAATGCGCGACAGGCGGCGGGCGTTGTCCACGGAGTAAGTCCCGATGTTCTCGGTCAGGCGGGTCAAGGTGCCCGTTTGCCCCACGATGAAATTCGGCGTGGGCAAGCCCTTTTCCTTTAGCATCAGACAAAGCACATCAATGAACTGCTGAAATTCCTTTTCACCTGTCAGGCCGCCGTTGGTTTCCTCGGTGCCCACTTCATAGCCAATGGGCGGCAGGCCCTTTGCATGAATATACGCTTCTACCTGGGCGATGAGATCCACCGTGCGGCGCAGCACCACATCCATGGGCAAAGTGCCGCTGATATGGGGGTCTTTTGTAGGGTCGATATGCAGCAGGTCAAACCCTGCGTCCACATCGGCCAGATAGGAGGTTAAGCCAATGGACATGGCCTGCGCTTCCGGCAGGGCCGCTTTCCGTTCTTCATCCCGCTGCCAGGGGCCGCCATGGTCGCGGCAGATATAATATTGGCCGGTGTACCCCAAGGCCTGCGCAGTGCTTTGAATCGCCCGGACAAATGCCTGTTGATCCCAGCCTGATACATAGCCGCCTCCCAGGGACTTTAGATCCACCTGATTGCGGCTGGCAATAAAGAAAATGGGGAAGTCCTGCTCTTGGCTCAGCTCCAGCGCCGCCCGCAAAAGGGTAGGGGACATGGGGCCAATGCCAAGCAGCGTGCAAAAACTGTCTTTTTGGCGTACCTCGCGCAGCGCACTTAGCATTTGATGAATATTCATGAAGGTAGCTCCTTTCTAATTTGTTTTCTCTAAGTTCATGGCCAGCAGGCCAGCACCGATCAGGCCGGAATCGGGCTGCAGCTGAGCTGTTCTCAACCAATGCCCGGATGCTTTGGCCCAATAGCTGGAAGCTTGGGCGGCCTGAAGCAGCGTAGGGCGCATGATGTCCAGTGCCTTCGAAACCGAACCGCCCATGACGATGCATTCGGGGTCTATCAACTGTTGCAGGGCGGCAATGGCGCGTCCGAGGTAGCTGCCTGCCAGTTCGAATATGGCGCGGCATAGGGTATCTCCGCTTCGGGCGCGTTCGGCGGCTTCCCGTGCAGCGACCGGGAAGCCCAGTGCCTGGCTGGCCGCTTTTGCGATGGCGGTGCCGGAGGCATAGGCTTCCAGGCACCCCCTGCGCCCGCAGGCACAGGCGTGGCCGTTTTCCACCATATTCAGGTGCCCCAATTCCCCTGCACCCTCGTGATGCCCCGAGAGTATATGGCCCTGATGCACAATGCCGCAGCCAATGCCTGTGGATACGGTGATGTAGACCATTTCTGTACATCCACGCCCGGCACCCTGGTGCCACTCGCTATAAGCGGCGGCGTTGGCGTCATTTTCAAGCAGTACAGGCAAGCCATAACGCCGGGTGATCAGTGCGGAAAGCGGAAGGTTCTCCCACCCCATCAAGGGCGCCTTGAGAACGATACCCTGTGAAGGGGAAAGGGGCCCGGGGCAGGCGAGGCCAATGGCTTTTGCAGCGGGGCAGGCCGCGCGCAGAGCGTCCAGTAAATAATAGATTCTGTGCAGCACCGCCTCAGGCCCCTCCTTGGCCAGGGTGGCCATTTCCCGGCGGCAGGTGAGTGTATGCCCATCAAAGGCCGCTGCGGAAAGCTTGGTGCCGCCAATGTCCAGAACAAGCACACCCATGGCGCATTTCACCCCTTCAATAGATTTGCAGATAGGGCTTAAGCGGAACAGCCGGTACAGTTTTCAGGCGCAGCCAGGCGCAGATTTCCAGCAGCTCGTTTTGCACATCGCCCATGGCAACCGGGAAATGGTGCGACAGACCGTGGGCCATCACAGTGTTGAAATAATCCAGTGCAGACAGAGACTGCCCATTGAGCTGTAAACTGCCCAGCCAGCCGCGGCTGCCAAAGAAGCTTGGCTTTTGCGGGGAAGCGAATGTGCCGCCCGAAACTAGCAGCGTATCGCATTCTCCTGCCAGACGCCCAATGGTGATGGTGTTTTCGCCAAAGACCATATCCCGGGTAACGCCGCAGCAGTTGGGCGCTTGCCCCGGGGTGTGCGCTTTGCCGTGGTAATTGACGCCCAGGGAATAGCCCCTGACATCGGCAAACGCTTTTGCGGCGGGCCCGCAGTGCCATAAAAGCAGTGTGTCGTCCTGAGGATCCACCGCGCTTAAATCCATCAGCATGGTGGACTGCTGGGTGAGCCTTTCCATCAGCAGCATACTGACGGCGCTGAGTGCGTCGCCCTCGCAGGCGGTGGGGATGCCTGCGTCATTCAGCTTGCCGACCACAGAGCAAACCGAATAATCCAACTGCGATTGATGCTTGGGCCAGCAGCTGACAGCCAGGGCGTTAAAGTGATTATCGCTGGCAAAGTCCTGATAAGCTTTAAAAAGACGGGCGTTTAACAAATGATGCTTGGCAGATGCCGGGTGCACGCCGCTGGCTTCCTGCTCGTAAGCTTCTGCCAAAGGCGCCATTTGCGCATCAGTATAGCTTTCGGCCCGCTGCAGGATATCATCGAATTCCGGCAGCCGGTCATATTCCAGCCCCGGGAAGAGATGCAATAGCTTACGCTCGTCAAAATACAAATCGTTAAACCCCGGCGCGATGCCGCCAATGAGCGCCACCCGCGATTTACGCATGGCCTTGAGGGCGCGCAGGGCGCGCAGCGTGATTTGCAGCCGGGGGGCAAACAGCGCGCCGTTGCCCTCGCCAAAAAACCACTTGGCGGGGTGATATTCATCGGGATAATAAGTTCTGTTAATGGCCTGATACATATTGATGGAGCATAGGGAATTGAGCGGAGCAACGCCGTCGGCAGCGCCCTCGCCAATGGCCCACCAGCCAAGGGGAAGGTTGCTTTGCACCATCAGCTGTGCCAGCAGTCCGGCGGAAAAGCTGGTGCACTGAACCAACAAGAAGTCTACCTGCTCGCCCTTCATGGCCGCTATGGCCTGCTTGGCATCCGGGGGCGTAATGACGGTTTGCGGATACACATAAAGCGCTACTCCCATAGGATCAAGCAGCGCCTGTAAACCGGCGGCTGATTTTTGATACCGGGCTGCCTTATCCCCCGGGAAGCTGAGCTGGCTCAAGCTGACGAGCCCTATTTTAAATTCCAATGCCATCCACTCCTCTGTGTTTCAATATTGAGCAAATTGATTGCACAAATGTGCAAGATATGGGTATAACCAACCCAATTGAAGATACAGTCAGATGATCAGACCCAGCCGGGCAGCAGCCAGGTTTGCCGATCGGTATAATCAGGATAAATCGTGCTGACAAAATGCAGCTGCCCGTAAATATCATTGCCCATCAGATAGCCAAACCCCAAAGCGGCGATGGCCCACCAGATATCCGGCGTGTCGTTATCCCGGGCCAGGGTTTCTACATAATATTTATATTGCCCATGGGCGGCACGCTGGAAAGAAATAAGGTCGGGCCGGTTTTTGATGCTGAATTCCGTGCCGCGCAGTGCGGGCGGCATGCCATGCTGACGGAGCGCTTCAATGGAGGAATTCCGGGCGGCAGGGTCTCTCGAATCAGAAAAGAAATAGGGTGCCGCGCCATAACGCTGCATCATAGCACACTGGATGGCATAAGCCCGCTGCGGCGAATAAACATAGGGAACTAATATGGTTTCAAAAGCCTCGTGCTTTTCAATGAGGGGCTGGATGTCCTGTTCCCAATCAAAATTCTTGTCTTTATCCAGGGTGATAAAGGCCCTGTTTTTACACGCGCGGATCAAATCCTCCAGGCAAGGGATGTGGCTTTCGCAGGGAAAGCCATCCTTGCCCTTCAGCCGCAGGCAGCGCAGCTGTTCATACGTCCAGTCGCAGATCATCGGGGAGGAGGGCAGGCCGTTTTGCCCTTTCTTTTCCGCCCAATCGGTGGTGCGTAAAAGGCTGGCGTCGTGCATGATGATCATCACCTGGTCCTTGGAGCGCTGAAGATCGGTCTCCACAATATCCACGCCTGCGTCCAGCACGCTGTTGCAGCCCTCGATGGAGTTTTCGGGGAATATCCGATTGTTATCGCCCCGATGGCCCACCACCATCAAGCGGGTGGCCGGCTGATAAAAGGCCTCCTTTTTTTCTTCCCAGCAGCACATATCGGGCCGGTTTACAGGGTTTTGGGTGGTATCCATCGTTTTTTATATCCCTTCATTGTCTATTGCACTATAATCAGGATAGCTGCTCATCATAAAATCCAGCTGATCATATACCTTGTTGCCCATCAAATAGCCGCAGCCCATTTCATACAGTGCCTGCCACGCGGCCTCATGGTCATGGTCTGCCTTCAATGTTTCGGCATACCATTTTGCGCCGCTGCCAGACACCCTGGCAAAATAACCATCCGGCGCTGCAGGATCAAATTCCACGCCCCGCAGGTTGAGCGGCAGCTGATTTTCCAGGAGTGCTGAACGTGATTGCTCTTCCTTTGCCGCCGAGCGCGCATCGGCAAAATAGTATGCCTTGCTGCCCAGCTCGCGTAGCGCCTTATCGATTGCTGCCGCCTTTTCTACCGGGTAGGTATAGGGCACCAGCACCGTTTCATAGGCCTGGCATTTTTCCAGCAGCGGCATGATATCCTGATCCCAATCGAAATTCTGCATCTTGTCCAGCGTGATGAAGGCGCGGCCTTTGCAAACCTGAATCAAATCCTCCAGCCGGGGAATGGCGTAGCCGGTAGGCTCGCCCGCGCGGCTGACCAGGCACAGGCTTGTCAGCTCGTCATAGGTCCAGTCGCAAATGTTCTTGCTGGTGGGCAGCCCGTTTGTGCCGCGCATGTCAAACCAATTGGTGGTGCGGTATAGTGTGTCGTCATGCATGAGGATCAGCACGCCGTCTTTGGTCTTTTGCACATCTGTTTCGATGATATCGGCCCCGGCCATGATCACGCTCAGGCAGCCCTCGATGGAGTTTTCGGGGTAATAGAAGCCGTTATCGCCGCGGTGGGCGACGATCATCATGCGCCCATGGGGGTCATCAAAGCTGTTTTTTTTTCTGCCCAATCCAGCATATCGGGGCGCACAGTGCGCTCGGCCGCCCAAAGCGGTGTAAAGAGTGAAGGATCACGGATGTAGTCCTTAGTAGTAAGGCCCGAGGCGCCCTTTGGCGCCTCGGAGGTGTCCATAGAATCATTCAATGCGTCCTGGTACGTGGCATAGGCATCCACGTAAATTTGCTTGTAAGCGTCCACATTCAGGCGCTTCAGGTCTGCCTGGAAGGCCGCCCATTCTGTTTCGTTCAATTCGCGGGTGCCCACGATGAACTTGGCCACCTCGCTGGAGACATAGGTGGAAATGGCAGAGGCAAGCTCGCTGGCCCGGGTGGCATCGGCATCACTCAGCCACAATATGGAGGGATAGCCGTTCACGGTGTAGGGGCCTACATTTTCCAGCGTGGATACGTAGATGGGTGTGCCGTTCTCCATGAAGATGATCTCCATGCCAGCCACGCTGAGCATGGTTTGCAGGTTACCGCTGCGTTTGTCGTAGGTATAAGCCATAGGCCCCATGCGGCTGCCAAAGCGCAGGTTGTTGAAGCAGTTGGTCTGGAAGCCGCGGAACTTAGCCGTCACGTCGGCATAGCGCCCGGTGCCGCCATCTTCCACGCTGAGCTGGTCGGGGTTGAGGAATTTCTGCTCTTCCTCGCTCCAAACCAGGCCGCTGACCAAGCCCAGGGTGTCTTCACCCGCCACGGGGCCTTCCCACATGTAGATGGAGCCTTCATCCGTATAGAACCAATCCAGCAGTTTGCAGATCAGCTCGGCATGCTCGGTATCCGCAGACACCGCAATGCCGCCCACGACGACAGAGGAGTTGGATGCCCATTCGGCTTTTTCGTGCTGGGCGCTGGTCAAGGGGGAGATGGCGGCATAGTTGGTTTCTTCCGCCTCCGCGCCCACGAAATAGCTGGGGCGTTCAGACATGAACAGCACATCACCGGCGGCAAACTGTGCTGTTACCTTTTCCTTTGCCATGGTGAAGAAGTCTTCGTTGATAATGCCATCTGCATAGTACTGGCGCATGGTTTGCAGATAGTCATAGTACACATCCTCCATCACGGGGATGACGACCTCGCCATTGCGCATGGCGGCGTTGACGCCTGTCTGATTGGTTTTGCCGGTGGTCAGGAAGCCATAGGCGTTCAGGATCAGATGGCGCGGGTCATAATCGCCTTCCGAGCCGCCCAGCGGCGCGCTGTTGGGCTTTTGCGCCTTGAAGGCATAGAGCAAGGTGTTTAGCTCATCGAGCGTCTTGGGCATTTCATACCCATTCGCTGTCATCCATGCTGTGTCCAGAAAACCAATGCTGTTGGTCTGGTTGGTGTCCACATAGTTGAACAGCCGGGGCAGGCCGTAAATAGCGCCGGTTTGCGAGGTGCACAGCGCTTTGTATTCAGGGTACTGCTCAAACCAGAAGCTGAGGGCGGGCATGGTTTCTTCGTTGATGTAGGGGCTGAAATCCAATAGCTGCCCTTCCAGATCGCCGTACCGGACCATCAGTGCTGTGGAGAAGTTGAGGGCGAAAAGGATATCCGGCAGCTCATCGCCCACAAACATCAGGCTTCTGCGCTCCGATACCGCACTGGCTGGAATCATGTCGAATTCCAGGGTGATGCCGGTATGCTTTTTGATGTAGGCGGCGATCCAGGAGTTGGTCATGTCGCCGCCTGTGCTTTCGTTGTATACGGCGGCCACTTTCAGGGTGACACCCTCGCCATCGGCAAGGAACTTGCGTGTTTTGTACGCGTCCAGGTATTCCGGCAGCTCCATGGGCTCGCCCGCCGGCTCGGTTTCGAGTGCCTGGGCGGCGGTGCCCAGCAAAAGCAACAGGGCCAGCAAAAGGGACAAGGTCTTTCTCATTGTGATATTCTCCTTTCTTCTTATGGAATAAGCAGCACTGTGCCGCCTATTATCAGCCTTTCAGGGAACCGATCATCACGCCCTTTACGAAGTACTTTTGCACAAAGGGGTAGGCCAGCAAAAGCGGCGCGGAGGAAATGAATATGAGCGCGTATTTCATGGTCTGGGCGATATAGGACATGTGCACATAATAAGCGGTCATATCCTCTGCGGTGCCTGTGTCTTCCAATAGTGAAATGGCGTTTTGGTTAAGCAGCAGGATATTGCGCAGCACCAGCTGCAACGGTGCGTATTCCGGTTTTGAGGTGTAGATCAAGGCATTAAAATAGCTATTCCACCGGCCGGTGGCGAAAAAGAGCACCAGCACGGCCAGGATGGGCTTGGCCAGGGGCAGCGCAATACGAAAGAAGGTGTCAAAATCGCTGGCTCCGTCAATTTTAGCGCTTTCATAGATTTCCTGAGGAATGGAGTTTTGAAAATAAGTGCGGGTGACAATGGCGTAGTATAGGCTGAGGGAGCCCATCACAATCAGGGTATAAGGCTGATTGATGAGATTGTATGCTTTCATTTGCAGATAGGTGGGCACAAGCCCGCCGCCAAAGTACATGGGGATCAGGAAAAACCAGGCGAAGAATTTTTGCCCTGGCAGCCCGCGCTTGCTGCGCGCGTAGGCCATGGGCACAGTCAGCAGCAAAGTGAGCAGCGTGCCCAGCACGGTGTAAATAATAGAGTTGCGGTATCCGGTCCAGATCTGACTGTTCTTCATCACATTCTGGTAGGCTTCCAGGCTGAAACCCTTGGGCAGCAGTGTGATTTGCCCCATGGCCACCATCTCAGGCTCCGAAATCGATGCAATAATGGTGAAATACAGCGGGTACAGCGTAATCAGCAGAATGACGATCATGATTGTGATATTCACGCTGTCAAAAACCCGGTCTGCGCGAGATCTTTTGATGACGCTCATCATGCCGCCTCCTTACAAAATACTAATTTCCGAAACCTTCTTGGCAATGGTGTTGACCATCAGCAGGAGCACAATGTTGATCACTGTGTTAAACAGTGATATGGCTGCGGAATATGAAAATTGTGAATTACGTAGGCCGGTTTGGTATACATAGGTGGAAATGACCTGCGAAGCGTCCAGATTTAAGGAGTTTTGAAGCAGGTACACTTTTTCAAAGCCCACCGACAGCACATCCCCGCAACGCAGGATCAGCATGATGATCACCGTGGGCAAAATGGTGGGCAAGTTGATATGCCAAATGATCTTCATCCGTGTGGCACCGTCAATGTAGGCGGCCTCATGCAGCTCTGGAGAGACACCGGCCAAAGCAGACAGGTAGATGATAGCGTTCCAGCCCAGGCCCTGCCACACCCCGCTCCAGACATAAATCGAAGAAAACGCTGCCGGATTGGCCAGAAAATTCTGGCGGCTGCCCCCCAAGGCGGCCACCAGATGATTGATCACGCCGTTGTTTTTATCCAGAAACAGCGTGACCATAGAACAGATCACCACAGTAGAAATAAAGTGAGGCGCGTAGGTGATCATCTGTACCGTCTTTTTGAAGCGCAGGTGGGTCAGCTCGTTCATCATGAGCGCAAAAATCACCGATAGGGGAAAGGTGGCCAGCGAATATAGGCTGATGACGATGGTATTGAGCATGATGCGGCCAAAGTAGGGATACTCGATAAATTTGATGAAGTGCTGCAGCCCCACCCATGGGCTGCCCCAGATGCCTTTTCTGGATGAAAACTCTTTGAAGGCAATTTGCACGCCATACATAGGCGCATACATAAACATGCAAGCATAAATGAACGCTGGCAGAATCAGTACGTAAAGCTGCCAGGATTGCAATATGGTTTTTCCAAGCCTTTTTCGCCGTAGCGCCGGAACGGGCAACTGATTCAACATAATCATTCCTTTGCAGTAAGATTTGCTGTTCTTAAGCATAGTATAAATACCTTTCAAGAAAAAAGCGATATACAATCCTTCATAATGCTTGTACTATTGTGCATTAATTATTGATGCGTCGATATTTGATTCTATATAATATCATCAGGCAAGAAAAAAGCAGCCCATAGGCTGCCGCAAGTAAAAGATAGATTAAATGATTGTTTATTTCTCGTAAACTACATGGACGGGAAAATAAATGCGGTTTTCCGGCCCAAAAGACCGTATGACGCATAGGGATATATGCTGGTGCAATAAAGAAGAAAGATTCGTTTTTAAAGGCACAAATGTGCATTGCACTCCTCACTCCGCAAGCCTGCGCAAGTAGCTTTCCGGTGAGACGCCCTCCAGGTTCTTAAATACGCGCGAGCAATAAGATACACTGGAGAAACCATACATTTCGGCGGATTCCTGCAATGATTTGCCGGAAACCAGCGCCTGCTTAACGGCGTCGATGCGCTTGCGGTTGACCAGCTTAATAACCGAGGTGTTCATTTCGGCGCGGATATAATGGCATAGCTTGGAGCGGCTGATAAATAGCGCGCTAGAGATGGTATTCAGGTTCAAGGGGTCTGCCAGATGCTCATCCACGTATTTTTCGATCTTGGCCAGCAGCGGCGGCTCAATCAGGCGCACCATGCCATTGAGGTAGGTATAGCAGGCAACGGCCTCCAGCATGCGGGCGGCGCAAAGCATGCTGGCATGGCTCATCCGGGGCAGGGCTTGATAGGCCAGGAATAAGTCCTGGGGGTTCAGGCCAAATGCCTGGAACTTTTCCAGGTAATGCTTCATCTCCTGTGGGTCGGTTTCCATCAGCTGCACCTGCCCGATCATCAAAAAGCCTAGCAAATTGCCATTTTGCAGCACGGGGTGAACGTATTCCTCCAGGCCGGCATGGCAGGTGAAAATATGCATTTTGCTGGTGTTTTTGACAATCTGAATAGCCTGTTGATCGCACTCGCTGCAACAGGCGTGCAAATCCTTATGGCTTTTTACCAGCGAACAGAATTCCGAATCGTCTTTGTCTGCACAAACGACGCTGCGCTTGCCATCGGGCAACCAAAAGGTGATTCTTACGCCAGTTACTTCGTAAAAATCCCGCAGAAGCCGCGTCAGTTTTGCCTTGTTGACCGATGCGTTTTCCATGCCTTTTTCCTCCAAGAGCAGCCGTATACACGTCAATCAGTATAGCAAATTACATAGTAAAAAGCAACGGGCTGCACCCGTTGCGATAGTAGGGAGTATATGGTAACTAGTGGCCCATCTGCCGGAGGTATTGGCTGCACGCCAGCGGCCAATCGGTCTGGATCATGTCATAACCCTTGTGCGCCAGCCAGCCCCAGCCCTTTGCAGGGCTGTCACAGATGGACAAATCATCCGAGTGGCCGGCTGCCAGCTGCCGTTTTTCATCAAAAACAATGGCATTGACCCATATCTTTTTCCCTAGCTTATGCATGGTATCGATGTATTCATCGCTGGCCAAGTGCGAAGCTTCCGTGGCGAAGATCACTTCGGCGCCAATGTAGCGGATATCTTTGCGGGCGCTTAAGGGCGCGAAACAATCGTCGGTTTCGTATACAAAGGGCATATAGGGCAAATCATAGGCAAATTGTGTCACAGCATCAAAGAGTGCGGGTATTGCGTTGGTTTTTACAATCACCTGATCCTGCATCCCAAGCCTGCGCACCAGACGGGCGATTGATTCGGGAGAGTCCTGAAATTTGTCGATATTGATGATGCAACGGCCGCGCAAAAACTGCAGCATTTCTTCCAGCCGGGGAATGTGGTGTCCGGTAGGTGTGCCGTGCAGGTTGAGCAAAGGGAGCTTTTCGATGTCTTTTGCTGCCATCAGGCGCAAATCGCAGTCGATGCCCAGCTTGATTTTCTCGGTGCCGGGATGAAACGTGAACAGTTCGCCATCGGCGCTGACCGTCGCATCTATTTCCAATATATCAGCCCCCTGGCGCAGGGCAATTTCTGCCGAGGCCAAGGTGTTGCCGGGAATGTTGCCGCCAATCACACCCATATGCGCCGCTACAAGCATCTTTTTCATCCTCCTGCACACTGATCCAGATCAAGATAGGCGCAAAGCGCTTGCTCCAGCGCATCGGCACTGGGCAGGGTGATGGTTTGAAAGCCCAGGGCGCTGGCGGCCTTTGTGTTGACGGGCATGTCATCGATAAACAGGCATTCCTCTGCCTGCAGTTCAAAGCGCTGCAGCAACAGATGAAAAATGGCAGCATCAGGCTTTAAAACACCCTCTTGAAAAGATGCAATGCCCCGCATGCCGCGAAGAAGGGGGTACTTTTTTGTCATGAATGCAAAATCTGCCGGATTGGTATTGGATAAGTAAAACAGTTGAAAACCTGACTGCCGAAGCTTTTCCAGCAGGACGGGCGTGCCTTGGGGCATGAGCAGAATCTCGCTGCAATGGCGCAGCGCTTGACGCAGCACGGCTTCCTTCTCGGGGTATTGCTTACATAAGCGGTTGATGGTGTTTCGCCGGGAGGCTTTGCCCAGGTCGCCATCCCGCCAGGCGGTGCTTAGGTAGATCAGGTTTTTTAGTTGCTGCGCTTCGTCGTCGCTATCTACAAAAGTGCGGAGATATTTTTCCGGTTCAAAGCGTACCAGCACATTGCCTATATCAAAAACGATATTTCGGATCACCTGCTTTGCCCCCGATGCTCAATGATTACAGCCAGTATAGCAGGATGCTTTACGCTGGGCAATGAACATCTGTGCATAAAGGCGGTCAATTGTGCGTTTATTGATATCGCAGGCCATTCGGACCATCAGATTCGCCCCTCTGACACCTCCAGTGCCCATTGGGAAGGAGAGTATCCGGTTGTCTGATGAAATACCTTGCTAAAATAGGCAGAGTCGTCATAGCCAACGCAGGCAGCCACGTCCCGCAGCAGGATGTCCGGATGCCTACGGATCAGCGTCATGGCGTTTTCAATACGGCACTGGGTGAGGAACACATTGAAAGAGGTGTTTCCGTATTTGCGGAACAGGCGGCTTAAGTAGGTTTGCGATATGCCAATCTCTGCACATACATTCAGGATGCTCAGCGGCTCGGCATACTTTTCTTGAATGTATTGCACGGCGTATTCATACAGCGCTTCGGAGGACAGTTTTTTGTCTTTTTGCACGTCCTCGTCAAACAAAATGGCGTACAGGCTGGCCATCAGATCACCGTAGGAGATTGCATAGCGCAGCAGATCGCGTGTGTCCTGCATCACGGCGGTCTGCTTTTTGACGGGGGTGGTTTTGCTCAAAAACACCAGATTGGTCAACTGCTGCACCATGGTGGCCGCGCAAAACTGTGGCAGCTGGCGCTTCTCCCAGTCTGCCGCCAGGGTGATAAAGATGTCCTTGATCATTTTGACGTTGCCGCTTTGCAAAAAATGCTCCAGTTTTTTGAGGATAGCGCCCGGAATGTGGATTTCCACTTCGCGGTTGTCGTTTGTGAGGAAAATAAACTGGTGCCGTCCGATAGATACGGACTGCTCCATCAGCCTAGAGGCACGGCGGTAGAAAACCGGCAGGGTATCATAAGAATCGCTGTTACGGGCAAAAAGCGCCGTGATTGTGGCGGTGTTTTTGCGCTGCAATGCATAGGCTTTCACTGCCGCCTGAAAATCAGCGGCAGGTTTATCTGCTTTCATCAGCAAAACATGCTCGTCCTCATCTCGCCCGTGCAGCACGGTCAGGGCAGGGTTGCTTGCGTTCAGTATGATGGGCGTGTGTGGGATATCCTGCGAGGTATATAGATTGCCCCAGCGTACAAGCGCCAGATAATATTTTTCTTCTCCAAACAACTGCGCAGCCAGCGCCTTGTCGTAAGGCTGCCCAGCTAGCAGTGCGCGCAGCATGGCAGGCTGCTTCGCGGCGGCCTCTTCATCCAGCTTTTCTTTGATGCGCGCCAGTACTTCCGTCATGTGCGGCAGGCTGACGGGTTTGAGGGTATAATCGTCCACAGCGGCCTGAATCGCGCCCTTGGCGTACTCAAACTCGGCATAGCCGCTGATGATCATCATGTGCATATCGGGATGCAGCGCGCGCACCTTTTGCGCCAGGGTAATGCCGTTGATGCCCGGCATGCTGATGTCTGTCATCAGCAAATGCGCCGTGTGCTGCGAAAAATAGTCCAAGGCAGCCTCGCCACTTTGGAAGGCAGCCGCAACAGTGTAATCCTTGGCGTATTTTTCGATGATGGCCTGCAAAAAGCGCAGCGTGGGCGCTTCGTCGTCTACCAGTACGATGCTATACATGCTCTTCCTTCCTTTCACAGGGCAGCGTCAATTCCACCACCGCGCCGCTGTCATTGCGTAGCGCCATGCGCATTTTCCCCATGCTGTAATAATGCAGCCGAAGGTATGTGTTGGCAAGGCCGATGTGCCCGTCGGCAAACTCGTTGGCGGGTTCATTTTCTTCGTCAATCCTGCGGAATGCTTCTTCCAGCTTCTTTAGCACCTCGGGCGCAAATCCGTTGCCGTTATCACGGATCACCAATTGAAGCACGTTTTCGTTTAAAGTGCCGATGATCTGAATATTGCGCACGTCCGTACGCCCTGCAAAACCGTGGGCCAGGGTATTCTCAACCAAGGGCTGCAGTGTCAGCTTGGGGATAAGCAGCGTGGCCATCTGCTCCGGCACATCAATATCAAAAGTCAACTGATCTTCATAGCGCGCCTTGGACAATAACAAATACATCTGCGCGTTTTTCAATTCTTCGCCCAGCGTAGCGGTGCGGGAGCGCAAATCTGTAGAATAGCGCAGCATCTGTGCAAACTGGTCGCAGATGTCAATGATCTCCTCATTGCCGCTTTCCATGCCCTTGGCGCTGATGATGTTGAGGGTGTTGTATACAAAATGTGGATTAATCTGTGCCTGCAGGGCATTGAGCTGCGCCTTGAGCGCGCCCTCGTGCAGGTTGATCTCGTTGCGCAGCGACACCTGCAGCCGTGCCATCAGGCCGTTAAACACTTTTTCGAGATCATATATTTCTTCATCGCTTTTGCTGGTCACAAGTGTGGTCAGCGCCTCGCTGGGCTGATCCAGCAGATCGCCCACGGGCAAATGCAGCACCTTCCTGGTAAGCTTGCGGATGGAGCGGGTGAGGCCGAGGGAAATGGCAATCACCAGCACCAGCGTGATGAGCAGCATCAGAAAAGCGACGCTCACATACTTGAGCATCATTTCGCTGGCCTGCTGATAATACGTGGATATTTCCTGTGCTACATAGATGTTCATCCCCAGCGATTTGACGCGTATGCCCACCACCAGCCGCTCGCTGCCATCAGCCATTTTGCAGCGGGTCATGCCGTTGGGGTCAAGGTTGGTATACACTGCATCGTCGCCATTCACGCGGAAAAACTGCTCGCCATCGTCAAAGATGGCATGGGCGTGGAAGCCGTCCAGGCCCTCTACGGTGAATATTCTGTAGAGTTCTTCCAGCTGATCAGCGACCTCCAGATAACCGATGAACTGCCCGTGCCAGATGACCGCGCGCACAATGGAAACAACGGCCACATCCCGGGTGCTGGACCAGGGATCGGTATGCGGACCAATCAGGTGGCGCTGAAAAGGGTTGGCATCTACTTCGGCAAGATAGGGGAGGGCAGCCACGGTTTCGTGTGCTTCTTCTGAAAGGCTGACCACACAGTCGGTCTTTTCAAAACGGCTGGATTGATAGAAACCATTGCGCGCATACACGCTGACACGGTAAAACCTTTCCAGCAGCGGCTCCTGATATAATATACGGGACATTCGGGTCTGTGCATCGCCCATCTCCATGATATTTGCGGTTTCCCCCTGCAGGCAGGCGATGTGCATGGCATCCATAAAGCCTACATTGGAGGTGAGCTCTTCCATGGCGTAGTCCATCAGCTGTATATACTGCTCGATTTCGGCTTGCAGCTTGTTGCCAAGGGCGGTGAGTGTCTCATAAGTACTTTCGTTGAGCGCTTCCATGCGGGTATTATAAAAGTAAAAACAGTTGCATGCGGTGGTCAGCACTGCTAAACAGGAAAATATAATCATCAGTTTACGGCTCATTTTCATACGCGCTGCATCCGCCTTTCGTGGCACTTGTATCTATTGGATTATAACACGTCTATTGTCACAAAGGAAAGAGAGTGCTGGATTTTCCATATTGCTGTGCTGGATATTCCTACCCCCAGGCAGCACAAATATGCGATAATTCTGCTGTAAAGGGCATGATATTCCATATTGCTGTGCTGGATATTCCATTGCTTTGATCGGCTTCACCAGTATAATAAAAGTACACAGTGCAATTCTAGTGGATTGCAAGGATATCATGAAGAATTTATCGAAATGTTTGAGGAGGAAACGGTATGAAACATGCAGTGACGGCCAGGAAAGGATTTGCGTTTATTTTGGCATTGGTGCTGATGCTGAGCCTGTGCGCCGCCGCGCTGGCAGAAGGGGAAAATGCGATTTTCTGCTTCAAGGCCGGTGAGGTTGTCATTGATGGCGACCTCAGTGAGTGGAACACCTCTTCGCCCGCGATTCTCAACCGCGTGGATCAAATTGTGCGTGACGTTGGCCAGTGGACCGGCCCCGAGGATTTGAGCCTCGAAATCTACCTCGCGTGGGACGAGAATAACCTCTACCTCGCCGCGACCATTATGGACGACACCCCCTTCATGTACCGCGAGGGGTTCCCCCCGGATATGGCCGACTCCCTTGTGCTGTTCCTGAGCACCGATCCCAGTGCCGATCCTGCCCGCACCGAATATACCGCTACCGATTTTCGCGTGACAATGATCATTGATGATTACGATTTTTATACCGGTATCGACCGCGACATGATTGCTGACAACAAGGGCTTCCCCTCCAAGGGCGCGGACGGTGACGAGCAGGTGCTGGACGGCTACGAGTACGCCGTGCAAAAAATCCCCGGCGGCTACACCTTTGAGGCGAAAATTCCGTTCTCCAATTTCGCCAACGATCAGATTCCTGTGCTGGTGCCTACCGCTGGCATGACGCTGAGCGTGGAGTTTGGCATGTTTGACCTGGACTTCCCGTGCCCCGGCGTGGCCACCGCGCGCATCCAATGGTGCGCCAGTGCGGATGCGGATACCAATCCTTCGCTGTGGGGCGTGATGACCCTGTGCGATTGATCGCTTGATAGGAAGGAGAGAACGGAATGACCAAAAAGAGAATTGTTGCGCTTTGCCTGGCGCTTACGATGGTGTGCCTTCTGCCCACCGGCGCGCTGGCGGCAAAGAATAAAAAGATAGAGAACCTAGATTTTGAGGCAGTGCTGGCCGATGTGAAAACCAAGGACAAAGTGAACGTGTACCACTGGTGGACGGCAGGCGGCGAAAAAGAAGCCATCAACGCCGTGATCAAAGGCTTTGAGGGCGCTTACCCGCAGCAGCAGGCCAAATCCAACGCCATCCCCGGCGGTGCCGGCGGCGCAATGGTGATGAAGGTCAAGGTGTTGCAACAGGCAGGCAAATCGCCGGAAGCCTTTCAGGCGCACCCCGGCCAGGAAATCAAGCCCTATCTGGATGCCGATATGCTGCTTAACCTGACCGGCCTGTGGGAATACGCGGGGCTGGAAGAGCGTATGCTGCCCGGCATTGCAGACCTTTGCAAGACGGCCGATGGCCAGTACTACATCGTGCCCATCGGCGTGCACAAAACCAATACCATCTTCTATAACAAGCACATGTTTGAACAATATGGCGTGGCGCTGCCGGATAGCGAAAACATCACGTGGGAGCAGTTCTGGGCAATTTGCGAAGAATTCTCTCAAAAGCTGCCGGATGGCAAGTTCCCGGTGGACCTGGGCGACCGCAAGGGCTGGGCTGCCAGTCAGGTGTTTGAAAGCATCATGATGGGCACCGATCCGCAGATTTACGAGGATTTTATCAACGGTCTTGCCACGCAGGAGCAGGTGCAGACGGTGCTGGACGTGTTCGCCCGCCTGATGACCTATGTCGCCCCCGATCACTCTGCCCGTGAATGGTATGAAACCGCTGGCCGTGCGGTGGCGGGGGACTATGTGATGCAGATCATGGGCACTTGGATGCAGCCGCTGCTCACCGCACAGGGCTGGGTGTATGGCGAAGATTTTGGCGTATTCAACATGCCGGGCACTGAAGGCTATTATGGTCTATGTGTAGACGCGTTTGTGGTGCCCAACGATTCCGCCAATGTAGAGGGCGGTGCGCGCTGGGCATACATGGTCACCGATGCGGATGTTCAGATCTCGTTCAGCACGGTGAAAGAATCCGTTTCTCCCTTCTCGGATACGCCGGACAGCACGTATAACGAGCTGACGCTGCGTTTTAAGGAAGAACTGCTGGCAGAGGGCACCATCTGCTACCCCAGCTTCACCCACGGCACGGCACTGCCCTGGGCGGCGTCTACAGACCTTCAGACCCGTATCACCGATTTTGCCACCAGTACGGACCCGGATACTGCCCGGTATGCCAAGATGATCACCGAAGCCCTCAAAGAAGCTGGCGTGAAAGGAGATTGGAGCATTGTTGACTAATATGAAGAAAGTGTTCAAACGCTCTGTGAGCGTGCTGGCCGCGCTGACCCTCCTGTTCTCCCTGCTGCCCGTCTGCTTTGCCCATGCGGAGGGCGCGGAGCAAAAGGAACTGGCCGCAACTGTGAAGAACATCATCACGGTGGACGGCCTTGAGTTCAAGGATTTGAACGGCAATGGCGAACTTGACCCTTATGAGGATTGGCGTCTGGATGCTGAAACCCGCGCGGCCAACCTGATTTCGCTGATGACCCCGCGCGAGAAGATTGCCCAGATGCAGCACCCCACCTTCGTGCCCAAGGCCGATGGCACGGTGCCCAGCTATCTCAAAAAATGGACAGAAACCGAAAGCATCGGCTTTGTGCTGGTGCGCGAGCTTCCCTCTGTGGAGGATGCTGCCAAGACGATGAACCAGATACAGGAATGGTGCGAAAACTCCCGCCTGGGCATCCCGGTGGTGGTGAGCATGGATTCCGTGCACGGTGCGAGCTACGTGACTGGCGCAACAGTCACGCCCCATAACCTTGGCCTGGCTGCCACCCGTAATACGGAGCTTGTATCCAAGCTCGCCGATATTGCCCGTCAGGAGCATATTGCCATCGGTGCGCGCATGACGCTGTCGCCGGAGGCAGACATTGCTTCCGAACCCCGCTGGGGCCGTGTGATGGAAACCTTTGGCGAAGACCCGGATCTGGTCACAGAGATGGTCACCGCCCAAATCATCGGTTTCCAGTACGGCAAGGATGGCCTGAATGAAAATTCCATCATTGCCTGCATCAAGCATTTCCCCGGCGCGGGCCCGCAGATGGACGGCGTTGATATGGCTCCCATTATTTCCACCGAAGAATCCTTGGAAGAGCACCTCAAGCCCTACCGCGCGGCCATTGAAGTGAAGGTCGCGTCTGTTATGCCTTACTACAGCATTCCGATCAATCTGGATACCGTGGCGGCGCTGGGCAGCAAGGTCACCTTGCAAGACCTGCTTCGCGATACCCTTGGCTTTGAGGGCATCATCCAGACCGACTGGGGCATGATCTGGGGCATCCAGACGAGTGCATCCCTGTGGGGCGATGAAGTCAGCGAAGAAGACGCCATCCTGATTGGCGTGATGGAAGGCCAGGTGGACGGCATCGGCGGCGAATCCATCCGTCTGATTGACACCATGGAAAAGCTTTACGGAAATGGCGATATCACCGATGAGGTGCTGGATGCCGCCTGCATGCGCATCCTGAAGGCAAAGTTTGAACTTGGCGTTTTCGAAAACCCCTATGTGGATGTGGAGTATGCCGTATCCTATGTAGGCAATGCCGATAATCAGGCGCTCAGCCTGCAGGCTGCCGAAGAATCCATGACGCTGGTAAAGAACAATGGCATCCTGCCGCTGGAAGCCGGCAAAAAGGTGCTGGTGGCCGGGCTTCGCGCGGGCGATATGGATAGCCTGTGCGGCGGCTGGAGCAGCGCACAAAACGGCCTGACCATTGCCGATGCCATTGCCGCTTATGCAGGTGAGGGTGCGGAAGTGATCTATGAAGCCGAGGATGTGGAGAAGATTGCTACGCTGGCCAAGGAATGTGATGTGGTCATCGTAGCGGTGGGCGAGCCCAGCTATATGCATAGCGGCCCTTGGGGCGTGGACGGCTTGGAGCTGACCGCCTCTCAGCAGGAAATCCTGGAGGCTGTGAAGGAAACAGGCACCCCCATTGTGACGGTTGTGTTGCTTGGACGCCCCTACATCCTCACCTGGTGCGACGAAAATGTGGATGCTATTCTGATTGCGTATTATCCCGGCTCTCAGGGCGGCATTGCGATTGCCGAAACGATCTTTGGCATGAACAACCCCGGCGGCAAGCTACCTGTGCAAATGCCGCGCAGCCTGCAGCAGGTATTTGATCAGGAAAGCGACATCTCCTTTGATATCGAAGACCCGCTCTACGATTATGGATTTGGTTTAAGCTACGGCGAATAATCAGGAACATTGTGGGCGGCAAGACAATTGCCGCCCACACCTGATAACAGGGGAGAAACGTGTATGGTCAAATTCTTCAAACGGCATCCCATGATGCCGCTGCTCATCCCGGCGGCGCTGCTGATATACTTTGTATATGTAGGCCTGGGCTGGAACATCTGGGTGTCGCTGTCTGACTGGAAGGCGGGAAACCTTGAGGCCACCTACGGGTTTGGCGGCTTTGGCTGGTATATCAAGATGTTCAAGGACGATACCTTCTGGCTGTCACTGAAGAACACGTTGCTGCTGTTCTCTATCATTCCCATTTGTTTGGTGATCGGCCTTGGGCTGGCGCTATTGATGGATCAGGGGCTCAAGGGCTCCGCAGTGTTCCGCAACCTGATCCTTCTGCCCTTCGCGCTGTCCTATGTGGTGACGGGCACGGTATGGGCGTGGATGTATAACCCCTCCAACGGTATCATCAACTCGCTGTTGCGACTGATGCATTTGAACAGCTGGGTGGGCACCTGGCACACCAGCCAGGCTACGGTCATGACATCGATTATCATAGCACTGGTGTGGCAATTCTCAGGATATGTGGCGCTGATATTCTATGCGGGCATCAAATCTGTGCCGCAAAACGTAATCAATGCTGCCAAGCTGGATGGTGCGTATTCGCCCCGTATCTACCTGAAATTGGTACTGCCTCAGCTGAAGGGTGCTTTGTCTTCCTCTATCACGGTGATTGCCATGTTCGCGCTGCGCTCATTTGACTTTATATGGCAGTTGACGGGCGGCGGCCCCGGCTTTTCATCGCACACATTGCCTGTGATGATGTACCGCGAGACCTTTGAAAAAAACAATTTCGCTTATGGCGCGGCCATCAGCAGCTTCTTGCTGGTGCTGGTGCTGGTGCTGATTCTGCCCTTCACCTATAAAAGCAATAAAAGGAAGTGAAGCATATGCAAGCTGCTGCAAAAACAAAGGCCGCGCGCGTCAAGCCGGTCAAAGAAAAGATCCCCACGCGCATGCGTGTGCTGCGTGTTGTCTTTTATCTGAGCATGCTGATCTTTGTGCTGTTGTATCTCTTGCCCTTCTGGGGCGCGATCACTACATCGCTCAAAACCTCCGAGGAAGTACTGACCACCAATCCCTTGGCGCTGCCGGACGAAATCACATTCGATGCCTATGCCAACGCGTTTGACGAGCTGAAGGAATCGCTGGTCACCAGCTTGATTATTACCATTGGCGGCGCGGTCGGCTCGGTCTTCCTGGGCTCTGTATGCGCCTATGGGCTCAGCAAGTTTCGCTTTAAATTCGATAACCTGTTCTTCTTCATTTTGTCAGCAGCCATATATCTGCCGTATCAGGCGATCCTGGTGCCGCTGCTCAAAACCATTAACAGCCTGGGGCTATACGACTCGCACTGGGGCCTCATCCTCATCCATACCATCTATGGCATGCCCATGTGCGCGTCGATGTTCCGTGGTTTCTACTCGGACGTGCCCGATTGCCTGGTGCGTCAGGCCATGATCGACGGCAACGGCCCGTGGCAGATTTACCGCAAGATCATCATCCCCAACACCACCATTGCCACCGTCACAGTGCTGGTGTTCCAGTGCACTTCCATTTGGAATGAGATGCTCTTTGCCCTCACGATGGGCGGGTTCGACTGTATGCCAGCCACCATCGCGCTCAATCAGCTGGTGGGCACGCTGTCTGCTGATTTTAATATTCAGATGGCAGGCTCTATCTGGTTGACATTACCCGTGTTGGTGTTGTATATGTTTATGGGAAAATACTTGATTCGTGGCTATATGGCTGGCGCCGTCACGGCGTCGTAAGCGGAGGAGGAAAAATGATGAAAAAGTACGTAAAACGCCTCTTGTCCCTGGCGCTGTGCGCTGTACTGGCCTTGCCGGGCTTTGCATCCGCTGCCGAAGCGCCCATCCAGCCCGAGCTTGTGGCCACCTCCGTGGAAATTCTGACGGTAGATGGCTATCAGTTTAAGGATTTGAACAAAAATGGGGAGCTGGACAAATATGAGGATTGGCGCTTGCCCGCTGCTGAGCGCGCGGACGATCTGCTTTCGCAGATGACTGATTCCGAAAAAGCGGGGCAGATGATCCACCTCACGATGCTAACACTCAAAGAAAACTGGTTCAATGAGTTTGACATTGGCTTTGCACTGGTATATACTTATTTATCAGAGGGCACCCAAAGTGCCGTGGAAAAAACCAACCGTGTGCAGGAGCTTTGCGAGGAATCGCGCCTGGGTGTCCCGGCGGTGCTGAGCATGGACTCCGTGATTGGTGCCAGCTGGGTGGACGGTGCCACCGTTTTGCCCGACCAGATCACCCTGGCAGCCACCGGGGACGTAGAGCTGGTTCGCCAGCTGGCCGAAATCCAGCGCGAAGAAATGAAAGCAATGGGCGTGCGCATGAGCTTGTCGCCCGTTGCCGATATCGCGACCGACCCACGCTGGGGCCGCGTGCAGGAATGCTTTGGCGAGGATGCGGAGCTGGCCGCGCAGATGGTGGTGGCCGCGATTGAAGGCCTGCAGGCCGGTAATTCCCTCACCAGCGCGTCCGTGATGGCGTGCGTGAAGCACGTCCCCGGCTCTGGCCCCCAGACGGCGGGCGTAGACGGCACGCCGCTGGTGTTTAATGATGATTCCTTCCAGATGCATCTGGATGTGTTCAAGGCCGCGATTGCCGCAGGTGCCGCGTCCATCATGCCCTATGGCTATAGCACGGTGCCATACCTGGGCGGCGATGCCGTGGCCAACTATGCGCATGAATCCAGCATGGTGATGACGGACCTACTGCGCAACGAGCTTGGCTATGAGGGCATTATCCAGACGGATTGGGGCCTCAACCACACCTTCGCTGCGCTGGCGGGGGCGGATGCACTGGGCGGGGCGGGCCAGCGTGAAATCAAAAAGCTGGTGGAAAACCTGACTACCGAGCAGCTGGATGAGCGTGTACGCCGTTTGCTGATCGCTAAGTTTGAGATGGGCCTGTTCGAAAATCCCTACTCCGATTTGGACGAAGCGCTGGCCATCGTGGGCACTGAAGAAAGCTATAATGCTGTAAAAAATGCCGCAGCCAAGGCCATGACGCTGGTCAAGTATGAAAATGTCACTGCACTGAATGGGCAAAAGCTGATCGTTGCAGGCTCGCTGGCAGAGGACGCGCTGGCGCTGAACAGCGGCTGGAAGACGCCGGATTATCAGGGGCAAAATATCCTGACCGCGCTTCAGAAAAAAGCCGGTATCGTAAATGTGACCTATATTGGCGACGACATCAGCAAGATTGCCACATCGTATCCTGCGGGCACCACCGCGATAGTAATCGTGGGCGAAGCCAGCGGCACACACGATCCCAGCTGGGGTACGGGCACCCTGGAGTTCCCCGAGGTTCAGACAGAAATGGTCAAGGCACTGAAGGAAGCCGGGGTGACGGTGGTGTCGGTGGTGCTGATGAACCGCGCCTATGTGCTCACCCCCATTGTGGCTAACAGCAACGCCGTGCTCCTAGCCTACCGTCCGGGCATCACCGCCGGTGCGGATGCCGTGGCCGAAACCCTGTTTGGTGAAACCCCCATTACGGGCAAGACGCCCTTCCAGATTCCCGCATCCATGAGTCAAGTGTTCATGCAGCGCGAAGACCTGGCCAAGGATATCGTTGATCCGCTGTTTGATTACGGCTTTGGCATTGAGTTGGCCGCGTTTGGAAAGTAAGCTACATTATTGGCGCTGCGCCGGAGGAAGGGGATTTTATGGCTTCCATACAGATTAAAGATATGAGCGTATCCTATAACAAAGGCAAAACCTTTGTGCTGGAGAATTTGAGCCTGGACGTGAAGGACGGCGAGTTTTGTGTGTTCCTGGGGCCGTCTGGCTGTGGCAAGTCCACCGCTATGCACTGCATTGCAGGGCTTTTGCACCCTGATCAGGGAGAGGTATACATTAACGAGAAATTGGTCACCGCGCCGGGCAAGGGCGAGTTTGTGCCCCCGCAGGAGCGTAACATCGCCATGGTGTTCCAGGAATACGCGCTGTATCCCAACATGACCGTTCGAAAGAACATGAGCTTTGCGCTGGAGACCAACAAAGCGCCCAAAGATGAGATTGCAAGGCGCGTGGACAAAATGGCCAAGATGCTGAGCATTGAGCATCTGCTCGACCGCAAGCCTGCCGAACTTTCCGGCGGCCAGCGCCAGCGTGTGGCCCTGGGGCGCGCACTGGTTCGTGATCCGAACGTGTTTCTGTTGGATGAGCCGCTGGGCAACCTGGACGCAAAACTGCGCGAGCAGGTGCGCTATGAGCTGAAAAAGATTCAGGCGCAGCTGGGCGTGACCACGGTCTATGTCACCCACGACCAGACCGAGGCCATGACGATGGCCGACCACATCATCCTGATGAAGGAAGGGCATATCATGCAGCAGGGCACGCCAAACGAGCTGTATGACCACCCCAACTGCCTGTTTGTGGCAGGGTTCCTGGGTACGCCGCAGATCAACACCTTTGATTGCCAGATCAAAAAGAGCGGCGAAGCGCTGATGTTTGTCACCGAGCACTTCCAGCTGCCCGTGCCGCAGGAGCTGCTCGCTACCGTGAAGCCATATGCCGGGCAAGAGATCATCCTGGGCATTCGCCCGTCCGATCTCATGCTGGCAGAAGGAAACGAACCCTATGCTATCGTTGGTACGGTAGACGGCGTGGAGCCGCTGGGCGATGCGTACCTGGTGTATCTGAAGGTAGGAGACAAGGTGATCGTGTATAAATATGCTGGCGAGAGGGGCTCCTTCAGCGGGCAGCTTCGTCTTCGTCCCAATCCGGCCAAGCTGCATCTGTTTAACAAAGAATCCGGAGAGCGGATCAACGAATAATATATCAGTTTTAAGCGATCATGTCCCGCCTAATCAAGACGGGACATGGTCGTATCAAACTATAAAGGAATGATCGGTATGGATGAAATGCAGCGGCTACTGGAAGTGCTTCACGATGCCAACGAGGATATTGATTTTGCCAACGAGCAGCATCTGGTGGATGATGGCGTGATCGATTCTTTCGATATCATTGCCATGATTGGTGCGCTGGATGAAGCGTACGGTATCCATATCGTAGCCTCTGATATCGAGCCGGAGAATTTCAACAGCGCAAAGGAAATCTTGGCCACGGTGCGCCGTTATCAGGAGAGAAAATGATCCGAAATGTTCTGTCCTATTTAGAAAATGCGGCGGCAACGAGGCCAGATGCTTTGGCCTTTGAGGATGAAAGCGGGGGAATGACCTACCGCGAATTACATGTGCGCGCCCGGCAGATAGGCACCTGCCTGCTTCGCTCACTGCCACAGCAAGCACCGGTACTGATCTATATGGACAAAAGCCCCCTGTGCATTGCCGCAATGCTTGGCGCAGTATATGCGGGCTGCTTTTATACACCTATAGACCCGGCCATGCCGCCCCAGCGGATGCAGCTGATTGCTTCCGTATTGAAGCCGCGCTGTATCCTGTATGAGGCGGCATTTGCAGGCCCGGTGCAGGCGCTTTGGCCGGATGCACTCAAGCTGGATGTGGGTGAAATCAGCGAAGAAATCGATACGAATGCGCTGAATGACAGGCAAAAAAGGACTATTGATACTGATCTATTGTACGTGCTGTTCACCAGCGGCTCCACAGGCGTGCCCAAGGGCGTGTCTATCTGTCACCGCTCGGTGGTTGATTTTGTGGAGTGGGCGTGCGAAACGCTGCCTCTTGATCAGGACTGCAGGTTTGGCAATCAAGCGCCGCTATACTTTGACAATTCAGTATTGGATATCTACTGCTCTCTTCGTCTTGGTGGATGTGTGCACTTTATCCCGCGCCGCTGTTTTCTGTTTCCCGCCAAACTGCCGGAATACCTGAACGCCCATCGGATCAGCACCATCTTCTGGGTGCCCTCTGTGCTCACAGCGGTCAAGAACACCGGCGCTTTGGAAAAGTGCGTACCGAATCTTCGGCATGTGTTCTTCTGCGGCGAAGTGATGCCCTGCAGCACGCTGAATGTGTGGCGAAAGGCGCTGCCGGGCGCAGCCTTCGTCAACATGTATGGCCCAACAGAAATCACAGATGTGTGCACGTATTATGTGATCGACCGCGATTTTGCGGATGAGGAAGCGCTGCCCATTGGATTTCCCTGCCAAAACACGCGGATACTGCTGCTGGACGGGGAAATCTGCGTGGGCGGCACCTGCCTGTCGCCGGGGTATTACGATGCGCCGGAACGCACGCGGGAAGTGTTTGTTCAAAATCCGCTGCGCAAAGAGGTTGCAGAAATCATCTATAAGACCGGGGATCTGGGCAAATACAACGAGCGTGGGGAATTGATGTTCCTGGGGCGTAAGGATTCTCAGATCAAGCGCCATGGCTACCGCATAGAGCTGGGCGAGGTGGAATGTGCGCTGAACGCTGTGCCTGGTGTGCAAAAGGGCTGTTGCCTGTATGTTGCCGTGCGGGAGCAGATTGTTTGCTTTTTTGTGGGAGCATCGACCGAAAAGGAAATCAAACGTACACTGAAGGAAATGTTGCCCAAATACATGCTGCCCGATATGCTTTGCCAGCGGGAGTTTTTGCCCGAAACCGGCAATGGCAAGATGGATCGGGTGCGCATCCGGGAGGAGTGGGAAAGTGAGCATCCTATCCTTTGAGTTTTTGGGTTTTGTGCTGGGCGTAGTCGTCCTGTTTTACAGCATGCCTGTAAAGCTGCGCTGGGTGGTGCTGCTGCTGGCCAGCCTAGGCTTTTACGCCGTGGCAGGCTGGCAAAGCATGGCGTATTTGCTGAGCGTAACGGCCATCACTTACTTGGCTGCACGTCTGATGGAAAAGCTGCGGGGCAATGAAACAGATGCACTGAGCGCGGAAGACAAAGCGGCAGCAAACCGCGCGGCAAAGCAGCGCAAGGCTGTTTTGCTTCTAGCGCTGGTTTTAGCGCTGGGTGCGCTTTTGTTTATCAAGTATTTTGATGTGGCGAAGGACGGCCTGAACAGCCTGTTTTCGCTGGCCGGGTGGCACCTTACAATCCCATCGTTTGCCATTCTCGTGCCGCTAGGATTATCGTACTTTACATTCCAGAGCGTAGGGTATATCATCGATGTATATCGCGGCAAGTATGCGCCGCAAAAGAACCCGCTCAAATACCTGTTGTTCGTCTCTTTCTTTCCGCAAATCGCGCAGGGGCCGATTTCGCCATATCCGCAGCTTGCGCCGCAGCTATATGCACCCAGGCGTTTCTCACCGGAAACATTTGTATCCGGCTTTCAGTTGGCTTTATGGGGCTATTTTAAGAAATTGGTGCTGGCCGACCGCCTGGCACCTGTCACATTCCGCGTAGCAGGCGGCGGGGCGCAGCCCGGCTGGCTGATCCTGTTTGGTGTCGTATTATACGCAATTCGTCTGTATGCGGACTTCTCCGGCGGTATGGACATCATCCGGGGCGTGGCTCGGATGCTGGGCGTGGATATGGTGGAGAACTTCAAGCGCCCGTTCTTCTCGCTTTCTGTTGCAGAATACTGGCGCAGGTGGCATATCTCGCTGGGTGTGTGGTTCCGCTCCTATGTGTTTTATCCTTTGTGCACCTCGCATTTTGGTGTGGCCTGCGGCAAACTTGGCAAGAAGCTGTTTGGTAAAAAAGTGGGGCGCGTACTGCCGGGTGTGATTGCAACCATTGTGATCTTTCTTTTCATTGGAATCTGGCACATGGCAAACTGGAATGCGGTATTGTATGGAACATACTTTGGTCTGCTATTGGGCGCTGCGCTGCTGCTGGAGCCAACCTTCAAAACCTGGAAACGCAGGCTGCACATCCAAGAGCAATCAGCCTGGTGGAAAGCAGTTAGCTCAATCCGTACTTTGGTATGTATTTTGATTGCGCAGTACTTTGCGTTCACCTATCATCCGCAGACCTCGTTTGAATTGCTGCGGGGCACATTTGCAAACTGGAGCTTTGCAGGGTTTTCGGGGCAAATGACAGCGCTGATGCCAGCGTTGGAATGGGCCATTGCGGGCGCGGCCTTTGCGGTGCTGTTGCTGGTGGATATTCTGTGCGAACGGGGCATTGATGTGTGTGGCAAGCTGGCGCGTGGCGTGTTCATTGTGCGCTGGGTGGTGCTGATTGCGTTAATTCTGGCTATTGTGATATTCGGCTGCTATGGAGAGGGCTTTGACAGCGCAGCTTTCCTGTATACGCAGTTTTAGGAGGGGGCTTCTTTGTTGCCTGAAAGTATTCAGACTAAGCCCGAAAAGAAAAGCCGGGATATCGTGTGCTTCTGGCTGCGTTTGATCGCCTTTGCGCTGCTGGTGTTTGCGGTATTGGCCTATGCGAGCTTTGTACTGACGCCCAAGTACGACTATGGCATTTGCAGCATTGTGAACCTTTACCAGCAAAAAGAAAACAGCATTGATGTGCTGGTGCTGGGCACCAGCCTGGCCTATGCGGGGGTGAATACCAATATTTTGTGGCAGGAATACGGCCTTGCCACCTACAACCTATGCAATGCGGAACAGCCATTTTGGATCAGTTATTACTATTTAGAAGAAGCACTTAAAACCCAAATGCCAAGGCTTATTTTGCTGGACGCCAAAGCCTCTATTTACGAGAAAGACTATTTGAAGCCTGCCCGCACGATTTTGTGCACCTACGGCATCCGCGCACCCGTCACGCGGCTGAAGGCCATTGCTGCCAGTGTGGAAAAGCAAGAGGTTCTCGGCTTTTATCTCGCTTTTCCTAAGCTGCACAACAACTATTCTGAGATGAACTGGGATGCTTTTCAGCTGTTTCCCGATAACGGCGGGCGCGGGCCGACATGGAAGGGCTTTATCGAAGTAGATCAATTTGAAAAGCACGAGCGTCCGAGCCTCGTATGGACAGACATCAAGCGCCCCTTGAATGCCAAGCAGCAGGAGTATTTCGAAAAAATCCTGCAATTGACGCAGCAAAAAGGCATTCCTGTACTGTTGGTTGGGTTCCCCAACCCGGATTACGCGAATGACCACATGTTCTATAACAGCCTGTGGAGCGTTGCCGCGCAGTATGGCGTGAGCGGCATCAACTACAACAACCCCAATTTGCGCTTTGGGCTGCGCTATTCGTCGGATTTTGCGGATTGGCAGCACCTCAATATCAAAGGCAGTGTCACATTCAGCCGCCGGCTCGGCGAGGATATACGCACCTGCTTTGATGTGCCGGACCGCCGCGGAGATCCGGAGTATGCATCTTACGACCTTTGCGCGGCGGATTGGTATGCCAAGTATACGCCGTTTGTTTCCCTACCGCCCCAGTGAAAAGGAGGTTTTCCCATGGTTCAAAATGTGCTTGAATACCTGGAAGCAACAGCATGCCGTGTGCCGGAGCGCACGGCGTATGCGGACGAGCGAAAGACAGTGACCTATGCGGAATTGTTGGACCAGGCAAAACGGGTTGGCAGCGCGGCAGCGCAGCTTGCAGCGCCCAAACAGCCTATTGCCGTGTTGATGGACACGCGGGACACCCGTTGTGTGATAGCGCTGCTGGGTGTGCTGTACGCGGGCTGCTTCTTTGTGCCGCTGGATGCCGATATGCCGGCTGAACGGCTTCAACTGATACTGGGCCAGCTAGAGCCGGCGCTTTTGCTGTGCGACGAAAAAGGCACGGCAGCAGTAAGCATGGCGCAGACAGACTATCCTGTATTGGACTATCAGAAGGCATCCGAAACAGCAGCAGACGATAACTTGCTGCAGCGTATCCGCGCGGGCGCAAGCATAGACGATGTGATGTCCATCATGTACACAAGCGGTTCCACGGGCATCCCCAAGGGCGTGATGCAAAGCCAGCGCAGCCATATTTACTATACCGAAGCCACCATCCTCAAATATAACTTTGCTGAAAATACCGTTTTTGGTAATCAATCGCCGTTCTTCTACGCCAACTCCATCATCGATATCTATCCCCCCATTGCGCTTGGCGCAACAACCTATATCCTGCCCGCCAAGGCGCTCAGCTTCCCCAAGTATTTGATCGAACAACTGAACGAATACCGCGTGGCAGAGCTGACCATGACGCCCTCCAGCTACGTGAAGGTGGCCAATGCGGGCGTGCTCAGTGAAGGCACACTGCCATATCTACAGTATATAATCTTGTCAGGCGAGGCCGCGTCCTGGGCGACCCTCCGGCAATGGATGGCAGCAGCGCCCAATGCAGACGTGTGGAACTTCTATGGCAGCACAGAGGCGTATTCCGTGGCAGTGCTGCGTATTGACCGGGAGTTTTCAGACGGGGATGTGATCCCGGTAGGTTTGCCGTATAAAGAAGTTGAAATTCTTTTCCTGGATGATGAAGGAACGCCTGTTGCACCGGGCGAGCGTGGCGAAATGCTGATCCATAACCCCTGGCTGTCGGACGGGTATTATCGCGATGCGGCGCGTACGGACGGTGTATTTGTGCTGCATGATGGCAAACGATATTACCGCACGGGGGATTATGGGTTCCTCAACGATCAGGGGCAGCTGGTGGTGCTGGGGCGGCAGGACCAGCAGATCAAGCACATGGGCTACCGGATGGAACTGGGCGAGGTGGAATACGCGCTGCGCACATTGCCTGGCTGGCAGGATGGCTGCTGCCTGTTTAAAAAAGACTCCGGTATGATTTACTGTTTCTGGACGGGTAATTTAAGCAAAGGGGATATCCTGGCAGGGTTGAAAAAGATACTGCCCAAGTATGCGCTGCCGGATGTTTTTATCAACCTTCCGCAGCTGCCCCATACTGCCACCATGAAGATTGACCGGCAAAAGCTGCGGGCGGACTTTATGCGTGATTGAGCGACGGCTGGTGCGCAGAGAACATGCTCCGCCTCCATTTATCTGGTTTTTAGGCTTGTGCTGAATATTCCAGCCGGGTGTGCTGGATATTCCATTGTTGTAAGGAAGGCATACTGATATACTAACAGTAAATGGCTGATATGCGGTTCATACAGCCAATATAGAATAAGGAGAGGGTACTATGAAGAAACTGTCCCTGCTCATGGCGCTTGTCATGCTGTTCAGCGTGCTTGGCATTTCCGCGTTTGCCGAAGCCGTCGAACCTGCCGGCCCCACTGAAGCCGAGATCCTTGCCTCGAATTGCGATTTCGCGATTATCGAAGCAAACGGCGCTCAGCCCCGCTTAACCTACATCGAAGGTGTTACCACCATCTTGGAAGTAGATGGCCTGAAGTTCAAGGATTTGAACAGCAACGGCAAACTTGACGTGTACGAAGACTACCGCCAGGATGTTGAAGCACGTATTGCCGATCTGCTTGCTCAGATGACCATCGAAGAAGAAGTGGGTCTGTTGTTCTGCAACAACACCGCTTTGGAAGATGCACGCAGCCTGGTTTCAGAGTTTTATCTGACCTGCCAGCTGTTCAACCTGAACGGCACGCCCATCACCATCACCAACACCCTGAACAACATGCAGGCAGCAGCCGAAGCAGAGCGTCTGGGCGTTCCCATGGTGTTCACCTCTGACCGCGAGTACAACTCCTTTGGCGGCTATATCGACAAATCCCACGAAGGATTTGGCACCGCATATGATCCCGACTTGGCGTATGAGCTTGCTTCCTACTATGGCAAGGCAATGCGCGCCATCGGTATCCATGTCACCTTCGAGCCCTACGCAAACGAAATTGGCGCACAGTACGGCGAAAATCCCGAGCTGATTGCCAAAGTTGTGCATGCGGAAATCCTGGGCCTGCAAGAAAACGGCCTGGCATCCTGCACCAAGCACTGGATCGGCCGCGGCGGCGATTCCAACTTCCAAAACGCCCGCAGCGTTGCTCAGAACTTCGACAACTGGATGGTGGGCTGGGAAGCTGCACTGTCTGCCGGCTCTGAATGGGTCATGACCAACTGCGGCGCTACTGGCATCACCAACACCACCGACGTGAAGTGGGACAAGGTGACCATGAGCTACCTGCGCGACACCCTTGGCTTCCAGGGCATCGTTGTCACCGACTGGTGGCCGCTGGGCATGGGCTCCAAGATCACCGGTATCACCAACGAAGGTGTTGACCTGAACGCAGCATCCCACGCTTGGCTGTACAACGATGCGCTCGCCAATGGCGTTGACATCTTTGGCACCAGCAGCATGGCCCACGGCACCGAAGTGAACAACTATTGGGCCAACTGGCCGGACGTCATCATCGAAGGCCTCTCCACTGGCGAAGTGGACAAAGCCAATGTGGACGGCGCTGCCACCCGTATCCTCCGCTTCAAATTCACCAAGGGTCTGTTCGAAAATCCCTACTGTGACGTGGCTGCCGCTGTTGAGCTGTGCGCCAGCGTTGAATGGGGCGCAAACCCCACTGCGATCCACAGCAACGAGGATCTGCGTGCTGCCCGTAACCCCTACGAAGTTGAACTGACCGAAAAACTGCAAGCCAAGTCTGCAGTGCTGGTTAAGAACGACGGCAACCTCCTGCCCCTTGCCAATGGCATCAAAGTGTACATCGAAGCCAGCAACAAGGACGCAAAAGCCGGCTATGTCAAGTACATCGGCAACTTCGCAACCGTTGTTGAATCCATGGAAGAAGCAGATGTTGTGATTGGCGATTTCAGCACAATCAACGACGTTGCTGAGCTGTTCATTGATGACGCACAGGATCTGGGCAAACCCATCGTGCTGACCCTGAACAACACCGATCCCACCCAGTATGCCATCGAAAGCGCTGATGCTCTGATGTATCTGAGCTATAACCAGGCTGCCGACCATGGCTCAACCGAAGCTGGCTTCATCACCACCACCGAACCCTGGATCTATGCTGACATTCTGTTTGGCGTCAAAGAACCCGGCGGCGTGATCGTGAAAGAATTGGCTCGTAACTCCTTCGCTGATGCCGAGCAGTGGAAAGACCTTGCTGGTGATCAGGGCGCATCTCCCTATGTCCGTCTGATGATTCAGGCGACCATGGAAGATGACAAGCAATACCATGCGTCCCCCAACAACTGGGGCGATCCGCTGGTTCAGGCCTTCTATGGCATGAAGTATGGCCAGAACCCCGAGTTCGTGTACAGCTGCATGATCCTGCCCACCTCCATGCAGGAAGTGGAAGAGACCAACAGCTGGGGCTCTGTATCCAAGAGTGTGAAGAGCGTTGTGACCGCCAAGGCAGGCGAGCCCTTCACCGTGTATGCCCTGCTTCGCAACAACGGCGCGGACGGCATCACCACCGCTCAGGTGTATGATGGCGACACGCTGGTTGCCGAGAAGATCTTCACCGTGTGCGGCGGCAGCTGGCGCGTTGTGGAAATCGAAGTCACCCTCGCGGCCGGTGAGCATACCCTCACCCTCGGCGGCGCGAGCGGCACCATCATCATCGCAGAATAATCCATAGTCAAACCTCCTGGGGCTGTCGCTTATCGCGGCAGCCCCTTTTGTCCGTAGGGCTGAAATTTACAAGTGACTGTGCTGGATATTCCATTGAACGGGAGATATAATCCGTATATAATGGTATCAGGTAGGGAGAGGCATTCTCCCAGGATTCTATGTAAAGGAGCACTTTGTATGAAAAAAAGACCGATTCGCATCTTGCTTGGGACACTCTTGATGGTGTGCCTCCTTCTTACAAACCTCTCCGCCTTTGCAGAACAGCCGCAAGCAACGGCTTATCGTGCAGAAAACGTTGTGCTGGACGGCAATCTGGATGAATGGAACCTTTCTTCGCCCATCGTGATGGATGATATCACCCAGCTGGTGCGCGACGGCCACTTCTGGAATGGCCCGGATGATCTGAGCGCCAAGGTCTATATCGCATGGGACGAAACCTATCTGTACATCGCTGCCGATGTGACGGAGGATTCTGTGTTTGGCGCGATTGAGACACTGCCACTGGATGGCGAAGACAACTTTGAGATTTACATTTCCACCAATCCTGCGGATGATCCCCTGCGCACCGAGTATGCCGCAAATGATTTCAAGGTGTTCCTGATCATGGACGGCGAATACTGGGATACGGCCATTGATCGCAGCATGGTGCCCAAGGACAACCGCCAGCGCTTCATCAGCAAGGGCATGGATGGCGGCGAAAATGTGCTGGATGGCTATGAATGCTTTGCGCAGCGCACCACCATGGGCTTCATCTTCGAGTGCAAGATTCCCTGGACGTGCTTCAGCAACGAAAAAATTGCTGTATACACCCCCGTCAGCGGTGATACCATCAACTTCAACTTTTTGATCACCGATATTTCTTACCCCTGCCCCGGCACGGAGTTTGTGCCCCAGATCGCTTGGACGGGCGACCTGAACATCAACACCAACCCCAGCCTGTGGGGACGGCTGACCTTCGAGTAAACGAGCCTCCTTGGCCCGGCAAAGCCTGCCCTCCTCCTAGGGCAGAAGGCATGGTGCGCGAGATACGCCGCGCCCCCTGCTGCTTTGCTGGGCTTTTTCATCTTCAAATTGACAATATCGAGAGGAAGTAGTCTGTCATGAAAAAGGCATGCCTGCTGACGCTGTTCATGCTGCTGGTTCTTGGTGCTTATGCTAAAGCGGATACATTGTTTGTGGACCCAGATGGGGGAGCCTACACCAGCATCACGGACGCGCTGGCGGCCGCACAGGATGGGGACGAAATCATTCTGGCGGGTGGCGTGTATGACGCTTCGCGGGAGTCATTTCCCATATTGGTCAATCAGTCAGTGATCCTTCGCGCCGAGGAGGGAGAAACCCCGGTGATTGCATCGCCGGTGCTGCTGGCCGCCATGAAAATCTATGCGCCCGGCACACAGGTGGAGGGCATTTCTTTTCAGTTCATGCGCTTTGGCATCTGGGTGCTGGCGGATGATGTGCGGGTTTCCGGATGCACGCTGGCGCTGGCAGATGAAACCTGGCGAACCTCCTCTACCGGCATGTGGCTGGGCGGCAGCAAACGCGTGACGCTGACGGATAACGTATTCGAAGGCTGCGGCATTGCGTTGGCAGGCCCGCCCATCAGCGAGTCCAGCAAGGGCATTCCTGTATTGACCGCCATGTTTGAGGTAGGCGAAGACATTGAATATTTCACCACCCATACGATTGAAAATAACATCGTCAATGACAGGCCGCTGCGGTATCTGATGGGGCTTGAGGATACGGTGTATTCCGAGCCATCGGGGCAAATCATCGCAGTGGAATGCAGCAATGTGGTTTTTCAGGATATCGATGTTTCGAGGGCTAGCATCGGTTTGCAGTTCTTTTATTGCGACGGAATTAGGATCAACCGTGTGATTGCGGATGACAGCGGTGTGTTTGGCATCTATGCAGCAAAATCGAAGAATTGTTTCATCGAAAACGTGCGCGCCAACAGGTCCGCCCACGCCATTGACGCGCGCGATGTACACCATAGCGTGATTGCAAATTGCATCGCTAACGATTGTGGGCAGGGTATTTTCTTGTCCTGGTCGCAGAACTGCCTGGTGACAGATAGCGAGATGATAAATTGTGGCACGGGCTTCTTTTCCGCTAGCGGAAACAACAATCATGTGAACAACTGCTTGATATCAGGCAATGAACTGGGGATGTACATCCAACACGAGCCTGTGTTTACCCTCACCCATAGCGAGATAGAAAAGAACACCGCCTGCGGCGCACGGGTGACGTACAGCGGGTTCCTGGCTTGGAACAACAGCTTTGACGAGAACTGGGTGGCTTGCATGACGCTGCACTGCAACCCTGTGACCCTCAACAACAACACGTTTTCCGGCAATCAAGACAGGGCGCTGTTTATGAAGGACAGCACGGTGATCAAGCTGATTTCCAATCAATTTTCCTCAGAGGATGCCCTGCTGAAAGAGTTTGTAGACTCTCAGGAGCCGCTGATTCTGGAGTAGATCAACAACAAAGACCGCTGAAATCTTGCGATTTCAGCGGTCTTTTGCCATGTGATTCCCTTTAAGCTTTACGCAGAGGCACAGGCAATAGCGACACCAGACACTCCGCCATTTCCTCCACCGTGTAGGGCTGATTTTGCCGCACCCAGGACAATATGGCGCTGGTGATGCCTGCGCAGTAATAATTGGCGATGATGTCCATAGGCCCGGTGAAGGGCAGCTGCGAAGCATCACTGCGCTCCACCAGTGCATAAAAATGCTGCTGGAACGAGCGCACCATCATGCTGGCCAGCGTCCTGTCTGTATCCACCAGCAGCAGGTTTTTGATGATCTTGGTCTTGTCTTGCACATTGCGAAGCACCAGGCGCATCCGCGCGTTCCAGTCCAGATCGTCGGCGGCGTCAAACAGCTGGCTGTGCAATTGCTGCGCCGCAAAGCGCAGTAACGCGTATTTATCTTCAAAGTTGGCATAAAAGGCAGATCGGCTGACCAGCGCTTCCTTGCACAGGTCGTTGACGGTGATGCTGGCAAAGCTCTGCTTCCTCAGCAATGTATCCAGCGCGGTGGTCAATGCGCGCTGGGTTTTTTTGATGCGCAAATCCAGCTTATCATTTGTCATGCCGCCTCACTCGCTTTCGTTTCAGATATATTCATTATACAGTGCAATCGCATAATTTGCAATAAAACATAAAATCCGTTTTTTGTCCGTTATCTTGCAGATCGCCACATTTGTAGATGTTTTTTGCCACAATGCTGCGGTATGATAAATATGCAAACAAACGAAGGAGGGATCGCAATTGGCCAAAGACACGCCAAACCCAGACGATATAGTTCAAATGGAAAAGCTACTGAACAAAATGGAGTTTGAGCTGCAAAACCGCTATGCTCAAATGGGCAAGGCGCTGTTGGAGCTGGCAGAGAAAGAGCAGTCATCCGTCAACGATCTGGTAGATCAGATGATTGACATGCGAAAATGCCTTGCCAAGGCCAAGGGCGAGCAGCAATGCCCCGAATGCATGACCCTCAACACCCCACACAGCAAATACTGCAGCTTCTGCGGCTTGGAGCTTCCCGCTGCGGCAGCCGATGAAGAAGGAGAATAGCCATGGAACCGAACGAGAAGAACGACAACCAGCTGGAGCAGGTCAACCCCCAGCTCCCCAGCAACCAAAACCCGCGCCCGGAGGGCAATAACGGGCAGCCCATGAACAGTGCTCCCAAAGGCCCTAACATCTTCCGCGTGCTGGTTATTGGATTTTTGCTCACCTTTGTGGTCAATGCGCTGATGTTTAGCAACGTGTCCACGGGGTATGAGATTGAGTACAGTGCGTTTATTCAGCTTGTGGAGAGCGGCAATGTCAAGCGCGCGGTGATTGGCGAAGAAAGCATTCAGCTGGAGCTTGTCGACAAAGCCAATCTGGACACCATAGAAAAGATTTTGTATCCCGAGGGACGCATAGAACGCCAACGCGCGCCCCGCGCCGATGATGTGTACATTACCATGAAGGTGGAGGACGCTTCGCTGGTGGAGCGCCTGAACGCGAACAATGTATCCTTCTACACCCCGTATGTGCGCTCGTCGCCCATTCTGGAGTTTATCCTGTCCTGGATCGTCCCACTACTGCTGATCTATTTGTTCTATAGCTTCCTGATGAAAAAGCTGGTAGGCAAGATGGGGCAGGGCGGCGGCATGGGGGGCATGTTTGGCGGCGTGGGCAAGAGCAAGGCCAAGGAATATAACCTGGAAAAGACAATCGGCGTTCGCTTTTCGGATGTGGCTGGCCAAGACGAGGCCAAGGAGAGCATGACGGAGCTCGTGGACTACCTGCACGATCCCGGCAAGTATCAGGAAATTGGCGCCAAACAGCCCAAGGGCGCATTGCTGGTGGGCCCTCCCGGCACCGGCAAAACGCTGCTGGCCAAAGCATTGGCAGGGGAGGCGAAGGTGCCCTTCTACTCCATCTCCGGCAGCGAGTTTGTGGAAATGTTTGTGGGCGTCGGTGCCTCCCGTGTGCGTGATTTGTTCAGCGAAGCCAAGAAAACCGCACCTTGCATCATCTTTATTGACGAAATCGACGCCATCGGCAAGAGCCGTGATAACCGCATGGGAAGCAATGATGAGCAGGAGCAGACGCTTAACCAGCTCCTCGCCGAAATGGATGGTTTCGACAGCGAAAAGGGCATCATCGTGCTGGCTGCCACCAACCGCCCGGAAATCCTGGACAAGGCGCTGCTGCGCCCCGGCCGGTTCGACCGCCGCATCATCGTAGAAAAGCCCGACCTGCCCGGCCGTGAAGCCATCTTGAAGGTGCATGCCGCCAAGGTGAAGATGGACGAGAGCGTCAACCTGCGCGAGATCGCACTGGCCACCTCCGGTGCCACCGGTGCAGACCTTGCCAACATGGTCAACGAAGGCGCGCTGCTGGCCGTTAAAGAAGGGCGAAAGACCGTCCGTCAGCAGGATTTGATGGAGGCAGTGGAGGTCGTCATCGCGGGCAAAGAGAAGAAGGACCGCGTGATGAACGTGAAAGAGCGCCGCATGGTGGCGTATCACGAGGTTGGTCATGCGCTGGTCAGTGCCCTGCAGACTCACAGCCAGCCTGTACAGAAGATCACCATCGTGCCCCGCACCATGGGCAGCCTCGGCTACACCATGAACATGCCCGAGGAAGAGCGCTACCTCATGACCAAGGACGAAATGCTGGCCGAGATTTCCACCCTGCTTGGCGGCCGCGCAGCAGAGATCGTCACCTTTGGCACCATGACCACCGGCGCATCCAACGATATCGAACGTGCCACCGCGATGGCGCGGGGCATGGTGGCGCAGTATGGCATGAGTGACAGCTTTGGCCCTATGGGGTTGGAGAGCATCCAAAACCGCTATCTGGACGGGCGCGCGGTATCCAACTGCTCGCCGGAGACCGAAACCAAGATTGACGAAGAGGTGCGCGGCATTTTGCTCTCTTGTCAGGAGAAAGCCATCGCGCTTTTGAAAGCCAATACCGCCATCCTGGATGAGATTTCGAAGTATCTACTAGAAAAAGAGAACATCACCGGCGAAGAGTTTATGCGCTTCCTGCCCGAAAAGTCCAACTGACCTATGTACTATCGCCCCTCCTGCCATGCTTTTCGAAAAAAGGCACGGCAGGAGGGTTTGTTTTTGCATCCACATCGGCTTCTCCTTGCATACCGGCATAAGATAAAGTATAATATTGCTATCTTCCGCGGAACACGAAAACTATTTTCACGAAGGATGGAAGCGCATGATGCACAATTTTGATCCGGGCAAAATGCTTCCCGCATACAGCTTGGTGTTGCCTTTGGCAATGGCGTTGCTGAGCGATCCGGATGAGCAAACATTGGTCATTCAGCTGTATGAAGAGCATCGCGGGCTGATGTTCAAAACAGCTGTCAGCTTCTTTGGCAGGAACTATGCCGAGGTCGAGGACGCCGTCAGTGCGTCTCTAGAGCGCATCTGCAAATATATCTATAAAATTGAGCCCCTGCCTTGTAACAAAAGGGAGTCTTATTTGGTTAAAATAGTTGTAAACGTTTGCAAGAACAGGCTGATTGAGCTCAACAAGCAAAATGTTCACCAGGATGCCTATGTAGACCAGCATGCGTTGGAAGCAATACCGGGTGAAGATGACGTTTACCAGATTGCTTTTGACAATGCCAGTGCCGAAGAACTACTGAACTCGTTTGATGGCCTCAGCGACCGTGACAAGGAGATATTCCGCAAACGCCATATCGAGCATCTGGAGTTTTGCGAAATAGCTGAAGCGTTTCAAATGACGCAGCAGGCTGTGCGCACCGCATTGTCCAGGACGAAAAAGCGTATGGCAGAAAGTGTCACCCAAAGAAAGGGGGAGAACCCATGACGGATGTTCCGCAAGAGAGAAGCCTGCAAGACAGGTCGTACGATATGCTGGGGGAGCTGATCGCAGACAGAGAGGCAGAAAAACTGCTGCAAGTGCTTGGCGAAACGACGCCTGAGGAAGATGCGGAAATACAGGCGTTCTTTGCCAAGTACGAAAAAAAGCACCTGCGGCAGATCAGAGCCTATTTTCGCAAGAAAAATAGGCAGAGGTTTGTGACGCATACGCTGCCCGCTATCGGGAAAATCGCTGCCATTGCGATACTCTGCATTGCCATTGCTACGGGCGCAGCAATCGCCCTCAGCGATAGCTTCCGGGCTACGGTGATGCGCCTGCTGATCATCGTAGAAAAAGAGTATACACGGCTGGAGGTGGTAGAGGAGGAAGTGGAGCCCCTTGAAGTGCCGGAGGGCTGGGGCGGGATGTATTTCCCTTCGTATGCACCGGGAACGTTGAAAGTCGGAAAGATTGAATCAAATCCGCGGGACAGCTATGTCGCATATGTGGATTGTGTCTCTGGAGAAATCATTTTTAAGTTTTCCGAGTATAGAGTCGGAGGTGTAACGCACCTTGATACAGAGAATGCTGTGGTGAAGAATATTGTTATTCAAGGACGGCAAGGCCTTGTAGTAATGAAAGGGGACTGGGTAGATGTCTATTGGTATAATGAGCACAGCTGTTTTTTATTGACGGTAAAACATCAAACGGAAGAAACAGTGATGCATATTGTTGAAAGCATGAGAAAAATATTATAATTTGCTGCAACCTGTAACAAAAAGCTGTTTTATTTGATTATATAATATATCAATATACATTAGGAGGTTTCCCAATGAAAAAGTTTCTTGTCCTCACAACCCTGGCTGTTCTCCTGCTCGTTTCTTGCCTTGCCATACCTTTGACCAAAGTAGCGGCAGAGCCTACGCTGGAAAATGCAGATGATCTGATCATTAAGCCAATGTTTTCCTATACCAGAACTATCAGAGCAAACTTGACTTTTTCCGGAAACATAGCCGATTGCTATGGCTTTATTGATCCGATTGGCAGTGATAACGTGACGATTTTCGTAGTGTTATACAGGCAAAATGGGTCGGATTGGGATTATGTGAAGGGCTGGAATGGCTCCGGGACGGGCGGCTACCCGGCATCCGCCGGCGGCACCTACGAAGTCACCAGCGGCACGTATATGGTCGTTGCCTATGGCAGTGTAGGGATCACATTAGAGCACCCCTCTGCAAGCATTACCAGAACATTGCCTTAACAGACGGCGAAATCGGGGATATAATGTGCCCTGGTGTGTTTGCTGTACGGATCTTCTTGAACGCCGCAAGGCGTTCTTTTTCGTTGCTTCAAAGCAAATGCTTTCGTGCGCTCTTTCAGTATTGGCTGGGGGTGGTGTTCAGGTAATGCAAAATCTGCCCTCCGGGTTAGCGCTTTATCCCACCTTATGGGGGATGCACATGGCGTGTGCTTCCTGTACGCGGAATACTTGGACGCTTCTGGCGCATGGGTTTGAAGGACGCGGGAGCGGATGCCACGATGAAAATTAGAATCACAAAAGAATAGAAAACTGAAGGGGAGCTCACCGGGTCGCTCCCTTTTTCAATGCGGATGTGAAGATATTGAGAAACATTTGTTATAGTTATTTCATCATTAGGGAGTTGTACCTTTCAAGAACGTATTGTTATAATGAATGTGTAATCGGGGCAATATTTGCCCGTAGTATACAGAAATTTTCCTGTAATAGTTCATTATAAGCAGCCATGTCAAGGCGTGGAAAGGCGAGTGAAGGAAACATGCGTGCGAAGCGGGTCTGGCTTGTGGCGATGATGCTGAGCATCCTGATATCCCATGGAGCGTTGGCGGAGGGAACCGTTGCCGCGCGTATTACTTATACAGAGTATATTGCAGGCCACGCCGGTGCACCGCGCCCAGATGGCGTTTTGGAAGCCGCAGGGCAGGGGGAACCGCAGCTGCTGGATGGGCAGAGTGCCTGGATCGCCAAGGAAGAGGAAACCCTTACCTTCACGGTGGCCTGCGAAACGGCGGGGCTCTATAACGCAGGAATCCTGTATTATCCAATCACAGCCAAGGGATTGAACATTGAGTTTTCTTTGGAAATTGACGGCGCGCTGGCGTTTTCGGAAGCGCAGTATAATACCCTTTACCGCATCTGGGAGGATAATCAAGCGCCCGGCACACGCCGGGATGCCGCAGGCAACGACATCATCCCCGGCCAGCACGAAGCGCCCGCGTGGGTGTCCGCCTGGGTGGAGGATCACACCGGCACATACGCCGCGCCCTATCTGTTTTATCTTTCCAAAGGCGAGCATCAGGTGACCTTGACTGCGCGGCGTGAAGCCCTGGCTGTGGCAAGACTGTGGTTTGAGAACGTCCAGGCTTTGCCTTCCTATGCCGCTGTGGCGGCAGAATATCAACAAAAGGGCTATACCGCTGCGGCGGTAGATACCATCACGCTGGAGGCCGAGCAGGCGCTTCGAAAGTCCGATTCTGTGCTCTATGGCCGTACCGACCGTTCCTCGCCGCTCACCACGCCCTACAGCCCGCTGTATACCCGGCTCAACACCATCGGCGGGAGCAGCTGGAACACCCAGGGACAATGGATCGAATGGGCTTTCTCTGTGCCCGAGGACGGCTTATACAAAATCGCGTTCCGCGCGCGGCAGGATGTACTCAGCGGTTCTTTCACCACGCGAAAGCTGTTTATTGACGGAGAGATTCCCTTTGCGGAGCTTGCGGACATCCGTGTCAATTATGAAATGAACTGGCAGAACATCGAGCTGCCCTATGAGATATATCTGACAGCTGGCGAGCATGTGCTGCGTATGGAGGCTACCATCGGAGCACTATCGGATATCGTGGCGCTGGCGGAGGAGGCGGTGTATCAGCTGAACGCCGCCTACCGCCGGGTGGTGATGATGATGGGTACCACACCCGATCTTTACCGTGATTATATGCTGGAGGCCAACATCCCTGAGGTATTTGTCATTTTTGAGGAACAGGCCAAGGTGCTGGCGCAGTGCGATGCGCAGCTTCTTGCCATCACGGGCAAGCGCGGCAGCATGAATGGCATTTTGCAAACGCTGACCGTGCAATTGCAGGAGTTTTGCAAAAAACCCGAGACCATTCAAAAGCGCTTGAGCGCTTTCAAGGACAACATCGGTTCCCTGGGCGCGTGGCTGGTGCAGATCAAGCAGCTGCCTTTAGAGCTGGACAAAATCTATATCCTGGGCGCGGATGCCGAAGCGCTGTCCAAGGCCGAGGCCGGCATGGGCGCACAGCTTTTGCACGAGCTGCAACTGTTCCACTCCTCCTTTGTGGTGGATTACAGCGTGATTGGCGCGCTGGAAAAGAGCGACGACCTTCGCACCATTGAAGTGTGGGTATCCGCCGGGCGTGATCAGGCCAATATTATCAAGCAGCTGATCGAGAATTCTTTTACGCCCGAGAGCAACATCACCGTCAATTTGAAGCTCGTGCAAGGCCAGCTGATGAACGCCACGGCCTCCGGCGCGGGGCCGGATGTGGTGCTGCAGCTGGGCAACTCGGAGCCTGTGAACTACGCCGTGCGAAAAGCCGCATACGACCTGACCCAGTTTGATGATTATGAAGAGATTGCGGCACGTTTCCGCGATAGCGCCATGCTTCCTTATCGGTTGGAGGGCGGCGTGTATGCCCTGCCGGAGACGCAGACATTTTCTGTGATGTTCTACCGCACCGATGTGCTGGAGGAGCTGGGCCTAGCCGTGCCCACCACCTGGGACGAGATGGTGCATGTGATCGGCCGTTTACAGCGCCGCAATATGACGGTAGGCATCCAGCCGCCAAACAGCGCCGCAGGCTCGCACACCGCGCTGTCCAGCATGGCGATGCTCTTGTATCAGCGTGGCGGTGCGATGTATCTGGACGGCAACACCCGCAGCGGCCTCAGCTCTCAGGAAGCGAAGGATGCGTTTGCACTCTGGGTATCGCTGTATGTGGACTATAAATTGCCCGTCAAGTATGACGCGCTCACGCGGTTTAGAAGCGGCGAAATGCCCATCGTGATTGAGGATTTTGTGTTCTATAACCTCCTGCAGGTAGCCGCGCCGGAAATTCGCGGCATGTGGAGCTTTGCCGAGGTGCCGGGCACAGTGCAGGCAGATGAAACGGTGGATCACAGCGTGGCCAGCACAGGCATCTGCTGCATGCTGCTTTCTGCGGCAAAAGACAAGGAAGCTGCGTGGGAATTTATGAAGTGGTGGACGAGTACGGAAATCCAAACCCAGTATGGCAAGGATGTGGAGAACCAGCTGGGCGTGTCCGCGCGCTATCCATCTGCCAATGTGGAGGCGTTCACCAGCATGCCCTGGTCTGCGTCCGAGTTGAAGATTCTGAACGAACAGTGGGCGAACGTGCAAGGCATCCCGGAAGTGCCGGGCGGCTATTTCACCTCCCGGCATTTAAACAACGCCTTCCGCAGGGTGCTCAACTACAAAGAAAACCCCGGCGAAACGCTGCTGGATTATGTGAAGAACATCGATGCGGAAATTACCGTGAAGCGCAAGGAATTTGGGCTGGAGGTGAGAAGCGGTGAGTAGGAGCAACCTATTGCAGGAAATGCGCAAAAACCGCGTTTCCTATCTGATGCTGGCGCCATTCCTCACGCTGTTCATCGTGTTCACGGTGGCACCGGTGTTGATATCGATGGGGCTGAGTTTTACCAGCTATAACCTGTTTGAAAGCCCGCGCTTTGTGCTGCTGGACAACTATCGCACGCTGTTTTTGCACGATGAGGTGTTCCTCACCGCGCTTCGAAACACGCTGCTCATTGCCGCCATCACCGGCCCTGTCAGCTATGCCGCGTGCTTCCTTCTGGCGTGGATGATCAGCGATTTTAAACCGCTGCCCCGCGCCATCATGACCACTGTTTTCTATGCACCCTCCATCTCCGGCGCGGTGTTTATGATTTGGCAGATCATGTTTTCCTCGGACAGCTATGGCTATATCAACTCCATTCTTACCAACCTTGGCGTGATCACCGATGCCATCAAATGGCTGGAGGACAGCCACTACATCATGGCGGTGGTCATCATCGTGTCTTTGTGGCTCAGCCTTGGCACCAGTTTTCTGTCCTTTATCGCAGGCCTTCAAAATGTGGATCATTCGCTGTATGAGGCGGGCAGTGTGGACGGCGTCACCAACCGCTGGCAGGAGCTTTGGTATATCACGCTGCCCTCCATGCGCCCGCAATTGATGTTTGGCGCGGTGATGCAAATCACGGCCGCGTTTGGCGCCGGGGACGTGAGTGCGCGGCTCGCCGGCCTGCCATCGGTAGACTACGCCGCGCATACCATTGTCAACCATATTACCGATTATGGGTATACCCGTTTTGAAATGGGCTATGCATCAGCCATTGCTGTCATCCTGTTTATCCTGATGGTGGGCAGCAACAAGCTGGTGCAAAGTATGCTCAGAAAGGTGGGCAATTGATGAACAAGAAAGCCCACCGCCGTACCAGCGCGCGCATCAACCGCAGCCGGGGCGGCAATATCATGTCGTTGTTCTTCCTGCTGGTGCTGGGTGCGTTTATGCTGCTGCCGCTGGTGTTTGTGGTGGTCAACGCCTTCAAACCGCTGGATGAGCTGTTTATCTATCCGCCAAAGCTGATGGTGAACAATCCCACGCTGGACAACTTCCGTTCCATGATACAGCTGATGTCCCAAAGCTGGGTGCCCTTTTCCCGGTACCTGTTCAATACCGTCACACTGACGGTGCTGGGCACAGTGGGGCATTTGGTGTTTGCCTCGCTGGCGGCGTATCCCCTGGCGCGGCACAAGTTTCCCGGGCGCAATTTGATTTTCAGTGCCATTGTGCTGTCGCTGATGTTCTCGCCCGCGGTGACGCAGGTGCCAAGCTATATCATCATCTCCAAGCTGGGCTTACTGGATACATACCTGGCCACGCTGCTGCCCGCAATGCAGTATTCGCTGGGGCTGTACCTGATCAAGCAGTTTATGGAGACGCTACCGGACTCCGTGATTGAGGCCGCGCGCATCGACGGCGCCAGCGAATGGCGTATCTGGGCCACGATCGCCATGCCGATGGTGAAGCCCGCGTGGCTGACGCTGATCATATTGATGATCCAATCACTGTGGAACGCCATATCGCCCTATACCTTCAGCGAAGAACTCAAAACCATGCCCCAGGCACTGGGGCAGATACTGTCTGGCGGTATCGCCCGCACCGGCGTGTCGGCGGCGGTGTCGCTAGTGATGCTCAGTGTGCCCATCATCACGTTTGTCTGCTCTCAGAGCCGCATCATCGAAACGATGAACAGCTCCGGCATGAAGGATTGAAAGGGGGAAACGGTATGCGGAACGTACGCCGCGTCTTGGCGCTGCTTTTCTGCCTGTTTTTGATTCCCGCGCCTTCCGCCCATGCCGTGACGGAGCGGACGGGTGCCTATGAAACATATAATTACTCCTTCGAAGGCGCAGCGGAGCTGGCCGCGGCCACAGCCTACGTGCCGGTGCGCGTGGTACGCGCGTCGGATATGGGGCTGACCTCCTTCAAAACCCTGTCCGACCTGTTTGTGGACGAGAAAACCGGCGATGTCTGGCTGGCTGATACCGATAACAACCGCATCGTGCGGACAACTGTTGATTTTTCTGAAGCAGAGGTGTTTACTCATGCGGGCGGTGTGGCCTTTGCCCAGCCGCGCGGCGTGTATGTGTCCGGCGCGGATGTGTATGTGGCAGACACCGGCAACCGCCGCGTGGTGAAGCTGACACGGGACGGCGAAACCGTGGCGGTGTATGGCAAGCCAAACTCCCCGCAGTTTGCGAACGGCGTGGATTTTAAGCCCCAGAAGGTGGTCGTCACCGCGCAGGGCGAGATCAGCATCGTGTGCGAGGGCATCTATGAAGGGCTTGTCACCATCGATCAGGCAGGCGAGTTCCAGGGGTATTCGGGCACCATCCCGGTCAAGCCCTCGCTGTGGGATTTGTTCTGGCGCACGCTGTCCACCCGCGAGCAACTAAAAAGCATGACCTCCTTCTTGCCCGTCACCTACATCAACGCCGATCTGGACGAAAAAGGCTTTATCCTGGCCACCTCGCAGGCGGAGCAAAGCACCATGGCCAACTCCGTGCAGCGCCTCAACCCCGGCGGCAACGATGTGCTGATCAACAACACCGGCATCCCGCTGACGGGCGATTTGGGCAACCTGTATAACGGCCGCGCCGTGGGCGCGTCTGTGCTGGGCGATATTGCATGCCTGGAGGGCGGCATGTTTGCGTGCGTCGATCAGCGCCGCAGCAAGATCTATCTATACAGCAGCGACAGTGAAATGCTGTTTGCATTTGGGGGCCTGGGCGGGCAGGACGGCAACATCACCGTGCCCTCCGCGATTGACAACCTAGGCTTCACCCTCTACGTGGCTGATTCCTCCAAAGGGCAGATCACCATCTATCAGCCCACGGCCTATGGCCAATGCCTGATCCAGGGCATTTTGGATTACAACAACGGCCAGTATGAGAGCAGCCGTAAAAGCTTCATGGAAGCATTCCGCTATAATACCAACAGCGAGCTGGCCTACCTTGGCATCGGCAAGGCGCAGATGCGCGAGGGAGCATACAAGGACGCCATGGTATCCTTCCGTTTGGCTTCCAGCCGCATGTATTACAGCCGCGCGCTGGATCAATACCGCCGCGAAGTGTTCGACCGGAACTTTGGTGCGATATTTGCGGTGATCGCGATGGCACTTGTGGCGGCGGTGGCTGTGCCGCTGTGGAAGAAGTTCAAAAAACCCGGCGCACCAAAACCAAAGAAGGAATGGACGCCGCGCTCCCGCTTTGGCAGATGGGCGGACCGGCTGATGGAAAGCGTGGATTTTTCGATCTACTGCATGCTGCATCCCTTCAAGGGCTTCCATGAACTGAAGTACGAGCATCAGGGCACACTGTCCGGCGCTACTACGATTCTACTATTGTACGTAGTGATGGCGGTGGTGCGCGGCACCCTGACGGGCTTCCTGTATGGCGGCACTACGGATGTCAATCCCTTGCTGACTGCCGTCACGGTGTTTTTGCCCATCCTCCTGTTTGTGGCGGCCAACTGGTGCATCACAACGCTGATGGAGGGCGAGGGCAGGATCAAGGATATCTACACCGCCGTGTGCTATGGGCTGATGCCGATGGTACTGGGGCAGGTGGTGCTGTTGGTGCTGTCCAATGTGCTCACGATCGATGAGGGCAGCATCTATTATGTGCTGTACTATGGCCTGTGGATTTATACGATCTTCTTGCTGCTGGCCGGCAACATGCTGGCGCACGGGTTCACAATGTCCCGTACCGTGGCGGCGGCGCTGGTCACAGCGCTGGCCATGGCGATCATCGTGTTCCTGGCATACTTGTTCCTCAATTTGCTGTTTGAGGTCGGGGGCTTTGTGATGCAAATCTACCGCGAGATGGTGTTCCGTATATAAGCGGGGAAGGAGGGATGCTTTTTGAAGAGCTATCATAAACGGCTGCTGGCGCTGGTGCTGGCTGCTGCGCTGGTGCTGGGGCTTTCGTCGGTGTTTATATCGGCGGTGTTTTCTGTGGATGCCTCGCAGCTGCATATTGAGACCGAGGGTGTCGCCAGAAGCGCGGACGGGCTGAGCCGCTCGGACGGTGTGCTGCCTTCTTTGGCGCAGATCAATCAGGACGGGTATGACACCGTGTTGGCCACAGGCTTTGAGCAGGTGCTGGCGGATGAAAAGGCAACCCTGTATTTCAACGCCGCCACGGCAGAGGTCGCCTTGCAGGAGAGTGGCACCGGGCATATCTGGTATTCCAACCCGCAGGATCGCGCGCAGGAAACCATGGTGGAGGGCACCACGCGCCTGCGCCTTGGCGCACAGGTGACGGTGGCGTATTATGATGCCCGGGGCGCGTACGGGCAGATGGACAGTTATAACGATTGTATCGCCTATGGCAATATGACGTTTGAGAGCACCGAAAAAGAGCTGCTGGTGCATTATCGGTTAGGCAAAACCACCGTGACGCTGGCGGACGTGCCCCAGCAGATCAGCAAAGAGCGTATGGACGAGTTCATCGCCCCGCTGGATGACGCATCCAAGGAGGATCTGTTGGGCAATTACCGCCTTGCCTCCATCACAGGCCAGGATCAATCCTACATCGACAAGCTGAAGGTCAAGTATCCCAACGTAGAAAACGGCGATGTGTATTACCTCACCAAGGATTCCACCCGCATCCTCAAAAAAATCCGCGCCTATCTGGATGAGTGCGGCTACACCTGGGATGACCTTGATTATGACAACGCCGAGAACGGCGTGATCACCGAGGCCTCCTCCCGCGCGTTCTTTGCCCTCACGCTGTCTTACCGGCTGGAGAACGGTGCGCTGGTGGCCACTGTGAAGGGCGATGCGCTGGATTATGATGCTGCTATCCCACCAAACGAAATCCGTATTCTGGAATATTTCGGCGCGGGCGGTAAAACAGAAAAGGGCTATATGCTGCTGCCGGACGGTTCGGGCACGCTGATCTATTATAACAACGGCAAAACTGCCGAAACGCCCTTTGCCATGCGCCTGTATGGCGAGGACACCGTCAGCAACACCAAGAGCGCCTATGTGGCGGATAAAAAGGCGTCCCTGCCTGTGTTTGGCATCAAAAACGGCCAGGCCGCGCTGCTTGCCACAGTGGAACAAGGCGAAGCGCTGTGCACGCTGTGCGCGCGGGTGGCGGGCATGCAAAATTCCTACAACACCGCATATGTGTCCATGATGGCTACCGCAGTAGACCGCATGACCCTTTCGGACACCCAGCAGATATATTTTGAAACCGAGCCCTACCGGGGCGATGTGACGGTGCGCTATCAGCCCCTGCCCGCAGAGCAAAGCAGCTATATGGGCATGGCGCAGGCATACCGCGCGACGCTGCTGGAAAACGGTACACTCAAAGCGGCCCCCGGCCCGTCCTACCCCCTTGCGGCGGATATCATCTGCGCCGTGCCCAGCACGGACATCGTGGCAGGTTTACCGGTGGATAGCATGGAGGCCATGACCTCTTATACTGAAGTGGCCGATATGGCGCGGACGCTGGCAGAGGTATCGGGCACCGTGTGGCTGCGGCTGGAGGGTGCCTTGAGCGGCGGCATGGATCAAGGCGCGTTCAAGGGCATTTATGCCGAGGGCGCACTGGGCGGCAAGGACGCGCTGCTTGCTTTGGTGCAGACGGCAAAGCAAGAGGGCTTTTGCTTGATGCCCGAAATCTATCTGGCCACGGCGTTCAAACAAAGCGGATTTTCATCTTCCCGTGATTGCGCGCGCGATCTGTGCCGCGATATCGCGGTGCGGTATTACTATGACTACCTCAGCCGCTATCGCCGGTATGACGGGCGCGCGATTTATCAGCTGAACGCCCGCAAGCTGGCCGAAGCCACGGCGGCCCTCCAAAAAGATGCGCAAAAGGCAGGCATGGATTTTGCTTTAGTGGGGGATATCGGCAACAGTTTGTATTCGGATTTCACCTCCAGTGCGCCGCAGCACCGCGTGGCCATGCAGGAAGTACAGGTCAGCGCCCTGGCAGCGCTGCACGAAAGCTTATCTCTTGGCGTGGCGAACCCCAACTTGTATGCGCTGTCCTATGCCGACGGCATCTACGATCTGCCGTGCTCGGACAGCGGTTTCCGCGTGACGGACGAAAGCGTGCCTTTCTACCAGGCCGTTGTGCGCGGCAGCATTGATTATGTTTCGGAGCCGCTCAACTATGCGGATGATTACCGCATGGCGCTGCTGAACGCTGTGGAGTTTGGTGCGGGGCTGCAATACACCCTCAGCTGGCAGACGACGGCGCTGCTCAAGGATACAGATTATAGCTACATCAACCGCGGGCGCTTTGCAGATTGGGAAGAGACCATCCGGCAGGACTATGCCCGCGCGTCAGAGGTGCTGCTGCCCCTGGCGGGCATCGAGATCACAGATCATTCGCGTTATCAGTTCAATGTGTATATCACCACCTATGCCGATGGCACGCGCGTGGTGGTCAACTATTCTGCCGATGCCGTACAGGTAGCGGGCACAGAGGTGCCGGCCTATGGTTTCGCGGCGGTAAAGGCGGGTGATGGCGTATGAAGAAAAAGAAGATGATGACTTTATCCCGCAAAAAAGCGCGGTATGGCTATTTGTTTGTCATTCCGTTGTTGTTTGGGCTGGTGTTCCAGTTTGGCATTCCGGCGGCGCGGTCGATCCAGTTCGCTTTCTCCACCGTCAACATCTCCGCCACAGGCTTTTCTACCGTATTCAACGGCATCCAAAACTTCTATGATGCGCTGCTGGTCAACACCACCTTTCGCGAAAAAGCAGTGCAATCGCTGCTGAACATGCTGCTAAACCTACCGCTGATTACCATCTTTTCCTTCTTTGCCGCCAGCATCCTCAACCAGAATTTCAAGGGCCGCTGGCTGGTGCGCACGCTGTTTTTTCTGCCCCTGGTGCTGGCTGCGCCCGCACTGATGAACTTTGACGCCGGGGATGCGCTGCAATCCATGATGGGAGCCAGCGGCAGCTTCAAGGCCAGCGAGTCGCTGACCGGGCTGCAATCGTACAATTTGATGTCGTTGCTGATATCAAGCGGGGTACTGCCCCAAAACATCGCGCTGTACCTGGCCAACGCGGCAGACAGGATTTACGACATTATCATCCTCTCCGGTGTGCAGACGCTGATCTTCCTGGCCGCGCTGCAGTCCATCCCGCCCACCATGTACGAGGTCGCCTCCATCGAGGGCGCTTCCGCGTGGGAGAGCTATTGGCGCATCACCTTCCCCATGACCAGCCCTATGATCATGACCTGTATGATATTTACTATTATTGATTCATTCACAGCCTCCACCAACGCCACGCTGACAATGATCGAAAACATGGCGTTCAATAATTTCAACTTTGGCTTATCGGCCGCCATGTCCTGGATATATACAATCCTGATTCTGTTGCTTCTGGGGCTGGTGGTGCTTTTGATGCGAAAGGTGGTGAAACGCTATGAAGGCTAAAAAACGGGGGGTTCCGCTGCACAAGCGCGCCGGAGGATGGGCGTGGAAGCTGTTCCGGCTTGGCATTATCATCGGCGTTAGCTATGTGATCCTCTATCCCATACTGGTCAAAATGTCTGTGGCGTTTATGTCGCGAAGCGATATGTACGATATGACGGTCAAATGGGTGCCCAAGAAAATCACGCTGGATAACTTCAAGGAAGTCCTGTCGCTGATTGATTACCCCAAGTATTTCTTTACCACGCTTGGGATCAGTACACTCGCCACCGTGGTGCAAATTGGCGCTTGCACGCTGGCGGCCTATGGGTTTGCGCGCTTCAACTTCTTTGGCAAGAAGCTTTTGTTCTTTGCCGTGATGATGACGCTGGTCGTGCCACAACAGACCTACATGGTGACCACCTATATGCAGTACCGCTATTTTGATTTCTATGGGCTGCTGCGGATATTTGGCTGGACGCCGAAGTCCCTGATTGGCACGCCCTGGCCGCTGCTGCTGATGTCCCTCGGCTGCCAGGCCACCAAAAACGGCCTGTTTATCTACATCCTGCGCCAATTTCTCACGCGCCTGCCCGGCGAACTGGAGGAAGCCGCGTGGGTGGACGGCGCAGGCGTGGGGCGGATTTTCCTTCGCGTGATGCTGCCAAACGCCGGGCCTGCGCTCATCACGGTATCGGTGCTCAGCTTTGTGTGGACGTGGAACGATTTGTACACCGCCAGCACCTATATGCCCAGCATGCCGCTATTTTCCACACTGCTCAACAACCTTGCCTTCCAGATATCGCGGGCGGGCGGCGGTGCTTCGGTGATCGATACGATGAAACTGTCCATGCTCACCAATACGGGTGCGCTGCTCATTATCGCGCCGCTGATTGTGCTGTTTATCATTGCCCAGCGCTTCTTTGTGCAGGGCGTGGAGCGCACCGGCCTCACTGGTATGTAATACCACCTGGCCAGGAAACATTCGTTATAGTCTTTTCATCATTTGAGGATTGAAAAACAGGCAAGGTTTTGTATATAATAGTACATATAGAAGCTGTTTTTCCCACTGCTTTGAACAAAATATGAGGAGGAAATGATTCATGAAGAAGTTGCTGGCCTGTATCCTGATGTTGACCCTGTTTTGCGGCCTGACCTTGCCTGCCCTGGCCGCAGAAATTCCCGATGAAGTGATCTATATCTACGGCGGCAATTCCGATCCTAACCGTGCCAAACTGAAAACCATGGGGCAGCAGAGCTGGTATCTGATGTACAGCACCATGATCAATGCGGGCGAAAACATGGATCTGGCTTCCTTCAAGGAATGTGAGCAGACCGAGACTGGCCTGTGGAAGCCCGCCGAGGGTTCTGTGATTGCCTCACTTGACCCTGCCACGCCTGATTTGACCGTTGAATACTTTGGCGACTGGTTTGCCATCCGCAAGGACGGCTTCCTGGCGGGGGACACAGGCTTTAGCGCCGCGCTCAAGTGGGTGTGCGAGTATGACGGCGTGTATGATGTGCAGGTTTCCTATTCTGGTGGCTCGTCCTCCGGTTATGCGGCGGAAGGTTATTACCATGAAGTGAGCGGCGACTATATCCCCGCGTCTGACGGCGTGTATATGAGCTGCTGGATCGCCGGCGAAATGATGTTCTGCGAGGACAGCTGGCTGGGCGAAGGCCACCGCCTGCCCCAGACAGAGCTTGCCTATAACGGCGTGGAGCTGAAGGCCGGGGACGAGATTTATCTGGTGTGCGACACCAAGGCCAATGGCGGTTGGGATGATCCTTGGTGGTATCTCAACATTACCCGCACCGGCGATTTGGCGCAGTAAGGGAGGATCAGAAATGAAAAAAAACATCACATGCTTACTAATTCTGTGCCTGCTTGTGCCCTTTGCCGCGATGGCGGAAGAAAAAACCTACGACCTTGGCGGCCGGGATGTGACCATCGCCCACTGGTTTGATATGACGCCCAAAGAGACCAGCGTGACATATCTGGAAAGCATGCAGCTGATTGAGACCATCAACAGAAAGTATAATTGCAACCTAAAGTTTGTATACACCGGTGATTGGCATTCCTACATGTCTATCATCAACATCCAAGCGATGTCCGGCGAGAAGATTGCCGACGCGTTCTGGACGGGCTACAGCCAGACGATCCCCAAGTGGATCGACAATGGTCTGGTGGTGCCACTGGACGATTACTTTGATTTTGACGACCCGATGTGGAACCAGTCCGCCAATGATCAGTGGATGATGAATGGCCAGCATTATGGCATCACCAACTGGGACGATGCGTTGGGGCATGTGATCCTGTTCAACAAGCGCATTTGTGCGGAGAATGGCATTACAGACGAATACCTGTATGACTTACAGGCAAATGGCGAGTGGACCTGGGAAAAGCTGCGCGAGCTGGCCATCAAATGTACCCGCGACACCAACAACGATGGCGCGATTGACGTATACGGCTTTGGCTCCTACGGCACTTGCCCCACCTGTCCCGAAGCGTTTGTGTATGCCAATGGCGCATCACCGGTCAGCGTGGACGAGAATTTCCACTACAGCTACAACCTGGACGACCCGAAGGTGGTAGAGGCCATTCAATTCTGCTACGACCTGTACTGGGTAGACCAAGTGTGCTACATGGGCTCCACTGCCTGGGGCAGCTGGGAAGGGCTGTGGCGCATGGGCAAGACTGCGTTCTACTCTGTGGCGTCCTGGAACCTGATGGACTACTTTGAGGATTTGGAGGATGACGAGTTTGGCATCCTGCTCATCCCCAAGGGCCCGTCCGCCGAGGATTATGTGAACGCGCAAAGCTGTCCCTCCGGCATCTTTATGCAGCCCATGGTGGAAGACAAAGAGGCCATTGCTGCCATCGTCACCGAGTTCATGGCACCCTACGACTGGCGTTTGGACAACGATGTTGTCTCCCAGTGGGAACCGTATGTGTTCGATGATGAATCCCTCGATACCATTGAGATGATCAATGGCCGCACAGTGTCGATCCTTGGCGAAGTATCTACGTATTTCCGGGATGAAGTACTGTGGAACGACTGGGGCATCAAAAACGGAATCAACCCACGCACCTATGTGGAAACCATGAAATCCTCCTGTCAGGCGTCTTTTGACGAACTGTGGCAGGTGAAGTAAAAGTGTTCATGCCGGGTCGTCCCTGCGGCGGCCCGGCGCACAGGGAGAAAAGCCATGATCAAGATTGTTCAGCGGCGCACGCTGCCTGGCTTTACCAACAACGATACCTTCTGCAATTATTATACGTACTACGAGAACGGCCTGGATCTGGCGCTCTTGGAATGCGGATATGAGAAGTGCGATCCCAACCATTACTGGGCGGGAAAAAAGGGCTTTCACATCATCCATTTCATCATTTCCGGCAAGGGCACACTCAGTATTGAGGGGCAGCAGTACACCCTAAAGGCAGGCGAGGGGTTTTACATCTCGCCCGATCAGGAGGTATTGTATACTGCAGACGCAGACGACCCGTGGGAGTACCGTTGGCTGGGCTTTACGGGCACTCGTGCGGTCATCGTGCTCAACGCTACGCATTTGGTGCGCTCGCAGACCTTCCAACTGAAAGACATATCGGTGTATATCGAGCGATTGAAGCAAATCTATGCCTACGCCACGCTCAAGACAGAGCGGGGCGAGTGCATGGCGCTGGGGCAATTGTACTTTTTCTTGGCAGAGCTTCTGGAAGGCTTTGAGGAGAAGGACAGGCGCAGCGACGCGTCCGCGCAGTACGTCAATATGGCCATCACGATGATTGCGGAAAAGTATCAGCAGGAGTTTGGCGTCAGCGATATTTGCAAGCAGCTGAACATCACAAGAAGCTATCTGTATAAGCTGTTTATGCGCTATTACAGCGTGTCCCCCTCAGACTACCTGCTCAAGTTCCGCCTGGAAAAGGCGCGGGAGCTGCTGGCAGGCAACCTGTACCCCGTTAATAATGTGGCCGAGCAGACCGGCTTTTGCAGCCACGCTTATTTCACCAAGCGCTTCCGGGAAGCCTATGGCACCACGCCCCGGGAATATGCCCAAAGCCTTCGCAAGGAGATTGTATAAATTATGAAAACGATCGGAATGCTGCTCATGGTGTTGCTCTTGCTGTCCGCCTTGCCCCTGGCGCTTGCCAGCGAGGATGTGGAGGCATACCCCGTGCCAGAGGGCATGCCCAGCCAGAAGGTGTGGTTCACTGTCACGGCGGCGGGCAAGGAAGTAGGCGTGTATTCCGATTACAACATGGAATACGAGGAAGTGAACTTCGCGTATTTCAATTTCCGCGAAGGCGCGGCGGTGGAAGTGAAGATCGAAGTGGGCTTTGCTTTCAAAAGCGTAAAGCTTCTGCCGGAGCCGGAGGGGCTTGAATGGAGTGTAGAGGGCACTGCGATCACCTTATTGATCACTGATCCTGACACCAATCTCAGCTTTGTGTTCAACGATGATTATCAGGGCATTGTGCTGCACCTGTTCACCAATGCCATTGACGAAAATGAGGCCGAAATAAAAAGCAGCTTCACCACGATCTATTATGGCCCTGGCTATCACGACATGAGCCACACGCAGGTGAAGCTGTCAAGCGGCATGACGCTGTATGTGGCGGCAGGCGCGGTGCTCAATGCCCCGGTGGTTGTAGAAAACGCAAAGGACGTCACCATTGCTGGCAGCGGCATCATCATGATGGACAAAATGAGCGCCGTCAACCCCCAGTATGGCAACATCGTGATCACCCTCAACAACGCGCAGAACGTCACCATACGCGGCGTCATCGCGCATGTGCACCGCACCCAAAATTGGACTACCCATGTATATTACTCCAAAGACGTGCTGATCGAGAATTATCGCGTGGTCAGCACCCAGTATGCCAGCGTGGACGCGCTGGACATCAGCAACAGCCAGAACGTGACGGTGCGGGACAGCTTCCTGCGTTCCTGTGACGACTGCATCACCATCAAGGGGCTGAGCTCTGCGGCCGAGCCGAAGGACGCGCCCGCCAACGAGAACATTCATGTATCCGGCTGCCAGCTGTGGAACGACTGCAACAATGCCATGGTGGTGGGCGAGGAGAGCATGGCTGCCTACTACGATAACATCTCTTTCCGCGATATCGATGTGCTGTATTCCTATGACGACCGGGACAATCACGAGCGGCTGGACGAACGCGCGGTGATCTCCATCGTGCCCATCCACGGCACCTACATCCGCAACATCCTCTGGGAGGATATCCGCGTCAATAACTGCCAGCGCTTGGTATGCTTCACATTCAAAGATAGCTTCTGGTTTGGCACCGTTGCGGGCAACCAGACTTTTCCCGGCGGTGTGGATGGTGTAACGCTGCGCAATATCACCTGCAACAGCCGGAACACCGGCAAGATCGCGAATCAAATTCTGCTGAACGGCTGGAGCCAGGATAAGCTGGTCCAGAATGTCAGCTTTGAGAATTTCGTGATCAACGGCGAGGCCATCACTTCGCTGATGAATCCGTATTTTACGGTCAACTCCTTTATCAAGGATATTCGCTTTAGCAAATGATAAAAGCGTAGAAAGAGGTCTTGTATGCTGCAGTCCGCCTGGGTGATGGGAGAAGTCGAGGCGCTATTCTGTGAACAAAATGGGATACCCTCCATGCTGTTAGTGCCCGTGAAGATGCGGGACCAGGTGCGGGAAAGCAAGCTGCAGAGCGCCGCACCGCTGGTGCAATTGCATGTGCGGGGCGACGGGCACCAGGTGCCCTATGCGCCAGGATTCACGATGCTGGGCTCCAACACGGCGGCATCGATGCGTATTGTCAAACAAGAGGCTACGCCAACGGGCGTAAAAACCGTGCTCTCCGGCGCGCATGGGCTTCAGTACACACAGGAGCTTGCACCGCTTGGCCGTTCCCTGCGCTGCCGCACGGCGGTGAAAAACACAGGGAATACGCCCGTGACGATCGATCACGCAGCCTCTTTTTGCATCAGCGGCATGACGCCCTTTGAGGATGGGTTGGCACCCGATTGTATGCGGCTGCACCGCTTCTCGTCCTTTTGGTCGTGCGAAGGGCGGCACCAGAGCCAGACACTGGAAGAACTGAATTTCGAAACCTCCTGGTCCCGCTGGGCCACAAAGAGCGTGCGTATCAGCCAGGCAGGCACTTTGCCGGTGCGCGGCTGGTTCCCTTTGATGGCGCTGGAGGCTGAAAAGCGCCATGTGACCTGGGCAGCTACGGTGGCGTGGGCAGGCTCATGGAACATGGAGCTGTTCCGCCAGAAGGAGGATGTGGTGCTGGCTGGTGGCCTGGCAGGGTTTGAGGACGGACATTTCAGAAAGACTTTGGCACCTGGCGAAGAGCTTGTATTGCCAGAAGCGTACCTCACCGTGGTGCGGGGCGGCATAGATGAAGCCTGCGAAGCGCTGCTGGACGCGCACGCCGCACAGCTGGAGATTCGGGGTGAAGCGGAAAGCACCCTCAACCCCATGTACAACGAATACTGCGA
>JAVBRU010000116.1:0-35228 GCA_031547595.1 Eubacteriales bacterium
GTGCGATTATTATACTAATGAGCTTCTAAAATCGATACAAAGCAGGCGTGAATTTTTCGTCAAGGCAAACGTAGAATTCGCAGGAATAGCAGCGCTATTTCAAGAATTCGGAGTGCCGCATTGGCGGAAAAGGCACGTCTGCGACTATCGATTTTAGATGCGAATTAGTATTAACTGGCGATACGCCCATCCTTCAATCTCAGCACCACATCGGCTTTTTCAGCTACGGCGGCATCGTGGGTCACCATAATCACGGTGCGCTGTGCTTCGTGTGCGAGGCGGGAGAAGATATCGGCAATCAGCTCGGCATTGGTGGAATCCAGGTTGCCGGTTGGCTCGTCCGCCAGCAGCAGACGGCTGCCAGTGCACATGGCGCGGGCAATGGCTACGCGCTGCTGTTCGCCGCCAGAGAGCGTGCGTGGCAGGCGGTTATAGTATGTATCGTCCAGCCCCAGCTTGTTCAGCTGCGCGATGGCGTCGGCCTTGGCCTTGGCGGCGGGGCGTTTGCCCAGCCTGGCCGGGTGCATCACGTTTTCCAGCACCGTCATAAAGGGGAGCAGGCAGAAGTTTTGGAAGATCAGTGACACATCCTTCAGGCGGTACGCGCCGGGGTCGATGGTGCTGATGTTCTTCTCATCAAAGAAAATATCGCCTCTGGTGGGTTTGTCCAGCGCACTGATCAGGTGCAGCAGCGTGCTTTTGCCGCTGCCGCTGGGGCCCATGATGGCATAGAACACGGCCGGCTCAAAATGATAGCTGAACTCCCGCACGGCATCCACGCGTACGTTCTTGCCAATATACGAATAGGAGACCTGTTCCAAACGCAGCATGCTTATTCCTCCAACTCTTTAATCTGCGAAATGAGCGGCACCGACACGAAATAGCCGATGGAAATCAGCGCACCTGTGAGGAACGCCAACAGCACCCCCACGCCATGACGCAGCACGGCATCCGGCCAGATCAGGCACAACAGCAGCGCGCCCAGCAGGCACAGCAGCCCGTATTCAAGCATGCACTGCGCAAGAATACCGATGGGCTTGTCGCCTTGCGTGCGCAGGATGGCCAGCTCGGTCTTGCGTGCGCGCATCTGCAGCATCATCACCAGCGCACCCGCGCCGATGGCGCTGATATACAATATCGGCTGGATCAGACGGAAGATCACCAGGTTTTTCTCGGCCGCCAGGGTGAGCTTCAGGTATTGGTCGTCCTGGATGACCATGCCGTACGTATAGCTTTTATCTGGATTGTTTGCATGGACCTCTCCAAAATGAACAATGGCTTTTTCCCGATATTCATCCAGATACCGGTTGTCCTTGATGGCGAAAGAAAAGCTGTCTGCCAATATGCCGTAAAGGGACTGAGCCTCGGAACATACTTGTTCCCACGCCAGCCAGGGACAATAGATGGCTTCACCCGTTATGGCGATGCCCGCAACAGGCAGGGAAATGCTCATGGCAGTTTCCACCGCCATCCCTTTCATCAAGATAGCGGTTACATCAATATACTGCTTGCCATCTGTATCGGTATAGCACAGGCTTTGCAGGCTTTGGCTTACTACGCAAGCCAGCTCGGCACCCTGCCACAGCGTGGCGTCATAGCCCGTATTGTATTGGACGGCTCCACTCTGGCGCAGGGGATAGTCCGCCTCCTCGCGCGTGATAATCGTGATCTGCCTGGATGTGCTGGATGTGTCTCCTTTGATGGTACAGGGAACGGTAGATTTGAGACACACGTCCTTTACGTACGGCTGCGTATCATCCGCGTGCAGCATAGCGTAATAAAATGTGGATGAGATTTGCAAATTGTCAGTCTTTGTTCCGGTAGGATCAGTCACCAGCCCCCGAACCGTGATGGCGGCCACCATGCCGTCCAGCGTATCCTGACGGGACTGCATGGATTGCTGCAAGGCCATTATCAGCCCCAACACCGCCAGAAAAGCCAGCAGAATCGCCATGGTTTCCTTCCATTGGCGGCGCATGTGCAGCAAAGCGTAAGACAATAGGTTCATTTCAGGCTCCTTTCCCGCCCCACGCAGCAAAGCAGGCTGGCGATGACCAGCGCAGCAATCAATGCCGCACCCAGGCCAGCCAGCGTAGGCAAATTGCTGATCTCGATGGATAACAGGCCGGTGGTTTCAGTCAGGGTTGAAAGCAGGGGCTTTTCTAATGTATACAGCTTGCCAAAGGCCGTTATCAACGGGGCCTGAATGAGCTTTGATAGCCCATAGGTGATCAGTGCCGCCAAGGCAATAATCGGCACCAAACAGCCCAGCATATACAGGCGGGAGTAGGGCCTGCTGCTGCCGATGCGACGGAGAATAGCCGCGTCCTTTTTGAGTGAGCGCAGCATGAGCAGCAGCACGGCTAATAGAATGACTATATACAACAGTGCACAGGCCAGGAATACAAACTGCGAGTCTGCCTTCATGGCTGCAAGGCTTTCCGAATAATCACCGTAGCCGTTATCGTATACTTTATACAGCTCCCGTGGCAGGCCAAGATCGTTCACCATTTCCCAGAAGGTCGTTTCCTGACCGTTTTTCAGCGACAAGCTATCTATGCATCGCAGCTCTGCCTGCCCCTTGCAGGGCATGCTGCCCTTGGGGATGAAGATGGTGTTGGGGGAGAAGCAAAAGGGGCCAATTTGCCATTCCACGGCGTGGTAAAAACCGATGATGGTGTATTCACCTTCGGCAGTGGGTGTTTGCCCCGGGATGAGCTGGGACATGTAGTAGGACATCCCTAACGCACTGAGATCATTCAGCAAAAAATTGTCGTAAAATTGAATAGGGATTGTTTGCCCCACGGCAAGGCTGTTTTTTCTAGCAAAGGTATCACTGATCAGGCACACCTTGGCTCCCGCTTCGTTTTCTGCAGCCGTAAAAGCGCGGCCTTGAGAAATATAGGCGTCCTGTGTGGCAAACAAAGGCACGGTGTATAGATCGTCTACGGCAAATACGCCCAGCAGGTTGATATTGGTTTGTACAAAGTCCAACATGGCATCTGCCCGTTCATCACCGGGAACAACATACAGGGGATAGTCCTCAGGCTGCTGTGCGTAAATGCGCAGAAGACCGTCCTTTCCTGCAACAGGCGCAGAAGAATTTCTTGTTTTCATCGTCAAGTCATTACGTAGCCCTAAAATTGTTTCTATCCCAGCATACTGGTCCAGCATCAAATATTGAGTTCCCGTTATAATTACCTGTTGTTTTTCCTTGGCAATTACCCCTTTGGGGCCAATGGAAAGGGAAGCATATTCAGGCTGCTTGGGATCGTATGTCCCCATGATGATGTACTCTTGACCCACCTCAAAAGGAACCTCTACGGCTTCATTCAGCCATGTACCATGAATCTCTACTTTGCTGGGCGGATCAAGCTGATGATGAAGTGCAAGCGTATCAACCACCTCGGCAGTAATCATGTAGTACTCCTGATATACCGTTCGCGTTTCTCCGTTTTCCAGAAAGTCCGTCCCTGCATAGTTGACCTCTATAATATCAATAGAGTTGATACGGACAGCAAACATCGCAGTTCTCTCACAATGTGTCATGCTTCTGATAGAAGCAATATCTTGTGGCAGTAGGCTTTGTGTTTCGGGTATTACTGCGGAACAGAACAGTCCCTCGTTAATGCTGAGGATAGCATTGCACTGTGTGTTGAGCGTCTGTATAGTATTCGCATCAACGGTACGAAAAGCAAAAGATCTTCCATTATCATAAGTCTCCATATGCCATAAAACCTGCCGCAGCGCGGTGGTGCGGCAATTGTTTTCAATTGTCTGCTCATTGAGAATGGACTGGCCATGAAGCTGCGTTGCCATCACAAGCAGCAGCATGGCAACCACCAACGCGGCCAGCAAAAGAAGAAAGCGCCCTTTGTCGCGCAGGATTCGTTTGATGCAGATCATGATAGACTCCTTTGGGCATAATGGGATATGTACAGGGCAGTGCAATACTTCTCTGGCGTTTATCATCATATCTTAAAAATGCAATATAAAAACCGACTATATGTGCATAATACCATATCTGGATTATGATGTCAACCATGATTTGGATATTTTCCATATTCCCGACATGTAACTATTGACATTACAGCTCAATCGTGCTATTCTGTCCAGGAGGTGAAGAGGATGCAAATCAGCAGCAGGTTCTCCGTGGCAGTGCATACTTTGCTCTGCGTGGAGGTCTTCAAAGAAAACTACAAGGTGACCAGCGATTTTATTGCCGGGAGTGTGGGCACCAACCCGGTGATTATCCGCAAAATCATGAGCCAGCTCAAAAAAGCGGGGCTGCTTGAGGCGCTTGCCGGGACGGGCGGGACGTATCTTTGCAAAAAGCCGGAGGATATCACGCTGCTGGACGTTGCCTTGGCGGTGGAGCTTTTTGAGAATGACCGGCTGTTTGGCTTTCATGACATGCCAAACCCCAACTGTCCGGTGGGCAAGAACATCCATCACGTGCTCGACTGCCACATGCAGGTGGCGCAGGCCGCGATGGAGAACAGCCTGAAGGGCGTTACGCTGAAGGATTTGCTGCTGGAATTGCCGCAATAATTTTTCAAAAATATTTTTGTTGTAACTATTGACATTACAACGAACCTATGATAAGGTGTAATCGTCGGAGATACAACGCTGACATCAACAAAAGAAAGCAAATTTTTTTTACAACATGATGTAACCATGAAGGTTACTTCATATAAAACATTCAGGAGGCGAACCCCATGAAAAACTATCAAGCATTCCTCACAGAAAACCCCAACGGCACCATGGCCACGGTGGAAAACGGAGCGGCTGTCACCCGCATTTTCCAAGCCCTGTGGACGGAAGGCAACAAGGTGTATTTCTGCACCAGCAACCAAAAGCCTGTGTACGGGCAAATCAAGGCCAACCCCAATGTCAGCTTTTGCACCTGGAACCCTCAAACCTTCGAGTCTGTAGCGGTGAGCGGCAAAGCGGTGTTTGTGGATGATCTGAACGGGAAAGCGCGCGCGCTTCGCGAAAACCCGCCCATTCAGGGCATCTATGGCGAGCCGGAAAACCCGGTGTTTGAGCTTCTGTATATCGATGCCAAGCAGGTGGATACCTTTTCGTTTGCCGAGGGCGGCAACACGATAAAACTTTAATAAGGAGAACAACCATGAAAAAGATTTTTGCATGCCTCTTGACCCTTCTACTGATCGCCGCCAGCCTGTCCGCGTTTGCCGCGGCCCCCGTGGCACAGGAAATTGCACTGTCCGTTGGCACCATGCGGGTGTATGATTTTGGCGAGGTGAAGCTCCACGCCTATGAAACGGGCGATTTGATTGCCGATGAGAACTTCATCCTCGAAACAGCGGATGGCCTGGTCCTGATCGAGCTGATCGGTTTTTACGATAATCTGGACGCACTGGCGGCCTATATCGAAGACCTTGGCAAGCCGCTCACCGCTGTGATTGTGGCGTACCATCCGGCGGGCGCGGATGTGTTTGCCGGCGTTCCCACCTACGCTTCCGAGGGCTTGGGGGAGGCAGGGCTGGTCGCAGGCTTTGTGGAAGCGTTTGGGGCGATCTTTGATGGCAACATGCCCACGGCGTATCAGCTTGTGCAAGAAGGGGAGATGGTGATTGGCGGCCTGACGCTGAACATCATTCCCACCAGCGATGCCTTTGATATCGAAATCCCCGCGCTGAATATTTATTTCACTCACATGCTGGGATCTCAGACGCACAACATTTTGGCGAGCATGAATATGATCGATGCCATGATTGATGAAATGAAGGTGTTTCAGGCCAAGGGTTATGACTTGATTTTCACTGGCCACGATATCCCAAGGACAATTGACATTGCTGCGGAAAAGATAGATTACCTTGAGACCACCAAAGCATTGGCGGAGCAAAGCGGCAGTGCGGAGGAGTTTGTGCAGGCAATGAAGGACGCTTTCCCGGGGTATTATGGCGATAACTACCTGGAAATGAGCGCGGGCGCGTTGTTCGCGGGTCAATAAATCCTTGCATCAAAGAAGCCACCGCTGTAAAAACGGCGGCTTCCTTGATGTTATTAGCTCAAAGGTGTTCCAAAGGTTGCCTCCCGTTCCTTCATCGTACGCTCAATGTTACGCCGCAGCCCCACCATCCATTCCGGCTCGTTTTGCCATTGCTCATACAGAGAACGCAGACACCGGACATATTGATACAGATTGCAAAAGCGCCGGAAAAGAGGCAGCGCTTCCAGCATTCGCTCGTCTATGCCCATTTCCTTCTGATAACCGGCCAAAAAGTCTTTCACAGCAAAGCCTTGGTCTGCTTCGGGCAATTCGGAACGGATGCTATCGAGGCTTTGCTCTACATCCAGCGCATACCAGTGGTACATTGCATCGTCAAAATCAATGGGTGTGAGCATGCCCGTGGCATCGTCATAGAAGACATTGTCCAGCTCAAAATCATAATGAACCAACCCATAATTGTCCTGTGTTTGCGGCAGTGCTGTGAGTGCGGTGCGGATCAGCTGAATTTCGGCATGCAGTGCGGGCGGGGCAGAATAATCATCGGCCACTTGTCCGCACCAGGCGAGTTTGTCCTGCCAGCTTGGCCGCACCGTGGGCTCGGGTTGATAACGTTTGCTCAATTGGTGCAGCCTGCCCAGCGCCTGCCCATAGGCAATATAAGCCGCTGCCGAGTAGGGGATATGCTCTAAGCATTTGCCTGAAACCTTTTCAAACACCACCATGCTGTGCAGTCCCCACGGCGTATCAGCAGTGATCAGCGCTTTCCCGTTTGCGGCGGGAACGCTGCGCACGGCAGGGAAGCGATGCGCGTGCAAATAGCTTAGAAAATCCAGCTCGGCGGCAATTTCGCTGGGAGATTTTTCTTCAACGGGCGTGATGCGCAGGAAGTATGTGCTGTCATTGCTGTGTAGCACATAAACCGCGTTGGCGGAGCTTCTGAAGTGTCGGATTTCCGGGTTTTGCGCAATATCCCAACTGCGAAACAGCATATATGCAAGATCGGTATTGCTGAACAGGTGTTTCAATTTCATCATGGAAAGGCTCTCCTTTATATTTCAATTCGACAAAAACCGCAAGCAATATGCCTGCGGTTTTGAGAGCTGCTTTGTATACCAAAGAAGCTCACAGCGTGAGCAGAATATCACCGTCATGGGGACTATTTGGTTTGGAGCCCTCCACTGCGTATCATCCGACGGTTCATGTCGCTCACTCCTTCCCATTCCTGTGAGGATAGTATACTACAACTTTTGCGCTGTGGCAACCTGCCATTCGCGCAGCAGCTTTGCCATGTGCCTTCTGCCCTTCACAACGAGGAAATCTCTTTCGGGATATTGGGCGTGCAAAGCCAGTATCTTCGGCTGCCGCTCTTTGGGGAAAGCCCACAGCCCCTTGCACAAGCGAAAGAACCCCCGGTCAAACCGTTCCTCGCGATATTGCAGGGTATCCGTGCGCTTTTTTCCATTCCGTCTGATCACGCCCCATAGGCAAACCAGGCGGTTGACGTCCAGAAATATCACGAGATCAGCCGCCTGAAAACGCACCGCCATCGTGCCGCCATGGTTGACATTGCCATCCATGATCCATTTTTCTGCGGCGGTCAGCTGTAAAACCTGTTGCATCCATTCCTCAGGGGAGGGCATTTGCCAGCCCGGGCGCCAGAACACGGTGTCCAGATGGATCAGCGGCAGGCCCGTTATGGGGGCCAGTTCCCTTGCCAGGTGGCTTTTGCCGCTGCCGTTGTTGCCAACGATCATGATGCGGTGATAGCTATGGATGTTCAAGTAAATCCCCCTCACATATGAAGGAATTATATCAAACTGCCTCCTTCAGCACAAGCGAAAAGCTGTACCCTCGGCTTCTTTTTTGTATTGTACAGGCATAGGCTGTAGGCGAGGTGATGAACGATGCGCACAATGGGGCGTTATGTGATTCTGGTGCTCCTCGTGTGCACAATTATCTGGCAGGTGCAAAGCGCCCCACTGGCGGTGGAAACAGCGGCAGGCGTACCGGGCGGGCTTTGGATTATGATTGAGCTGAACCAGAAGAGGCTGACGCTTTATCGCGGCACGGAAACGGTGAAGACCTACCCCATCGCCAGCGGAAAGAGCGCCACGCCCTCGCCCATTGGCACCTTCACCATCACGCACCGCTTCGCCACAGAGCTTTCGGGCTTTGGAACGCGGTTTCTGGGATTGAATGTGCCCTGGGGTAATTTCGGCATCCATGGCACCAACAAGCCGGAGTCCATTGGCAGCAATGCGTCCCACGGCTGCATTCGCATGCGGGTGAAGGATGCCGAGGAACTGTACCGACTGGTGCCAAACGGCACCAAGGTGGTGATTGTGGGCGGCGATTATGGCGAGCTGGACACCTATTTGCGCACCCTCACCTCCGGGGACAGGAACAGCCATGTGCGCGTCGTGCAGCGGCGGCTCATTCAATTAGGGTACCTCAGCGGCAACGCGGATGGTGTGTACGGCGCCAATACCACCCACGCGGTGCTGGCGGCGCGCAAGGCATTTGGGCTGTCCAATGTGGATATTGTCGATTATGCGCTGTATCAAAAGTTGGGGCTGACGCTTTTTGAATGACATAAACCCTTGCAGAAAAACATAGGTTGCGGTATGGAATGGGACATGTATTTGCCGCCCTGGGCGGCCAGGGAAACGGCGGGAATTTTGCAGGATGCGCGGGAAGTGCGCTTCCGTCCCGGCCAGCCGGTGCAGGCACTGCTGCAAAAAAAACTGTGGCAGGGCAAGCAGCGCCTCACCCACGAGGAAGTGACGCGCATTGCCCAGGCCTTGTCCGGCCATGCGCTGGCGGGGTATGGCTGGCAGCTGGCGGACGGGTTTGTTCCGCTGCCGGGCGGGCACCGCATGGGTGTATCCGGGCGCATGACGCTGGAGGGCGGCGCGCAGCTTCGGGATGTTGGCAGTGTCTGCGTGCGCATTGCTCACGAAATCAAAGGCGTGGCGGATGCGCTGATGCCAAGGCTCGGTGGACAAAACGTGCTGATCATCGGCGCACCGGGCATGGGCAAGACTACGCTTCTTCGGGACATGGTACGAAGCTTATCCTATGCTAGCCAATCTGTGGGCGTGGCGGACGAGCGGGGAGAAATCGCCGCGTGTGTGCATGGCGTGCCACAGCTGGATGTGGGGCCGTGCACCGATGTGGTGTATGACTGCGACAAGGCGCGGGCGATGCGCATGCTGCTAAGGGGAATGGCACCCACTGTGTTGGCCACGGATGAGCTGGGCCGCCCGCAGGATGTGGGCGCGGTGCTGGACACCGTGCGCTGCGGCGTGCGGGTGATTGCTACGGCCCACGGCGAGGATGCCGGCACCGTTTTTTCGCGTCCCATGCTGCGGCCGCTTCAGGATGTGTTTGATGTGCTGGTGCTGCTGCCGGGGTTTATGCAGCCGCCCAAGGTGATCTACAAAAGGGGGAAAGACGCATGCATCTGATCCTGGCAGTATTAGCCGCGGGCCTTTGTGGACTCATTGGTATACTGGCCGCCGGGCGGCTTCAAAAACGCGAAAACAGCCTGATGCACTGGCAGGAAGCGCTGGTGCGCATGGAAAACGCCATCACCCACGGCCAACTGCCCTTGCCGGATGTGTTGATGGCGGGCGGGGAGCGGGTGGAGCTGCTAAACGACCTGGCCAAACATCTGCAAGCGGAGCCGGTGATCGGGTTGATGGCGCTGTGGCGCTCTGTAGAGCCGGACGATTTACTGACAGAGCCGGAATGGGCGCTGCTGACAGGCTGCATGGAGGGGTTGAGTGCCACATCGTTAGAGATGCAGCGCACGGCGGTGCACTATGCGCGGGAGCAATGGGTGCAGTACTTGACCGCCGGGCGCATGGCGCGGGAGCGAAACGCGCGGCTGTATCAATCCCTGGGCTGGCTGTGCGGGGCGGCATTGTTTATACTACTTTGCTAGGAGGATATCGAGATGCAGATTGACGTGCTGCTGCAAATAGCGGGCGTTGGCATTCTGGTAACCGTGATCAGCCAGATTTTATCCCGCGCGGGGCGGGAGGACATCGCTATGCTGACCACGGTGGCGGGGCTGGTGATTGTGCTGATTATGGTGATCTCGCTGGTGGGCGATTTGTTCTATCAGGTGCAATCCATTTTTAACCTCACATGAACGATGGGCTGCGCGTGGCGGGCTTTGCGCTGGCGGCTGCGCTGCTGGCCATGACGGTACGCACCACGCGCAAGGAAGCAGGCGCGGCGGTGGCGCTGGCAGCAGGGCTGATGCTGTTTTTTGCGGCCATCACGCAGCTGACTACGGTGGCGCAGGCGCTGCGGACGTTGTCGGAGCGGGCGGGTCTTGGCGATGGCACGCTGAAGCTGCTGATGAAGATGCTGGGCATTGCGTATGTGACGGAGTTTGCCGTGCAAGCCTGCAAGGACGTGGGCGAGGAAGGCATCGCCGCCAAGGCTTCGCTGTGCGGCAAGCTGATGCTGGTGGGGCTGACGCTGCCGATGCTGCTTGAAATTGCCGATTTGGTATTGGGGATATTGCCATGAAGCGTTTGCTGCCGGTGCTGTTATTGCTTTTGATTCTGCCATTCACTGCGCATGCGCAGTCTCTGGAGGAGAGCATCGATCAGGTGCTAAATACCCTGCCCCTTGGTGAAATTCAAAGCACCCTCACAGATGCCTTTGGCACACCCTTTGATTTGCAGGACACGCTATCGCGACTGGCAAAGGGCGAGATGGTGTGGGATGCCCAGGCGCTGCTTCAACAGCTTTTGCAAAAGCTGTTGACGGCGCTGTCCGGCAGCGTGTGGCGCTTTGCCAGGCTGTTGGCACCGGCGGTGCTGTGCGGCGTGGTGGCCAATATGCGCACGTCCTTTGCCAAGGCGGCGCTGGGAGATGTGCTGCACAGCGCGTGCTTTTTGCTGCTTGCCGGGGTGATGGCGCAGGATGTGGCCAGCCACATGGCACTGGCGCAAAACGCCATCAACAGCATGGCAGATATGATGCAAAATTTGTTCCCCATGCTGCTGACGCTGCTGGCCGCCGTTGGCGGTACGGCCAGCACGGCGTTTTTCCAGCCCGCGGTGGTTGCGGCCAGCGGCACGATGACAACACTGATGCGCACCGTCACCATGCGTTTTGCGCTGGGCGCGGCGGTGCTCACCATCCTCAACCATCTGTCCGAGCATATCCGTATCGGGCAATTGGCGTCGCTTCTGCGCACCATTGCCACGTGGACGCTGGGGGTCAGCTTCACGGTGTTCATATCGGTGACGACGCTGCAGGGCCTCGGCGCGGCGGCGGCGGACGGCATTTCCATCCGCACGGCCAAGTATGCCGTGGACAATTTTGTGCCGGTGGTGGGCGGCATGTTCGCCGATACCATGGATACGCTGGTGGGCTGCTCGCTGCTGATCAAAAACGCGCTGGGTATCACGGGGTTGGTGGCACTGCTCTTCGTGGCGGCTACGCCGCTCATTCAATCCATGACCGGGGTATTGGTATACCGCATCAGCGCCGCGCTGCTGGAGCCCGTGGCGGAAAAGCGGATTTCGGCTTGCATCCGGGATTTTTCGGATGCGCTGACGTTGATGTTTGTGATCCAGTTGTCCATGTGCGCCATGTTCCTGCTGCTGATTGCGCAGCTATTGGTGGTGGGCAATTTGACAGTGATGTTGAGGTAGTATGCGCGCTTTTTTAGTGGAAATGACGGTGCTCAGCCTGCTTCGGCTGGCCAGCGACCTGATTGCGCCGGAGGGGGACATCCACAAGTATGTGGATCTTGGTGTGGGGCTTTTGATGCTGCTGAGCATGCTGCGCGGGCTGATTTCCTTTATTAGAGGTGGCTTGTGAAAGAATGGCTGCAAAAATTCAAGGTCATTAAAGGTTCGCAGTGGCTGCTGCTGTTGCTGGCGCTGTGTGTGCTGGGCAGTTTATATCTGCCATCGATAGAGCAAAACGGTATGAGCGATGAGGAAAAGCGCGTCAGTGCCGTGCTGTCGCAAATCGCGGGGGCTGGGGAGGTGCAGGTGGTGATTTATTATGCCGAGAGCAAGAACGGCTGGAGCGATGCCACCAAAACACCGGTGGGCGCTGTGATTGTGGCCAGGGGAGCAGGGGATGTGGGGGTTCGCCTCAATTTGACCCGCGCCGTGCAGACGCTGCTGGGCTTGCCGCTTGGCAGCATCGAAGTATTTGCTATGGAGGTGCAGCCATGACCCGCAAGGAACGCTGGTTTAACGGCATATTGATCGCCGTGGTGCTGGGTGCGGTGGCGCTGACGCTGATGCTCCAGCCGCAAAGCGCGGCAGACAAACTGCCGGTGCAGGATTTGACCGTGTCTTCACTGCCAACGGTTACGCCGATTGAAAAGTACCGCAAAGAGCGGCAGGATACCCGCACCGAAAGCATGCGGATGCTGGCAGGCATTGCGGAAAACACCCTCGCCAGCGCGGACACGCGCCAATTGGCCAATCAGCAAATGCTGAGCATGCAGCAGGATATGGAACGGGAGTTGGCCCTGGAGGCCGCGCTTGCCACACTGAGCACGGGGGAGAGTGTGTGCGTGGTGCGAAGCCACGCCGTCAGTATTTTTGTGGCGCAGGCACTATCCGACAGGGACGCCCAGGTGATCCTCGCGCTGGCTATGGATATCACCGGCGAGGCGGCAGAAAATATTCAAATAATCCCGGGATCTTAGGTGTTTTAATTCCCTGCCTTGTGGTATAATGTATAGGTAACGGAAAGGCAGGGAGCAGAATGGTACGCACAGGTCGCGTGGTGGATATCAAAGGCGGCTTGTTGTCCGTCTGTTTTGAGCGTCCGGAGGCTTGCCAGCATTGCAACCAGTGCGGCACCGCCCATCACACCTTCATCGAAGTGGCGGGAGATGCGCAGCTGGGCGACTTTGTGGACATTGAGATGCCGGATGCCCAGGTGGTACGCGCGTCCATGCTGGCCTACCTGATCCCGCTGGTAGGATTGCTGGTGGGCATGATGCTGGGCAGCGTGCTGTTTGTAAGCGAGCTTGTGTGGGCGGCATGCGGCATCGTCATGATGGCGCTCAGCGCCCTGGCACTGTGGCGCTATGACAAATATTTGCGCAAGCAAAAACAATGGCAACCCCGATTGGTTGCCATCAATAAGGAGGAAAAAGTATGAGTGAATTGACATTGACAAAGGATAATTTTGAAGAAGCCGTGCTGAAGGCGGACAAGCCTGTGCTGGTAGACTTCTGGGCACCCTGGTGCATGCCCTGCCGCATGATCGCCCCCCTGGTAGAGGAGATTGCAAACGAACAGGCGGATGCCGCTATCGTTGGCAAGATCAACGTGGATGAGCAGGGCGAGCTGGCCATGCAATACCGTGTCAGCAGCATTCCCACGCTGATTGTGTTCCATCAGGGCAAGGAGCTTCGCCGCATGGTGGGTGCGCAGAGCAAGGCGGCCATTGAGAAGCTGTTGGTTGTTTAACAGCGTATGCTATATCGATGATTATTAAAGTGAGGTGCAGGAGATGAAATCTCCTGCCGGGGTTTTAGGGGCGAGTAGCCCCTAACGTTCCCCCTCCTTTAACCGCCGTACATCTGCCTCCTGGCAGGTGATGATCAAGGTTTTCTGCTCGGTATATGTGACAAAGCCTGTGGGCGTGCCCCCGGGCTTTTTTACGTGCTTTTTATAAGTGTAATCCACCGGCACGCTGATGCCGTGGCCTTTGCTGTAATACGCGGCCAGCTGCGCGGCCTCAAGCAGTGTGCTGTCGGGCACGCTTTGCCCCTGGGTGTGGATGATCACGTGCGAGCCGGGCATATCCTTGGCGTGCAGCCACAGGTCGCTGCCTTGCGCGCTCTGGGTGAGGCGCTCGTTTTGTACGCTGTTTTTCCCAACGGAGAGTTGGAAGCCGTCGCTGCTGACAAAGCGGTAGGGTGCGCTCTCTGCGGGGCGCTTGGGCGCTTTTTTGTCTGTGACGCGCTTTAGGATCCCCGCGTCCTGCAATATGCGGCGGATGTCGTTCAAATCGTCCTCTGTTTCGCATTTGCCGAGGTCGTCCAGGGCGCTCTCCAGAATGTCCAGCTCGGCCAGTGTTTTGGCCTTTTGCTCGGTGGCCAGCTGCTGTGCGGTGCGTGCCTTGCGGTAGCGCTTAAAGTATCGCTGTGCATTCTGTGCGGGGGTCAAGGCGATGTCCAATGCGATGGTGATGCTGCCACCATTTTCGTCATAAAAATTTTGCAGCGATACCTCGGCCTGGCCGCGGGGCACCAGATACAGCTGCGCAGTCAACAGCTCGCCCGCGATGCGGTATTCCTCCATCTGTGCGCCGGCGGCGAGGTCCTCATCGTACTGTGCAAGCTTTTTTTCGTCACGCTCGATGTGCGTTTTCAGCATTTTGCGCAGCGCCGCACCTTTTTGCTGCATACGGTCCTGCCTGTCGCGCCCGGCATAATAGGCGTCCAGCGCCTCGGAAAGCGACGGATAGGCGCGGTGTGACGCAGACTCAAAGCTGAAATAGGGGAAGGCAAATACGTCTTTCGACGCCTCGGTTTCGTCCACCAAAATCACGGGGCTGGTCATGTCGGGCAGCTGTTCGAAAAATGCGTGCAGCCGCTGCGCGCACTGCGGGATATCCAGCTCGTCCAGCTGTGTCAGCTGCCTGCCCGCGATGCGAAGGGCAATTTCCTGCGCGGCCACAGAGGAAAGCCCGCTGACGGCAGCGCTGAGTACTTTGTCAAAACGCCCGGTTTGTTGCATCAGGCGCGCGGTCAACTCCTGCACCTCGCTTTGCCAGGGGTTCATTTTATCCTGTGCGGGCGGCAGGGTAAAGAGCAGGCCGGGCAGCGCCTGGCGCACGCGGCTCATATCGTCCGTCACGTGACGGATGGCGTCCACAATGCGCCCGTTCATCACGAGGGTGAGGTTGCTGTGCCTGCCCATCAGCTCCAGATACAGCTCCCGCGGCGCGCTGATGCCCAGCTCGTCCTTGCTTTCAATTACAATGCGCAGGATGCGGTCGCCATTTAGCTGTTCTAATTGCGTGATGCGCCCGCCTGTCAAATGCTTGCGCAGCAGCATGCAAAACATCGGCGCTTCGGGGGGATTGGCATAATTTTGCTTGGTCAAATGTGCGCGGGGAAAAGACGGCGCGGCACTGAGCAGCACTTTCTGGTTTTTTCCCTGCGCGCGGATAAGCAATAACAACATATCTTTTTCGGGCTGTGACACTTTTTCCACGCGCCCGTCCATCAGCGCGTCTTTCAACTCGCGCGCGATAAATCCAAGGGTTAAGCCGTCCATGGGCATGGTCATCCCTCCAAGTCCGCACCATCATATCACAACCAACTACATCCTGCAAATAAAAACTGGCATGCATCCGGAAGTTTGCACATACACATAGTCGCAAGGAAAATGCAAGGAGTTGACGTTTAAGTGAAACGGAAGTTTACCATCAAACGCACGGATGTGGAGCGCATGTTGATTCTGTGTGCCTCGGCACTGGTTGTGGCGCTGGCGCTGCGGCAGGATTTAACCGCCCGCACCCAGTATGAGGAGCCGTCGCTGCCGCAGCTTCCTGTGGCGTCCGACGCAACAACGTATGCCGAGGCTCAGCCGACCATCGTGTATTATCAGGATGGCGAAGGCTACCTCGTGCCCGTGACAACCACAGTGGATAAGACGGACGGCATTGCCAAAGCGACCTTGGCCAAAATGGTGGCCAGCAGCCAGAACGATCTTGCGGCGGCGAGGCTAGGCCTCAAGACCACCATCCCGGAGGGCACAACGATCGACCTTGACATCTCCGGGGGCAAGGCGAGGGTGGATCTTGGTGCCAGCGCGCTCACCTGCAGCACGGCTGAGCAGGAGGCACTGATGGTGCTCTCCGTTGCGCAAACGCTGTGCGAGTTTGATACCGTGCAGGAGGTTTCATTCCTCTTTGACGGGCAAATCCGCAGCAAGCTGACTCACGGCACCGATGTGAGCGGCGCGTTCACGGGCGAGTTTGTCAACCTCGAGAGCGTAACCACCATGGCGACCTCGGGCGCCAACACCGTACAGCTGTATTTCCCCTCCGCGTCCGGCCGCATGCTGGTGCCTGTGACCCGCACCGTCTATAGCGATGCCGATGTCACCACCGCTATGCTGGAATTGGCCAAGGGGCCGCGCCCGGATAGCGGCCTGGAATCGCCGCTGCCTAAGGATTGCGGGCTGCTGGGTGTCACGATGAAGAATGGCGTTGTGACGGTCAACTTCTCCAAAGAATTCATGACCGCCATGGCCGACGACGCGACCTCGCTGCAAACGCTGCGCGCCGTGATGTTCACTGCAGCCCAGTTCCCCGGCGTCAAGCAGGTGAAAATCGCTGTGGAGGGCGTGGAGTATAACCCGCCCGAGCAGGCGGAATCCACCTTTATCAACCAGGACAGCGATATTTTGACCTATTATCCCGGCGTAATTGAAATCGATTAGGGCGTGTTTCAAAAGCCATGCCATGCATCTTCGGTGTCTAAAGCGCCATTTCTGCGTTGTCAAACCTTGAAATAGCGGTGCTATTCCGGCGGTTTTCCGCCTTGAACTGACGCTTTATCCCCGCGAAGCTGCACGGCCCGGACTTTTGCAACACACCCTAACAGGAGATTGCTCTTCCTTGGCGAATAAGGATGTGTTATGCACATCCTTATTTTGTTGGAGGGATTATCAGAATGATCAGATTAAACGGCCGCGCCGCCGATGCGCTGCGGGAACATACTTTTATCACCAATTTTGTCAAAACTGCCGATGGCAGCTGCCTGATCAGTACCGGGGGCACCCGCGTGATATGCACTGCCTCTGTGGAGGAGGGCGTGCCGCCCTTTTTGCGCGGGCAGGGTATGGGCTGGCTGACGGCGGAGTATGCTATGCTGCCAGCGTCTACCGGGCGCAGGAAGGCGCGTGACGGTGTCAAAAAGGATGGCCGCAGTGTGGAGATCAGCCGCCTGATTGGCCGCACACTGCGCCAGGCGGTGGATAGGAAATGGCTGGGCGAGCGCACCATCACCATCGATTGTGACGTGCTGGAGGCAGACGGCGGCACCCGTACCGCTGCTATCACCGGCGGCTTTGTGGCGCTGGTGTGCGCCATTGATAAGCTGATCAAACAAGGAAAATTGAAGGAATCGCCCATCGTGCACCAGATTGCCGCCGTCAGCGCAGGCATTGTGGAAGGCGCACCATCCCTTGATTTGTGCTATATCGAGGACAGCACCGCCCAGACAGACATGAACTTTGTGATGGATGAAAGCGGCGCGTTTATTGAGCTGCAGGGCACCGGCGAGGGCCGGGCTTTCACCCGCAGTGAACTAAACATCCTGGTGGCACTGGGCGAAAAAGGCATCCGGGAGCTGCATGCTGCGCAAAGGGACGCACTCGGTGAGCGCGCAGTCCTCATCTGTCCGCGCCGCAAATTGGTGATTGCCAGCAACAATGCGCATAAAGTGGCGGAAATCAAGGCCATGGCGGGCGACAAGCTGGATGTGCTCTCCATGCGTGAGGCTGGGCTTGATATGGATATTGACGAAAACGGCGACACCTTTGCCGCCAATGCGATCATCAAGGCAGAGGCCGTATGCCGCGCCACGGGCTATGCCGCGCTGGCGGACGACAGCGGCCTGATGGTGGATGCGCTTTGCGGCGCGCCCGGCGTGCATTCCGCGCGCTATGCGGGCGTGCATGGCGATGATGCCGCCAACAATGCGCTGCTGATAGAGAACATCAAAGACGTGTCCGCGCCGCGCACCGGGCGGTTTGTGAGTGCCATTGCGCTGGCGCAACCCTTTGGCAAGACGGTGACGGTCGAAGGCGCTTGCGAGGGTGTGATCACCTTTGCCCCCCGTGGGCAGGGCGGCTTTGGCTATGACCCATACTTTGAATACGAGAACGGCCAGACCTTTGCCGAAATGAGCGCTGAACTGAAAAACCAGATCAGCCACCGCGCACACGCCATGACTGCCATTTTGCCGTATCTGGAGGGATTGGTATGAGCTTTCTGGTGGGCGTGATCAGTGATTCCCATGGCTCGGTGGGCACCCTTGGCAACATCCTGATGGCGATGGAAGCGCAGGGCAAGCTGGATGCCATCATTCATCTGGGGGATGGGTATCACGATCTTTCAAAATACAACGAGCACTTGCCGCCGGTTTATCAGGTGCCGGGCAATTGCGATATGGTTCACGGCGCACTCACGCAGGTAATCTCCCTGCATAATATACAGCTCATGCTCACTCATGGGCACGAATTCCGCGTGAAGCTGAGCACCGCCATGCTGCTGAGCGCCGCGAAGGAGCGGGGCGTGAAGGCTGCACTGTTTGGGCATACCCATCAGCCCTATTGCAAAGAAAAACATGGCATATTGCTGCTCAACCCCGGCGCGGCCATGATGGGGCATTATGCTATACTGCGCATCGAGGATAACGGCGCACTGAGTGTGGATGCGCACAAAGCCGGAACGTAATCATGATTCTCTTGGGCGCCCTGTCATTGGCAGGGCGCTTTTCTGTGCTCCAAAATACAATCAAAAAACAATCAATTGTATAAAAAACCTCTTGACAGAATAATTATTCAGCATTATACTGCGTTTGTGAATAATAATTCATGGGAGGAAAGAAACAATGAAGAAATGGATCGCTCTGGTACTGACGGTTGTGATGATGATGAGCCTGGCGGCTTCCGCTATGGCATGCACGGGGTTCGTGGCGGGCAAGAACGCTACGGCGGATGGCAGCTTCATCATGGGCCGAACCGAGGATATCGGTAGCGCCTACAATAAGACCTTTCTGGTCAACCCCGCGGTGGACGCCGAAGGCACTTTTGAGTTCTCTGATCCCTATAACGGCTTCACCATTGAGCTTCCCGCCGCCATGTGCCAGTGGACGATGGTCAACGACGTGCCCGAGCACGATGACGGCCTGTATGCGGAGGCCTGCATGAACGAATACGGCGTCAGCCTCACCGCCACCGTATCCACCGCTGTGAACGCCTCTGTGAAGGAGTTCGACCCGCTGGTAGAAGACGGCCTGCGCGAAGCGTACATCCCCAACATGGTGATGCCCTATGCCAAGACCGCCAAGGAAGCGGTTCTGATGCTGGGCGCAGTGGTGGAAGAGAAGGGCAGCGCGGAAGGCAACCTGATTATCATTGCCGATTATGAAGAAATCTGGGTGCTGGAGTTTGTATCCGGCCACCAGTGGTGCGCCAGCAAAGTGCCCGACGACTGCTATGCCGTGATCCCCAACTGCATGATGACGGGCTATGTGGACGTGAATGACACCGAAAACTATCTCTGCTCTGCCGACCTGTTCAAAATGCCCGAAGAAAAGGGCTTCCTTAAGACCTACAACGATCTGCCTCATGTGGCGCTGACCTACGGCTCCGACCTTGCGGATGGCAACCGTGTGCGTGCCTGGGGCGGCCAGCATTTCTTCTCCGCTTCTCAGGAAATTGCGTATGACAGTGAAGTGTTCGACCTGTTCCTCAAACCCGACGCGCCCATCACCCTGCAGCAGGCCATGAAAGTGCTGTCCTACCGCTATGAAGGCACCGAGTATGATGTGAATGAGAACCCCTCCATCCGCGCCATCGGCACCGAAGGCACCGCCGAAGGCCACTTGTACTGGTACCGCGACGGCAAGCCGCTGGTGCAGTGGCTGTCCCTTGGCAATCCCGAGCATAACCTGTTCTTCCCTGCGTACCTGGGCATTTCCGACACCCCGGATGCGTTCAAGGTGGAAGGCGCTAACTACAATGCTGATTCTGCGTACTGGACGATGCGCACCATGTGCGCCTTGGCCGAAATCGACCGCGTCAACTACGGCGCCGGCGTGAAGTCGTACTGGGAAGCGTATCAGAATGAGCTGATCGAGCTGATCGGACTGACCGACGAAGCGTATGCCAAACTGTCTGGCGACGAAGCCGCCGCGTTTGCCACCGAGATGTTTGCTGAAATCTCTGCGGATGTCCTGGACAAAGCCAATCTGATCACCGACGAGCTGTTGCAGTTCATCTGCAAGCGCGGCTCCATGAGCAAGGCCCCCCGCGCGCCCTATGCGGTGTCCTTCGCAAAGTAAACCACAAAACCAATATCGTGTTTACACAGGAACGGCATGACCTCGGTCATGCCGTTCCTGTTTTGTTCAATACAAGGGTATTTCAGCCAGGGTTGTATCCTGCTTTTTTTGCAAGGTCCGTATATCTTTGAGCACCCGTTACGCTTTCTTTTTGACGGCAAACCAGAGCTCGACATAACCCATGTCACAATCTCCGCCATACACCTCGAAGCTCATATCATTCGCTTGCTCGTATGGGGCAATGGGCAGCCATTCCGAATAAAAGCGTTTGTTCAGATTATCAATCACAGGCCCGACTCGGTCCCACGTAAACTTTTCGGATGGAAATATGACCCATGTGAGCGCTGGAATATCTGCAACTGTATATCCCTCTGTATTGCTGTTTGCACTTCTGAAGGCACATTGCATATACGCAAATGTACCGCGTGCGGTTTGCTTATAATCGCATACTCCGTGTACCTTGTATGGATTGTATTATTAGTGTACAATTTGATCACTGTCAAGTGTGAAAATGCGCTGGGAGGGTCTTATGTTTGGAGATAATTCAAATAGAACAAGAAAAGCACAAGGAGTAACGGCTCAGCAAATGGCAGACTTTTTAGATATCAATCTACGGTCTTATCGTGCCTACGAGAGCAACGATAGGCAACCATCTTTTGATATGCTTGTAAGAATAGCGGACAAGCTGAATGTAACGACAGATTACCTGCTTTGCCGGGTGCCGTGCGAGGATTTTGTTGAAGAACACGCTGATAGCGAAAATTGATAGATGCAAAAAGGACTGATGCAGAGAAATATCTGCAGCAGCCCCATTGCTATGAAATTACCAGAAGCGCTGCTTATCGCAGCAGGGCTGGGGATACAGCGGCCGGTCGTCAAAGCGGCAGGATGGGCCGGGCATTGGGCCGCCCATGGCGCTGGCACACACGGCAAAGGCTTCCACCTTCACCTCCAGCTGGGCTTCAAAGCAGGCACAGGAGCATTTTTGCGCTTTGCCGCACAGGCGTACTGCAGCCTGCACAAACAGCTGCGGGCAGCAGTTCTCGTGAGGGTTCATGCGCACGCGCACATTTTCGAAAATGGTCGCACTGGTGGCAAACATGCGCCCGCATGCATCACGCACCTGGCAGACAATCGGGATGCACACCCGGATCAGCCGCGTAAAGCGCTCTGCGCAGGGCATATCTTCCCAAGTGGGCAGCGCGCCGGAGCACATTACCTCTACCAGCGTCAACGGTTCTTTGGCATCGCAGGGAACGGAAATGCACACTTCAAAGCAGCCACGCCGCTGTGATTGGCCCATGCCGACGATGCGCTGCATCAGAAACCGCCCTTGGGGACGGGGCGGGGGACAAGGTGGTTCAGGCTTGGGGCAGGGTTTGGGGCAATTGTGGCGTTCGCAGCCACAGTCGCAGCGGTCGTCATAGCGAGAATCGTCATAGCGGTTATCGCAGCCGCAGGGGAATTGGGGATTTTTGTCCATAGCTTACCCTCCCTTCTAAGGGGTACGCTACAGCTTATTCCTTCAATCCGTTATCGGTGCATGCAAGGCTTCGGCCATACACATCATACAGGATGGCGATGTCCAGCTTTTCCTCATGCCAGACGCGTTTTTTATCAATCTTATAGTCAAAGTCCGTGGTGGTTGCGCGCGTGCCAATCACATAGGACGCGCCGGGCTCCAGGGTGATATCGGGCAGGGCAAAGATGTCGTTGCCCTGAGAAGAATACAGCGTGCAGCCGGTTAGGTTCAGCGTTTCCTTTGTGGTATTCGTCATCGTCAGGGCATCCTGGCTGATGTTGATTTGCAGCGTGATACCGCTGATGCGGGCGGGCGCGCTTGCCCAGCTGATGTCGTTCACCGCGACTTCGCCGTTTGTGAGGGTGAACAGCAGTGCGTCCTTGGCGTCCTGTGTCACATACGTTTGGCAGCCCACGGTGCTCAGGCGCGAGAGCGTCTCCGGCGCGGGGGTATCCTTTTCCTCAGCAGTGGCTGTGCAAATCACCGCAGCCTTTGGCGAAACCAGGCGCAAAAACGCCAGCGAGCAGGTGGCACTGTCGCCATGATGCGGCACTTTCAGGATGTCTGCCTTGCCGATCTTGTTGGCTTTCAGCAAGGTGTATTCTTCTTCGCTTTTCATGTCGGCGGCAAACAGAATGCTGCCGTGCGGCGAAGTGAACTGCATCACCAGCGAGTTGTTGTTTTCGTTGCTGGTGTTGCGGGTGAGGGGCCCCAGCACCGTGAATTTGCTGCTTTCGGACACTGTAATTTCGTCCCCGGCCTGCAGCCAGATCACCTCCTGCCCGCGCAGCGCCGCGGCCTTCGGCGCGGGGTGCTTTTCGGGCTTCACATCGTAATAAATGGCGGCGGCGTACCATGCGTCAACTGTGATGTCGCTTTCCGCCAACAGCAGCATGCCCCCCTGGTGATCCTGGTGGCAGTGGGTCAAAATCACGCCGTCAAGGTGCGTCACGCCGCATTCCTTGAGGGCGGTTTGAAGCGCGGGATAGGTTTGCTCATAGCCCGCGTCAATCAAATAGACTTTGCCTTCCACAAACAAAAGCATACAGTCTGCCTTGCCGATATTGAGCACCATCAGACGCACATTGCCTGTGGTTGTTGTATTTTCAGCCATCACGGGCGTGCTGGGAAGGCACACGGCCACAAGCCCAACGACGCACAGTACAACCGCTAATAAACGAAATAGTCGCTTCATCAAAGATCACCTCCATGCCCTATCTTAACATGACAAGCGGGCAAAGAAAATATGCGGAAAGGAAAGTTTACAAAACAGACATGCAAAAAGCGGCGAGTAGAAATATGGACGCAAATCAGCTTAACCTTTAAACAGACAATATAAGAGAACAAAGAAGGATATTGTTACTAATTGACGAATAACAAATATGTTACACGAACCAGGAAGATAAATTCGACGAAAGAAACGATCGTGTAATATTGTGTACTGTTCGACAGTTAACACATAAATAACACAAACCTCTTGTATTACATAAGAGGAAGTGTTACAATGTAATTCAATAACCGGACAGTGGATGCGTATTTGTAATGAAACTGAAAGGGTGTGTTTTTTATGATTCGGGCGTTGACTGCTTATACATTGGAGATTGACGAGCCGGAGGTAGCGGTTGCGGAAATATTGGGGCAGCTCCAGCTGGATCAATGCAACTTGCAAAACCGCATTGGATTGATCAGCTGTTATCCGGAGTTTGTGGATTCTGGCGTTTTTGCCGCGCTGTGTGAAGCGCTGCCCTTTGATGTGGTGGGCACAACCACCTTGGGCAATGCCACAGGGGACGAAGCTAGCCATCTGATGTTGACGCTGATGGTGATTGCGTCGGACGATGTGTATTTTTCGGCACAGTTGTCTTCCACCCTGACCAAGGAGCCGGAGGATGCGTTGAAACAGGTCTATAGTGCAGCGCGCGCCGCCCTGCCCGTCGATCCCGTATTTATGATCACTTATATGCCGCTGATGAACGCACTGAGCGGTGAAGTGATGGTGAAGGTGCTGAGCGACGCTACGGCGGGGCTGCCCATCTTTGGCACAGTGGCGGTAGACCACACGGTGGATTATCACGCATCATTTATCCTGCACAACGGAAAGAGCTATACCGATGCACTGGCACTTGTGTTGGTGGGTGGCAATGCGCAGCCGGAGTTTATGATTGAATCTGTGGACGAAGGGCGCTCCATTCAGCAAAAGGCGATTATCACCGACGCGGATGCGCACATCCTCAAATCCGTTAACGGTATTTCTGCCATAGATTATTTAAGCAACCTGGGGATGGTACGGGATGGTAAGATCGAGGGCGCCAACACCATGCCTTTTGTGGTGGACTTTGGCGATGGCGCCAAGCCAGCGGTGCGCGCGATCTTTGCGCACACGCCGGAGGGTTATGCCGTATGCGGCGCATCCATGCCGGTGAATGCCACGCTGGGCATTGGGGAGCTCAGCTATCAGACGGTGATGGACACGGCTTCGCACCTGCTCACCCGTATCGCGGAGCGCAAGGATTGCCATGTGGCGCTGCTGTTCTCGTGCGTGGGACGCAATTATGCGCTGGGCATGCAGAGCCTAGACGAGCTAAAGTCGCTCAAAACCGGCCTTGGTTCGTCCATGCAATATCAGGCCACGTACTCTGGTGGCGAGTCCTGCCCGCTCATGGACGGCACGGGGAAGTTGGTCAACCGCTTCCATAATGACTCCCTCATTGCCTGTATATTTTAAGCAAATGTATCAAGGGGGACAATGCCCATGTCGGAAGATGCGGAGCTTCTGTCGCTCCGGCGTGAAAACCGAAGGCTTCAGCGCGAGCTGAACTCGCTGAAAGTAATTTCAGCCCGCAGTACACAGATGGAGGCGGCGAAGAGCAACATTGCCGCCGTTTTGATGGCAGAAAAAACACGGCAGGAAAAGTATATGAACCTGCTGCTACAAAACTGCCCGGATATTATGCTGCTGTTTGGCCACAACGGCAAGCTGGCCTATTGCACAGATGCATTTTTGCACCGCGCGCAGATTCGAAATGTTGGGCTGATCAGCGGGCAAACGCTTCCGGAGATTTTTTCGGCCTTTGCTACGAAGGAACAACTGGACTTGCTGAACACGGAGATTGCCGCGGCTGTCAACGGCAAGCAAATTCGTGAATTTGATTTGGCGATTGCCATGGCAGCGCAGGGCGCGCCGCGCAACTATATCGTCACTCTCACCCCGATGCTGGACGGCAGCGGCGCACTGGTAGGCTCGCTGGCACTATTTCATGATGTGACGGAACTGCTTTTGGCCAAGGAGCAGGCCGAGGGCGCGAACCGCGCCAAGACGGACTTCCTGGCCACGGTGTCCCACGAAATTCGCACGCCCATGAATGCCATTCTTGGCATGGTGGGCATGATGAACAAGCTGTCGCCCGAGGGCAAGATGGCTGATTATCTGGACAACATCTATAATTCTTCTCAAACCCTGCTGGGGCTGATCAATGACCTACTGGATTTCTCCAAAATCGAGGCCAGCAAGCTGACCATTGAGCCGGACTATTTTGATACGCAGGAAATGCTGACCGATATGCGGCTGATGTTTGAAACGATGTTTGTGCAAAAGCCAATTGAGTTTGCCTGCGATTTTGACTCGAATCTGCCAGAAGTGTTCTATGGCGATGAAAAGCGTATCAAGCAGATCATTAGCAACCTGCTTACTAACGCCTACAAATATACAGCCAAGGGCAGCGTCAGTTTTCGGGTATCCTATCAGGCGGAGACCGGCGTGCTGGCAATTTCTGTGCAGGACACCGGCATGGGTATCCGGCAAGAAGATATGCAGCGCATTTTTGCGGCATTTGAACAGGTCAACCTGGTCAAGAACAAAAATACCGTGGGCACGGGGCTGGGCTTAGCTATTACGCGCCGCCTGTGCGATATGATGGAGGGCAGCATTGCTGTGCAAAGCACTTTGGGCGAGGGCTCTTGCTTCACGGTGCAGCTTCCGCTGGAAACGGGTACGCGAAAGCAGCTGGAGGCGGGCAGTGATGCACAGAACTCGCTGCGCGTAGTCAATGCCACGGCCCTCTTGGTAGACGATATTGAGATCAACAACATCATTGCGCAGGATATCCTGTCCGATTATGGGATGGTGTGCGATACTGCGTGCAGCGGTGTCGAGGCACTGCAACTGATTCAAAAAAAACGCTATGACATGATTTTTATGGACCATATGATGCCCGGCATGGATGGCGTGGAAACCACGCAGCATATCCGTGAACAGGGCGGCTACTGGGCCGGCGTGCCTGTTATTGCTCTCTCTGCCAATGCCATGACCGATGCCGTGGAGATGTTCCTGAGCAGCGGCTTTGATGATTTTCTGGCCAAGCCCATTGTTATCAAAGCGCTGGAAACCTGCCTGTTCACTTACCTGCCCAAGACGAAGGTGAAAGAAGGGTAAGGAAGCCCTTATTGCATGCAAACGCCCTGTCAGATTTTCATTGGCAGGGCGTTTGCTTGTCTATATCCCAAGCATAAAATCAACCAATGCTTGTATAGCACATTTTTTATCAACCATTATTTGAATTGATCAATATCGCCTCCATTGCACTCAACCATCATTTGCTTTATAATGTACTCACAAAGCGCTTGAACAAAATTAGATGGAGTGATATGTAATGGACACTACAATCTTTGGAGATAACATCCATGTGCTTCGGAAAGAAAAGGCCATCACGCAGGAAGAACTGGCCCTGGCTATAGGTGTTTCCACCCAAGCAGTATCCAAATGGGAGTGCGGCGGCTTACCCGATATCGAGCTTTTGCCACGCATTGCCGATTATTTTCAGGTTTCCATCGACAGGTTGTTTGGCCGAAGCATCACGGATTTTCGGGATGTCAAAACAGCACTGGCGGAATATATTGCGGCGTATGAGCAGGAAGACCGCATGGCGGTGGCGTTTGACTGCTGCTGGACGATTGAGAAAGCTTTATGTGGATCGGCGGATGCAGAAGTTCGCTTGGAAGATATCACCCAAGCCAATCCAGGCGGGTATGTGCACTCTCAAATGCTATTCAACAGCGGCATTTCGCTGATGTCTTTGATGACGGACATGCAATATTTTGCGCTCCTGCCCGAGCCGTCAAACGGATGGCTGAAAGGACTGTTGCCCATAGAAGATTATCAACGGCTTTTTGAACTGCTTGGCAGCGAAGATACAATGAGGACGCTCTTCCTTTTGTATCAACGGCACAACAAACCCTTCACCCCCAAGCTGCTTGAAAAGAATCTGCAACTTCAACCGGAAAAAGCCGTCGATATCCTGGAAGCGCTCAAAAGCTATGGCTGGATTCATGAATCGGAAATCGAGTTGGATGATGCCATTCAAAAGGTATACAACTTCGAGCCCAAACCGGCGCTGATTGCGGTGCTGGCCTTGGCAAAAGAACTCATCAAGCGCCCCCATAACTTCTACTGGCAGTCAGGCTGCAGAAACGCGCCCTACCTACGTTAAGTGAAAGGTGATAAGCACATGGACAAAATTGTTTTCTTGCCCCAAGGTACAGGCACGGCGCTTGATACCCTGAATGAAATGCTGGCCAATGGATGGAAAGTGATACAGATGCAATCCGGCGCCAGCCAGGAAGATGTTTGCTGCTTTGTTTGGATCCAAAAAGAAGAGAACGCCCAATAGCATGAATCGAAAGCAACGCCCGGCCAAAGAAAATCGGCAGGGCGTTGCTTTTTCATTCACCGGTACAGTATTTTCCGGATCGTTTCATCCGACAGGTTGTATTCCTCGCACAGCATATCGATGGTCATTTTGAGGTGGAAATACTTCTGACGGATTTCTGCATTGCGCTGCTCGTAAAAGCACTGCGCCCCGGTATCCGCGCCCCATTTTTTGCGTCCCTTATCGGAAGGAACATAGAGAATTTCACCGGGTGCGTATTTTTGGAGCTCCTTGAGCAGCTCATCCGGCAGAATTTCCGCAGCGTTTCGGTACTTCATGGCATTATACCTGTTGGCTGGAAAGGAACGCGTCCAAAGCGTCGTAGCGCCGGATGATGATGCCCTGCCCTTCGATGGCCGCAATGATGGCTTTCTCTAGTTCCGCCGCGCGGCAGGCAAGGGGAGAGAGGTCGGCTGCGTCAAAGCAGCCCAGCAAGTCCATTTCGCCAAGGGCAAATTCTTCACTGATGATGCTCAGCTCGTTTTGCAGATTGCAGGCATCCGCAAAGGCTGCGTCGCTGTCTTTGGTTTCGCAGAAATAGTATAGCCGGTTCCAGGTGGTTCGAAGCTCCTGATACCAATCGGCCAGCCATTGATAGTTGGGTTTAATTTCTGCATTGCCTGTTTGCGGCTTATGTTGTGCAATGAATTGCCGTGCGGATGCAATCAGCAAATGCGACAGGCTTTTCAGCTCGCCCGTTGTCTTGGCAGACAAAATGGCCTGATAGTATTCCGCAAAATGCTCGGGAAGCTGTTTCCACTGCGAAAGGGCGGGCAATACGCCATGATGCCAGGCTTTCCAATAGGTGCCGTTCAGGCACGCTACAGACACCTTCAGGTAGTAGTGGATATAGCCTGCCAGGCAGCGCGCCTTCCATGCGCGCTCCTCAAACATCAGGGTGCGGTACAAATCCATGGCGACATCCAGGTTTTCCAGCGCCTTTTTGTATACAAAGATGGGATCCTTCAGATTGGCGAACAGCTTTTGCCGCAAGGCTTCAAAGCGTTCTTCATCCGCTTTGGAGCGTGCATACAGGATTTTTGCGTCGCCCAGGCACAGCGTGGCCAGGTCATCCAGATTGGCCGTGCGCTCGCACCGCTCCCAGGAGCGGGGATACAGGTCGTTGCCCACGCCGCCGATGATGAAGGTCTGCGCCAGCTCGTTCCCGCGCTCGGTGGCAGGTACGAAATAGTCAAAGGCCTCGCCATGGCCATCGCCATTTACGGATGCGCCCTCCACGGCCACCAGCAGCGCCACATCCTCCGGGTACTCGGTCTTGATCTTGTTAATTGCCCATGCCGTCAGCTTTTGATTGTCTGTCATACTGCTTACCACCTTATCTTAGGATGGCCTTAGTATACTGCCCGTGCTGTACGGGCACAATGCCGCATTTCTTTATAACTATTTTGCACCTTTTGCTTTTTTATGGCACATCAATCTCCCTTGCAAAGCTCTTTTCTTTATACGGGTTCACCTTGTGCAGCACGCCATCCTTTTTGAAATGTGTGCCGGTGCCGCTGAAAATATACTGCACGCCCGCTGCCTTGCACTGCGCGGCAATGTGCAGCACCCATTCATAATCGCACACCCGTGCTTCTCTGCCGCTCTCGCCATCCACGCGCACGCTTTCGATGGCGTGCAGATAGGGGGTGAGGTCCAGGTCGCTGATCAGCGGGCTGCAGGTGAGGAAGCGGTGCTTGATGGGGTAGGCGGTATACAGCGGCAGCCGGAAATCGGCCATCTTCTGATTCTCCACCGTGCAGCCGATGCGGACGTTCTCATACCCGTCGCCCCAGTCCTCCGGCAGCGCCACGTGGAAACGCTCGATACGCTTGGTCAGGAAGGTGAATGTCAAATCCGGGCGCTGTCTGATGATGCTCCAGGCCTCGGCGCGCCACGGATCAGCCTCCGGCAAAAAGAAATCCGTGGTGAAGCAGGTGAAAACGTTCTTGCCGCCTTCCATCTTGTATTTGGTGATTTTTTTGCGCGGCATATAGACGGTTTCCAGGGGTTTATAGAAGTCGTCTGTTTTGACGATTGTGTTTTGACCGCAGCGTTTGGAATACGGGCCGTAATAATAGCAGTATTTGCAGCCGTCGCTGGCCGCGTAGCAGCCTGTCCAGGGCTCCCAAGCCATGAGTGTCACATCCCTTTGAAGATTTTATCCAGGGTTTCGGGCGCTACGTCTTGTATGGATTGAAGCGCGGGGGGAGGGGCCGTGTGTTCGTTGATGGTCTTCTCCAGCCAGATCACATCATGCCATTGCCCAAATTTGTATCCTGTTTTGCGGTGCGTGCCGATCTGTTCAAAGCCAAACTTCTCATGAAAGCGCAGGCTCTTGGGGTTTGGAACGGTGCATCCGGCATAGGCGTTGCAGTAGCCAAGCTCTTTAAGCAGCGCAAACAGGCATTGATATAGTTTGCCCGCAACCCCGAGGCCATGGAACTTGGGCAAAGTATAGATAGAGACGTCCACATCATACCGGTATGCTGCCCTTTCCCGGTGCCGGGAAGCATAGGCATAGCCTGCAATGTGATTCTCTGCTTCGTACACAATATACGGATACTGCTGAAGGGTTTTCTCGATCCTGCCGGAGAACTCTGCCACTGTGGGCACTTCGGTTTCAAAGGAGACGGTGGTTTCGTTCACATACGGCGCGTAGATGCGCAGCAGCTCTTCGGCATCGGCGGGGGTGGCCAAACGAATGCTGTTGCTCATCAGGATACCCTGCAGACGGCCCGCACAAGGCTCGCTTCGGCAGAGATTTTGAGGGGAAGCGCGATGACCTCAAATTCCCTCGCATCTGTCAATGCGCCGAGGTTCGTCAGATTCTCCAGCACAAATATGTTCTGCCACAGCAAATCTTTGTGGAACTTGAAGGGCGGGTAATCCGGCGCGGGCATATCCATTCCCAGCATCTTGATATTCTTGGATAGCAGAAACGCAGCGAGCTCATCACTCACTGCCGGATGTTGGGTGAAGTATCGATCTTCAAAATACACGCTGTCAAACCCGGTATATAGCAGTACAATGCTGCCCTCAAAGTCAATACTTTCGTATTCCGGCTTCATGGATATCATGCTTTCCCCGCGCACATCCAAAAGGATGCCCTTCCCGATAAAGCAATCCATAGGGAAGTCCGCTGCGGTTCTGTCATCCGGAATCAGGTGCATCGGCATGTCGACGTGCGTGCCGGTGTGCAGGCACGTCTCAAGCAAAAAAGCGTTATGATAATCTTTTTCCAGGGTTTTGTGAAGAAACAGGGTGGTTATGTGATCGCCCGGATAAATCGGGGTTTGATTGTCGATGCGGTGCGATATATCAATTAGCTTCATTCTCGTTCAACTCCTTGCCGCAGTACTTGTAATGCACTGCAGCGCTATCAAATTGCCATAAAAACCTTCGGCAATGCGGGCAACGCCACTTCACCAGCAGCACGGCCAGCAGTGCAACCGCAAACAAGGCGCCGATGGTTAGGAATGCGATTTGCATGGTCCCGCCCAGTAAATTCCCCATTATACCAAAGGCAAAGGCCAGCAGCATTAGCAGATATACCGTTTTTTTCAGTTTCTTCATGTCCATGCAATCACTCCTCACTTTGCGGGCTTGGCAGAAAATCGTGGTTTCCTTATCAACAGTTTATCATATGGAAAGTGAATGAACAAGAGACAGTGATAAATACTTGACAACAGCAAAAGCGCAAACTATAATAAAAGAGACTTACAAAAGATTCTTTTATATGTTTTAGAAAGGATGTGATCGGATGCGAGTATCCTCTATGAACCCCCAAAACATGAAGCGGGTAAACAAGGCAAACATACGGGATATGCTGCGATCGGCAGGCAATGCCACGCGGGCAGAGATTTCTCAGCACATCAACGTCAGCACCACCACAGTGCGGTCGCTGCTCCAGGAAATGCAGCAAAACAACGAAATCCTCGTGCTTGGCCAGGATGCTTCCAGCGGCGGGCGCAGGGCGGAGCGCTACCAACTGAACCCCGCCCGGTACTATGGGGCTGCGTTTTGCATCAGCGATGCGCTGGTCCGGTATTTTGCTGTCAACCTTTTCGGGGAAATTGTCTGGGAGGGCAGCGTCCCGCTTGTTTCTGATTTGGACGCGCAGATCATAGACGTGCTGGAAAAAGAACATGCGGCGGATACGCTTCGCGCGGTATGCATCGGCGTGCCCGGCATCGTGACAGGGGACGGCTACAAGTGGAAAAACAAAGACGGGGAGTTCGAAAATCGCATTGTCGGCAAGGCTTTGAGAGAGCGTTTTCGCATTCCTGTTATTTTGGAAAATGATTTGAACCTTATAACAATCGGCATGGGCCGCTGCCACCAGCGCATGCACCCCAAAGAAGCCGAGAGTGATTTGAACATCGCTTATGTTCAGTTTGAAGCGGACTGCATCAGTGCCGGTTTTCTGTCTGGCGGCAGGCTGGTGCGTGGCTTTAACAACTATTCCGGGGAACTGGGGGTGCTGCCAGCCGGTGCTGGCCTTTCCCTGGTTCGGAAGCTGAATGCTGCGCAGGATATTGTGCTGTATTCAGAGATGATTGCGATGATTATTCAGTGGATCGCCGTGACGTTGAACCCGCGCTATATCACCCTGGGCGGCCCTGCGTTTCGCAAGGATGCCATGAGCATTGCCGCAGATATTCTGTATGGCGATATGCCGGCCGAGGCTTTGCCGGAAATACTTTCGATCGAGGACACATGGCATGATTATGCGGGCGGGCTGACTGCGCTGTGCGTTGATCAGATGTTTGGCAGCCTTTCGATTGGAGAACGAACATGAACACCTATAAGGCTGAACTCCCCAAGCCCCAATCGCGCTTTATTGTTCATTTTTCTTTGGCCACGGCGTTTGTTTTTATGACGAGCGGCGTGTTTCTCAGCGGCCTTGCCGCCGACATGGGTGCGGGGGATATTCTGATCGGGTACATCACGGCTATTCCCAAAATCTGTGGTGTTGTGATGTTGTTCTTTTCTTCGTTGATTGAAGGCGTAGCCAACAAAAAAAGGCTGACCATCTGGCTGACGGCAATTTCCCGCCTGGTAACGCTGTGCACTGTGTTGATTCCGCTGTTTCCTTTGGGCGCGTTGGCCATTCCTGTTTTTGTGGTGGTTGTGGTCACGGCGTTTACGCTGCAGGCGCAAACCACCGTGCTTGTGAACAACTGGATGGTCGCCTTCATCGGCGGCGAAAAGCAGGGGCGCTATATCTCCCTGCGTCAAACAGCGTCTCTTGCCGTCACGGTCGTTCTGTCCTTCACAGTGGGGAAAATCGTAGACCATGCTGCGCAGCAATACACGGGGCTTCTGATCGTGTTTGGTATTGCGTGTGTCGTTGCCATTATGGAAGTTTGGTTGCTTGCGCAAATCCCCAAGGCCCTCACAGCCGAAGGCGTGAGGGAACGATACAGCTTGGCCGATATGATCAAAATACCCCTCAAAAACAAGCCGTTTGTGCTGTATGTGCTGTATGTGTCGCTGTTTTTCTTCTTTTTATATATTTCAGACAGCTTCACGGTGCTCTATATGATGAAGTACCTCAACCTGCCCTATGCAACCATCACCGGCCTGCAAATGCTGATATCTCTGCCGCAAATACTGCTGCTGGGGCTGTGGGGGAGGCTGAGCGACAAGCACGGGCACAAATTTGTGCTGTCTAGCTCTATCTGGCTTTTCCTGGGCGAGAGCCTGTTCCTGGCGCTGTCAAGCGCTGATAACTATCTGGTGACGATCTCTGCGGCCTTTTTATTTGCAGCGGCGGCAAACGCCGGTTTTGCGGTGGCGGTGTTCAACCGCCGTTATGAACTGATGCCTGCAAACGGACGCATTCTGCATGATAATTTTTATAGCGCGGCCATTGGGGTTGCCTTGATACTCGGTCCGGTACTCGGCGGCTGGATGAAGGATGCCATCGCATCGTCGACCCTTGGCAATGCGCTGGCGTTTGGCGAAATCCGGATACTGTATCTGGTCTCTATGGCAGGGATTCTGGCGCTGCAGCTGGGATTTATGCTTTATCAGAAAAGGAAAAAAGAGAGCATATAAATTATTTTTTCGATACCCATGCCACCCCATACGTTCCGGGGCCGGTGTGGGAGCCGATGACGCAGCCAATCGCCATCGTGAGCGGTTCCCTATCGCAGGCATCATTTTGCATCAGGAAAGACTTCAGCTCTTCCATGCTTTCCCGGGCATCCGCATGCCCCAGCATCACGGGGTATGCTTCGTCCATTGGGTTTTCCTGCAGCTCATCCAGCAGCCATTCCATCACTTTGGCTTTGCCGCGGCACACACCGCAGGCTTTGATTTGCCCGTCCTGCACGCGCAACAAGGGCTTGAGGTTTAATACCCCGCCTATTTTCGCGCCCACAGCTGGCAAGCGCCCGCCCATCACCAGGTATTTCAGATCACCCACGGTTGCCGATATGTGGGTGCGCAGTTTCAGCTCTTCGATTTTCAACTGAATGGCCTTGGCGCTCTCGCCTGCATCGCGCAGCTTTACTGCGGCGCGCACCAGCAGCGCCAGGCCCAGGGTGGCAGACATGGAATCTACCAAATGGACGCGCTCGCGTTTATCTTCCGGCTGCGCATCGCGGGCAATGGTTGCGGATTGGTACGTGCCACTGAGCGTTGAACCGCCCGTGATGCAAAGCACCTCGTCTCCATCGTTTGCAAGCGCGTGCTTGAATGCTTTGCGAAACGCTTCCGGCGCCACCTGGCTGGTCTTGGGCAGCTTGGTGCACATATGCATTTTGGCATAAAACTCTTCTGTATCAATCGTCACGCCGTCAATATAGGCCTCTTCGTCTATTTCTACCGACAGCGGGACCACCGTGACATCCATTTCGAGCCCTAAATATTGAGTGATATCCGACATGCTGTCTACAATTAAATGAACCATTTCGTTATTCCCCCTCATGTGCAAAATACGTATTGATTCCTTCCAGGGCTTGAACCAGCACAGTAAGCTCCGTTTCGCTGACCGCGGCGATGGCGGCACGCGTCATTTCTGCATGAAAGCCTTCGTGCAGCTGGTTGATGGTGATTGCCTTTTCTGTGGGCAGGATGTGGATGCGCCGCTTGTCCTGGTTGGACTTTTCACGCGAAACATATCCTTTTTTTTTCAGCGTCGAGATGGCCACCGTCAGGGACCCCACCGTTACGCCCAGCCTTTTTGCGATCTCCGTCATGGTGTTGTTTTCGCCGGATGCGACCACTGCCTCGATCACATGCGCCTCCTTCACCGACAGATCGGAGCCAAAGGATTTGAGCTTGACCTCTTCAATGCGCATAATCTGATTGAATACCTTCACCAGCGTCTGATTGATTGTGTTTGCCGCGATTGACAATGCTCCATTCCTCCCAATTACTTTGTAGTTCAAAGCAATTTCTCAAAGAAAAGTACTTTGAATATCAAAGTACTTTATACCTAGTATACACCCTTTGGCACACATTGTCAAGCATGTGCCTTTATACGAATCTCAACCTAAACTGCCTCCATCCCGCAAATCTTTTTGTTCCTCGCGTCGGTTTGTCCACATAGCCCCTGCGGCCTTTATGGCTTTGCGGCTAGGCTTGGGCACTGAGGCGGCGTAAGCACCGTCCTCGTGCCTCGGTGCGCTAGGGCGTGTTTCAAAAGCCATGCATCTTCGGAGGCTAGAAGCGCCATTTCTGCGTTGTCAAACCTTGAAATGGCGGTGCTATTCCAGCGGTTTTCTGCCTTGAACTGACGCTTTATCCTCGCGAATCTGCACGTCCCGGACTTTTGAAACACGCACTAGATAGTGTCGACAATAATTATGCGAGAACGGAAGCCCAGATAGCAATGCAGCGGATTTGAACAGCAGCAATAAAGGAAGCTGTATTTTTTGCATATCTTGTGGCGATTCCGCGCCAACGTTTTAGCAAAAGAAAAGC
>JAVBRU010000084.1:0-34372 GCA_031547595.1 Eubacteriales bacterium
GTGCGCCCACCGATAATGACAAGGGTTGGCGCGGCGCGGCAAAATCCTGGGAGCAGCTGGGGCTGCACCGCCTGATGCGCCGGAACGAAGTGTTCGAGGCAGACCTCAAAGCCAACACCGCCACCATCCAAATCAGCAGCGTGTATGCGCAAAAGAGCCAGCCGCCAGTCGTTCGTTTCTTGCAGGTATACATCGTGACGGGCGAGGGCAAAGTGAACCTCACCTACACCTACGAACCGCTTCAGGATAACCTGCCCTATCTGCCGCGCCTGGGCATCCGCTTTGTGATGCCCCGCGCGTTTGAGCGCCTTTTGTGGCTGGGGCGCGGCCCGCACGAGAGCTATCCCGACAAAAAAACAGGCGCGTTTATCGGCCTGTTTGAGAGCACTGTGGAGCAAACCAACGAGCCGTATGTGCGGCCGCAGGAGAATGGCGCGCATGAGGACACCGCCTTTGCCGCCATTCTGAACCTGCAGGGGCAGGGCCTTTTGATGACGGGCGATGGCTTCAGCTTCAGCGCGCATCACTACACGCCGGAGCAATTGACCGCCGCCACACATACGTACGAACTGGTTCCCCAGCCCTTTACCCAGGTGCTGGCGGACGGCGCGATGGGGCCGCTTGGCAGCAACAGCTGCGGGCCAGAGCCCTTGGAAAAGGACCGCCTATACCTGAAAGAACCGCGGAGCTTCCACATGGCCTTCCTGGCCGTGGATGCGCAGACAATGGATATTGCGGATTCTGCCAAAGTATAATACGCATAGCAAAAGCGGGCGGAGGGCACTGCCTTCTGCCCGCTTTTCATTAATATATCGAGGCTTTTTATGCAACTGACATTTTCGATGTTCCTGATCGTCTGCCCCCTGGTGTTTCTATCCGGCTTTATCGACAGCATTGCGGGCGGCGGCGGGCTGATTTCGCTGCCCGCGTATTATCTGGCCGGGCTCAACCCCGTTGTGGCCTCCGGCACCAACAAACTGAGTGCTATGCTGGGCACAACGGTTGCCACCACCACCTACGCAAAAAACGGACGCATCCAATGGAAAGAAGCCGTGTGCGCATTGATAGGCGCACTGCCCGGCAGCTATCTGGGCGCGTGGCTGCTGCGCATTGTGCCACTTGACACCGCGCGGCTGCTGGTGCTGTGCGCGCTGCCGCTGGTGGCGCTGTTTGTGCTGCGCAGCAAAACCAATCTGCCGCCGCGGCAGTTGATAAAAGACCGCTGGACGCTGCCCGCCTGCGCGGCCATCGGCCTGGTGGTCGGCGTCTATGACGGCATGATCGGCCCTGGCACGGGCACATTCCTGCTGTTGATTTTCCTGTCTGTAATCGGGATGGAGGCGCTCAGTGCCTCCGGCAGCGCAAAGCTTGTCAACCTGGGCAGCAATGTGGGTGCGTTTATATCGATGGCACTGACGGGCAATGTGCTGTATCTGCTGGCGCTGCCCGCCGCGGCGTTTGCCATGCTGGGCAACCTCTTGGGTGCGCGCCTGGCACTCAAACACGGGGCCAAGCTGGTGCGCGCGCTACTGATTGCGGTGCTGGTGCTGATGATGGCCAAACTGGCGTATGATATGCTTGTGTAACACATTAGAGCATTACACCCTCAGCGCCCGTCCCTTGCCAAAGCGCACCGCGCGGCGCACAACCACCCACACGCGCTGGTACCAGGGCAGGCTATCCCGCAGCGCCGCGTACGCCTTGCGCGTGTTGAGCGGCACAGGCATCGTATGGCCATACACCGCCGCCTGGATATCGGGCAGCAGCTCTTGCAAAATGGGCTGACCCTTCTCTGCCGCGCGGGCGGCAAAGCCGGCCAGGGTTTCGGTGGGCGCGCGGGCAAGGCCCTTGATGGCCAGCATATCGTTGATGGCGCTGTAGTAGATTAGTAACGCCTGATTGGGGTTTCGCTTGGCATGCCGCTGCGGGCTGACCCACAGCAGGCGCGCAGTAATCAGCGCAACGATAGCGATGATCAATAGCAGCCACCACAGCCAGCGCAAATCCTGAGGCGGCTTGTTGTTGGAAGTATTCGGGGGGCTGGAAGGCTCGTCCGAGGGAGGCGGCGTCGCGCCCGGCTCCAGCGTGGGGGACGGCGACGGGCTGGGCGTGTTGCCCTGGCTGTCCTCCGGCTCGTCCGAAGGGTTCGGCGACGGGCTGGGGGACGGCGACGGCGAGGGGGAAGGAGAGTTGGACGGCGACGGCGTCGCATGCGGATCGGGCGAGGGCGAGTTGGACTGTTGGTTGGTCGGCGGCTCGTTCTGCTGGTTGATCAGGCCGGTGGCATCAAAGGTGAGCCAGCCAAAGCCGTTGAAGTATACCTCCGTCCAAGCGTGCGCATGCTCTCCCGTCACAACGGCTACGCCGTCCTCATTGGGCACGGCGATAAAGCCGGTCACATAACGCGCAGGCAGCCCTTCCATGCGGCACAGGATGGTCATGGCCGATGCAAAATACGTGCAATAGCCCTTCTTTTCCAGCAGCAGGAAGTATGCCACAAAATCGTTATTGGCGGGCGGGGTGTTGACTTTCAGGCTGTAGGTGTAGTGCTCTTTCAGGTAAGTTTGGATGGCCAGCGCTTTTTCGTAGGGCGTGCCCGCGCCGCGAGCAGCCTCAGCGGCGATGGCATAAATCTCCTGCTGCATGTGCGCAGGGATTTGCAGATAAGCCTGCGCCACTTCGTCATAGTGCGCGTCCTTCAAGGTGGCACCCTGCTTGATCAGCGCCTCGGTGGCGGTATCGCCCGCGCGAAGGGGCAGATAAGTGGCGGTGTATTCGTCGCCCACCTGCAGGTTGCGGGTGATGAACAGCTCGCTGGCGGTGTTGTAGTACAACACCATCTGGCTGGTGCTCATCTGCAAAGTGCGGGTGCGTTGGGGCACAAACAGCGTGGTAGAGCCATTGCCCAGCATGTGCACCGTCACGGTTTCGGGCTGAACGGTGTTTTGCGGCGGGAGGGTATGGTCAAACAGCGTATCGCGCAGGGCCGTATAGCGCGGGGAAATATACAGATAGCGGCGGCTGCTGAGGCCGTCCACCCAGTTGATGCCGGTGTATTCGTTATAAATGGTGCCGCGAAGGTATACCGTGCGGCCCGTGGTGACCTCCATCACGGTGTGCTTCTCCGGCTCCACCGCGCCGCCCAGGCGGTCATTCAGCGGCTGAAATCCTTCCGATTGCAAAGAAAACGCCGCGCGCTGTTCTGTGAAAAACAAATAATCCTCGATGAAGGTGCGGATGTCTTCCGCCGCTTTTTTGAGGGTCGGGTTGGTGGCAGCACCGCGCGGCAGCAGCAGCATGGCGGCCAGCACCAATAGCAGCGCCACAGGCAGCACCTGCAAAACGCGGTCCTTTGCGCGCTGCGCAGACAGCATCATCACCATGCCCACCATGGCGGGGATAGCAAGGGGCAAAAGCTCCTTCACATCGCCATACAGGCAGCACGCGCCCAGCAAACACACCGTGGTAACGGCGGCAAAGCCAAAGCTTTCAGAGTATACCACTGCGATGCAGTACAGCACCATCACCAGGCTCATGCACAGCGCCAGCCAGTTGGCATAGGGCTGCAACGCGCCTGTGACACCGGAGAGCGTAACATACAGCGCCTTGCCCACCTCAAATAGCACATGGAACAGGCCGCCGCCAAAGAACGCCCACACCACCTGGGATGCGAACAACAATAGAAGCGCCAGAGAGCGCCCGCGCGGCAGCAGCGTGAACAAAAAGCCCGCCGCCGTAAAGCCAACGCAAAACAGCAGCACAGGCAGCACCTGCGCGTGCCCCACAAACGCCTGCATCAGGCACAGCGTCAAACCGCAGGCCAGAAACAGTGCCGTGACGGCGGTGTAGATCCGCTCTTTCAGCGCATTAATTGGCAGGCGTGACATAACACACCTCCACCAGATGATGTTGCAGCCGGGAAACATACGGTGCAAGCGCCGGTTCCTCAGGCGAGTAGGTGACAAGATACAGCCGGGCACTGGGCCCCATGCGTCGGATGCGGGACACCGCGTCCACGATCTCCGCGCTTAGGCGCGTGGTCACAATGATGGTCGCGCCCGTTCTTCGCATACGGCGAAGTTCCATATTGAGCACGCGGGAGAACTCCTCGCCGCCCCGGAAGGTCTGCATCGCCAGCATTTCTTGCAAGAGCTTGAGGTTGCCCGCATGGTCGGACATGAATTCGTTGGCATTTTGCCCATACAGCGGCAGGCGCACTGGGCTGCCATCCGCCATTTGCAGCTGCGCGATGGCGACGGAGGTTTCGCACAGTGCGTCGCGCAGGCTCAGCTCGCTCTCCGGCTTGTCCGTCATGCCCTGGGGCGCGGAGCAGTCCAGGATGATCAGAGTATCCGGCGGCGCGGGCATTTCGAAGGTGCGCACCACCAGTTCGCGCCGGCGGGAGCTCAGCTTCCAATGGATGCGCTTCATGGCATCGCCGGAGCGGTAGTTGCGCACGCCGTCGGGGGAGGTGTAATCCTCCGTGGTGCGGCCAAGTGCAATGGAGCCATCGTCGCCCACGGTGAAGCGCGGCTTGTCGATATCAAAGGGCCGGGGCAGCACCAACAGCTGCGCGCCTGCTTCGTGCACCTTGCATTTGAGGCGGAACAGCCCAAATAAATCCGTCACCAGCAGATAATCCATCTGTGCGCCAAAACTGCCCACATGGCGTGTGGACAGCGGAATGCGCCGCTGGTGCTTGGTGTAGGGGCGCGTGCCCGCCAAGCACATGCCGTCCTCGCCCATATAGGCATAGTGCGCGTGCAAAGATGCGATGGGCAGCAGGCATTTATGCTCTACAGACAACAAAAGATCAGCCCGCTCGCCCCTTGGGACGGACTGGGCGCTGACGCGCTGCGTATACGAAAGCGTGGCGCGCGTCCACAGCGTGCTGACAAGCCCATACAGAAGCAGAAACGCGGATACATACGCAACCCAATAATACAACAGGTTGCCCAGCGAAAGCGCGCTAATCAAGCTGGCCACCAAAGCGGCCAGCAAGGCAGACGCACGCCCTGTCATGCGCGATAGACGGGCACGGGCACGCTGTCGAGCAGCTGGGACAGCACATGCTGCGCCGCAATGCCCTTCATGCGCGCCTCGGGCGTTAAAATCAAACGGTGGGAAAGCACCGGCAGCGCCATATGCCGCACGTCGTCGGGCAGCACATAATCGCGCCCGGACAGCATGGCGCAGGCCTGCGCGGCATGCAATAGCGCAATCGCGCCGCGGGGGGAAGCGCCCAGCTGCAAGCTTTGATGGTTGCGCGTGATGGCCACGATGGTCGCCACGTAGGAGCGCACCTCGCGGCTGCAATACACGGCGCTCAGCTGATCCTGCAGGCTGACGATTTCGTCCGCACCGCATACCGGCGCCAGGGTTTGCATGGGCGTCACCTGGCCGCTGTAGCGCTCCAGCACGTCCATTTCTTCTTCAATGGAGGGGTAGCCGATGTTGATGCGCAGGAAAAAACGGTCCATCTGCGCCTCCGGCAGCGGATAAGTGCCCACAAAGTCCACGGGGTTCTGGGTGGCCAGCACCATAAAGGGGCGCGGCAGCTGGCGTGTGATACCATCCACCGTCACCTGACCCTCTTCCATTACTTCCAGAAGGCTGGATTGGGTTTTGGGCGAGGTGCGGTTAATTTCGTCGGCCAGCACGATCTGGCTCATCACCGCGCCGGGCTTAAATTCCATTTCGCCCGTTTGCATATTCACCATCGTAAAGCCCGTCACGTCTGAGGGCATGACGTCCGGCGTAAACTGAATGCGCTTGAACGAGCACTGCAGCGAGCGGGACAGCGCCGCCGCCAGCGTGGTTTTTCCTACACCTGGCACATCCTCAATCAGCACATGTCCTTTGCACAATAAGGCGATGAGCAGAAGCTCGATGGCGTCGTCCTTGCCGACAATAACGCGGCGAATGTTTTGCTGCAATGCGTAAATCAACGGGCGCGGCTGCGCGGGCATGTGGTTAGGCTGCATAAAATGCTCCTTCCAATAATGTCAAGCATGACATACATACAAAGTATTCCCTCATACAGAACTTAGTATACCAATTGCACGCCCGAAATGCAACACAAATCGTCACCGCTTCGTAAAACATTTGAAACAAAGAGGCGGAAAGCTATTCCAGATCAATCCAATATATCTGCTGCGGCTGCCCTTCGTATACATTCTCGCGCGTCAGCACCCCGCCGCAGCGCACGGCCGTATGCGCGGATGCGGTGTTCTCCGTCAGGCAAGTGATCATCACCCTTAAGATACCCATCTGCCGTGCGATGTCCAATACCAGCTGCAATTGCTGCGTGCCATAGCCTTTTTTCCGCTCTGTGGGGCGGATGCCATAGCCGATGTGCCCGCCATGCTCTGCCAAGTCCGGCGTCAAAGCATGGCGCAACTGAATGCTGCCGATGATCTTTCCATCTGCTTTGCGCACAGAAAAGAATGTGCTGGCGTGGATGCCGTCCTTGGACAGCCGTTCTTTTTCGACGGCCAACACCATTTCCAGCCACTCATCAAAATCCTGAAACTTTGCCATACCGCAGCTGCCGTTGACGTTGCTTTCTCCAAAATCGAAAAATTCTTGCCGGTATTCCCAAATTTCTTTTTGGTTTTGCTTGGATGCGGGCATCAGATACAGGCTGTTGTTCATTGCAATTCCTCCCCTGCTTGTGTCCACATTGTAGCATATAAAGTGCAAATGCGGCAATCCCGAAGGGGCATTCCCTGTAGCACAGCACAATTTGATGGAATTAACATTGAAAAAAAACAAACATATGTGTATAATAGAGCAAACACCGCAATCAGGAGGCGCGTATGGAAGGTGAAATCCGTCTTAGCGATATTGTGCAAACGCGCAAAGCGCATCCCTGCGGGGCAGACACATGGCTGGTCATCCGCATTGGCGCGGATATCAAAATGAAGTGCCAGGGCTGTGGGCGAATCGTCATGCTGGACCGCGAGGTATTCCTCAAGCGCCGCAAGAAGACAATCACCCAAGGCCCTGCGCCTATGTTGTAAGGAGGTCTTTTGTGATGAGTGCGCAACCTTCCCCCGCGAAAGCGCCCAAAGTTGACGAAAAGAAAAAAAAGGGCAAGGAGAAACCAAAGAAAACAGTGGGTCAAGAGATTATGAGCTGGGTGTGGACCATTCTGGCTGCCTTGGCCATTGTGCTGGTCATCCGTACCTTTGTGTTTGAGCCGATCCGCGTGGACGGCGCCAGCATGACCAACACCCTGGCCGATAAAGAAGTGGTGTTTGTCTCCAAGCTGGACTATTTGTTTGGCGATTTGCAGCGCAACGATGTGGTCATTTGCCGTTATCCCGGCCGCATCACCTCCTCTGTGTCCCTTGGCGCGGCGCTGTCCATCAACAACTACACCCTGTTTGTGAAGCGCCTGGTGGCGCTGCCCGGCGACACGGTGGAAATCAAAGAGCACAAGCTGTATGTGAATGGCGACCTGGTGGAGGATCCGGAATTTATGGCGTCTAAGCCCAGCGATTATGCGCTTCGCACCCTTGGCAAGGATGAGTACTTTGTAATGGGCGACAACCGCTACACCAGCCATGACAGCCGTTCCAGCGATGTGGGCCCGCTCAGCCGCGATATGATCATGGGCAAGGTCAAGTTTGTGCTTTGGCCGCTCAACGCCATCCGCGGAATCGAATAACAGCTTTCAGTTGCAATCAACGCGCAGCCCGTGTCAGGGTTGCGCGTTGATTTTTAATGAATTTTCCTTCACAAGAATATTTTGCACTTCCCGGGCGTCTTCTATATGTCAGGCTTGATGATGCTACCAAAGAGTAAGAGGTGTTTCCATGACAGATCAGGAACTGGGCGATAAAATCATGCAGCACCGTGATATGCTGTACCGCATCAGCTGCGGCATCCTCTCCTGCCAGCAGGACCGGGAGGACGCGTTGCAAAACGCCATCGAAAAGGCGTGGCGCAAGGCATCGCACCTGCGGGATGAGGACAAGTTTCGCCCCTGGCTGGCGCGGGTGATGATCAACGAGTGCTACTCGCTGCTGCGAAGGCTGAAGCACGAGACGCCCTACGAGGTACTGCCGGAAATCCCCTATGTCCAGCGGGACGAAGGGTTTGCCGTGCGCGAGGCGCTGGACAGCCTGGAAGCCGATCTTCGCCTGCCCTTGATCCTGCATTACATGGAGGGCTTCACCATCGACCAGATTGCCACTGCGCTGCGCTGCCCTAAGGGCACGGTGCTGTCCCGGATGAACCGGGGGCGCAAGCGCTTGAAGAGCCTACTAAAGGAGGACATCGTATGACACAAGAACAATGGAAGGCGCTGTATGGCGACGCGCCGAGTCAATTCACCCGTTGCGCCAAGCGCACGGTTTCCAAAATGCAGCGGCAAAAGCCGCCCTACAGGCCAAGCCGCGCATCGGCGGCGGTGCTGATGGCGCTTTGCGCCATCGCGGTGGCGCTGGTAGTTGAATGGCCGTTCTTCCGCGATACCCTGTTGCCCGCCGGGCAGGACACGCCGCTCTCCGCCCTTGCGGCAGAGCCTACGCCAATCATCCCCGCCGCGCAGGACACCTTCCTGATGGACAGCTTGGCGGAGATGTACGGATATGATATGTCACATCTGGCAACGCTGATTGACAATCATCCCGCGCAGCAGAGCGTCTTTTACCGCTATGCGCAGATGTCAGTCGATCAGATGCTGTGGGACGGAGAAAACTTGTATCTAGCGGTGAGCGTTACGCCCAAAGAAGGCTATTATCTGGTCGATTTTGATGCAGAAGCAGAGCTTCGCGCCGCGCAGGAGGCCAGCGCAAATGCAGAAAATCGTCAAGTCATCTATCCTATCATCTCGTGCATTGACCCTGACGGTTTCTTCGCAACACTCTCGTGCGTATATGACGCCGGCTCTATGCGGTCTTGTGTCAAGATCCATGCACCCTATTATGAAGACGGCTTTGGCGAGGATCTGCTGGTAGCCCTCAAGCTGAGCATCCATCCCCTTACCAAGAAAGATGTGGCCCCCTTCGCCTGCGGGTATGCCCTCTTTACAGCAACCATGAAGAGTAAACCACTCTTGTATACCGGCCAATTTGTCAAGTCATATATCAGCTCAAAGTCGGTCAATACCATGCCCTTTGATGTGGTATACGTTGATGTTATATCAACGCCTGTCGAAACAAAAGTGAAATACCAGTATCGATTGACAAATGTGTCCCCTGCCGACTCCCTGTATGTGGCACTTGAATGGTTGGATGAAAATGCAATGCCTTATGCACAAGCCAATAAGAAGGCAAACGAAGATGATTGGACCACTTGGACGAACGATTCCTATCATGGCTATGTGGAAAAAACCGCGACATATGAGGGGCGCAGTGATATTCCGGAAAGCATGATGCTGCGGTTCTATGACGACAGAACGGATCAAGAAATGACAGTTCTTCTATTTATTATGAAGGACCAAGGCGACAACTTTGATGGGAATGTCAAAACGTTTTCACTGAATTAATTGTAGCATCACCTGCCGGAAGCGCAAACATTGCAATTCCTGCAGGCTTTTGCTATAATCAGCTCGCCAATATTTTGCAGTACAGGAGAATGCTTTTATGTGGAACCACCTGCTGATGGGAACCAACAGAATTCGCTAATACTAATGAGCTTCTAAAATCGATACAAAGCAGGCGTGAATTTTTCGTCAAGGCAAACGTAGAATTCGCAGGAATAGCAGCGCTATTTCAAGAATTCGGAGTGCCGCATTGGCGGAAAAGGCATGTCTGCGACTATCGATTTTAGATGCGATTTAGTATAAGCTGATTTGCCATTGCGGAAGCGGCCTGCGCGCGCAGGCTTGTTTGGTTTCCCAAAACATAATCATCAGGAGGGACCCCATGAACATCACGAATAACATCCTCAAGGAATGCCTGAAAAACGTATATTTTATCAATGGAACCGCCTATGCGGGCAAATCCACCATGGTGCGCATGCTGGCGCAAAAACATGATATGATTTTTTGCGGCGAGAACTATCATGACGATCTAGCGGTTCGCGCCGCAACGCCGGAGCACCAGCCAGGCCTGTGCTATTTTCGCACCATGAAAAGCTGGCAGGAGTTTATCAATCGCACGCCGGAGGAGTATCAGCGCTGGATTGACGATACTGCTGTAGAAGCCGGAGAGCTCGAGGTGGCGGAGCTGCTGCGGCTGTCCGCCTACGGCAAGAAAATCATTGCGGACACCAACCTGTCGGTGGATATCCTGCGCGAAATATCGGATTATCACCGCGTCGCCCTGATGCTGAGCCCGCAGAGCATGTCTGTGGATCGCTTTTTTGAGCGTGAGGACGTGGACAAACAGTTTATCCTGCGTCAAATTCAGGCGGCGGAAAATCCGCAAAAGACGATGGAGAACTACCGCGCATGCATTGCCCGCATCAACCGCCCGGAGGTGTACCAGCAGTTTGAAAGCAGCGGTTTCTTTTTGATCAAGCGCGAGGACACGGCAAGGGATACACGCCAGGAGGTGCTGGCGGCATTGGAGGCGCACTTCGGCCTATAATATTTTTGCATCACACTAACAAATCCGCCCATCCCCTCGTCTAATCGGTGAGGGGGTGGGCAAATAATGGAGGTTGTCATGGTACCGGACGACATCCAGGAGCAGCAGCTTGACCACATGATAGCGTTGTACGAGCAGGATTTGCTTCGTATGAGCTATATCTATTTGCGCGACCCGGTGCTGGCAGAGGACGCGGTGCAGGAGACCTTTGTCAAGGCTTTCAGGAGCCTGGACGGCTTTCGGGGCGACAGCAACGAAAAGACCTGGCTGATGCGCATTGCGATGAACACCTGCAAGGACATGCGCCGCACGGGGTGGTTCCGATTTGTGGACCGCAACGTGTGCCTCGAAAACCTGCCCGAGGCGAGCTGTGATTTTACCGCTGTCGATGATACATTGATCACGGAAATCATGCGGCTGCCGCGCAAGCAGATGGAGGTTGTGCTGCTGTATTATTATCAGGAAATGACGGCGCAGGAGATTGCAAAGGCGCTGGGCATCACCGTTCCCAGCGTTTCGGGGCGGCTGAAGCGTGCCAGAGAGCAGCTGAAAAAGGCACTGGAAGGAGGGCGGGCAGATGGGTAACGAAACGTTTGAAAAGGATATTCGCCATGCGGTGGATGCGCGCCTGGCCGGCATGGCGGGAAGGCCCGACCGCCGTGAACGGGTGCTGCGGCAAGCGAAAGGAGAAATAAAAGTGAAAAGAAAATTGTCAACCGGCCTGGTGATTGCGTTGGCGTTTGTGGCAGTGGCAGTTGCGGCATTGGCGATGGAGCTGCCGCACTTGAATGACTTGCTCACGCCTGCAGGACAGGATGCGCCGCCCTTCGCCGCCACGGCGGAGCCTGCGGGGATCATTCCCACCGTGCAGGATACATTCCTGGTGGATAGTTTGGCAGATGTATACGGCTATGATATGTCCCATCTGACAACGTTGATTGACTATAACCCCACCTATCAAAGCATACAATCTGCTTATGCACATATGGTGGCCGATCAAGCGCTATGGGATGGAGAACACCTCTATCTGTCTGTGAACGTCACGCCCAAGGAAAACTACTATCTTGTTGATTTCTATGCAGACGCAGAAATCCGCGCCGCGCAGGAAGCAAGCGCAAACGCGGAAAACCGACAAATCATCTACCCCGTCATCTCGTGTGACGAACCGGGCGACTCGACCAGAAAACTATCCGTTGTTTATGATGCTGGTTCCATACGGTATTGCGTCATGATACAAGCGCCTTGCGATGATTATGGCACCTCCGAGGGGCTACTGGTTTGCCTCAAGCTGAAACTTCATCTTTCCACTGCCGAAGAAACCAAGTACTTGGACTATGTGTCGCCCGACAGTTGTGCATATGTCCTATTTTCTGTAACAATGAAGGGAGTCCCCCTATTATACTACGGTGCGGAATATTCAAAAGCGCGGTACTATAATGCAAGCAACAACAACACCGCTTCTCCTTTTGAAAGCGTTTCCGTTCGTGTCACCTCAACACTTGTAGCCACGCGCGTTGAGTATTATTACCGTTTGTCCGGCATAAAGCCTGAGGACAGCAGTTATGTCAATCTCCAGTGGCTGGACGAAAGCGGCGAACCCTATCCCCTGCCGAAAAAGGAAAGTCTTGTAGGTTCCCCTGGGTTTGGTTATTCAGGAGGATCCTATGGAACTGCCAACAAGACGGTGATCTACGAAGGACGCGCAAGTATACCCGAAACGATGATACTGCGGTTTGTTGATCTTAATACAGGGAAAGAGATTGACACTTTCACGCTGGATGTAAGAGACGAACGTGATTACTATGCAGAGATTATATACTATTAACCATAAAATGTAAATAGAAACCTGCCTGAAACGCAAAAATTGCAATTCCGGCAGGTTTTTGCTATAATTTTTATCACACATAAACAAATCCATCACCCCCTCCGTCTAATCGGCGAAGGGGGTGAGCGGAGAATGGAGGGCGTCATGGTGCCGGACGGCATCCAGGAACAGCAGCTTGGCCGCATGATGGCGCTGTACGAGCGGGACTTGCTGCGCATGAGTTACGTCTACTTGCATGACCTTGCACTGGCGGAGGACGCAGTGCAGGAGACATTCGTCAAGGCGTATCGAAATCTCGACAGCTTTCGGGGCGACAGCAGCGAGAAAACCTGGCTGATGCGCATTGCGATGAACACCTGCAAGGACATGCGCCGCACAGGATGGTTCAGGTTTGTAGACCGCAAGGTCAGCCTCGACAACCTGCCTGAGGCCAGCTATGATTTTTCTGCCGAAGATGATACGTTGACCGCAGAAATTATGCAGCTGCCGCGCAAGCAAATGGAGGTCGTGCTATTGTACTATTACCAGGGGATGACGGTGTATGAGGTTGCCAGTGCGCTTGACATCGCCGTTCCCAGCGTTTCAGCGCGGCTGAAGCGTGCCAGAGAGCAGCTGAAAGTGGTGCTGGAAGGAGGGCAAGTAGATGAGTAATGATGCATTCCAAAACCGCATTCGCCAAGCGCTGGACGCCCGCCTGACCGGCGTGGCGGAAAAGCCCGGCTCCCTTGACAAGGTGCTGCGGCAGGCGAAAGGAGAAGTAAAGGTGAAAAAAAGGGTATCAATCGGCCTGGTGATTGCCCTGGTGCTTGTGGCAGTGGCCGCCGTGGTATTGGCGGCGGAGCTGCCGTTCTTGAAGGACACCCTTACCCCCGGACAGGATGCGCCGCTCTCTGCCGCCACGGCAGAGCCTGCCGGGATCATTCCCACCGTGCAGGATACATTCCTGGTAGATCGCTTGTCCCAAGTATATGGGGTTGATATGACGGGCCTGCAAGCAAAGGTACAAAACAATCTGCCGCAGGAGGGCATGCAATCCGATTATGCAGATATGACGGTAGATCAAGTTTTGTGGGATGGCGTTTACATCTACATGTCTATCACCGTTACACCCAAGGGGAACTACTATCTGGCCGATTACAATGTGGATCACTTGATGGGCGAAGGGACATTGGCCGCAGTAGAGGCCAGCGCAAAAGAAGCCAACCGCCCGCTGCGCTACATCGTGCTAGGCAGCCCGGAGTTGGAGCCGGACCACTTGGTGATCGAGCATCAGGACGGTGCGGTGCGCTTTTTTTCGAGGCTGAGGAACTGGGGGTATGGGGTCAGTGATGGAAGGTTTATCGGGATACTCCGCTTGACGGCTTTTACGAGTATAGAATATGTGCCCAACAGTACCAGTATTAAAACAGAAAGCCTGGGCTATGTGGTATACAGCGTGCCTTACAAGAGGTCAGCCATGAAGTATTACCGTGGGGAAAGATACTTTGTTGACACGCGTTACTTGCCCGAAGACACGGTTTTGCCATACGATCGTACGCCCTTCCACTTAATCTCTGTTTACGTGGATGTGACAGCCACGGAAACGTTGATGGAAATCTGTTTCATAATGACAGACAAGGAATACCGGGATGCTGCCAATATCATAGTGGAGTGGCTGGACGAAAACGGAAACCCTTATCCGCACATAGAGAACGAGAAAGAGCTGGCCTATCGTTGGTACGAAGATAATAATTATGACATTAATAACTATTATCGAATGGCGATGTACAAAGGCATGGAGGATTTCCCGGAAACAATCACTTTGCAATTCATAAACTCGAGCACAGGCGAGGTGATCAATACCTTCTCCTTTGATATGGCCATCGTGCCACCGGAGGACTATAGCTAATACTAATGAGCTTCTAAAATCGATACAAAGCAGGCGTGAATTTTTCGTCAAGGCAAACGTAGAATTCGAAGGAATAGCAGCGCTATTTCTAGAATTCGCAGTGCCGCATTGGCGGAAAAGGCACGTCGGCGACTATCGATTTTAGATGCGATTTAGTATAAGCCGCATAAGGAGAAAGCCTGCCGGAAGCGCAAAATTGCAATTCCGGCAGGCTTTTGCTATAATTTTTATCATACATAAACAAATCCGTCTCACCCCCGTCTAATCGGTGAAGGGGGTGAGCAGGGAATGGAGGGCGTCATGGTGCCGGACGGCATCCAGGAACAGCAGCTTGGCCGCATGATGGCGCTGTACGAGCGGGACTTGCTGCGCATGAGCTACGTATATCTGCGCGATTTGGCGCTGGCGGAGGACGCAGTGCAGGAGACATTCGTCAAGGCGTATCGAAATCTCGACAGCTTTCGGGGCGATAGCAACGAGAAAACCTGGCTGATGCGCATCGCGATGAACACCTGCAAGGACATGCGCCGCACAGGGTGGTTCCGCTATGTGGACCGCAAGGTCAGCCTTGACAACTTGCCCGAGGCAAGCTATGAATTTACCACTGCGGATGATACGTTGACCACGGAAATTATGCAGCTGCCGCGCAAGCAAATGGAGGTCGTGCTATTGTACTATTATCAGGGAATGACGGTGTATGAGATTGCAAAAGCACTGGACATCGCTGTTCCCAGCGTTTCGGCGCGGCTGAAGCGCGCCAGAGAGCAACTGAAAAAGGTGCTGGAGGGAGGGCAAGCAGATGAATAACAACACACCCGAAAACCGCATTCGCCATGCGCTGGACGCCCGCCTGACCGGCGTGACGGAAAAGCCCGGCTCCCTAAACAAGGTGCTGCGGCAGGCGAAAGGGGAAGTGAAAGTGAAAAAAAAGATATCGGCCAGCCTGGTGATTGCGCTGATATTGGCGCTGTTGTCCATCACGGCATTGGCAGTGGCGCTGCTGACGCCCAAGGAAATCATAGAAAATTACGGCGTGCCCATCGCCAATCAAAGCGAGGGCAGTGCATACTCGATTGAGGAAACCAACCTGCTTTTGCAATTGGCGCTGGATAACGGCGTACAGCTTTCCGATCAGGCAATTGAAGACATCAAACGCTTCACAGACAACGGCGAAGGGTATTACAAGGATGAGTTCTTGAAGGAGCTGACCAAGGCCGAGTTTGGCCAAGACCCAAGCGATTGGACGCTGGAGCAGCAGCTGTGGTTCTCGCAGGTGTGGGAGGCCATCGGGATTGGGGAATCCGCATCGCGGCTGCCCGCAGAGGGCGAAATCACCCAGGCCGAGGCCGAGCAAATCGCCATCGATTATATCCATGCCACCTACGATGCCAGCCTCGACCTTCGTGATACGGCCACCTTCAAGCCGTCTGTTACCTATCTGGATGGGCGCGTGGACGGCGAATACGACGGCCTGTACTGGACGATTGGCTTCTATGCGCAGGTCATGACTGCGTCCGACTACACAGTGTATATGAACAGCCAGGGAGAGGTGTTTGAAGCGATCATGCGCCCCGGCGTGCAGCCCGGCGTGCAGGTGGATTGGATCCAGATTGGTTTCAAAGACTACTACGGCCGGGACTTTGCCACGTGGGATCAGGCCGTTCTGCAGGCCTTCCGCGAGGCCATGGCGCTGGCCGGGCCACCCCATACGCCCGATTACCTCAGCATCATGGAAACCACCTACCCCGATATTGCCGAAAACGCCATGACGGCAGAGGAAGCAGGTAAGACCGCCGCGAAGGCGGCAGGTATGGGCGAGGATACGTATCAGGGCGCAGTGTATATCGGCGACGACCCGAACCCCGTATGGAAGGTGCACCTGCACGATACCACGCAGAACATCACCCGCTATGTGGAGGTGGATAGCGTTACCGGCGAGGTGAAGAGCATCTTTACCTGCGCACAGCATTATGATGAATGGTACCGCCCGTTGGTGCTGCAAAAGATATTTGAGGAAGTCAACGAGGCTTGGGATCCACAGTCTATCAGCGTGGGATAAAAACTCTTTAGAGATACGCCGGAGATTTCCGGCGTATCTTTCATTATTGCTGAACCGCGGCAATTATGGTATGATGGGAGCGTATTTTGAGGGAGACGAGATCACCCATTGCAACAACCCCTCCCTGGCCGATAAGCTGCGCGCTGTGATTGAGAACCGCTATCATTGCAAGGAAATCCTGGTTGTGCCCACCCGCGGCCTCAGCTCCACCTACGCCAGCGACAAGGGCATTGTCATCGCGTTCCAAACTTCTCGCATTGTCCCTCCCCCGAGCAAAGGAGCCTCCCATGCATAACATATTGCGAATACTCTCTCGTCTGGTGCGGATCAACCAGGTCTTTAGTCCTACCCGTATTATGGTGTTGGGCTTTTTGCTGATTATTCTTGCTGGCGCGGGGCTGCTGGGCCTGCCCGTTTCCACCGCCAGCGGCGAAGCGGTGCCATTTTTGACAGCGCTGTTCACCGCTACCTCTGCCTCCTGCGTTACGGGGCTGATTGTGGTGGATACCGCGCAAACCTGGAGCTTCTTTGGCCGCGTAGTGATCCTGCTGCTCATTCAGGTGGGTGGCCTGGGTTTTATGACGGTGATGACGGTGTTTTTCTTTATGGCGCGAAGGCGAATCAGCGTTTCCCAACGCATGCTGATGGTGCAGTCCCTCAGCCTCAAGGACATGGGCGGCGTAGTGAAGCTGGTGCGGCATGTGCTGGTGGGCACGTTGATCATTGAGGGCACGGGCGCGCTCCTTTTGTGGATTCGCTTCTCGTTTGATTTTGGCGTGTGGCGCGGGCTGGGTATGGGCATATGGCATTCCGTATCGGCCTTTTGCAATGCGGGGTTTGACCTGATGGGCAATCAGGCCGCCTTTTCCAGCCTGACGGCCTATTCGGCCGATGTAACGGTTAATATCGTGATCTCACTGCTGATCATCCTGGGCGGCCTGGGCTTTTTCGTGTGGGAGGACATCTGGCAAAACCGCTCCTTCAAGCGTTTACATGTGTACTCCAAGATGGTGCTTTGCATCACCGGGCTGCTGTTGCTGCTGGGCTGGGTGCTGTTTTTGCTGGCAGAAATGGATAACCCCGCTACGCTCGGCCCCATGCCCTGGGACGAGAAGCTGCTGGCCAGCCTGTTCCAGTCGGCAACGACGCGTACGGCGGGCTTCAACAGCATCGATCAAATGGGCATGACCGACGCATCCAAGCTGCTGACCATCCTGTGGATGTTCATCGGTGGGTCGGCAGGCTCTACTGCAGGCGGCATCAAAACGGTGACGATGGGCATTGTGGTATTGTCCTCCGTCAGCTCGCTGCGGGGCAAAAAGTATGTATCGGTGTTTGGCCGCAACATCACCGCCGCGCAAATCCTCACCGCGCTGTCTGTGATGATGGTGGCGTTTGGCTTATGCTTTGTGTGCTCTATGATCATCTCCCTCACGCAGGACATCCCCTACTTTGAGGTGCTGTATGAAACAGTATCCGCCCTCGCGACCGTGGGACTGACCACCGGCATTACGCCGCAGATGGTGCCATTATCCCAGGTATTGCTGATATTGCTGATGTTCTTTGGGCGGGTGGGGCTAATGACCATCGGGCTGGCATCGGTCCTTCGCCAAGGGGGTAACGCCAAGGTGAAATACCCCGATGCCTGGCTGATACTCGGATAAGGAGGAAAATAGGATGGGTTCTTTTCTGGTGATTGGCATGGGGCGCTTTGGCAGCGCCGTGGCTACAGAGCTATTCAAGCTGGGGCATGAGGTGGTGGCGCTGGATGACGGCGAGGAAGCCATCGCCGCAGTGGCCGATCATGTGACGCAGGCGGTGATTGGCGATGCAAAGGACGAAGCTGTTTTGCGATCTGTTGGTGTCAAGAATTTCGATTCCGTGATTGTGGCTATTGCCAACGAGCTGTCCGACAGCATATTGACCACCCTGCTGCTGCGGGATATGGGCGCAAACAAAATCATCTGCAAGGCGCAGGGCGAGCGGCACGCCAAGGCGCTGAAGCTGATTGGCGCGGACGTGGTCATCCGACCGGAGCACGATATGGGTAAGCGTCTGGCACACACCCTGGCACAAAAAAATATCATTGATTATATTCAGCTATCGCCCGATCATAGTATAGCAGAGATCGAGGTGCCAAGGCCCTGGCTGAACAAGAGCCTGACGGGTAATAATCTGCGCAGCAAGTATGGCATCACTGTGCTGGCGGTGCGAAAAAAAGACACCAGTGATCTGAAGGTGACGCCTTCTCCGGACTATGTGCTCACCGAAGCCGATCTGCTGGTGGTGATTGGCGAAAACAAGGCTATGGCGGCAATTGGCATCGAAATTTAGCGTGCCAAACTTACCCAAGCGCCGTGAAATAGATAAATTGTTGCATTTTATGTCGAAACACTGTACAATATCACCGTACCTGCCCGCCAGGGCGGAACAGAGAGGGGGATGTCCATGCAGCCGAATTATGTATTTATGACCGATAGCGACAGCGATTTCCCATACAGCTTTGCTGATGAAAGAAATATTCCCGTTGTGAAAATGCCATACGCCCTCGAAGGCAAAGAGTATTTTGACGATAATGGGCGCGCGGGCGTGGAAAAAGAATTTTATGCAAAAATGCGCGCAGGCGCGGTGCCTGTCACTTCGCTTTTGCCCACAGAATCTTATCTGGAATATTTTGAACCGATTTTGAAGGACAACGATCTCCTGTTTATCGCTTTTTCCTCCCAGATGTCCGCCACTATCAATAATGTGATGGAAGCGCGCGAACAGCTGATGGCAAAGTATCCGCAGCGTAAGTTTATCGTGGTAGATACCCTCAGCATCTCCGCACCCATGACACTGCTGCTGCTCAAGGCGCACGATTTGTACCTGCAGGGTGCGTCCATGGAAGAAGTGGAAAAATGGGTGCTTGGTAACCGCCTGCGCGCACAGGCGTGGTTCACGGTTGACGACCTCAAGTATTTGAAGCGCGGCGGCCGCATTTCCTCCACCAGCGCCGTGTTTGGCACCGTGCTTGATATCAAGCCCGTGCTGGTGCTGGGCAAGGGCGGCAAGATCGATCCCGCCGAAAAAGTGCAGGGCCGCAAAAAGGCGCTGCGCACGCTGGTAGACCGCACCGTGGAGAACATCGAAAACCCCGAAAGCCAGACCTTGGTGATCCTGCATGCCGATGTGGAAGACGATGCCGAGCGCCTGGCCGAAATGCTGCGCCAGAAGCTGCCCACACTGCAGGGCATCCGCATCCAGATGGTGGGCCCGGTGATCGGCTCCCACTGCGGTCCGGGCACGCTGGCGTGCGTGTTTATGGGTAGAGAACGGAAGATCTAACGAGGCTGGGGAGTTACGCGGGTGCTACTCGCCCCGAACCCCACTTGGGTATCAGGCCAAGAAGCTTGAGGGCTACCCGTGAAAGTAAAACACCACCCCTATCAGCTGCACGGGTCCCTTTGTTCCTTTTGCGTGTGCCGTGCTGGCACGGCGGTTTCCCTGTCTGACCGGGGAAACAGAAGAAGGCCGTTTTAGGCGAGGGAATGCTTGCATTCCATTCGGCTAAAGCGGCCTTTTCGCGCACGCACACAATCACACAACTCTCATCGAAGGGTACAAGAACCGGGGGGTGCAGGGAGTCCTCACTCCCTGCCGTGGGGTCTGGGGACGAGGATCCCCAACGTTCCCCCTCCTCGTTACTCCACCGTCACGCTCTTGGCCAGGTTGCGTGGTTTATCGATATCCAGCCCCTTGTTGGCCGCCACATAATAAGCAAACAGGTGCAAAATCACCACAGACAGCGACGGCGAGAATAGCTCGTTGACGGGCGATACGGCAATGAGCGACAGCTGCTCATCCGCCTGCGCTTCCATGCAGCTGCCCACCATCAGCACCTTCGCACCGCGGCTGACCACCTGCTCCACATTGCTGTATATCTTGGGATACAGTGCAGGGCAGCAGGCCAATGCCACTACCAACGTGTTCTCCTCAATCAGCGAGATGGTGCCATGCTTGAGCTCGCCGCCCGCATACGCCTCCGAATGGATGTAGGAGATTTCCTTCAGCTTGAGCGAGCCCTCCAGCGCGATGGCATAATCGATATTGCGGCCGATAAAGAAAATGCTGCTGTAACCAATGCACTGTGCGGCGAGCTTTTGCACCGTGTCTACCTGATGCAAGGCGGACTGCGCGCGATCGGGCAAAGCCTGAAGCTCCTGCCACAGCGCGTTTTGCTGCTCGGGCGTGATTTTTTGCAGACCCTTTGCCAGGTAAATGGCCAGCGCGTACAGCATCATCAGCTGGGCGGAGAATGCCTTGGTGGTGGCGACGGCGATTTCCGGGCCGGCCAGGGTGTAGAGCGTGGCATCGGCTTCCTTGGCCAGGGTGCTGCCCACCACGTTGACGATGGCGAGGGTAGCTGCGCCCTTGCGTTTTGCCTCGCGCAGTGCGGCGATGGTATCGGCTGTTTCGCCGGACTGGCTGATGAGCAGCACCAGCGTATGTTCGTCTACCAATGGGTCTTTATAGCGAAACTCGCTGGCGAGGTCGGCCTCTACCGGCAGGCGGCACAGGCGCTCCAGCACATACTTGCCCACCACGCCTGCGTTGTAGGCCGAGCCGCACGCGGTGATGACCAGGCGCTGATAGCGGCGTGCGTCCAGTGCGTCCAGCACTTGCTTGTTCTTGCTGTCTGTGATGGTGCTGTGCAGGGTGTCGCGCAGCACGCGCGGCTGCTCCATGATTTCCTTCAGCATAAAATGCTCGTAACCGCCTTTTTCGGCGCTGTCTATGCTCCAAGTGATGGTCTCGGGCGATTTTTTGACTTCCTCACGGTTCGTGTTATAAAAGGTGATGCTGTCTTTGCGAAGGACGGCGATTTCTTTGTCCTCCAAATAATACACCTGCTGGGTGTGGCGCAAGATGGCAGGCACGTCGGACGCAATCCAGCCCCCGGTTGCGGACAGGCCGACAATGAGTGGGTTGTCTTTTTTGATAGCGATCAGAGTATCCGGCTCGTTCACGCTCATGATGCCAAGAGCGTAGGAGCCTTCCAGTGCGCTCGCGACTTTGATCACGGTGTCCATCAGGTCACCCTGATCATAATGCTCGGCCAGATGCGCGATCACCTCGCTGTCTGTCTGGGACAGGAAATGCACGCCCTGCTGCGTAAGGCGCTCCTTCAATTGCTTGTAGTTTTCTATGATGCCGTTGTGCACCACGGCGATGCGCTGTTTGCCGCCCATGTGCGGGTGCGCGTTGGCATCGGACGGCTCGCCATGGGTGGCCCAGCGGGTGTGCCCAATGCCCATGCATCCTTTGATGGGCTGTTCGCCGAGGCGCTTTTCCAGCGCGGCCAAGCGCCCTTTTTGCTTGACCACATCAAACTGCCCGGCATTCAGCACTGCAATGCCCGCCGAATCGTACCCGCGGTACTCCAGTTTTTTCAGCCCTTCCACAATCAAGGGCACCGCATTCTCGCTGCCCACATACCCGATGATCCCACACATAGCACTCACTCCTTTTTTGAGAAACCGGAAAATAGAAGATGTAAAAAAGTATACAGAAAAATAATCCGCAAATCAAATAGAAAACCCCCAAATACAGCCGAAAAACAATACAGGGTCTGTTCATAGCGTAGCCTTTTCTGGCCGAATTATAACCTGCAGCTGCCAATTCTCTTGCAAAAAAGTATGAATTATCGTATGATGTTTTTACCAAACTGAACACCACCAGAAACGAGGGATGCACATGCCGTTATTTGAGCCCAAGGCTTTTGATTTGACCAGCACCCGCACCTTTGACGCCAACGATCGCCATAACCTGGTGCGCATTGACACCCTGCAAAACCCCATCCTGGCGCGGGCAAGGCTGGACAGCCCGGAGCTTCGCGCCGTCGCCGGGCACATCCGCGCCGCGCGGGAAAACGACCGTCCGGTGGTGCTGTTTTATGGCGCGCATGTGATCAAGTGCGGGCTGTCTAGGTACCTGATTGATTGGGTAAAGCGCGGTATTGTGACGCACCTGGCATCCAACGGCGCGGGCAGCATCCATGATTTTGAGCTGGCATACCTTGGCGGCACCAGCGAATCGGTGCCCACTGCCATTGAGGACGGTTCCTTTGGCATGTGGGAGCAGACGGGCGCGTGGATGAACGCCGCCATCATCGCGGGCAACCGGCGCGAGTTGGGCTATGGCCATTCCCTGGCGGAATATGTGGAAAAGTATCCCAAGCGCTTCCCTTACAAAAACGATTGCGTGTTTTTCCAGGCCTACACCCACGGCGTGGCCGCCACCTACCACATCAGCATTGGTACGGACATCATTCATCAGCATCCCACGGCGGATTTTGCCGCGCTGGGCGGCGCGAGCGGCCAGGACTTCCGCATTTTTGTCAATTCCATCAAACATCTGGAGGGCGGCGTATTCCTCAACATCGGCTCTGCCGTAATGGGCGCGGAGGTGTTTTTGAAGGCACTATCCATCGTGCGCAATAACGGCTTTAAAACCCAGAACATCACTACCGCCAATTTTGACATTGTGGATTTGGGCGATTATAAAGCGCCGGTGAGCGATACAAACCCCGATTATTACTACCGCCCGCGCAAGAATATCGTCAACCGCCCGGTCAGCCTGGGCGGCAACGGCTATCACATCTGCGGCAATCATCTGGACACCATCCCCACATTGCACGCACTATTAATGGAGTGACCGCATGAACGAGCAAACTTTAGACCGTATTCTATCCAATATAAAGGGTCTTCGGGTGCTGGTGGTGGGTGATGCCTGCCTGGATATCTATTGGCATGCCGATATGAAGCGGAGCACCCTCAGCCGCGAAACGCCGCATCACCCGCTGCCCATCGTGCGCGAGCGTATGACGCTGGGCGGCGCGGGCAATGTGGTGAGCAATGTGAAGGCACTGGGCATAGCTCAAGTATCCTTTATCGGCTTTGCGGGCAACGACTGGCGCGGCAAGCTGATGGCCGGGTTGTTTGAGGAGGCGGACGTGCCCGGGCTGTTGTTCTCGGACGATGTGACCACCAACGCCTACATCAAGCCCATGCGCCACGGCATATCCGATGTGGTGTATGAAGACCCGCGGCTGGATTTTGAGAACCGCTATCCCCTGTCGGAAGAGGACGAGAACACCCTGATTGCAGCCCTTGAAAGCGCCGAGGCCGATGTGGTGCTGGTGTGCGATCAGATGGAAAACGGCTGCATCACGCCCCGCGTGCGTGCAGCCATCAACCGGCTGGGGCTTCGGCTGCCGGTGTTTGCAGACAGCCGCCACAACATCATGTCCTTCGAAAACGTGATCATCAAGCCCAACGAGGTGGAGGCTTTTGCTGCCGTGCCGCTGCCGCAGGTGGATGCGATTGCAGCGGCGCTGCACGAAAAAACGAAAAAGCCCGTGGTTATCACCCTGGGGCGGGAGGGTGCGCTGTACCATAACGGCAAGGCATCGCTGCAAGTGCCCGCCTTCAACGTGCCGCCGCCTGTCGATTTTGTGGGCGCGGGCGATACCTTTTTTGCGGCATTTGGCTGCGCCTATGCCGTGGCGGCGCCGGACGAGGCCATCACGCTGGGGCATCTGGCGTCCAGCATCACCATTCGAAAGCTTGGCACTACGGGCACGGCATCGCCCGAGGAACTAAGAGAAGCATTGTGGGGTTATAACCAATGACGAAAAATTTGCAAAGCGCCGTGGATGCGCTGGTGAACTGCTTCTCCAACGGCGGCAAGCTGCTGCTGTGCGGCAACGGCGGCAGCGCGGCCGATTGCGACCATATTGCCGGAGAGCTGATGAAGGGCTTCCTCAAAAAACGCCCTTTAAGCGAGGAAGAAAAGGAGCTGTTTGACGATGCCAAGCTGGCAAACACGCTGCAAAACGGCCTGCCCTGCATCAATCTGACGGGGCATGCTGCGTTGACCACCGCCTTTGCCAATGATGTGGACGGCGAATATTGCTTTGCGCAGCAGGTGCACGTGTATGCCGCAGAGTATGATGTGCTGCTATGTATTTCCACATCGGGCAACGCCAAGAACGTGTGCCACGCAGCCAAGACCGCCAGGGCGCACGGCCTGACGGTGATTGGCATGAGCGGCGGAAACGGCGGCAAGCTGAAAAAGCTGTGCGATGTAATGCTGCTGTCAGCGCAAAAAGAAACCTATAAAATCCAAGAAGATCATGTGGTGCTTTATCACGCCCTCTGCGCCGCCGTGGAAGAAATATTTTTCGAGGAGTAACGTCCATGATGCAGTTTTCCAATCCCGAGATCATGAAATACAAGTTGGGGCAAATCCGCCAGGCGGCGGTGCTGCGCAGCATTGCTTTGCCCACCTGGCAGCGCCGGGAGGGCTATTATAAAGCCATTGGCGAATATGCTGGCATTCAGGAAGTGTCACCCCTGAATGTGGGCGAGCACTGGTGGGTGACGGACGGCTCTACCACGTGGTTTTCGGCGCAAGTGACCTTGCCGGAGATGCAAGCGGGCACTGCCGTGCTGGAGCTGGACTTTGGCGGCGAGGGTCTGGTGCGCATCAATGGCGAAATTGTCAGCGCCATCACGTCCTTTTGTCAGCCGCACGAGAAATACCGCACCCGTGTGGCGCTGCCCAAAGAATTGCCCGGCGAAATTATCATCGAAGCCGAGTGCGCCATGAACTACCTGGAGTTCATGTACGAGCGCGCGCATGGCGGCGGCAAGAAAATCGAGTACACTTTCAAGCATGCCGAGCTTTTGTGGCTGGACGAGGGCGTGGAAGCCTATTATTATGACGCACTGAACGCCCTGGAGGCGATGGCCGTATTGACCGGCACAAACCAAATGCGGGTGCGCGAAGCGTTGCTGCAATCCCTCGCACTGGTGGACATTGATTTTGACGACGAGCGCACGCGCAGTTGTATCCCCGCAGCCCGCGGAGCGCTGCAAAGCGCGCTGGCTGCCATCCCGCATGCTGCGGACGGCGAAGTGATATTGATCGGGCATTCGCACCTGGACACCGCGTGGTTCTGGCCGGGCAAGGAAACGGTGCGTAAGGCGGCCAAGACCTTTGCCAACGCGCTGGCGCTGATGGAGCGGTATCCGGATTTTGTGTTCGCGCACAGCCAGCCCTGGCACTACGCCATGATCAAGGAGCAGTACCCCGTGCTGTTTGCGAAGATCAAGCAGCGGGTGCAAGAAGGGCGCTGGGAGCTTCTGGGCAATGGCTGGATCGAGGCCGACACCAACATCCCCAGCGGCGAATCGCTGGTGCGGCAGCTATTGTATGGCCGCGCGTTCTATTTGAAGGAATTTGGCATCTGCAGTGATGTATACTGGATGCCCGATGTGTTCGGCTATTCCGGCGCGCTGCCACAGATCATCAAACGCTCGGGCATGAAGTACTTCTACACCGCCAAGCTGTGCAGCAACGACACCAACAAGTTCCCGTATTCGCTGTTCAACTGGCAGGGCATCGACGGCACCAAGGTGCCTGCCTACTTTTCCCGCGCGGGCTATAACAATGATCTGACGCCTGCCTTCCTGCACGATGCCTACCAGACGGTGGACGATAAAGTGACCTACAACAAAGCCTTTATGCCCTTTGGCTGGGGCGATGGCGGCGGCGGCCCGAACCCCTCCATGCTGGAGCACGCTGCGCGGCTGAAGGATTTCCCCGGCCTGCCGTCTGCAAAAATTGCCCGCACAACCGATTATTTTGACGGTGTGCCAATGGGGGGCCTGCCCACCTGGCAGGACGAAATCTACTACGAAAATCATCGCGGCACCTACACCAGCCAGGCGGATATGAAAAAGAACAACCGTCAGTGCGAGCAGCTGCTGCGCATGGCGGAAATCGCCGGTGTGTTTGCGAACCGGCTGCTGAACGCACCCTATCAAAAGGAAGTGCTGGATACTGCGTGGCAGGCGCTGCTGTTCAATCAGTTCCACGATGTGCTGCCCGGCTCCTCCATCCATCATGTGTATCAGGATTGTCAAAAGAGCTATGAGAGCGTACGCACCCTTGGGCATGCCGCGCTGGATGGTGCGCTAAGCACGCTGAACGCTGCGCTGAATGTACATTCGCCTTCCGTGGTGGTGTGGAACTTCCTGGGTTTTGAGCATACCGGCATGGTGGAAGTGATTTTACCGGAAGCGCTGACGCATTGGTCGGTATCCGATGCCCCCTGCGTGAAGGAGCAGAACACGCTACGCTTTTGCGCCACCGTGCCGCCGATGGGCTGCAGGGTGTACCCATTGACAGAAGAGAGTTCGCCAGAACTGCCGTGTCTGACGGCAAATGCATCCGAATTAGAAAGCAGTTATTTTATAGTAGAAGTTGGTTCGCGGGGCGAAATCACCCGCCTGTATGACAAACGCGCAGGCCGCGAGGTGCTGGCACCGGGCGGCGCAGGCAACCGCCTGACCATCTATGAAGACAAGCCTCACTGCGAAGCCGCGTGGAACATCCATGTGGAATATCAAAACAAGAGCTGGACGCTGGCCGACGCGCAGATTGACGTGCAGGAGGTGACGCCGCTGTATGCGTCCCTGCGCGTGGTGCGCACGTTCCATAAATCCACCATCACGCAGGTGATTACGCTGCACCGCGATATCCCGCGCATCGATTTTGCCACCCATGTGGACTGGCAGGAGACGGAGAAAATGCTGAAGGCCTCCTTTGATGTGGATGTTTTATCGCCCATGGCCAGCTACGAGATCGCCTTTGGCGCACTCAGCCGCCCCACCCACCGCAACACCTCCTGGGATCAGACGAGGTTTGAAGTATCTGCCCATAAGTGGGCTGATCTGAGTGAAACCGGCTATGGCGTGGCACTGATGAACGACTGCAAGTATGGCTACGACATCCATGGCAACCGTATGACGCTGACGCTGCTGCGCCGCACGGTCGATCCCGATCCGTGGGCGGATTTGGGCGAGCACAGCTTCACCTACTCTCTTTTCCCGCACACGGGCACGTGGCAGGAGGCGCAGGTGGAACGCGCGGCGTATCAGTTGAACGCGCCCTTGCTTTCACAGGTGGTGACCGGGCAGGGCGGCACGCTTTGTGCAGGCGGCTTTGCGCAGGTGGATAACCCGCACCTGATGCTGGAGAGCATCAAGCAAAGCGAGGATGGCAGCGGCATGGTGCTGCGCCTGTATGAAGCGCATGGCGCGCGCAGCACGGCCACGGTGCGCATGGCACTGCCTTTTGAGAAAGTGTATGAGACCAACCTGATGGAGGATATCGAAAGGGAGCTGCCTGTTGCGGATGGAGCGTTCGATTGCTCTTTCAAGCCTTTTGAAATCAAAACATATCTATTGAAGTATTGACAGGAGGCATTCTCATGAAAGCATTGTTCATCGGCGGCACCGGCACCATCAGCACGGACATCTCCAAACTGTTGCTGGAGAAGGGTTGGGAGCTGACGCTGCTCAACCGCGGCACCCGAAACAGCGAGCTTCCCGGCGCCAAGCACATCCAGGCAGACATCAACGACGAGGCTGCCGTGGCCGAAAAGCTGGCTGGCCAGCACTTTGATGTGGTGGCGGATTTCATTGCCTTCATGCCCTCGCAGGTGGAGCGGGACATCCGCCTGTTTGCGGGACAAACAACGCAGTACATCTTTATCAGCAGCGCTTCGGCCTATCAAAAGCCGCTCTCGCACCCCGTGATTACGGAATCCACCCCCCTGAGTAACCCCTATTGGCAGTACTCCCGCAACAAAATCGCGTGCGAGGACGTACTGATGGCGGCCTACCGCGAAGGGGGCTTCCCCGTTACCATCGTGCGACCCAGCCACACGTTCTCGGACCGTGCGCTGCCCCTGCCCCTCCATGGCGACAAGGGCTCTTGGCAGATCCTCAAACGCATGCTGGAAGGCAAGCCCGTGCTGGTGCACGATGGCGGCGCATCGCTGTGGACGGTTACCGCGTCCAAGGATTTTGCGCCCGGCTTTGTGGGACTGATGGGCAACCTCCACGCCATTGGCGAGGCTGTGAACATCACTTCCGACGAGTCGCTCACCTGGAACCAGATCATGGGCATCATTGCCAGGGAGCTCAGCGTGGAATACAAGCCCTGCTATGTGCCCGCCGCGCTGCTGGCAAAGAGCACGCGCTATGACTTCCGTGGTGCGCTGCTGGGCGACAAGGCCAATACCGTGATCTTTGACAACAGCAAGCTCAAGCGCCTGGTGCCGGGCTTCACCTGCACCACCCGCTTTGACCAGGCCGCCGCGGCATCGGTGCAATACTTCCTCACCCATCCCGAAGCGCAGGTGGAGGACCCGGAGTTTGACGCGTTTTGCGATAGGATGGTGGTTGCCATGGACGCTGTGGCGCAGGTGATCAGTCAATAAAAACACTTGAAGATTCCCCTTGGCATACAGTGGTGATGCGGCGGTTTTTTACACAGAACCCCGCTACTACCTTGAGAGGGGAACGTACATGAGTAGTACCCTGAAAGTGTTCATCGGGGTGATGATTCCCTTTGTGGGCACATCCCTTGGCGCCGGTACGGTGTTCTTCCTTAAAAATATGGTCAAACCCTGGCTGCATCAGTTGCTGATGGGCTTTGCATCCGGGGTGATGATCGCGGCCTCGGTATGGTCTTTATTACTGCCCGCTATTGATATGGCCGAGTCTGCGGGCAATATCGCGTGGTTTCCGGCAGTGACCGGTTTTTTGTTCGGTATCTTTTTCCTTTTATTGCTGGACCGGCTGGTTCCCCACCTGCACGCAAGCGCGGATGCGCCGGAGGGCGTCAAATCCTCCCTCGGCAAGCAAACGATGCTGGCATTGGCCGTCACACTGCATAACATACCAGAAGGAATGGCCGTGGGTATCCTGTTTGCGGGCGTGCTGGCCGGGGGAATGGAGCTGAGCTTTGCTGCCGCGTTTGTGCTGGCCATTGGCATCGCGCTGCAGAACATCCCAGAAGGCGCGATCATCTCTTTGCCCCTGGCCGAGGGTGGCATGCGCCGCACAAAAGCGTTTGGTTATGGTGTGGTCTCCGGCGCGGTGGAGCCCATTGGTGCCGTTCTCACCATTTTGCTGACACAGTTGGTGGCCCCCGCGCTTCCTTATATCCTCAGCTTTGCCGCCGGGGCGATGATCTACGTGGTGGCAGAAGAGTTGATCCCAGAATCAAAAGGCGGTATTGGCACCATCGGGGTGGCTGTTGGTTTTGCACTGATGATGGTGCTGGATGTAGCGCTGGGATAAAAACATCTTTCATGCCCTTGCCGCCTTTACAAAAAGGCGGTTTTTGGGGTATCATAAGGTATCCATTTGCAAAGAGGTGAACCATGAAAAAGGATCCGTGGAAGAAATACTTTGAGCTGTTTGCCGCCATGTTTTCGCTCAGCGCGTTCACCTTTGGCGGGGGCTATGTGATGATCCCGCTGATGAAAAAGAAGTTTGTGGACGACAAAAAGTGGCTTACTGAAGAAGAAATGCTCAACATGGCCGCGCTGGCGCAGTCTGCGCCGGGGCCGATGGCGGTCAATGCCGCGCTGCTGATTGGCCGCCAGATCATGGGCTGGGGGGGCGCGCTGGTGGCCGTGGTCGGCACGGTGCTGCCGCCGCTGATCACGCTGTCGGTGGTGTCGTTGTTTTATGTGGCATTTCGAGATCACCCGGTGGTCAGCGCGGTGCTCAAGGGCATGATGGCGGGCGTGTGCGCCGTGATTTTTGATGTGGTGGCCACGATGGGCGGCAAGGTCGTCAAGGCGCGAAATCCCTTGCCAATGCTCATTTTGCTGGGTGCGTTTGCCGCCACCTATGTGCTGAACATCAATGTGGTGTATATCATACTGGCGTGCGCCGCGCTGGGCGTGGTCGTCGGCATTTCTGACCACCGCCGCGGAAAGGAGCACCTGTGATGATTTACTTGCAGCTGTTTTGGAGCTTCTTTCAAATTGGCCTGTTCAGCTTTGGCGGCGGATATGCGGCGATGCCGCTCATCCAAAGCCAGGTGGTCACGCAGCACGGCTGGCTGACCATGACTGCGTTTACAGACCTCATCACCCTTTCGCAGATGACGCCGGGGCCGATTGCCATCAACTCCGCCACCTTTGTGGGCATCCAGATCGCCGGGGTGGGCGGCGCGCTGGTGGCGACGCTGGGCTGCGTGCTGCCCTCCTGCGCAGTGGTGGCCATCTTGTCGTATCTGTATAGCAAATATCAGGAAATGACGGCCATGAAGGGCGCCCTTGGCGCGCTTCGCCCCGCCGTGGTGGCTCTGATTTTCTCTGCGGGGCTGAGCATGCTTTTGCATGCATTGTTCCCCAATGGCGTGTTGCTAGCCCTGTCCGCGGTGGACTGGGTAGCGGCGGCGCTGTTTGCCGTTGGACTTTTTGTGCTGCGAAAATTCCGCCCAAGCCCCACGTTGGTGATGATCGGCAGCGGCGTGGTGGGCGGTGTGATTTACTTGCTGATCGGATAATGAAGGAGGTTCTCTGATGAACGAAATTTTGCAAGCGCTGCATGCCCGAAAGTCCATGCGTGTGTTTGAGGACAAGCCTGTAGCGCCAGAAATTCGAGGTGCCATCCTGGACGCGGCCATTCAAGCGCCCACGGCGGGCAACCAATGCCTATACACCATCCTGAATATCACCGATGGGGCCATCAAGGATCGTCTGGCTGTGCTGTGCGATGATCAGCCCTTCATTGCCACCGCGCCGCTGGTGTTGATTTTTTTGGCGGACTGCCGCCGCTGGCTGGACAGTTATCATTTTTCCGGGGAGGACGCGCGTCCTCCCGCTGAGAGCGATCTGATGTTGGCGGTGGCCGATGCAGTGATTGCCGCGCAAAACTCCGTCGTCGCCGCCGATAGCCTGGGCCTGGGCTCCTGTTATATTGGGGATGTAGTGGAAAACGAAGAGGAAATGCGCACGCTGCTCAAGCTGGATGATTATGTTTTCCCCGCCGCCATGCTTGTGTATGGCTATCCTACCCGGCAGCAGCAGGAACGCAAAAAGCCCACGCGTTATGCGCGAGAGTATCTGGTGTTTGACAATCATTATCAACGCCTGACCAAGCAGCAGCATATCGATATGCTGGATAGGCAGGGCAGCCTGCACAACAAGGATTTTCAATCTTACGTATCCGCCTTCTGCCGCCGCAAGTATATGTCGGGTTTCTCGGCAGAAATGGCACGCTCCGTCAAGCGCTATCTCCGTCACTTTACGGGAGAATAACCCGATTCTCCAAATCAGAGACAGATTCGCAAGCTTGTGGGTGGATTCCGTTCTCTCTCTATCGTAGAATATAGACAATCCGAAAGGAAATCGGATCAGAAAGAGGGATGAAAATGGATAAGCGATCGATCGGGGATTTTCTGGCGGTGCTGCGAAAGTCCAACGGCATGACCCAGCAGGACGTGGCAGACCGGTTGAATGTATCCAACAAAACGATCAGCAAGTGGGAATGCGACGAAAGCGCGCCCGATATTGGGCTGATCCCCGTGATTGCGGAGCTGTTTCAGGTAACCTGCGATGAAATCCTGCTGGGCAGGCGCATTTCTTCGGATGAAAGCCCCAAAAACACGGGTGTCAAAGTAGATAAGCAGGTCAAGCGGCTGATTGGCAGCACGATGACGAGGTTCAGCAATGCAACGCTGATCTCAATGGCCATCGTGGCAGTTGGGACGATTCTGGGGTTTTTGCTCGCTTTTGTGTATGCCGAACCCTATTTCGGCTTTGGCCTGGAGATCATCTTTTGCATGGCCAGCATGATATGGACGATCACGCATCGCAATACAGTCAGGCTTGTGTTGGACGCGCAGGAGCTAGGCGAAAGCGGTATGGAGCAAATCGCGGCCGCCAAAGTGAAAATGTTTCGCCGCTTTTTCACGGTGGTCTGGCTGAATGTGATGGCACTGGTGCTGTCCCTGCCGCTGGTATATTACCATACCGGATTCTTTGCCGATGCGGACTGCTGGGAAAGGTATTGTGCCGATTTTTCGATGTTGCTGCTCTTCTTCCTCATACTGTTGGCGGTGGGTGTTTGGCTGGCACGCAAGCGCCTGGATATCCAAACCAAACCATGGCTGCATCAAAAAATAGAAAAAGGCCGGAAAATGAATATCATTCAAGCCGTCCTTTTGGTGCTTGCCTTTGTGGCATCAGTGTTGAATCGATATGTTTTGAATAGTGTATCCACCAACGATCCCCAAAGCCTGCAGACGCTCGCCCAATTTGTCATGCTCTCGATTGATGTTTTTACGGCATGTGCCATCGCAGTCCCCCTATGGTTTGCAATCAAGACAAAAAATAGAGGACAAAGCCAATTGATGATCGCAATGGGGGCAAGGAACCTTCTGCTTGAGCTGGGGATGAGCGCCGTGTTTACGAGCTTCATAATGTCCACAGTCACTGCTCTCGGGACGGATCACAGCGTCAGATACTTTTATATGATCCCAAATCCGTTGAGTGGTTTTTACGTGCTGGGCATTTTGGGTGCGGTGTTTGCTGCGTACTTTGGCTATAAGTATTACTGGGTTAAAAGAACAGGTGCTCCACCAGTATCTTGACGCCAATCAGCACCAGCACGATGCCGCCCAGCAGCTCCGCGCGGGCTTTGAATTTTTTGCCCAGCAACTTGCCCAGCAGCACGCCCGCCACAGAAATCGCAAACGTGGTGAGGCCAATCAGCGACACGGCAGGCACGATGTCTACGCTGAGGAACGCAAAGGAGATGCCCACCGCCAGCGCGTCAATGCTGGTAGCAATGGCCATGGGCAGCATGGTTTTGAAGGAAATGGACTGGTTATCGTCGTCCCCTTCATCCTTGCCAAAGCTATCCTTGATCATCTTGCCGCCGATAAAGCCCAACAAAATGAAAGCGATCCAGTGGTCAAACGCCGTGATTTGAGCGGCAAATTGAGAGCCGACAAGGTAGCCAATCAGCGGCATCAACGCCTGAAAGATACCAAAATACAGCCCGACAATCACAGCGCCCTTCAGGCGCTGTTTTTGCATGCTGAGGCCCTTGCAAATGGCCACCGCCAGCGCATCCATCGACAACCCGATACCGATCAACAATAGCTCCGCAATACTCATGTGGGGGAAACCTCCTTTGTGATAAACAAAAGCCCTGGTAAGCGTATGCGTCTTGCCAGGGCCAGATGAGGGGAAGGCCATGTAAAACGCAAACGTCCTACATGAGTCTCGCATATTAAGGTAAGCCAGGCAGAGCGCCAGTATGTTGACTTACCACGCGGCATGCCGCGCTTACTACTCCCTCACGTGCTTTTCAGTTGTTTGGTTATCATAGCATGAAAGCATGCGCCTGTCAATGTCTGCTGGATATGTTCGGATAGATGGAATGTCTCAAGGCAGCCTTTTGGACTCGAACCGTCTCTCTGACACGCTAAAGCCAATGCGGTTTGCATTATCGTAACCTTTCGTATTCCGATTTAACATAATCCCTAAAGCTCAATAAATTTGCTTTGTTCCAAGTTTCACCGCCAGTTTTGCGATCAGTTTCATCTTTGGGGAAGTAGTCCGAACGGTAAGCGTCAAGTGCCTTTTGAATAAGATTATGGTACTTGTCAGGTAAATTGGCCAGTCCCCATAAGCCGCCTTCATCCTTGCTCAAACACTGTCTATCTTTATCAATCAGTATTTGCAATACACGGCAGCTATTTAGTATGGAGTAAAATGGACTTTCACATATATTTTCACCTTCTAAAATCCATTCCAAATCATCGGTGACAGCGAAAACAAAATCGTCCCAACATACATCACCAAATGTATCTTCAATAACCGTACCGTATAAACAAACACCACGTTTTTTCAATACGGTTAAATGGGCAGACAAATCCGTATCAATCTGGTTATCGGTATATTTGACATCGCCGGATAAAATCCGTTCGTGCCACGATGAGCTGTAATGTAGGATGTACGGCATTTTTGAAGCCACAATTTTGGCTGCATCAGTACTAGATAGTGTCGACAATAATTATGCGAGAACGGAAGCCCAGATAGCAATGCAGCGGATTTGAACAGCAGCAATAAAGGAAGCTGTATTTTTTGCATATCTTGTGGCGATTCCGCGCCAACGTTTTAGCAAAAGAAAAGC
>JAVBRU010000110.1:0-5305 GCA_031547595.1 Eubacteriales bacterium
CACAAGCATTTCACCTTTGGCAAGCAACCCCAGACGGTGATCAGCCGGGAATCCCCCATGGCCTGGCAACCGGGGCAGGAACCTTATTACCCGGTGAACGACCCACCCAATATGGAACTGTACCGTGAATATGAGAAGCTGACTCAAGAGGAGCAAGTGCTCTTTGGCGGGCGACTGGGGGAGTACCGCTATTATGATATGGATCAGGTGATTGCAGCTGCACTTGAAAAGCTTGATCGGTTAAGATACAAGGGAAAACAGAGAGCTGCGTTCATGGGATAACCGTACAGTTTGTATTATGGGCTGTGCGGTTTTTGCTTGTTTTGGAACGAGTTGTGCTGTAAAATGCGCACTGACTCACATGAACTATTAAGGGATATTCTACTAAATGTAAACAACGATAAAAACTTAGGGCGTGTTTCATAAGTAATAATGGGTGAATAACGGCTGAATAAACTGAGAAAACCAAAAGGAAATAGGGGATCAGGTGTCGAGTAATACCAGCAGAGGTGAAAAGCAATGGCAGCAGCACCAAGGCGGTATGAGGTTACAGACGAGGAATGGCAGCGTCTTGAGCATTACTTTGACCATTCGCCGGTCAAGAAGATGGGACGTCCGCGCAACGATGACCGGCAGATTCTCAATAGGATATTGTGGATAGCGCGTAGCGGGGCATCGTAGCGGGATCTTCCAGAGCGATACGGAGCATGGAGCAGCGTATACCGGCGGTTCAAAGAATGGCAGGAATCCGGGCTGTTCCAGCAAATCTTTGAGGAACTGGCAGAAGATGCAGATTTACAGGACGTGAGCCTGGACAGCACATACATCAAGGCACACCAGGCGAGTGCGGGCGCAAAAAAGGGGACGTAGAAAATGCCCAAAACCAGCAGATCGGGGTAAGTCGCGGCGGCCGGAGTACCAAGATTCACGCGGTTGTTGATGCCCTGGGAAATCCCGTCCATGTCCAGCTTTCAGCCGGAAACATTGCAGATTGTACTGCCGCAACGGAAGTTCTTTCGCACGTATCGCTTAAGGGTACAATCCTTATGGCGGACAAGGCTTATGGCACAAAAGCGATTCGTGACTTCGTGGATGCATGGCCTCCTACTGTATCCCGCCAAAGGAGAACACGCAGGAACCTTCGCCTTGCGACTGGCGGCAGTACAAAGAGTGGCACCTCGTGGAGTGCTTCTTTCAGAAACTTAAGATCTTTCGCCGCATTGCTTCCCACTATGACAAACTTGCCAGAAGGTTCCTTGGTTTTGTCCATCTCGCTTGTATTTTCATCTGGCTCGCTTGACTATTCAGATGCTATGAGTTTTGAAACACGCCCTAAATAGATTCAAATTCAATGGAATAATATCATTTCGAGTGAAACTTTTTATGGAAATGTTGTGTGCTATCAAAGTGACTCATGCCAAGCAATAGTTCAGACGAAATTGAATTTTTTTGCACGCGGGGATATCGCATATTAGATCAAAATTTTCTCGCAAAAGACTTTGTATAACCGATTCATACCCTTAAAATGTTGGTAAAATATATGTGTATCAAATGCACGTGTGAAAAACAAAAACCAACCAAGTCAGAGAGAGGGGATGCCTATGATCAGCGAAAAAGTAACGAAGGCGCTTAGTGCTCAGGTCAACGCCGAAATCTATTCCGCCTATCTGTACCTTGCCATGTCGGCCCGTGCTGACTATCTGGGGTTTAAGGGATTTGCGCATTGGCTTTATGTGCAGTTTCAGGAGGAGATGGAGCACGGCCTGCACATGCATCAATATATCCTTGAGCGGGGAGAAGAGCCTGCACACATGTCCATTGAAGCTCCTGAGACGGATTTTGACAGCCTTGAAATCCTGTTTGAAAAGGTGCTGGCGCATGAACGGTATATCACTCAGCGCATCAATGATATTGCCACACTCGCCATGCAGGAGAACGACCACGCCACCTATCATTTTATCATGTGGTATGTGAATGAGCAGGTGGAAGAAGAAGCCTCAGCGGAAGGGATTCTGCAAAAACTGAAATACATAAAGGATAATGTATCCATGGTTCTGGCACTCGACGCCGAACTGGGCGCGAGGGTATTCGTCAACCCGTTTGCAAACGCAAACGCTTAACCGCATTGGAGGTGCAGTCATGAAAAACGAAAGGCAATTTTACATCTGTTCGGTTTGTGGAAACATTGTCGGCCTCATTGAAGATGGCGGCGGGACGCTCGCCTGCTGCGGGCAGGATATGGAGCGGTTGGTGCCGGGCAGCGTGGACGCATCACAGGAAAAGCATGTCCCTGTCATAAAACGCGAAGATTGTATGCTGGCTGTGGAAGTTGGCAGTGTGCCGCATCCCATGATCGAGGAACACCGCATCGCATGGATTGCGGTGGCGCAGGGAAGTACAACGCAGCGTGCTACACTGGATAAAACGGGACAGCCAAGCGCGAAGTTTTGCGTGGATGATGGGCCTGTGACAGTGTATGCTTATTGCAATCTGCATGGTTTGTGGAAAGCGGAAACAGCAGAATTTGAGTTCAGCGAAACGGTGTGTTCGGCTGAATTTTCGGCAGGATGTATGGAAAATGATCAGTAAACAATAATCGTCAACGCCTGTGTCTTCCGGATTTTCAGGAAGAAGGCGCGAAAAAAGAGAAAGAGGATTTTCATGCCTGCATGTAAAGTGAAAAAAATTGTGAAAGGCTATGCAACGCAGGATGGCGCAGGCGTAAGCCTGATCCGCGTGGTGGGCCATGGCGATGTACAGGATGCCGATCCTTTCCTGATGCTGGACGCCTTCGACGCCACCGACCCTGCGGAATATATCAAGGGCTTTCCCATGCACCCACACCGTGGCATAGAGACTGTGACCTACTTGATAGAAGGGCAGATTGACCATAAGGACAGCCTTGGAAACGCGGGTTCCATCCGCGCGGGGCAAGCCCAATGGATGACAGCGGGCAGCGGCATCATGCATGAGGAAATGCCGCAAAAAAGCGACAGGCTATATGGCTTGCAGCTTTGGGTCAATCTGCCGCAAAAGGATAAAATGACGCCTCCGAACTACTTTGATATCACAAATGCTATGATCCCTGCTGTGCAGGTGAAGGAAGGGACGGTTCGTGTCATTGCCGGAGCATTTGGCGATGCAAAAGGCGTTGAGCCGCACTATGTGAAGGCTACTCTGCTGGATATCAGCCTGAACCCAAACGAGCAGTTTAGTATGCCGGTTGATGCTGAGGCCAACGTTATGATCTATACCCTTGAAGGGGAGGGTCATTTCGGAGAGGGAGGCACAACGATAAAAAAACGTACCGCTGTTATTTTCGAACAGGGCGATGCCCTTTTTGTACGGTCCGGGGTGGAGGGGCTGCGATTTATGTTTTTTGCGGGACGGCCTTTGCGTGAGTCGGTCGCGTGGGGCGGCCCAGTTGTTATGAACACCCAGGATGAGTTGCGAATTGCTTTCAGGGAACTGGAAAAGGGAACCTTTATCAAATAGTGTATATGCGCCGGAACATGCCTGAGGGCGAGTACCGGCGCATATTTTATGGTTACAGTGAGCGCTTCATACTTCAGATGGCGATGAAAAGCAAATCCATCGTTAGCCACGGTCGTTTGGCATATTCACGCGGGGCGCGGACGAATCTGTATCGCTTACGGCTGTGAGATACCTGTAGCAAAGCAACTCTCTGATCGTGGCCAGGAAACAGTCCACATCTGCTTCTGTGTTGTATATTCCAAAGCTGACGCGTACCATGCCTTTGGGTGGGGAACATGGCTGTATTTCCGCTTCCTGCGTCAAACGCCGCACATAGGTATGGGCGCAAAAGGCCGCATGGCGGACGGCGATTGCGCTGTGGCCTGCAAGCAGGTTGGCCACAACGTCGCTTGGAATGCCGTAAAGATTGAACACAACGATGCCGACAAGATCAACGATATTCTCGCTGTCGCCGTAGAGGATCACGCCTGAAATACATCGCAGCCCATCCAGCGTCTTTCTCAAAAGCCGTTGCTCATGCCGCTGAATATAGTCAAAGCCAATGTTTTTCAGTATTTCCATCGCTTTGACCATACCGACCACGCCCGGATAGTTCGGTGAGCCTGCTTCATAACGGTCGGGGGCTAAAGAATAGCATACGCTGTCATCGTATACAGCATCTACCATACCGCCGCCATAGAACTTGGGCAGGTGCTTGTTCAGCACTTCCGTAAGCCCTACCACTGCACCGCCGCCGTATGGCGAGTACATTTTGTGCGCGGAGAAAACAAAAAAATCGATATTTTCCTCCGCCGTTTGCCCCAGCATGCTAAACCTGCGGTGGGCAACAATTTGGGCACCGTCTACGATAATCTGGGCGCCGTAATGATGCGCGATTCTTGCGATGGCATGCACATCATTGACATAGCCCGTGACATTCGATGCGGCAGTGACGGAAACGTATTTGATACCGCCGTTGTATTCCCTCAGGATTCGCTCAATATCTTCTGTCATCAGCCGCCCTTTTTTATCCACTTCGGCATACACCGTTGTAGCTCGCTCTCGCCATGGCAAGTCATTGGCATGGTGCTCCATGCGCGTAGTGAGCACAATGTCCTCCGGGCTTTTGATGAGCGCGGAAGCAAGCTTGTTCATTCCATCCGTGGTACAGCCCGTGTAAACAACCGTGAATATAGGGCTATTTGCGCCCACAAAATTTTTGATAATATCACGCCCGTTTGTATAAACATGGGATGAATGCTCTGACTTCTGTCCTTTTCCCCGTCCGATGGAACCGTAATACATAAGCTGTTTTTGTATTTCATTCGCCACCAGCTTAAAGGGCGGGGTGGTAGCGGCATTGTCTAAATTGATGGCGGGAACCAATCTTCCATTGTCGAGCTGAACAGGAACATCCAGCCCTAAAATCATATTGCGTATTTTATTATCAATACATAGATCTGTGCTGTACAGGCCGTCAGTCATAATACATTTCTCCTTTAATAGAGCGGCTATCTTTTTCAGGTGTGCCGCTCATTCTGCCTATAATCAAATTATGCTTTTTTGCCCGAGGCGTGTTTCAAAAGCTGCATTTCTATCATGCAAGAAGCGCTGTATTTATATCAAAAAGCGCATTCATGATAACTCATTATGGGTCTGCTTGTTGCTTTACGGCGAACGTTATTCTTTTCAGCCCGAACACTCGTTTAACCAGGCTGAGCAGCTCCGTATCCCGTTGCGCCACCGGACGCGTATCCGCAGCATATCATGCGGCAAAGACGGAGTGACCGCTTTACAAGGTGTATCATCTGTGCTATGGTAAAAGAAAAGG
>JAVBRU010000015.1:0-22215 GCA_031547595.1 Eubacteriales bacterium
AATAACTAAAAAAAGCATGGCATATATACCATGCAAGATGCGCTGAGGCACGATCTTGGCCAGTGTCAACCCGAACACGAAATAGCGCTGCGGGAAGGGACACACCGCCCGGATGGGTTCAGCGTATGGTCGGAGAATGCCTATCAATATAAATAACCCGTAGCTACCCCTTCAAATTGATTGGTCACAGGATCAAAGGATTTTCTGGCCTGCACTGTGAGGCTGTTGCCCTTAAAGCGTAGCAGCATGTCCACGCCGCAGGGCGCGTTGCCAATCACAAAACAGCGTATCCGAAGCAAACCTTCCGCAATCCATCCGGCAGAACACAGCGTGGGCACATCCGGCCAGCCCGGGAAGGTATCCACAATGTTTTCACCCATGCCAAAGCGCATGGGGTTTTTGCCTTTTGCGTTTTCGATGATCAATTCGCCGCTACGAAGCTCTACGCTGACAAACCCCAGCATATTAGGTGCAAAGGCATATACGCCGGGATAATCCCGCTGATACTGAGGCGCATGCGGCACAGCCTGCACCGCTTTTTCATACCGGGTGCAGGGCATATCCTCCTGCCCGATGTAGGGGTACACCTCCTCAAAAAACGCGTTATAGATACGCTGTACGCCCACGGGATCGAGCCGCGTATCCGCGATGGTGGAAAACAGCACGTTCTTTTCGGGACAGAACACCGCCAGCTGCGCGCCCAGGCCATACCAGGCGTAGCCCGCGCGGGTGCGCCAGCATTGCCAGCCGTAGCCGTATTTTTCTTCCTCATTGGTCTGCATCTCTGTGCCGATATGGCACTTGCCCATTTCCTCGCAGAACCATTTGGGCACGATCCCGCCGCCACCATCCAGCATCACCTGCGCCGTTTTGTGCATATCCCGAAGGCTCATGCACAGCCCGGTGCCGCCCGTGCAGGCGCCGGAAGGATCGCGCAGCCAAAATTTTTCATCCGCCGCGCCGATCTTTTTAAACAGCCGGTCGTTGAGAAAATCCATCACATCCTGCCCGCTGATGCGCTGCACAAGTGATGCCAGCACCTGCGAGCAGCCGGTATCGTAATGGAACACCGTTCCAGGCTCGTGCGTGGACGCGGCGGTGAAGAACGGCTTTGTCCAGTTCTCGTCTATCCCCTCGCGGTAGGCGGTATTGCGATAGCAGGTGGCCATGCGCAGCATATCGGATATCGTAAGGCGCAGCAGCCGTTCGTCCGGGTTTTCGGGCAGATAATCGGCAAAGAAATCCGTGATGTGATCGGAAAGCTGCAGCTTGCCGTCGTCTATCAGGATACCAAGGGCCAGCGCTGTGATGGATTTGCTGACGGAATACAGCCGGTGCGGCTGCCCTTCCCGGAAAGGCGCATAGTACGCGCTGGCCTTTTCCTGCCCATCCACCGAAAGGATGAAGCCGTGCAGGCACACATCTTCCCGCAAAAGCCTTGCCATAAACGCTTCTATGCGCTGCTTCATACTTCCTTTTCCTCCACGCGGCAATACGCAAAATCGGCATGCCCGCCCCATGCGCCAAGCAGATTTATGCAAAATATACCGGGGCGCATGCCCGTCCAGCCACCGCAGCACATGAGCATTTCATCGCCGAGGGGCAGCATGTTTGCTTCGTCCGCGCCATAGAAAAAGCGGTATGTGCCCTGCCGCACGGCAAGGCGCAGGCAAGCGCTGTCCCCATCCCAAGGCACGGTGCATATTTGGGTTTCTGTCACGCGCTCGCGCTCGCGGCGGTTGATCTCCCGCACGGTGCCGGATATTAGGCTGATATAGCCCTTTTGCAACGCCGCATAGGCATACTGGTAGCCCATCATGCCGATACCGGCCAGGTCTCCCCTCTTGCCGTGCAGGGTGAGGCGGATGTCCATATCAAAATCATAGCTTTGCATCAATTGCGACAGGAACTGGCCTGCGTGGAACAGGCTGTCCGCCGGGGCGGCGTTCAGCCGAAGGCCATTTTGTGTGATGCCGCCAAAGGCGGCGTTCGGGTTGGCCTGCCACTGCCATTGCAAAGACAGCGCACCCTCAAAAGCATCGCTCATGCAGGGGTTCGCCGCATCCACAGTGCCGGTGCGCGGCATCTCGCCCGATAAGACAGGCTGCCCGCCCTCGCCCATCTCCGGCCAGCCGTCCACCCAGTGCACAGGCTGCAGGTGCGGGATGCGGCCATACACACCCACATCCTGGAAATGAATAAAATAGTCCTGCCCTTTGCCCGTGTCCACCCAGCCGCCCTGATGGGGGCCATTGACGGGCGTATTGCCCTGCGAAAGAACGATCTTCCGCTCGTAGGGCCCATAGGGGGATTTGGAGCGCAGCGCCAGCTGATAACCCGTGGCCACGCCCCCGGCAGGACACAGAATATAGTAATATTCCCCGCGGCGGTACATCTTGGGACCCTCCACAGTGGTATCGCCCTTGTCGTCGCCGCTGTATACCAATTTGCCCTTGTCCAGGATTTGAAGGCCGTCCGCACTCATGGCGTGCAGATACAAAATATTGTTGATGCCGCTGCGGCTGTTTGCAAAGGCGTGCAGCAAATAGGCGTTGCCATCCTCATCCCACAGCGGGCAGGGATCGATCCAGCCGCACACATCCTTCACATAGTGGCACTGCCACTCCCCCGCTGGATCTTTGGCCGTAAATGCCATAAGCCCCTCATCGGGCAGGCAGACGTACACATAAAAAAGGCCGTTATGATACCGAAGGCTGGGTGCCCAAGTGCCGCACTTGTGCGCAGGCACACCATAGCGTGCAAAGGGCAGGCGCGAAGCAGCGTAGCCGATGGTGTGCCAATGCACAAGATCCCTGGAATGCAGCACAGGGATGCCCGGAAGGTAGGTGAAAGACGAAGAAATCATGTAATAATCATCACCCACCCGGATGACATCGGGATCGGAGTAATCGCCCTTCAAAATCGGATTTTGGTACATCATCGTTCGCCCTCCAGAAGCTCCAGAAACGTTTGGGCGTAGATCACAGCCCCGGTCAAAGACAGATGGGTGTTATCCTCAGCGCCGTCTGGATAGTTTTCGTGGCCAACCGGCACCCATACATGCAGCTTTTTGGTTTCCTCCGGCGTCATGCTGGTCAGGATGCCTTCGGTCGCCTTCTCCATATCGATCAACCGCACACCGCGATGCACCGCCAGATCTCGCATTGCATTGGGGTAATCGCCATGCGTGTGCAGGAGCATGCCGTTTTCGGCAAAATGCCGGCGGGCAATGGACGTGATGAGAATGGGCTCCGCGCCCTGCCGCCGCGCCGCGTCAATGAACATACCCAAATACTGCGGATAGGTGATGCGGGCATCGGTGCCCCGCTGCACATCGTCCTTTTCGTCGTTATGGCCAAACTGGATGAGCAGTTTATCGCCCTTTCGCAGGCACAGCTCCACAAAGTTCAGACGTTTTTCTGCGATAAAGCTCTTGCTGCTGCGGCCGTTCACCGCGCAGTTGTCCACAAACACGTTTCCCGGTGCGAGGGCCTTGAGCATCTGCCCCCAGCCCGTCATGGGCGCTCTGGTGGCCGGATAATCCGCCAGGGTGCTATCGCCGCACAAGAACCAGGTGGGCGTGCGCTTTTCCGGGTTCCAGTGGTCAAAGCCGCCCAGCACCTCCCGTACGGTGAGGAGGGCCGCTTCTTCCGCCGTCATGCGCTTTTGTTTGGGGTGGCGCGTGGATTGATCGGCACGCGCACCCCGCGTATCAAACTCCGCATACCGCTCGGTGACCGGGCTGGCGTTCGCCCAGTCCGCAAAGCCCTGTGGGCTCACATGTGCGTCCATATCGCAGTGCAAAAACACTGTGCGCGCAAACGCGCGCCAGGGCCGCCCCAGCTGTGCCATGCCCTCTTCGCACTCGCCCGTCAGCCTGCAGTGGTTAAAAACAAGGCCGTAGGGGGATTGCTCCGGCGTGTTGGCGGCGGTGTACAAGCCGCCGCGCTTGTTCATAAACAGCGTGCAGCGCTCAAACCAGCAGCGGTAGGGGCCAAATATGAAGTCCACATCGCCCTGGATGTAGCAATCCTCAAAGTACAGCCGCCCGTGCACCAGCGGGCAGTTGCCCAGGTTCTCTACCAGCGTGCCTGCCTGGATATCATGCGGCAGTGCGTCCAGGCGCACCTTCTCGTTGACGGGGCCGCAAAACAGCGTGTCCTGATGCGCGATCATCTTGACATTGCGGAAAATGCCCCGGTCACCCGCGGCATACACCGCCACAGCTTGCCCCACCACATGGCCGTCCCCGGCGTCGTTGCGGATGGTGAGGTTTTCGATCTCCACATTCTTGCCGGTGATCAGCAGGGTATATGACAGGAAGGTGCCCTTCTCGTTTCCATCCTTATCCAGGTCCTTCGCGCAACCGGAGTTGGTAAGGATGGTGCGGTCCCGCGCTTCACCGATGATGCGCAGGTTGTCCTTGTTGACAATCACCTTTTCGTGGAATTCCTCCATGCGAAGGAGCAATATCGTGGGCGCGCGGTTTCCGGCGGGCACGGCATCCACCGCCGCCTGCAGGGAGGTGAAATCGCCGGAGCCATCCTGAGCAATCACATAAATCATGCTGTTTTTCTCCTCAAATTAAGCGCAGTTCCTTCAGCGCATCCGCCGTCATTTGGGCATAAAACTCCGCCCCCGCCCGCTGGGTGTGCGTATCATCCGCCTGGCCGTCCGGGTAATCCGGATAGATTCCAGCCGGTACGTGCATGTAAAGCCTACGGCTTTCTTCATCGCCCATTGCGCGAATTTTGGCGACACTGATTGAATAAATATCAATCAGCGGCACGCCTTTTTCCAGCGCCAGCGCGCGGATGGCATCCGGGTAATCATCATGCGATTCCAGCAGCGCACCGTCCCTGAAATACCGGCGGGGAATGGGCGTCATCAATACCGGCACCGCGCCGTGGATGCGGGCGGTGTCTACAAAGATGGAAAGATTGCTCTTGAAGGACATCCAGGGATCGGTGTGCCGCCAAACCAGATCGGACGTATCATTGTGAGTGAACTGGATGAGCAGCACATCGCCCTTCTCCAGCTGTTCTTCGATTTCTACCAGTCTGCCCTCGGCGAGGAAGGACTTGGTGCTTCTGCCGCCCCGCGCGGCATCAATCACCTCTATGCCGTCCAGATACTCGCACAGCACCTGGCCCCATCCCATGATGGGCGCGCGCTCGGGTTCATAAGGCGCGGCGGTAGAATCGCCGCAAACAAATATTTTCATACCTGACCTCTGATCTCCATCGTATTTTTTGTGGCAATGATCGTATCCCCGGCGGAGTGGTTGATTTGCCAGCCGTCCGAAAGCCGGAGCGTCCCGGCGCGGTCGCAGCGGATGGTCGCGGTATAATCATCGTCCGTCCATGCGATGTCCACCGTATACCCGCCCTGCGCGCGCAGCCCTTTTACGCTGCCCTCTGCCCATTCCCTGGGCAGCGCAGGCAACAGCCGCAGGATGCCGTGCTGGCTTTGCAGCAGCATTTCGCCTATGCCCGCTACGGAGCCAAAGTTGCCGTCAATCTGGAAGGGCGGGTGATTGTCAAAGAGGTTTGGCAGCGTGGATTTCTCCCACAAAAGGCGGATATTCTCCCACGCTTTATCGCCGTCCAGCAGCCGTGCCCACAGGCAGATGATCCACGCGCGGCTCCAGCCCGTGTGCCCTCCGCCATGGGCGAGGCGGCGCTCCAAAGTGTTTCGCGCAGCCGAAAAAGCCTCCTGCTGCTCCGGCAGAATCTGCGCCGCCGGATACAAAGCAAACAAGTGCGAGATATGCCGATGCCCCGGTGCGGCTTCTGTGCAATCGCGCAGCCATTCCTGCACCAAGCCGTCCTTTACGCGCACGGGCTGCAGCCTGTTTTTGAGCGCGGTATACTCTGCCGTATCAAGCCCCAGCACCGCCCCGCATTCCTCCAGCGCCTCCATCAGCGCGAATATAATCTGGCTGTCCATCGCCGCGCAGTCTGTGAGGATGCCCTCCCTGCCCTCCGGCGTGATGTACACATTCTCCGGCGAGCACGAGGGGCTGACCGTCAGATAGCCGTCGGCCTTTTCTACTAAAGTATCCTGGAAGAACAGCGCCGCCTCCGCCATCAGGTGATAGTATTCACGCAGGAAGTCCACATCGCCCGTATAGCGGTAATGCTCCGCGATGTGCAGGCACAGCCAGGCGGCGCCCATTGGCCAGTAGGTGGCGGGCATGTAGGTATCCTGCGGCGCGCAGTCGCCCCACAAATCGGTGTTATGATGCGCCACAAAGCCCCGCGCGCCATACATCTCCTGCGCCACAGCCTGCCCGCGCGGCAGCATGCGCCGCAGGTGCTCAAACAGCGCCAGGTGCGTTTCGGGCAGGTTCAAATTCTCCGCTGGCCAATAGTTCATCTCGGTATTGATGTTGATGGTATACTTGCCGTCCCACGGCGGCTGGAAATCCTGGCACCACACGCCCTGCAAATTGGCGGGCAGGCTGCCTTTGCGAGAGCAAGCAAACAGCAGATAGCGCCCGAACGCAAAATAATCACCGATCAGGGAGAAATCCAGCTCGCCCGCCATCACCTTTTGCAGCCGCTCGTCGGTGGGCAGATGGGAAAGGCTCTCCCCCGCCACCTGCAGCGTGCAGCGCCCCATCGCTTCCTGCACATCCGCGACATGCTGGCGCTTGATCTCATCATAGCCCGCTTGCTCTGCGGCATCCAACAGTTTGAGCGCCTCCGCCTGATAATCGTCGCTTCTAAAACTCGTATAAGAAGTGACAAACAGCGTGCAGTCCTCAGGGCAGAAAAGGAGGTTGCCCTCCGTGCGCACACCCTCTCCCACCGCGCGGCACAGCGTGATATACGCTACGCCGTCCTCGCCGGTGCGCCCGTCCAAGAGGATCGTCCGATCGTCCAATGCTTCCACGCGGTTCACATACATGCCGCGCCGCAGCATCACCCGGCAGGGGTAGCCCTGATATTTGAGCGCAAACACCTGATGCGGGAAGGAAAGCAGGCTCTCCCGCACCACTCTTTTGCCCTTACGCACAAAAGACACGGTGTGGATGCCGGTATCGATATTAAGCTCGCGTTTATAATCCTCAACCGGCACTTCCAGGCGGCGCATATCGCCCTTGCCCAGCCAACGCATGCCATGCAGCCCGGCAGGCTGATCGCCGTCCAGCGTTTGCAATATCAAATCGCACAGCGTTTGGTACTGCCGCTGCCCATCCGGCGTAGCCGTGAGGGCTGTTTCGACCAGGGCCTCGGCCTCGCGGATGCGGTCCTGCGAAAGGAGTTGGCGGATTCTCGGCAGCGCTTCCTTGGCATCTTTGTTCACACGGTTTCGAAAGCCGCCATACCACACGGAATCCTCATTGAGGTTGATACGCTCTACCGCCGTGCCGCCAAACACCATCGCACCCATGCGCCCGCTGCCAAGGGGCAGCGCCTCGTTCCAATCGGCTGCCGGCTGACGGTACCACAGCTTGCTCATCAGCGCAGTACCTCCACGCTATCATCCACATCCAGCACTTCGCCGTGTACGCCAATCACCTTCACGCCGCTGAGATCCACCTGCCGCGCATTGCGCAGGAAGAACCCCGCGCCCTTCATATGCGGGCAGCCGTCCATCATGGCGGGGTAGCCGGGCTCGCCGTCTGGGTCCATTTCCACAACCACATCGCGAAGGCTGATACGCTCCACCGGCATTTCGGAAAGGCCATAGAAGAAGCCCGCGCAGGCAGATGCTTTGCGCACAGTGACACCGCTGATGGATACATCGCGAAGCGCCGGGGTGCTATCGTCCACAGGGTAGGGCGCTTTGTCCCACACGCGCTGCATTTTGCCATCCTTGCCGCAGAAATAATACATATTGAACACAAAGGGGCACATCACTTTTTCCATCACGAGGTTGAACAGCTGCAAACCTTCCACTGTGCCGCCGCGCCCGCGCCGGGTCTTTAAGCGGATGCCGCGGTCGGTCTCATAAAACACACAATTGCTAACCACCACATTGCGGATGCTGCCGCTCATCTCGCTGCCCAGCACCACGCCGCCGTGGCCGTGCAGGAAGTGGCAGTTGCTGATGATAATCCGCTCGCACGGGCGGCGGTTTGGCGTATCCTCTGTGCCGGATTTGATGGCGATGCAATCGTCGCCCACGTCAATGGTGCAATCATGGATGCGCACATCCTGGCAGGCGTTGGGGTTGATGCCATCGGTATTGGGCGAATCGGCGGGGTTTTTGATGCGGATGCCGCGCACGATCACATCCTGGCAGCGCAGGGGGTGCACCGTCCAGCAGGGCGAATTGCGAAGGTGCACGTTTTCCAGCGTCACATGCCGGCAATCGGCAAAGCACACGAGGTAGGGCCGGGGATGCTCCACCGTTTTGCTTCTCACCTTGGCCCACCAGAAATCGCCCTGGCCGTCCACGATGCCATCGCCCGTCACCTTCACCCACTCGGCATCCTGCGCATAAATACAGGCCTGGTGCACCCGGCCCGGCACGCCCTCAAACTCCAGATCAATCAGCGGGAAAGCGCTTTCGCTTTGGATAAAGCGCAGCGCGGCGCCGTTTTCGATGTTCAAGGTGATATGGCTGAACAGCCGGATGGAACCTGTTGGATACTCCCCGGCGGGTACGTCCAGCACGCCGCCGCCCTGCTGGCGCAGATACTCCACCGCCATTTCAAAGGCCTTCGTCCAGTCGCTGCCGTCCTTGGAATACGCGTAAAATTCCCGAATGTTCATGATGCTTTTTCTCCCTTAATTATTGCATAAATTCTGCATAATGATGGCGGTATATTTCCAACACTTCCTCGATGCCCATGCGTTTGAGGTTGCTGACAAACTGGTCAAAATTGCTGAGCAGCTCCTCGCCGGTGATGAATTTGATTTCCATTTCGTTTACATAGTTGGTGATGCTGTCCATCACGTTGACGCAATAGTTTTTTTCCTCGGTGCTCATGCGGATGGAGGTGGGGTAAATCAATGCCATGGATGCGTCCGCCCAAGTCATTTCCGCGATCAGCTGATCCTCCGGATAGGTTGCCAGCACCGCAGTTTCCCCGTCGTATTTGGGCCAGGAGGTGTGTGCGATGGCGTAGTGATAGAGGTTGAGGTAGCCGCTGGCTGCCGTCTCCAGCGCAAAGGGCAATAGCTTCTTCTCGCCATCCACCACCTCGTAGGTGACACCCTCCACGCCCCAGTGCAGCAGCGCGCCGCCCTCCTGCGAATACAGATAGTCTATCAGCCGCACGGCCTCTATGGGGTTCTCGCATTTGGAGGTGATGATGGTGACGGTGGCGGCGATGTGCCCACCGGTGCTCTGCTGCGGGGTGTAGCGGATGCCGCTTGCGCTCTCCACCCACGGCACGGCCAATAGCTGCGCATCTGGCGCTTTCTCCTGGAGGCTGGGCAGGTAATAACGCCACGCGTTATCAAGCCCTAAAAACGCGCCGGTCAGGTCGTTGGTGATGTTGTTGTCCTTCCATTGCTCGGACTGGATGATGCAGTTGCTGCCCAGCAGCCTTTCCGAATACCACTGATTGATGGTCTCCAGGTATGCCTTATACTCCTGCTCCATCGGGCCATAAGCCACAGTGCCATCCGGCTTGACGCAAAAATCCTTCAGTACGCCAAAAGCTGGCGCAAAATAGTGCAGCCCCCAGCCGTCAAAGGGGATTTCGTCCTGCAGATCGTTGCCGTTGGGATCGCGGGTTTTGAAGGCGATCAGCATATCGTGCCAATCGTCGATGGTGCGCGGCATGGTGAGGCCCAGCTTATCCAGCCAATCCTGCCGCACAATGAGCCCAATATAATTCTTGCGGCATATCTCGTCCTGGCTCAGCATGGGATTGATGGATGGGAAAAAGTATATCTTGCCATCGGCGTTTTCCACTTCTTTGCGAAGCTCCGGCCGCTCTTCAAAAATACGGGTGAGGTTGGGCGCATACTGTGCAATCAGCTCACTCAGCTCAATCGCCGTGCCTTCCTCCGCCATACGGTCGATGCCAGAAGAATAGTTCCACATAATAATATCCGGCAAATTGCCGGAGGCCACCATCATGCGGTACGCGTCTTCGTTGCCATCGGGCGGTGCCTGAAACACCACATCGATGCCAACGTTCTCTTCTATCTGCTTGAAGCCGATCAGCTGGTTGTAAAAATCCACAATGTCCGTGCGCAGATACCACGTGAGCGACACCTGCTCCTTTGTAGCCTCCTTCGCCCCGCAGCCGCCCAGCAGCACGCAAACCAGCAGCAATGTCGCAATCCTGCTCTTTCTTTTCATGGGGAGGGCACTCCTTTCCCTGGTTGTGTATACCTCTGTTCTTCATAGCAAATTATAGCAGAAGAACACAGGTATACACAAGCGCTTATGAAAATTCCTAAAGGGGGCCGCCGGAATTGCTTCCGGCGACCCCACCGGTCAGGTGATATTAGTTGGAGCGGGCGAGGTAGCGGTCATACGCGCCCTGGTAGGCGGCAATCAGATCATCCATGCCCATCTTCTGCAGGGTGTCGATGTAGTTGTCATAGTTGGTGATGGGTTCTTCGCCGGTGATGAACTTCACAAACATTTCGGCGATGTAGACCTTGATGTCTTCGATGGCGGCGGTGGCGGCCTTCTGCTCGTCGGTGGACAGCACGATGCAGGAGGGATACGCCAGATCATAGTTGCATTCGCTCCACAGCGCGCTGGAGGACACATAGTTGGCCTCGCGGGTAGCTGCGGTGTAGTTCATGCCGCCGATGCGGGGGAAAGAAATGTGGCTCATCGCATACTGGAACTGGCGGGGGAACAGACCATCATAGAACTGTTCGTTGGTCTTGGCCCAGTCGGTCACGTACTTCTTGCCGTTTTCGTCAATGGCGTAGGAGCCGTTTTCGCCGTTCTCATCGGTCAGCACGCCCCAGGTGAGGTTGATGCAGCCTTCTTCGGTCAGCATTTCGTCAATCAGGCGGGCGGCGGCTTCGATGTTCTTACAGTCCACAGAGATGCAGGTGGTGGTGCGGTCGATATAGCTCATGTTGGCATAGTCGCCATACTGGGTGACGCCGTCAATGGTGCTGACAGGCCACGGAGCGGGAACGAAGTCCGCATTGGGGTTCTTCTGAAGCAGCTGGGGCAGGCGCTGTTCCCACCAGTTGGCCAGGGCTTTCATGGAGCCGTTCAGGTCGGCATAGATGTTTTCATCGCTGACTTTGGAATCAACGGGAGCGCCGGTCGCATCCACAAACACGTTCTTGATCAGGCCTTCGGCATACCACTTGCTCATGGTTTCGAGGTACGCCTTGTAGTTCGCGCTGTACTCGCCATAGCCCACTTTGCCGGTGGCGGGATCGATGTACACGCCGTTCATGATGTCAAACGCGGGCATGAACAGGTTGAGGCCGGCAGACGCGGCGTCATAGGGGATTTCATCCTGTTCGCCGTTGCCGTTGGGATCCAGATCGCGGAAGGCAACCAGCACATCATACCACTCGTCGATGGTTGTGGGCACTTCGGCGCCAACGTTGTCCAGCCAGTCCTGGCGCAGCATCAGGCCCCAATAGGTGACGGCCATGCGGTCTTCCGCGGTGTTGAGGGGGTTGATGGCGGTGAAGTACAGATACTGGCCGGCATCGTTCTTCAGCGCGTTGGCAACGTTGGGGTTGGCTTCGAGGAACGCCTTGTAGTTGGGCATGTACTGGTCGATCACATCATTCAGCTCGATGATGATGCCGTCATTGTACATCTGGCTGACGCCGCCCACATACATTTCGTTGTGCAGCCACTGGATGATATCGGCATAATTGCCGCTGGCCATCATGGTGAGGTACTGGGCTTTGATTTCGTCGCCGTTACCGCAGATGACGGTCCAGTCCACTTCTACACCGGCTCTTTCCTGGATTTCCAGGAGGCCGCCAAGGTTCTGATACAGGTAGGGTTCGTATTCGGCGGAGCCGCCGCGCAGGTAGTAGGAGACTTTGTCCGCTGCCAAAGCAGAAGAGCCGAGAGAGAGCACCATTGCCAGGACCAACAGGGTTGCCAGGAACTTTTTCATGGGATATCCTCCTTTAATATATTACAGTCTTTCGACTGTGAACAACAGATAAGGTCACATGCCTGTCAGGCCGCTGCGTTCCACGCCTTCCATGAACCTGCGCTGCAGGATCAGGTAGATGACCAGGATAGGCAGGATGCACAGGAAGGTCGCGCCCATCAGCATGGCTTCGTTGAATATCAGGCCCTCGATATCGGTCATCTGAATCATGTTGAAGTTCTCTGCATTCAGCAGCGCATACAGCGAGGGCAGGCGGTGCGGCAGCATTTTGAGTGCCGTATCGGTGATATACACGCCGGGCTCGAAATAATCGTTCCAGTGCCACACGATGGAAAGCACCCCGCATACCAAAAGGGACGACTGCGCCATGGGCAGCATGATGCGAATATAGGTGCGGATAGGCCCGCAGCCGTCCACGCGGGCGGCCTCCTCCATTTCATAGGGCAGCCCCATAAAGAACTGCCGGAACAGGAAGATAAAGAAACCGCCGGATAAACCAAAGCCAAAGAACGTGGGGGCGAGGAGCGGCAAGTAGGTGTTGAGCCAGCCCCAGTTGGAATACTGCATGTATAGCGGGAAGATGATGACCTGTACCGGCACGATCATATTGAGAATGACAATGCCAAACAGCAGCCCCTTGCCCTTGAAGTTATAGCGGGCAAAGGCGTAGCCCGTCAGCGCGCAGGAAAACATGTGACCCACCGTGGCCAGCAGCGCAACCGACGCGCTGTTCCACACGAATTTATCAAACCACAGCTTCATGTATGCAATCTTATAGTTGCTCCAGGTCACTTCGCTGGGCAGCCATTTGACTGTGATGTTGATCAGGTCGCTATCTGTCATCAGGGACTTGCAGATCATGATGATAAAGGGATACAGGAAGATAAAGCTGAGCGCACAGAGGAGAAAGTAGAAACCAATGCGCAGGATGGCGTTCTTGGTGACGCGCGTGGCGTACGCACGGCCCGATTTCTTCATAGTTTGTACCTTGCTGACCATACGCTCACTCCTTCCCGCCCTGGTTGTAGATGCGCTTTCGCATGAAGCCGATACACAGGATGCAGATCATGAACGCGAATACGAAGTATACCCAGCCCATTGCCGCGCCGTGTGCAAACTGCATGTTTTGGAAGCTCTGCTTGTAGATATAGTCCACGATGGGGTTGGTACCGTCTGTGAAGAACGATACGATGGTGTACACCACGTTCATCAATATCACGGGCGATATCATGGGCAGCGTGATCTTCCAGAACATCTCCCACTCGGTGGCACCATCCACGTGCGCGGCCTCGTAGAGTGTGCCGGGGATACCCTGCAGGCCGGCCAGCAAAAGCACGATCTGCACACCGGATTTCCACAAAACCACCGTGATCCGGTCGAGGAAGCCCTGCATGATCTCGGCCAGGTTGGCACCCAGCAAGTCTGCAATGATGCGCGGCACCGTGATGCCCGCCGTGACGCTCATGCCGTTGACGCCAAGTCCGAGGAGCTGCTTCATCACATAGCCGCTGCCCAGCAGCACAGGGATGAAGAACGCTGTGCGGAAGAACCCACGGCCCTTCATTTTGCGGTTGATCAGTATGGCAATGACCAGTGAGAACACCATGCAAAGCGGCGTGTTGAGCAGCGTATCGTAAATGACCTCGAGGAATGTGGGGATGAAGTTGATATCATAGAAGAAGATGTAGTTGTAATTTTCCAGGCCCACATACTTCATGATGAAGCCCTTGAACTGCACGATCTCGGAAAAGCTGAGCTTGACTGACGTAAAGATAGGATACGCGAAGAACAGGCACAGGCCAATCAGCCAAGGCGTGAGGAATATCAGGGATTCCAGGGAATGGCGGCGGCTCATGCTCATATGGAAGCGGGATTTCTTTTTCGCTTGCACGCTCACTGCTGTCCCTCCTTGACGATCCGGTAATCCATGGCGGGCACTGTGATGCCATCCGCCTTAACATCGTCTTTGGCATAGTTGACATACACCTGCATGCCGTTGTCATAGGTCACTTTATACAGGTCTGTGTTTAGCTGCTCGTGCCGCAGCATCACGGCGCTGTGCAGTGCGGCCAGGTCTCCTTCTGCAAACAGATGTGCAATCGCAGATACCCTGTCCAGCCATGCACCGTACTGCGCGGTGAACAGGCTTTGGTAGGCGGTATACATCAGTTCCTCAGTGCTTAAGTAGGTGAGCTCGAAATACGGCATATAGCCCATCTCCACCCAGCGCAGCACTTCGCGCTGCAAATCGCTGGAGAGGTTGCCCGGGGTGGCGGTGTACTCCACCAGCCCATGCACCACCATCTGATAGAAGGGCACGGACTTGGTGGTGAACTGGAAACCGTGCCCGGCATACGGGATGCCCGTCACCTGCTCCACATAAGGCAGCAGCCACGCCGCGCCGCCCTCGGCCGTGACAACGCCAAGGTTGTTCCCGGCATCTTGCAACATCTGGCGGTAGTAGTCCAGCGTTTCTGCAGTAGTGATGTAGCGGTTGGCGTTGTAGTTATAGCCGGTCATTTGCCCCATGCGCTCCAGCCGCACGCCATGGATGCCCAGCTGCACGGCTTTTTTCTCAAAGAGCTGGTATTTTTCCGCCACCACATCGGCACTGAGCATGAATACCGTTTCTTTGTGATCGGTGAGGATGGTGAAGTTGCCCAGGAACACCACGTCATTGCGCTTGGAGTAGCTCGATTGATCGGCCTTGGCCTCCATGAGGTTGGCGGCCAGGGAGAGTGTGTATCCATAGCCCTCGGCTTTTGCGATCAGCGCCTTGAGGTCTTTCTCGCTGCCAATGCCGCCGCTGAGGGGAAATTGATCGGGCTCGCTGCCCCAGCCATCTTGGCTCCAGCCCTTGAGGGTAACCTGCAGATCGCGGATGCCCTCGGCATACAGCGCGTCCAGGATTTCGCCCGCCTGCGGCAGCGTGGTGACGGTGCGCGGCAGATCAAACAGCAGGCCGTCTTCCTTGGTGGCCAGGAACAAATCCAGCGCCATGCGCGGCGGCGTTTCCTGACGGGTTAGATCGCCCTTTGCCAGCAGATAATCTCGGTAGGCGCAGGCCATGCCGCTGTAATCGGTCCGGCCCTCCGGCAAAAACAACACACGCATCACATAATCGGTCTGCATCGCCTTGCGGTCGTAGGTCTTGATGCTGCGGCTGGTCACGCGCTTGTCGTCAAAGCCGCGGCGGTACTGGAAGTTGGCAAACAGATAATTGATCTTCACGATTTTATTGGAGCAGTTGAGAGAGATTCGCGCCGTTTCGTCGCCTTCCTCAATGATCACCAGCACGCCGCCACTTCCCCTGTTCATGCCAAACACCGGCAGCATGGCGGCGGGTTCTTCCTGATCAAACATATCCAGCAGCGATTTTTGCTTTTCCAGGTTGCCATAGAGGGTGAACATCTGCGTGCTTTCGTTGATGTGGGCGTTATCCTTGAATTCCATGATCGCACCGGAGCCGTCGGGATACAGGAAGTAGCCCTCCGCATTATCCGATGCCGAGCACAGGAAGGGCAGCATATCGATGCTGACCAGCGAAAAATCGCCGTATTCCTCAATGCCGTCATAGGGCACGCGCAGCACCAGGCTGTCGCCGTCCAGCGTAACTTCCACGCACACCTTGATCTTGCAAAGCCCCAGGGTATAGCGCAGGCGCACGCCGTTTTCGATTGGTTCCACCTCAGCGGCATATTCTTTATCCGCCAGCAGCGCGGCATTGTTGATTACGCCCAGGCCCTGCAACAGGTTGGTATAGTTGACGACCAGCAGCGATTCCATCTTCTTTTGCCACTGTGCGTTCACCTTGCCGTCGAAGGTTTCGTCATTCATGGAGGACGACCAAAGAACGCCCGTGGACTTATCCAGCACTTCGATGCCGGCTAGATCGTCGGTGACGAACAGCTGCAAAAACTCATTTTCCGCTACGGGCTTCCGCGCTGCTTCCTCGCCAAGTGCGGGCAATGCCACCAGCAGGACGAGCAGGCAGATCAGGCTTAGTCTTTTCATACGCTCCTCCTAACTCGCACGGTAAATCACTTCGTAGTACACTTCCCGGATCATGGTGACAAACTGGGAGCTGATGGTGAACAGCAGCACCGCCGTCGCCCAGATCACCGCCATGGTGAACACGGACAGCACCACCACCAGCAATGTCTTTCGGATGTTATAGCCGTTCATCTCTTTGATGGAGAGTATCATCAGCCCGATCACCCAGGCCAACAGCCCAAACTCCATCACGCCAAACACTCCCGCCTGCCCCAAATCCATCAGTTGGGACAGAAGCGTGACCGGCACTGTGAACAGCACGTAAGGCGTGAGTGCATACGCGCAAAACAGCATGGATTCCCGAAACAGCGTCTCGCCGTCCAGGATGGTGGTCATGGCGTAGGAGGCCAGCACCCAGGTGAGGATGGGCACAAACAGCTTGCCGCATTCCAGCAGCAGGTTGGCCTTGCGCACCGATACGGCGGCCAGCGGGTAGTGCGTCATATAGATCGAGAATATCCGCGCGGCCAGCGCCAGCACCAGCATCACGATCACGGGCAGCCAGTTCATTTTTTTCTCGCGCTGCTTTTTGATGTACTCCGTCACAACGATGGGGTGGAACAGCGTCATCATGCTCAATTTCAAACTGATCATCAAATGCCCCTCCCCATCTGCACGTCGTCCGCCCACTGATCGGCCTTTTTCTTGAGCAGGCTCATTAGCTTCAGCACCACAAAGCACGCCACCACGATCACCGCCACCACCACAAAGAAGTGCTCGCGGAAAAGCTCGTGACGGTATTCTGAAAACGCCTCGGAATAGCCCTCCTTATCATCTGCCAGGTAGTAAGAGCGCATCGCACCCTCCCAATTCTCCTGCTTGCCAAGGAGCTTGCCAACGCCCTGATGCGCCAGCGCATAGTTGCTGTCGATGGTCAGCGCCTGCTGCCAGTAGGTCATGGCCTCAAGGTAACGGCCCTCGCCGTGCAGCGTGACAGCCTGATGGATGAGTTGGATGAAGTGCGTGGGCTTAAAAATCGTGATCGCGCCAGTGGAATAATCCAGCACGTAGAGGTTGCCCTCGCTGTCCGCATCAATGCTGATGGGAATCTGGAACAGGCCCTGGATGGTGCCGATGCCGCCAAAGCAGCACAGCAGGTTGCCCTCCTGGTCATATTGATAGATCAGACCCGTACCGCGGTCGCACACGGTAATAATGCCATTGGCCTCCACCGTCACGTCCGAAAAAGTGGGCGTCAGCGGCTTTTTATCCTTGCCAATCAGCGTGAAGCCGTATTTCTCGGTGGGATAGGTGTTGTTGCCCACGGAGTTGAGCTTGCGAATCTGCGCAGTATCCTTGTTGGAAAGGATGCCGTAGATCATGTTATCCGCGCCGATGAAGAAGTTGGAATAGCTGGCAGGCTCCTGCTTCACGGTGCGCTCCACTTGCGATTTGCTGCCGAACATGCGGATCAGGAAACGGGAGAGCGAGAAACCCACTTCGTCCGCGCCCAGGTACCCGCGGAAGTTGTTGCCCTCGTCCAGTGCGATGAGGTTTGCGCCCTTGAGCGCGTAGATATAGCCGGTGCCCGCCACAAAGATTTTCTGGATGTCGAATGTGAAATTGTTCTCCAGCAGCGACGAATCGGGCTTCACATACACCTTGCGGTCAGTGCGGTCTGCGTTCAGCGTAGCGATGCGCAGGTTGCCGGTATCCGCCACCCACAGGCTCATATCGGTATGCACATACACGCCCTTGGGCTTGTTGAAGTTCTTGCCCGCGGCGGATGTGATGATCTCCAGCACCTGGCCGTCCTTATCCATCTTCAGCACACGGTTGTTCTCGGTATCCGCCACATAGATCAGATCGTCTGGGCCGATAAAAAGATCCTCCGGGTGGTTCATAAACCCTGCATCGCCCAGGTTCTTGATGGTGCCATACACCTCATAAGTGGTGGGCACGGGGATAAAATTCTCTTCCTCATCCGCCACAAACGCATCCATATCCACAATGGCGAGTGCGCTGGTGGGAAGCACTATCAGGAAAATCAATGTAAACGCGAGCAGTTTCTTCATGTTGTTCCCCCTTAGATGCGTATCATTGACTAAAATGTCGAAAAGATCGCGAAGAATTTTTGCCCCTCGCTAAGTTGAGGGAACGCAGCGTAGCAGCGCTACGCTAAGTGGACGAAACGACGCGAGGGACGAAAAGGCAAGCGAGATTGAGATATTTTAGGCAGTGATAGCATCAAGCCTTGATGCCGGAGAAGGACATGGTTTCCATGACCTTGCCGCGCATGATGGCAAACACCAGCACAGAGGGCAGTGTGGTGAGGAACGTAGCCGCGCCAACCGTGCCATAGCGCGCCACCACGCCCGCGCCGCCGCCCAGCGTCTGCAGCGCCAGGGGCAGGGTCTTGAGGGCGTTGCTGCTGATGAAGATCAGGGGCGAGAAATAATCGTTCCAGTTTTCCACAAAGGAGAATACCGCCAGCGTGGTCCACGCCGGGCGCAGCAGCGGCATAGCGATCGTCCAAAACACATGGAACTCCTTCGCGCCGTCAATGCGCGCGGCCTCGAGGATGGAATCTGGCAGCTGCTCGCAAAACTGCTTGACCAGAAAGAAGTTATACGCCACGGCGATCTTGGGGATGATCAGCGCAAAGTAGCTGTTGACCAGCCCCAGCTTGTTGACCACCAGATAGTTGGGTATCTGCGTGACGTGCTTGGAAAACATCAGCGCAGCCAGCACCACCGCAAAGATGGCATTGGCACCAGCAGGCTTGTGCTTCACCAGGCCAAACGCGCCCATGCAGCTGACAATCACACTGAGCACAACGGTAGTGACGGTAGTGAACAAGGAGTTGAAGATATACCGGGTAAAGGGCACGGTGGAGGACGAAAGGGACGTCAAGAGATCGGAAAAGTTTCGCAGCGTGGGGTTTTTGACGACCAGCCGCGGCGGATACACAAACAGTTCCTCCAGCGGCATCAGCGCGCGGCACACCATCACAAACAACGGCATTGCGGAGATGACCACCATCGCCGCCAGCAGCACATACAGCATCAAGCGGGAAAAGGAGGGCTTATGAAACCGGAATTTTCTTTTCATAGGTCTTGCAGCAATCATCCAGTTTATCCTCCTTTTTATGTGTTATCCTTGAACAAGCGCATGCACACCCGCCCCAGCGTGAATGTGAGGGCAAAGAGCACCATGGCAATGGCTGATGCATAGCCCATGTTGAAACGGGTGAACGCGTAATCGTACAAATGCGCCACGATGGTATGTCCGGCATAGTTGGGGCTTGGCATACCCGCCACGGCGGTCGCCACATCAAACACCGCAAACGCGCCCACGATGGCGTTGATCGCGCCAAAGAGCATCTGAGGCTTCATCATGGGGATGGTGATAAACCGAAGCTCCTGAAACTTGCTTTTGATGCCGTCCACACGCCCGGCTTCATAGAGCGCAGGGTCCATGTTCTGAAAGCCTGCCAGGAATGCCAGGAAGCCTGTGCCCATGCTCATCCACACGGAAATAATCATCACAACCGGCATGATGTACATGGCGTCCTTCGTCCAGAGGATGGGCTCCATGATGGCGCCCCATTTGAGCAGCAGGTGGTTGATATAGCCGTACCGGTCGCCGGAAAACAGAATCATCCAGATGTTGGCCATGGCCACGCCGCTGGTGAGCGCCGGGGCATAGAACATCAGCGAGAAGAACCCTCTGCCCTTTTTGACCAGCGTGATCAGCCACGCCATCATAAAGGAGGCCAGATACCCGATGGGGCCTGTGATGACGGCAAACGTCAACGTGTTTTGCAGCGAGATCAGGAATACGTCGTCATCCAGGATCAGCTGTGCATAGTTTCGAAGGCCCACAAACTGCGCCGGCTGAATCATGTTGTAGTTGGTGAGGCTGTAATACATGGCGACTGCCACTGGCACGAATACAAACACCACAAACAGCAGCAGGAACGGCAGCAGGAACGCATAGCCTGTGGCGTTTTTTTGCAGCCATTGCTTGGCAGTCATTTTGCTGCTGTTTCTTTTCAGCACAGCGGCACGGCTTCCTTCCATATGCGCCCCTCCTTATTCCAGCCCGAATTCCAGGCGTTTATTGGTCAGCTCTTTATTAATGTCCTTCACGGCCTTTTCCAGCGAGTCGCGCGCGCTTTCGTTGTTTACGCACACGCGGTTCCAGGCGTTGATGATGTGGCGGCCGGTGAAGTAGCCGCCGGGCACGATGGGCTGCTCCTGCGCCACTTCCATTTGCGCCTTGATGACCTGCGCATGCCGTGCATCCCAGGGCAGCGAATAAAAGGCATTCACATTGGCGGTGTTCCAGCGCGCGCCGGTGCCCAGGATGGCCTCCAGCTCCCGCCCATAGCGGGTCTGGACGTCTTCGCTCATCCACCATTTGAGAAACTCCCACGCGGCATCCTGCTTTTTCGATTGAGAGAGGATGATGTTGGCAGTGGCTGCCGTGGTGCCCACCGCGTGGCTGACTGTGCCGTCTGCCTGCTTGGTGCCGGGCACCGGGGCAATGCTCCAGCGGCCGTACAACTCAGGCGCGGAGGTGAGCAGCTGCATATACGTATAGAAGGTGCCGATGCCAAGGGGCATCGTGCCGGTGCGAAGGCGGGTGAAGAAGTTGCTCTCCGCATCGATGCCATAGTTGGCATACATGTCTGTCCAGAACTTGAACGCCTTATAGGCTTCCGGCGTATCCAGGCCGCTGGTGGCACCGTCGTCCTTGTAGAATTCCGCGCCCATCTGGAGCAGCAGCATCGTGAAACCGCGCAGTGCATCGGACGAGTTGGAAGACACGGAGGTGTTCACAGGCAAAGAAAAGCTCATGTTGTTTTCGTTCAGGCGGGGCAATACCTTCTGGTACAGGTCTTCCCAGGTTTCGGGCAGCTCCAGCTCAAGCTCTGTCAGCACATCCTGCCGGTAGATCATCACGGCAAAATCCATGGTTTCGGGCAGGGCATACACGCCGCCATTATAGCTGTAGGGGATCATGCTGCTTTCGTAAAACTGCGAAGCCACTTTTTCATAATCCGAAAACTTGGTCAAATCCACCGCCGCCTCGCGGAAGGCAAACTCGCCGGGCAGGTGGTACTCCACGCTCAGCGCCACATCGGGCGCGGTGCCGCTGGTCACAGACAGCATCAGCGTGTTGACATTGCCGGAGGACAATTGATTGGACGGCAGCACATGCAGGTTGATCACAATGCCTGTGCGCGGCGTGAAATCCTCATCGGCCAGTTCTTTTAAGATTTCGCCCCACTCGGTACCCCTTGCGATCCACACGTTCAGCACCGTATACTCTGTGTTGTCGTTATCCACAATCAGGCCCACGCTGTCGTAATCCTTGGTGAAGGAGGCCATAAAGTTTTCGCCGGTCACAGCCAGCCGCTCAAAGAAATTAGAGGTATCCACCTTCACGGCGGTTTCCGGCGCGGTCAGCACAATATAGTCCACCGCCAGCGGGCACTTCTCTATAGAAGAAATATAGGTGCCAAGGCTGCTTTGTGCGTTGTTCAAATCACCGAGGGCCTTGGGAATCCTGTCCACATCCTCGGCAAAGGCGTTCAGTTGATCGATGATCTGGCGGTAGTTGTTCTCCATGGAGGTCGTCTCGTTAGAAATGGCTTTGAGCAGGTCTGCGCATTCCATCAGCCGCCCGGAAAGATAGGTCAGCTGGCCGCTCAGCTCCGGCATGGCGCGGTACAAATCATATTCGTAGTTATAGTCCGGCTCTGTGCCGGTGATCTTGGTGATTTCGCGCTGCACAGCGCCCAGGTAGCGCACATCCTCTTCGGTGCGGGTCATGATCTCGCCAATGGGGCCAAGCTTCACGGTAGCCGTCAGGGTATGGGTGCCCGCCGTCAGATAAAACGCGTAGGGCGAACCATTTGCATCGTGCAGCGTTTCGCCATACCAGGAATTGCTGTAAGGGAAGGAATACAGCCGCAGCTCGTCAAAGGGAATTTCGCCGTCGATCATGATCTGGCGGTAGGAGGGCATGCCGGCATCGCTATTTTGTGCCACTTTCATATGGATGGCGTACAGGCCGGTTTCCGGCACTTCGAACGCCCACGTCACACTCGCGTTGCCAAGGCGCCACCGCCAGCCGCCCACCACGTTCAGCACGCGCACCGCGCCGGAGCGGGGCTCTGTCTTCGGGTC
>JAVBRU010000031.1:0-6258 GCA_031547595.1 Eubacteriales bacterium
GGCGTCGTGGGGGCTGCCTCCGCGGTGGCGGGTTTATACCGCAAAAGAGCTCCCCCGGGCCGCCTGGCTGTATAAAAAACGGCAGGGGGATACGGTCACTTTGGTATTGCCTAAAGAGATTGGCGCTTGCGAGCTGCAAAAGGTGCGCTTGGATGAGCTAGAAGGCTATTTTGAACGCGGGATGCGAAGAGGGCTGAACCCATGAACCTCACACTGTATCCGGCACAACTGAAAGGCAGCGTCACCGCGCCGCCCTCCAAGTCGCACGCGCACAGGCTGCTCTTCGCCGCCGCACTGGCCGATGCGCCCACAAAGGTTTTGCTGACCACTTTTTCGGACGACCTTGACGCCACCATGCGCTGCCTGCAAGCGCTGGGCGCAGAGATTTCTATCGATCGCGAAGGCATTGTTATCCGCCCCCTTCGCCCTGCAGGCAATACCCTGCTTGACTGCGGCGAGAGCGGCACCACCCTCCGGCTGCTGCTGCCCATTGCCGCATCTTTGGGGGGAAACCACACCTTCACAGGCAGTGGCCGCTTGCCACACCGCCCGGTTGCAGAGCTCCTGCGCGTATTATCCGCAAACGGCATCTCCTTCAGCCAGCCGCAGCTTCCCTTTGTGATGAAGGGCAAGCTATCCGGCGGCACGTTTTCGCTGCCCGGGGATGTGAGCAGCCAGTACATCAGCGGGCTGTTGCTGGCGCTGCCAAAACTTTTGGCAGACAGCCGCATCTGCCTCACCTCTCCCCTGCAATCCCGCCCCTATGTGGCACTCACCCTGCAAGTATTGCGTCAGTTTGGCATCCAGGCCGAGGCCGCATCGGATGGATTTTTCGTTCCCGGCAACCAGCGCTATCACACGCCCGGGGTTTGCGCGGTGGAGGACGATTGGTCAAGCGCCGCGTGCTGGTATGCCGCGGACGCTATGGGGGCAAATATCACAGTGCAGGGCTTGCCGGATGTCACCGCTCAGGGCGATCAGGTCATTCAGGATTTGCTGGCCAAACTGGGCGGCGATATAGACGTTTCCCAGACCCCGGATTTGTTCCCCCTCCTGGCCATTGCTGCCGCTTGCCACCCGGGCACGACCCGCCTGACAGGCGCGGCGCGTCTTCGCCTGAAAGAAAGCGACCGCCTGGACGGCAGCGCGCATATGCTGCAGGATTTAGGCGTAAAAGCAACTCAAGCCGAAGACAGCCTGACCATTCACGGCCAGGAAAGCCTTAACGGTGGCGTTGTGGATTGCCGGAATGATCACCGGCTGGTGATGGCCGCTGCCATCGCCGTCACCCGCTGCAAAGCGCCCGTAACCCTTCTGAACGCCGAAGCCGTCCGCAAATCCTACCCCGCATTCTTTACCGATTATGAACTGCTCGGAGGCCGCACGCATGGATAATTCCCTTCGCATCCGCATCCTGGGCGCATCCCACGCGCCATTTGTCGGCGTGGCCATCGATGGCTTTCCGGCAGATTTTGCGATCAATAAAGAAGCGCTGCACGCGTTTTTGCAGCGCCGTGCGCCCGGGCAAAGCGCCCTTGTCACTGCGCGGAAGGAAGCGGATATCCCGGATTTTCTCTCCGGCATCACGCATGATTTTGTAACCGACGGGAAGCAAATCCTGGCGCTGATTTTCAATCAGGATGTCAATAGCGCGCCTTATGAACAACTGCAGAGCATCCCCCGCCCTGGCCATGCCGATTATCCGGCGTTGATCAAGTGGCAGGGGTTGGCCGATCTTCGCGGCGGCGGGCAATTTTCCGGCCGGATGACCGCGCCGCTGTGTATTGCAGGCGGGTTGTGCCTACAGTTTTTGCAAAGCAAGGGCATCGCCATCCGCGCGCGCATCGAACGGCTGGCCGGGGTAGACAACCCCTCCGCGCAGGAAATCGAACAGCTGCTTGCCGGTGCCAAGGCTGCGGAGGACTCCATCGGCGGCATTATAGAAGCACGCGTAACCGGCCTGCCCATCGGGCTTGGCGGCCCGCTGTTTGACGGGCTGGAGAGCGGCATTGCCGCTGCGCTGTTTGCCATCCCCGGTGTCAAAGGCGTGTCCTTTGGCGATGGCTTTGCCGCAAGCGAGCTTCGCGGCAGCACACACAACGACGCATATACCCTGCAAAACGGACAAGCCGTCCCTGCCACCAACCATCACGGCGGCATTCTTGGCGGCATGAGCACCGGGCTGCCGCTGATTGCGCACATCGCCATCAAGCCCACGCCCTCCATTGCGCTTGCGCAGAAAAGTGTGAACCTTTGCAACCTGCAGCCCTGCACTGTTTCGGTAGCAGGGCGTCACGACCCCTGCATCGTCCCCCGCGCGCTGCCCTGCGTGGAGGCCGCGCTGGCCATTGCCCTTTTTCAGGAGGTGAACGCATGAATCTTAATGATTGCCGCCAGCAGCTGGACGCACTGGACGACGAACTGACCGCGCTGTTTGCCAAACGTATGGACATTGTGCGCGATGTGGCCGCATACAAGCAGGCGCACGGCCTGCCCATCACCCATTCCGCCCGGGAGCAGGCCATCATCACCCGCCTGCAAAGCGCCGTGCCGCAGGATGTACGGCCGCATATTGAAACGCTCTATCAGGCTATATTTGATGCAAGCAAAGCGTATCAGGCACAGATGCTATTCTCAGATGTACGCTTTGGCCTGATTGGCGAAAGCCTCACACACAGCCTGTCCCCCCGCATCCACACGCTGCTTGGCAACGGCGATTATCGGCTGCTGCCCATGGACGGCGCGCAGCTGGACGCATTTTTGCGCGCCTGGCAGTTTGAGGGCGTCAATGTGACCATCCCCTACAAAAAGCTTGCCTATGGGTATTGCGATTTCTGGACAGCAGACGCGCGGCGCACGGGCTGTGTGAACACCATCGTGTGCAGGGACGGCAAGCTTTGCGGGGATAACACGGACATCTTTGGCATGAAAACCCTGCTGAACCATGAAAAAATTGATCTGAAAGATAAGAAGGTAGCCATCCTCGGCAGCGGCGGCACAGCGCAGACGGCAAAAGCAGTGGCGGAGGACCTGGGCGCAAAGGACATCCTGACCGTATCGCGCACGGGCGCTCTCACCTACTCCGTTTTAGCCGAAAAGCATGCAGACACAGCCATCCTCATCAACACCACGCCGGTTGGCATGTATCCAAATACCACTCAAACCCCGCTGTCGCTCGCGCCTTTTCAAAAACTGCAAGCCGTGGTGGATGCGGTGTATAATCCCCTAGAAACCACCCTGATGCGCGAGGCACGTGGCCTTGGCATCCCTGCATGCGGCGGGCTTCGCATGCTGGTGGCGCAGGCGTTTGCGGCGGCGCAGCAATTTCAAAATACCGTTTTAGATGCCGCCTGTATGGAGCCCATCATCCAAGCCCTGACGGAGGAAATGCTATGAAGCTGCTGATCATCAACGGCCCCAACCTAAACCTGCTGGGGCTTCGCGAGCCTGATTTGTACGGCACAAAAAGCTACGCCGCGCTGGTGGATTATATCAAAAGCTGCGCAAGCGAGCTTCGCATAGACGCAGACATTTTTCAATCCAACCACGAGGGCGCATTGGTGGACAAAATCCAGGCCGCCTATGGCGCGTATGACGGCATCATCATCAATGCCGCCGCATACACGCATACCTCCATCGCCATTTTGGATGCCCTGAAGGCGGTGAACCTCCCGGCAGTGGAGGTGCATTTGACGGACATCGCTGCCCGCGAAAGCTTCCGGCAAATTTCCTACGCGGGCATGGCATGCCAGGCGCATTTTATGGGTATCGGTTTTGAAGGCTATAAAAAAGCGCTGGAATATTTCCAAATGCATGGATGAAGCTGCCAAGCTGCTTCGTTGTATGGGCAGAATGAACACACGGGAGGAATGCCCATGAAGCGGCTTTTACACATCTGCCTTTGGATACTGTTGCTTGGCCTGATCATCTGCACGGCGCAGGCCGAAGATACGTATTACCTGACCACGCCCAATGCGACCGAGAAAATCGCGCTTCGCGAAGCGCCGGACGCGAAGGCCACACTGCTTGGGAATTACTATTTTGGCACACCGCTGGCCGTGCTTTCTGAAGAAAACGGCTGGGCACAGGTGCAGATTGGCAATGAAGATGGCGGCATGGTAGGCTATGTGCCCTCTGCCAACCTTGCATGGCACATCGACACCGATATGAGCAGCGGCCACGTCTATTATGCCAACCTGCAAAGCGTGACTGGCAGCACCATCCTTCGCACCGCGCCCTCCGGCAATGCGCAGTCCATCGGCATGTATGCCAACAGCCCCTACGTGGCGCTGCTGGGCGAAATCAACGACTGGTGCCACATCCTTTTGTACGATCAATACCCGCGCGTCACGGGCTTTGTGCCCGCCAGCGCCATCACAGGCAAAACGCTGCGCACTGTTGCGCTGGTCAACAACAGCGTACCGACCGACCGGCTGAACCTTCGCAACGAACCGAGCAGCGATGCGCGAGTGCTCGGCAAATATTACAGCGGCAACATCGTGTACATCGATGGCATCAAGGGCAACTATGCCAAGGTGACCATCGGCAACCGCGAGGGGTATATGGCGCTGGAATACCTGCTGCTGTACCCGCATACCCCGCTTGATGTGCCCTCCGCCATGGCGGTGGCAACGCTGACCAAATCGGCCAAGCTGTATTACAGCCCCGAAAGCGGTACATCCACCATCGCCACCTACCCCAAGGGCACGCTGATGACCATCCATGCGGACATTGGCAACTGGTGCCATGTGAGCATCGGCGAACAGTGGGGATATATTGAGGCCGCGAATTTGCAAAAAACAGGCGATATGGCGGTGGCAGGTTCTCAATTTTCGAAAAGCCTCGGCTACGGCATCACCTGTTCCAAGGACGGACGCGTGCCCTATTATACCGTGCCCGGTGCCCAAGGAGATGGCTACAGCTATTATGGCGATAACCGCACGCTGGAGCTGGTGGCCGATGTGGGCGATTACTATCAGACCTACTGCATCTGGGGCGGCTATGCCTTTGTGGCCAAAGAAAATGTGCATTCCTATTGGTTCGGCGATATCATGAACCAGGATTGGAGCAATACGCTGACGGATGGCACCTATACGGTGGGCAAAGACCTGCCAGAGGGTGTGTATACCTTTTCAATCGCGGCGGGCTTCCAAGGCAACCTGCACATTGACGGCGAGGGAATTTGCCGTAGCTACGTAGCGCAGGGCAGCACCAGCTATACCGTTTATCTACCCAAGGATGCCGTGGTGAACATCTCTGGCGGCACCCTGCACAAGCCCTCCCTTGAGATGGCGTTCACATCCGAAAACAACTACACCTTTAGCGGCAGCGGCAAGTTTATTGCCGGCCTGCAGTTGCCCATTGAGGATTGGGCGTATGACCGGGTGAGCTGTTATAACGTCAGTGCGGCGTATGGCGCACAGGGTAGTTTTTACGTAATTTCAACGCTCGATCAGGAAGCCGGGGTGGTTGAAATGCGTGAAAAGGTTCATTTGGAGCGTAATCAATCTGTGATTATCAACCTGCTGGATGGTGAGTTTGTGGAGTTCTACAACTGCGATGTGTATGCTACGCCAGGCAACGGCTGAACAATTGCAATCAAAAAGAGCGTCCGGGCGAATGCTCTTTTTGATTGCTTCAGTATTTACACACATCCACCCATTGCCTGGCGTTTGATGCGTCAAACAGCTCTTCCGGTGTGAGCATAACAGCCGAGCTGGCCGTGCCCGCCGCCGGATATACCACCTCAAAGCGGCGCAAGGATTCGTCCAGATAGATGCCCACGCCCTCTTTGATAGCAAATGGGCACACGCCGCCCACGGGATGGCCGGTCATTTGCTCCACCATTTCAAGTGGCAGCATGCGCGCCTTTTCGCCAAAGAAGGCTTTGAACTTCGCGTTGTCGATGCGGGCATCCCCTGCCGCCACCACAATCACGCAGCCTTCCTTCACAAGGAAGCTCAGCGTTTTGGCGATGTGCGCCGGGGCGGTGTTCAGCGCCTGAGCAGCCAGCTCCACCGTGGCGCTGGAGACGGTAAAGGTCTTTACGCGGTCAAGCAGCTGCCTGCCTTGCAGATAAGTGCATACAGTATCAAGAGACATGAAGGGCTCTCCTTGGTATCATTATTGTAATTTCGCTCACGCAATAAAAAAATCATTGCCCAAGTGGGGGGCAAGGGAACACTGCTCCCTTGCGGGGGTACAGGGGCGCGTAGCCCCTGCTTCGTCATATCTTACCCCGTGCCTTGTGCATAGCGG
>JAVBRU010000065.1:0-3151 GCA_031547595.1 Eubacteriales bacterium
GCGCGGCGGCCAACCCCAGGCCGAGTGCGGCGCGTCCCAGAAAGTGGAACCGAAGTTCTGGGGATGGGCGGAGGGCTGGGTCAGCGCTTCGATGCCGTCACGGCGGAAAGAAACCACGCGTCCGCCAATCGCGGCATCGACGCACAACCCAAGCCCGGCGCTTGAAAAGCGCCACATCGAGCCCTGGCAAACAACTTCAAGCCCTTGATTTTCTGCCATTTATTTCAGACCAGCATGACGTTGGACTTCATCGCTCTTGAAAACGTTACCATTTTTGACCCCGGCATGCGCGTTGGCCGATCGCGATCTCCGGCTCACTGCTTGCCGTGGAACACCAAGTCTGACAGGCCAAGCAGGAGCATCGCGGGCGTTTGCGGCACATTGCTGTGCCACGGTTTTCCCCAAGATTCCCCTTTTGCTTTTTGAAAACGTTTTCAGGTATAAAGGCGGAATTTAGCACAGCCGTTGCGCCCATGACCGTCCCTCGTCCGCACGGCGCACGCACACAACGCGCATCGGCAAGACAGATCGATGCGAAGAACCGCCGGAATCCCCGAACACCGGCGACACACCGAGAGGATGCGACGATGCAAAACCCGGCCCCCAATGCATACGGCCATTTCGACGACGCCGCGCGCGAATACGTCATCACGCGCCCCGACACGCCCCTGCCTTGGCTGAACTACCTCGGCCAGGACGAGTTCTTCGGCCTGTGCACCAACACCGCCGGCGGCTACAGCTTCTGGAAGGACGCCAAGCTGCGGCGCCTGACGCGCTACCGCTACAACAACGTGCCCACCGATGTGGGCGGGCACTATTTTTACCTCAAAGATGGCGATGCCGTGTGGAACCCCGGCTGGCAGCCCTGCAAGACCGCGCCGGACAGCTACGAATGCCGCCACGGCCAGGGCTATACCCGCATTGTATCCACCAAAAACGGCTTGAAGGCTGATCAGACGGTGATGGTGCCGCGCGGCTACCGCGCCGAGGTGACGCGCGTTCAGCTGACCAATGAAACCGATCAACCCAAGCCCATCAGCCTGTACAGCTTTGTGGAATTCTGCCTGTGGAACGCGCAGGATGATACCACCAACTTCCAGCGTAACTACGCCCTCGCACAGATGGAGATTGAGGACGGCGGCGCAACCATCTATCACAAAACCGAGTATCGCGAGCGCCGGAATCACTACGCCGTGTTTTCGGTCAACCAGCAGGTGGACGGCTTTGATACTGACCGCGAGACCTTTATCGGCCTGTACAACGGCTTTGGAAACCCGGATGTTGTGATGAACGACCAGCCCTGCCAGAGCGACGCCCACGGCTGGGCGCCCATTGGCAGCCATTGCATCAAGCGCACCTTGCAGCCCGGCGAAACGCAGAGCTTCATTTTTGTGCTGGGGTACTGCGAAAACCCGGAAGATCAAAAGTTCATAGCGCCGCATGTGATCCGCAAGGACGATGCCAAACAGCTTCTAGCCGCCTTCCGCACCGATGCGCAGTTTGAAAGCGAGCTGAACATCGTCAAGAAATACTGGGCGGACCTGCTCAGCCATTTTCAAATCGACAGCGATTGCGACAAGCTGAACCGCCAGGTGAACACCTGGAACCAGTACCAGTGCATGGTCACTTTCTTCATGAGCCGCTCTGCCAGCTATTTTGAGAGCGGCATCGGCCGCGGCATGGGCTTTCGCGATTGCAGCCAGGATTTGCTGGGCGTCATCCACATGATTCCGGGGCGTGCCAAGGCGCGTATACTGGATATCGCCGCCACCCAGTTCCCCGATGGCAGCGCGTATCACCAGTATCAGCCGCTCACCAAGCGCGGCAATATGGACGTGGGTAGCGGCTTCAATGACGACCCGCTGTGGCTGATCTATGGCGTCAGCGCATACGTGAAAGAAACGGGCGACTTCTCTATCCTCGATGAGATGGTGGACTTTGACAACGATTCCTCCATCGCGGCCCCGCTCCTTGAGCACCTCTACCGCTCCTTCCACTACACCGCCACGCATAAGGGCCCGCACGGGCTGCCGCTGATCGGGCGCGCGGACTGGAACGATTGTCTCAACCTCAACTGCTTCTCTAAAACCCCGGGCGAGAGCTTCCAGACCGTCGAAAACAACGATACCGGCATTGCCGAAAGCGTGTTCATCGCGGGCATGTATGTGCTGGTGGCAGACGATTACGCGCAGCTGATGGAGCGCGCCGGGCGCATGGATGAAGTGCAGTTTGCCCGCGCCGAAAAGCAGGCCATGATCGACGCCGTGGAAAATAAGGGCTGGGACGGCGAGTGGTTCCTGCGCGCCTATGACGCCTATGGGCAAAAGGTGGGCAGCGACGAGAACAAGGACGGCAAAATCTATATCGAGCCGCAGGGCATGTGCGTGATGGCGGGCATTGGCACCGAAAACGGTTTGGCGCAAAAGGCGCTGGATGCCACCCGCGAGCATTTGCTGTATGAGCACGGCATCGTGCTGGTGTGGCCGGCCTATCAGGAATACCACCTGAATCTTGGCGAGGTCAGCAGCTATCCCCCCGGCTATAAAGAAAACGGCTCCGTTTTTTGCCACAACAACCCCTGGGTGATCATTGCGGAAACAGTGCTCGGTCATGGCGACAACGCCTACGACCTCTACCGCCGCATTGCGCCCAGCTTTATTGAGGATCAGCGTCTGCACCGTACCGAGCCGTACGTCTACAGCCAGACCATCAACGGCAAGGAAAGCTACCGCCCCGGCGAAGCCAAGAACAGCTGGCTGACCGGTACCGCCGCCTGGAACTTCTATGCCGTGTCGCAATCGATCCTTGGCATCAAGCCCCAGTTTGACGGCCTGATGATCGACCCGTGCCTGCCTGCGGAGCTTTCGCAAGTGAACGTGCGCCGCTCTTTCCGCGGCGGTGCGTATGATATTGAGATTTTTAACAGCGCGGGCGGCGAGAAGGGCAGCATCCGTGTGTGGATGGAAGATCAATTGATCAATGGCAATGTGTTGCCTGTCCTCGAAGCTGGAAAAACAGCAAAGGTGCGCGTGGAGATTGGTTGAGGATGGGTTTGGGTTATGCTGGGGCTCTGCCCCAGGCCCCGCTTCTGTCTCCTTTGATGTACATTGAGTGATTGTGTGCGTGTACGAAAAAACAGGCATCTGGCCTT
>JAVBRU010000099.1:0-37696 GCA_031547595.1 Eubacteriales bacterium
GAAGGTGCACGCCAAGGGCAAGCCCCTGGCCGAGGATGTGGAGCTTGATAACATCGCCAAGCGCACGCCCTATGCCACCGGCGCAGATTTGGAAAATATTATGAACGAGGGTGCGATTCAAGCCGCCCGCGAAAAGAAGAAGGAAATCACCCAGGCACACCTTGTAGAAGCGGTGGAGCGTATTCAGATGGGCCCCGAAAAGCGCAGCCACAAGGTGCTGGAGGAAGACCGCCGTATCACCGCTTACCACGAAGCCGGCCACGCCATTGTGGGGCATTATCTGCCGCTGTGCGATGATGTGCACTACATCACGGTGGTTCCCCGCGGCGAAGCGGCGGGCATGACGCTGTCTTTGCCCGAAAAAGAGTTTGACCACACCAGCAAAAACCAGCTGCTGCAGCAAATTTCCATGTGCCTGGCTGGCCGCGCGGCGGAACAGCTGACCCAGAGGGACATCTGCGGCGGTGCTGTGAGCGATATGAAGCGTGCCACGGAGATTGCCCGTGCGATGGTGACAAAGCTGGGCATGAGCGACGCCCTTGGCCTTGCGTACTTTGGCAGCGATCAGGAAGTGTTTGTGGGCATGGAGTTTGGCCAGTCCCGCGAGTACAGCGAAGCCACGGCTACCACCATTGATGACGAAATCCGCGGCATCCTCAGCAGATGCTATCAGGAAGCACTGGACGTGCTGAATGCGCATATTGACCAGCTGCACGGCCTTGCCAAGCTGCTGATCGAAAAAGAAACCGTTGTGCGCAAAGACTTTTTGGCCTTTATGGAACCCGCCGCCGCAGTGGAGGGCACTGTGGAATGACACTGGCAGACCTGCATGTGCACACCACCGCGTCCGATGGCGCATATGCCCCGGCTGAGGTGGTGCGCATGGCGCATACCCTTGGCATCACCCATCTGGCAATCACAGACCACGACACCATGGGCGGCCTTGCGGCGGCCCGCGATACTGCCGCGTCCCTTGGGATCACGCTGCTAAACGGCGTAGAAATAAGCGCCGGTGGCGACAGCGAAGTGCATGTGCTGGGCTATGGCGTGCAGGAAAGCTGCGAAGAACTGAAAACGCTGTTTGCCCGAATGCATGACGAGCGTATCGAGCGTGCGCGCAGAATGGCACGGCGGCTCCACCGGTTGGGCATGCCGGTAGACATTGAAAGCATTTTGCAAAACGCGAAGGGCAGCGTGGGACGCCCACATCTGGCCCGGGCACTGCTCGCAAAAGGGTTCGTGCAGTCCGTGCAGGAGGCATTTGAAAAGTACATCGGCGAGGGCTGCCCTGCCTATGTGCCCCGGGAAGAACTGGCGGTGACGGAGGTCATTGCGCTGCTTCGCCGCAGCCATGCCGTGCCCGTGCTGGCGCATCCGCTGCTTTTGCACTGGCCGCAGGAGCAGCTTCTGCCCTGCCTTACTGCCTGGCAGCGCGCTGGGCTGATGGGCCTTGAAGTATACCACCCCTGCCAGGCGCAAGAGTACGAAAAATGGCTGACACTGGCCAAGGAACGCAGCCTGATGGTGACCGGCGGCAGCGATTTTCACGACAACGACCCGCGCCATGGTGGCCTTGGCGAAACGGCCACCGCGTGGAAGAACAGCACACAAGATATCACTTTCTTATTGAATGCTATGCAGAACGCTTAGCTAAGAGGAAACAGCATGTATCAACAAGGCTACCGGCCGCAGCAGCAGACCCCCCCGCAGCAGCCGCCGCCAGCGCCCGTGCCACCGCCGGGCTGGCAGCAGCCTTATTGGCAACCCACCGCGCAGCAACCTCCGAAGCAAGGCGTTGCCCCGCAGCAGGGCTATGTGCAGCAGCCCCCTTACGCCCCACAGCAACCACAGTATTCAAACCGCCAACAGTCTGCTAATCAGCCGCGGCCCCCCCAGAACATGCCGCCGCCAGGCTGGCAGGCGCCCATACAGCCCCCCTCCCAGCCCCCCCGCACGCAGCAGCGCAAGCGCAAAAAGCGCGGCATCGGGCTGATTGTGTTGGTGGGGGTATTGGCTGTGGCCATTGCCGGGGGCATCTATGGGATGGCGTACATGAATGTGTACAACCAGGTGAAGCCTTTTGAAAATGTTTTCCTCAACAACATCTATATAGACGACATCGCGCTGGGCGGCATGACGCCGGACGAAGCGGTGGCGGTGCTGCAAAAAAAGGTGAGTGAGCGGCAGACCAGCTGGAACGTCAACTTGATAGACCCGAACGACGGGCATGTGATTCTGCCGGTCAATAATGCCACCCTTGGCATCAGCACGGACACGAACGAGATCTATGTGCTGCTGAACGAGGCGATCAAGCTGGGGCACACAGGCTCCACGTACGACCGCAAGCGCGATATGGATGCGCTGGCAGAGAACCCGTACCGCCGCTACACCACCCAAAGCAGCTCAACAGATCAACATCTGGACGAGTTTTTAAAGCAAATTTATTATCATTTCTACAAAGATCCAGTCAATGCGGCGTTCGTTGATTTCAAGCCAGACGCGGCCGATCCATTTATCATCAGCAAAGAACAGTACGGCGAATGGGTGGACGTGAATGATGTGAAAAGCCAGATTTATGCCATGGCGGCGTCCGGTACATCGGGCGATATCGTGCTGAAAAAGCAGTTCCTCAAGCCCGCCATTACCGAAGCTGACGTACGCAAGACAGTTGCCTTGCGCAGCACGGGTATCACACAGGTTTCCAAGGATTCCAGTGCGGAGCGCACCCAGAATATCCGTGTTGCGTTTGCGAAGTATAATGGCTTAGTCCTTGAACCAGGCAAGAGCGTCAGCTTTAACACGCTGGTAGGCGCACGTACGCGGGCCAACGGCTTTCAGGACGCATTGGAATATGTCAATGGCGATCTGGTGATGGGCACGGGCGGGGGCGTATGTCAGGCTAGCACGACGATTTATTTGGCCGCGCTGACGGCGGGGCTGAAGATTGACAAGCGTACACCGCATTCCGATAAGGTGAGCTATACCATCTTTGGACAAGACGCGACGGTGTATTATTCGGATTCCCGTAAGATTGATTTCGTGTTTTCTAATAATACATCGGGCAAAATCTACATTACCGCCCATGTGGAATCAATAAAAAGTGGCAAGAACACAACATACCAGTGTGTGGTAAAGATTTATGGCCAATCACTGGAGGATATCAGTTATCGGCTTAAAACTGTCGAAAATGTAGAGCTCATCCCTGCGCCTATCACCGTCAAGAGAATCAAGGATACCAAGGGTGAGCACGGCGTTTATTATGTCGACGAAGAGGTGACCACGCGCAAAGCGCGTGCCGGCTTCATCAACGAAACCTATCTTGTCACCATGCAAAAGGGCATACAGGTGGGCGAGCCGATGTTCATCAGCCGCGACCGCTGCGAGGCGCGTGAAGAGATTGTCTATTATGGCACGGTCAAGCGATAGATTGTATTGCAATTGTTTTTCCGCCCGGATGGGTTGACAGCCCTGCGTGGTATGTGTTATAAAGGATGAAACCAACGGAAAGGAGGGGCAGCAATGGCGAGCGTGTTTGCAAAAATGAACATGGGCATGCGAATGCGGGATGGGAGCTTCACGAATCAGAAGCTTTGCATTGCGGTGTGCCCCTCGTGCATGTAAAAAGCATGCTTTAGGCGGCATTATATGCCGCAATGGATCGACTTATCGTGAAGTTTCCATGTGTACAACTGGAAGCTTCACTTTTTTTATGAGGGGAGAAAGCATTTGTGATTCGACTGGAAAATGTCAGCAAGGTGTTCACATCGTCCGATTTGAAGGTGGACGCCGTGCAGCAGGTCAGCCTCCGGATAGAGCCGGGCGAAATTTATGGCATTATCGGGTTTTCCGGCGCGGGCAAATCCACGCTGGTGCGGCTGATGAACCTGCTGGAGCGCCCCACGGAAGGGGAGGTATTCATCGGCGGCACGAACATCACCAAGCTGTCTGCAAAAGCGCTGCGGCAGATGCGCAAAAAGATCGGCATGATCTTTCAACAGTTCAACCTTTCCGAATCCCGCACGGTGTATGAAAATGTGGCGTATCCTCTGCGCTATGGCAAGCTGAGCAAGCAGGAGATTGACACAAAGGTGCATCAGCTTTTGGAGCTGGTAGATTTGACGGACAAGATCAAGGCCTATCCCAGCCAGCTGAGCGGTGGGCAAAAGCAGCGCGTGGCGCTGGCGCGTGCATTGGCGAACGAGCCGCAAATCCTGCTGTGCGACGAGGCCACCAGCGCACTCGACCCGCAGACCACCTTGGCGATCTTAAAACTTCTCAAAAAGCTGAACCGCGAACTGGGCATCACCATTGTGGTGATCACCCACGAGATGCAGGTGGTGAAAGAAATCTGCACCCGCGTGGCTGTTATGGAGGGCGGGCGCGTGGTGGAGCAGGGCGATGTATTCCAAATCTTCGCCGCGCCGCAGCAGCCCATCACCCAGAGCTTTATTGACACCACCACCAACATCAGCAAGATCAACAACCTGATCGAGGAAGATGCCAGCATCACACACCTGAACCCCGGTGAGTGCATGGTGAAGCTCAAGTATCACCAGCGCAATGTGGCGCAGGCGCTGGTATCGGTGATCTCCCGCGAGTACGGGGTGGATGTCAACATCGTGTTTGGCAATATCGAGGTGATCGGCACCGACCCGTTGGGCGCGCTGATCGCTATCCTGAGCGGCAAACGCATCAACGAAGCCATTGCATACATGCAGCAGCAAAACGTAGGGGTGGAGGTGATTCTGGATGCACGAATTTCTGCTTGAGCTCATCCCCAACATCATGAGCAAGCCGGAGATTTTCTGGAAAAGCATATTGGAAACGCTGTCCATGATGGGCATCACAGCCCTGATCTCCTTTGTGCTGGGCGGGGCGCTGGGTATTATCCTCACGGTCACCAAGCGCGGCGGTATTTTGGAACAGACCAGCACCTATCAAATCCTCAGCGCGATCGTCAACTTTTTTCGCTCCATCCCGTTTGTTATTCTGATCGTCGGCTTGCTGCCTGTCACCCGCGCTATTGTGGGCACGTCCATTGGCGTAAAAGGGGCGATTGTGCCACTGGTGTTTGGCACGGTGCCCTTCTTTGCCCGGCAGATTGAAACAGCGCTGGCGGAGGTTAATCCCGGCCTCATCGAGGCTGCGCAGGCCATGGGCACAAGCCCGATGGGCATTATCTTCCGTATTTACCTCAAGGAAAGCGTGGCGCCCATTGCGCGTGGCACCACCATCACGGCTATCAGCCTGCTTGGCCTCACCGCCATGGCGGGCGCGGTGGGCGCGGGCGGGCTGGGCGATTTCGCCATCCGCTTTGGCCACCAGCGCAATCAGGTGGACGTCACCTATGTATCGGTGCTGGTGCTGGTGTTGATGGTGGGCATCATCCAGGGCGTGGGCAGCCTGATTGTAAAGAAAACAAAGCATTAAAAGAGGAGGAATGGATATGCAAACGCAAAACCGGAAAGCCGTGATCATTGGTGCGGGACATGTAGGCTCCCATGCGGGGTACGCGCTGGCCTCTCAGGGGCTGGTGGAGCAGATCGTCTATATCGATATTGACGAGAAGAAAGCGGTTGCCCAGGCGCTGGATATCTTTGACGCCACGGTGTATCTGCCGCACCGGGTGAAGGTGTATGCCGGCACCTATGCGGATGCCAAGGATGCCGATTTAATAATTATTGCTGCCGGCCCGCTGCCCGATATGAGCAAGGGGCAGACGCGCATGGACACATTGAAGCAAACGGTGGAGATCATCAAGGATGTGGTGGAATGCATCAAAACCAGCGGCTTTGACGGCATTATCCTGAGCATCAGCAATCCTGCCGATGTGGTGGCGCACTACATCCAGCACGCGCTGGGTTACGCCCCCAAGCGCGTCCTGTCCACCAGCACCACGCTGGATTCCGCCCGCCTTCGCCGCGCGGTGGCGCAGGAGCTTCAGATCGATCAGAAATCGGTATTCGCCTACGCCCTGGGCGAGCACGGAGAAAGCCAGATGGTGCCCTGGTCTGTAGCCACCATTGCGGGCAAGCCCTTGTATCAACTGATGGCCGAGCAGCCGCAAAAGTACGGCCGGCTCGACCTTGCTGCCCTCGCCAAGGAAGGCAAGGCGGGCGGCTGGCACATCCTGGGCGGAAAAGGCTCTACCGAGTTTGGCATTGGCGCGGCCATTGCGGAGGTCAGCCGCGCAATCCTGTGCGACGAGCACCGCGTGCTGCCGGTATCGGTGCTGCTGGAGGGCGAATATGGCCAGCACGGCGTGTATGCCAGCGTGCCCGCCATCGTCAGCGCCAAGGGCATTGAGGAGATCATCTGCCTGAACCTCACGGCCGAAGAACAGGCGCAGTTTGATGCGTCCTGCGCCACGATGAAGCAGAATTTTGAATTTGCGCTCACACTCTAAAACATAAAACGAGGAGGATATCATCATGAAGTCTTGGAAAAAGCATCTGGTTCTGGTCCTGGCCCTGTTGGCCATCTGCGTATTCACCCTCACGGCCTGCGCCGAAAGCAAGCCGCGCGTCACCGTCAAGATTGGCGTTGTGGGCGAAGCTCAGGAAATGTGGGTGCCCATCACCGAAGCTCTGGCCAAGGAAGGCATCGACATCAAGCTGATCAGCTTCACCGATTATGCCACGCCCAACCGCGCCCTCAATGATGGCGAGACCGATCTGAACGCCTTCCAGCACTATGCGTTCCTGCGCAAAGAAATCGCCAACAATGGCTATAAGCTCGTATCTATTGGCGACACCTTCATCTCCGCTATGTGCATTTATTCCTATAAAATCAAGGATGTAGCTGACGTGAAGGACGGCGACACCGTGGCCGTGCCCAACGATGCCACCAACGAAGGCCGCGCGCTCAAGATCCTCGAAGCTGCGGGCATCATCAAGCTGGACCCCGCCGCAGGTGACACCCCCGAGGTGACCGATATCACCGAGTATGTGAAGAAGGTCAAGCTGGTGGAAGTGGATGCGGGCTATGTGTGCAGCGTGCTGCCCGATGTGACCATCGGCGTTGTCAACTGCAACTATGCGCTGGACTTTGGCTTCAACCCCGGCAAGGATTCCATCTTCTATGACAGCGTCAGCATCTATTCCGGCGATACCTTTGTCAACCTCATCGCCTGCCGGGAAGGTGATCAGGACAACGAAGTGTACAAGCGGATCGTGGAAGCGTATCAGACCGAGGAAGTGAAGGCCGTGTTCGCAGACGCGTTCAAGGGCTCCTATATCGCTGGCTGGGAGAAGTAATACAATGCAGAACTTGTCCACCCGCACGCAGGGCTTCACGGACTCGCTGATCCGCCGCATGACGCGCGTATCCCTGCAGTATAACGCCGTCAATCTCTCTCAGGGTTTTCCGGATTTTGATCCGCCGAAAGAACTGACCGATGCGCTGAAAAGTGTAGCCGATGCCGGCCCGCACCAGTATTCCATCACCTGGGGCGCGCAGAACTTCCGCGAAGCGTTGGCGAAAAAGCAGTCCCACTTCATGGGCATGCCCATCGACCCGAACGCGAACATCGTGGTCACCTGCGGCAGCACCGAGGCCATGATGGCCGCCATGATGACCGTCACCGATCCCGGCGACAAGGTGATTGTGTTCTCGCCCTTCTATGAAAACTATGGCGCAGATGCCATCCTGTCCGGCGCGGAGCCCATCTATGTGCCCCTGTATCCGCCGCAGTTCAATTTCCGCGTGGAGGATTTGGAGGCTGCGTTCCGGCAGCGTCCCAAGGCGCTGATCCTGTGCAACCCCTCCAACCCCAGCGGCAAGGTGTTCACCCGCGAAGAGCTGCTGGTGATTGCACACTTTGCGCAAAAGTATGATGCGTATGTGATCACCGATGAGGTGTATGAGCACATCGTCTATGCGCCCTTTCAGCATACCTACTTTGCGTCGCTTCCCGGCATGTGGGAGCGTACCATCTCTTGCAGCTCGCTCTCCAAAACCTACTCCGTCACCGGCTGGCGCCTGGGCTATATCATCGCGCCGCCGCAGATTGTGGATGTGGCCAAGAAAGTGCATGATTTCCTCACCGTCGGCGCAGCAGCGCCGCTGCAGGAGGCCGCCGTCACCGCGCTGAACTTCCCGCAAAGCTACTATGACGAGCTTTTGGCCAAGTATACCCACATGCGCAGCCTGTTTCTGGATGGCCTTGACCGCATTGGCCTGCCCTACACCCGGCCCGAGGGCGCGTACTATGTGATGCTGGATGTGTCGTCCTTTGGCTGTACCAATGACGTGGCGTTTTGCGAAAAGCTGGCGCGCGAGGTCGGCGTGGGTGCGGTGCCCGGCTCCAGCTTCTTCCGCGAGGATGTGAATCACCTGATCCGCCTGCACTTTGCCAAGCAGGACGCGACCCTGCTTGAGGCGCTGAACCGCCTGGAGCATATTCATCAGAAGATGAAGTGAACGGGGGAACGCGGGGGCTGCTCCCATGCCACCTCAATCGTCGCGCTGCCACACTGCAGCGTGCCATCGCTCGTTTCGGCGTCCGACTCCGATTCGCTTCATCCGCCATAGGCGGCGCTCATCTCCGTCGCCCCCGAACCCCTCGGCAGGGAGCGAGGGCTCCCAGCACCCCCACTTTTGTATTCTTCGATCAGACTTGCGTGATTGTACGCGTGTACGAAAAAGAGGACAGTTGACCTTGGGAATGCAAGCATTCCACGGCCAACTGCCCTCTTTTTCTGTTCCCCTGCTGCGGCAGGTGAACCGCCGTGCAGGCACGGCGCACGCGCACAGTAGGAAGATGGGGTTCGTTAGGTGTTCTTCTTCACAACCGGGATGTAGATTGCGCACACACAGCCGGTGTCGCCCATGCAGCGCTCGTCATACAGCTCGTAATCCACGCAGCCGGGTGCGTACTCATAGCCGCTTTGCGGGAACCACTGGCTATAGATATGCTGCCAGGTGCTTTGGATGCTGTCCGAAAACGCCGCGCGGCTGGCGGGCGGGGAGAGGAAAACGGCGTAGGTGGCGGCAGGGATGTCGAAGGTTTCAAGCTCTGCGGGCACTTCGCTGCCATCCTGCACTTCCACGCCGATGGCGTAGACGAACTCTCCCGTCTGCGGGTTCTCCGGGAAGCATGCGCCATACTCGGCATGGTTTTGCACAAAGGCGGCTTCATGCAGCTTTTTGCAGCGGCCATCGGTCAGGTAGTCTGTCCAGAACTGCGGGATGGCTGTGTTATTTACCCCATCCACATTGGTTGTATGCAGACTATATCCGGCAATTTTGATGGCAGGGCGGGTGATAAAAGTAGGTTCCATCACAATATTCCTCCGTTTGCTTTGTTTCAGTGTGTTCAAATCGGGCAATGGCGGGGGAAAGGCCTTCGCATGGATGCGAAAGTTTTCGGGCGTGCAGCCAAAGTGCCTGCGGAAAGCCTTGCTGAACCCGGAATGGGTTTCAAAGCCGTACTGCAGCGCAATGTCAATCAGCCGGTCTTGGCCGGACAGCGCGACGGCAGCGCAGAGCAGGCGGCGGCTCCTCACATAGCCCATCACGCTTTGCCCCGTGCCAAACCGGAACACACGGCAAAAATGATAGGGCGAAAAGCCCGCGTGCTGCGCCAGGTGTTCCACATCCAGCGCATCGCCGAGGTGCTTGTCGATGTACTCCAAGGTGTTTTGCAGGATGCTTACATAGTCGTCCATGCCTCTCCTCCGTTTGCTGATCAGCATGTGTAGTATATCAAGCCGGCGCCCTGCCTGCTGTTCCGCGTTTGCGGAGTTATTCTTCAATATCTTCTATATCAGCATCATCTTCCTGCGCCTTGCGCAGGGCGTTTTTGGCCATCGAGAAAGAGTAGCCCCGGCGCACCAGCGCGGCCAGCGCCTTTTGCATATCGCCCCGCGTGCGGCGCAGCGCTTTTTCGGCCTGTATGCAGGCCTGTTCCAGCTCGTCCTCTTCCGTAAAGCAATCCAGTGCTTCGCGCACGGTGTCTCTGTCCACGCCTTTTTGCTGCAGTTCCTGCGCGATGCGGCCGCGCCCCAGCTTTTGTGCGCGCGCATCCACCCACAGCCCGGCAAAGCGCGCGTCCTGTACCACCTGATGCTTCATCAGGGTGTCCAGCACCATGTCGATCACATCGGCGGTGTACGCGGCATTTCTTAGATGATCGCGTACCTCACGGGCACTGTGGTCGCGCGTGGTCAGGTACTTCACGGCCCTGTCCAGCGCATGTGAATACGCGCGGGATGTCATCCACTGCGCGTATTCGTCAGTGTCCAATAGTTCACCCTCGTGCAGCCTGCGCTCTGTGAACAGTGCGGAGGGCACGCGCAGCACGTCGCCGCTGTCCAGTGTAATGCGCGCAATGCCGTTTGCGCGGCGGATGCTCATAACAACGTTCATGCCCGTTCTCCCAAATAGTGTTTCAGTATGTCAAAGTTCAGATCAGCCAATACGCCGCGGCGCGCCTCGTTGGCCGCGCTGGTGAGCAGTGCCGCGCCGCGCTGCCTTTCGGGATCATAAAACAGTCCGTGCACTGCGCCATACGCCATGCCCTGATGGCCATAGAGCGTGTGGGGACTAATGCCGGGCTCTTTCAAAATGAAGGTGCCAAGCCCTTGCCACAGGTTGTCCGCGCGCTCGCCAAAGGGTACGGCGGGGGTGCGCATGGCTTTTAAGGAAGCATCGCTCAAAAAGCCGGGGTTCATGAGTGCCTGCCCCAGCCTTGCCAAATTGCCTGCACTGATATACAGGTTGCCATGCGCCAGGCCATAATGCTGCATAGGGTCTGGCTGCAACGGGGGCAAAGGGGCCGCCGCACGTTTTCGCGCATCCATGGCTGCACCCTTGGATGGTGGCAGGATGCGGTATGCATTGGCGAGATCATCGCCCATGTTTTGCGGATAAAAGCTGGCTACTACGCCCAGAGGCACAAATACTGTTTGCTGCATCAGCGTTTCAAAGCACACGCCCGTCGCGCCCTCTAATACGCTGCCGATGATGCCCGCGCCGAGGTTGGAGTACTCAAACAATGTATTTGGCAGATGCACCGTATGGCTGTCGCCCTGCAAAATTTCCGATAAGGGTGCACCGCTGCCTACTTTATTATTGTACGTAACACCGTCATGGATGCCGCCGGTGTGGCACAGCAGCATCCGCAGCGTGATGGGCATTTGCGGCGATTTCGGATGGCGCAGCGACACTGGTAAAAACGCGTCCACATCGCTGTCCAGACTGATTTTTCTCTCTTCCAATAAACGCATCACGCCCAGTGCAGTGATCAGCTTGCTGATGGACGCGGCGCGATATACCGTGCCATGCGCTGCGCCGCCATACGCAAACACCTCCACCGATTGCCGATCAAACACGGCCAGGCCGGCGCTTTTCACGCGGTTCTTCTCAAATATTTTGCGCACTGCCTCAGGCACATCCCCGGCCGCTTTTTTGTCTACCGGCACAAATTGCAGTCCCAAGCGGTACAATGCCCAATTTTTCATATTTTCACCTCATAATCCAGCCCCGGGTGGGCATACTGAAAGCGTACCAATTTGATAAGGAGGGTTTTTCTATGCCCGGTGTAAACACCATCACTACCAAAGACCTGACGGTCATCGAGGATCAGCTGACGCGCCTGAACATCGCCTGCCGCACGGCCACCACCTATGCCAACCAGTTCACCAATCCCGCGCTCAAGAGCATGGCCTCCACCGTTGCCCAGCACCACCGCCAACAGTATGACGCGATGTTTGCCTACCTCAACAGCTGCCAGTAATCACAAGGGGGAATGAATGTATGAGCATGAATAACCAGCCCTGGAACCAGAACCAGAATCAGCAGCAGACCTTCCAACAAACCGGCAATGCCGCGCCGCTCAGCGAGCAGGAGCTGGCCTATAACCTGCTCTATCAGGAAAAAACCCTGATGAGCAACATCGGCGTGCAGGTGCTGGAGGCCAGCAACCAGCAGCTCCGCCAGGTGATCAACGATAACTTCCTGCAGATGGGCCAGGATCAGCTGCAAATCTTCAATATCATGAGCCAGAACGGTTGGTACCAGACCAAGCCTGTCCAGCAGCAGGAGCTGCAGCAGGCCAAGCAGAAGTTCCAGCAGACCCGCGGCAGCATGTAAGGGGAGAACGGGGGAGAAGGGGCGACGCTGAGGGCTACCTGCCCTCAGACTCCCCGCCAGGGGGATCATCCCCCTGGACCCACAATTTTGTATAGGGAAATGCAGCTCGCGCAATAGCTCACGGAATGAAAAACCTGCCAAGCTCTGTAAAGAGCGAAAGCAGGTTTTTTGATGCTTTCTATTTGCCTGCTTCAGGAGTAAATCCGTTCTTTTTGCTTTGACGGATACGCAGGATCATCCAAGTGCCTGCGCCCAGCGCCAGCAGCACACTGAGTGCCTGGGATACGCGGATGCCGCTAAACATCAGGCTGTCAGTGCGAAGCCCTTCAATGATCGCGCGCCCGACGCCGTACCACACGAGGTACGCAAGGAACAGATTGCCGCGCACCGTGATGCGCTTGCGGTTGGCGTAGAGCAGTGCAAAGCCGATCAGATCCCACAGCGACTCGTAGAAGAATGTGGCCTGGTGCCACACGCCTTCGATTTGCACCGCGATGGGGAAGAACTGCCATGCGGGGTTGGTGATCGCATTGCCGTAGGCCTCGGCATTCACAAAGTTGCCCCAGCGGCCAATGGCCTGGCCCAGAATCAGCGCGGGCGCTACCATATCGGCCAGCGTGGCAAAGCTCAAATGCTTCACGCGGGATAATATCCACGCGCCAATCGCGCCGCCAATCACGCCGCCGTAGATGGCCAGGCCGCCCTCCCACACATACAGGATGCGGATCGGATTGGCGGCAAAGCTCTCCCAGGTAAACGCCACATAGTATAGCCGTGCGCCAATCACTGCCAGCGGAATCGCCCACAGCGCAAAATCAATCGCGGTATCTTTTGGCAAGCCCAGCCGCGCTTCTTCTTTAGAACACAGGTATACCCCGATGCCGATACCAGAGGCAATCAACAGCCCATACACGGGGATGAAGCCAAACAACAGCCGTTCGGTCATGCGCGCCTCCCAAGGGTTTTCAAACAGTTTTCCGCTCAGATGCCCTTTTCATACACGCCGTGCACTTTTTGCAGCCAATCAATGATTTCGATGTGCTGGGGGCAAGCAGTTTCGCATGCGCCGCACTGCACGCAGCGGGCGGCATCGCCGTTTTGCTCCAGCAGCTGTCTGTAGTGATAGCGAAACTCGCCGTCGTTGTCAAACATTCTGGCGTTGTTGTAGGCGCTGAAGATGCGCGGGATTTTCACATCCTGCGGGCAGGGCTGGCAATAGTTGCAGCGTGTGCAGCCAATGGGCATGCGCGCCAGGTACTTTTCTTTCAGTTGCTTGGCAAAGGCCTTGTCCGCCTCGCTCATGCAGCCAACGGTCAGCCTGTCAAAGATGGCGAGGTTGTCGTTCAACTGCTGCAGATTGCTCATGCCGCTGAGGATGGTGACGACCTCCGGGAAGTCCGCCACGTAGGCAAATGCCCATTCCACGGGGGAGCGTTTGGAGGGATGGCCAGTGATCAGCTCTGTGACATCCGCCGGGGGAGTGGCCAATGCGCCGCCGCGCAGCGGCTCCATCACCACAACGGGCACGCCCTTCTTGCCCGCATAGCGCATGCCGTCCACCGTGGCCTGGTGCTGGTCGTCCAGATAGTTCAGCTGGATTTGTGCCAGACCCCAATTATCATAATCGTCAATGATTTTGATAAAGGTTTCGGCATCATCGTGGAAGGAAAAGCCGGTATGGCGGATGCGGCCGTCTTTGATGGCGCGGTTCAGGAACTCTTTATAATGAAGAGATTGCATCTTGGCAAAGGAATCCTTGCCGAGTGCATGGATAATGTAGAAATCCAGATAGGGCACGTCCAGCTTGCGCAGCTGCTCGTCCAGGCGCACGTCCAGGTCTTCCTCTTCTTTGATGGCCCAGTGGGGCAGCTTGGTGGTCAGCGTCACGCGCTCGCGATAGCCGTCCTTGAGTGCCAGGCCGGTCACGATCTCACTCTCGCCATCGTGATAGCCATAGGCAGTATCCACATAGTTGATCCCGCCGTCAATAGCGGCGCGGATGAGGGCAATGGCCTCGGGGCGGTCGAGCACGGTTTTGCCGTCCTTCTGTATGGTGGGCATACGCATAGCACCCATACCCAGGCGCGAAACATCAAATCCAAATTTACCAAAGGGAACATATTGCATAGCCGTTCCTCCTTAAAAACATAATAGACAAAATATTATACCATGTATTTGTAATTTGAACAAGAGAACACCAAAAGGCTTTTTACAACGAAAAAACCGAAAAAATGAAATACCTTGAATACTTTCCTGCGAGAAACAATGGTAATTTGAGATAGAAACACAATAAAAGAACAATCCTAGAATTACACTTGCAAAATTGTCCATTGCAATTCTGTGTAATTTAGCATATAATATTTTACACATACGATTTTGTATGCATTAATCAGGATTCTATACCAGAGAGGATGCGGCTCATGCTCAAGTATGTGGTGAAGCGCGTATTGCTGGCATTATTGACGATATTTATTATCGCCGCAATCACGTTTTTCGCAATGAATGCCATCCCGGGCGGCCCCTTTGCCAAGGAGAAAGCGCCCGATCCCAAGGTGCAGGCGATGCTGGAGCAGCGCTTCAACCTGGATAAACCGGTACCTCAGCAGTTCATGATTTACCTGGGCAATTTGCTGCGTGGCGACTTTGGCATATCCCTCAAGACCGGCCGCGAGATTTCCACCACCATTTTTGATTCCTTTGCCGTCAGCGCCAAGCTGGGCGGCATGGCCATTGTGGTGTCGGTCACGATGGGGCTGATCCTGGGTTCCATTGCGGCACTGACGCGCAACCGCTGGCCGGACCGTGTGATTATCTTTATGACCACGCTGTTTGTGGCGGTACCAAGCTTTGTGCTGGCTACGCTGCTGCTGCTTGTATTCTGCATGCAGCTGGGGTGGTTTGGCATATGGAGCGCCAGCAACCAAAGCTATGTGCTGCCCGTCATCGCGCTGGCCATGTATCCCATGAGCTACATCACCCGTCTCACCAAATCCAGCATGCTGGATGTGCTGGGGCAGGATTACATCCGCACCGCCCGTGCCAAGGGCGTGCCGCAGGTGAAGGTGATCTTCAAGCATGCGCTGCGCAATGCCTTGATCCCTGTCATCACGTATGTGGGCCCCATGACGGCGTATATCCTGACCGGCTCGCTGGTGGTTGAAACCGTATTTACCATCGGCGGCCTGGGCACGAAGTTCGTATCCGGCATCAGCAACCTCGACTATCCCATGATCATGGGCACCACCATTTTCCTGGCCACGCTGATGGTCATCATGACATTGATCAGCGACCTAGTGTATAAGCTGGTCGATCCCAAGATTACATTCGATTAAGGAGGTGGTTTGATGCGCGAGTTTAAGCCCCAAAGCACGATGCCCAAAAAGCAAATCCTCAGCCTGCAGCTGAATCTGCAGAAGTTCGAGCGGGCGACAGACGGTGAAAAGCAGCAGCATGAGCAAATGCGCGAATCTACCACCTTTTTTAAGGATGGTATGCGCAAGCTGCGCAAGAATCCCCTGGCGATGATGAGCATTTTTATTCTGGTATTCTTGATCCTCGTGATCGTATTTGCCCCCATGATTTGCCCCTACGGCTATGCCGAAATGATCTCCGTCAATGGCAAGCGTGATAAGACAGCCAAGAACCTTGCGCCCTTCACCTACTCCACTGCGGAGCAGGCGGCGATGGAGGAGGGCCAGACCTTCTTCCCGCACATCTTTGGCACGGACGAACTGTGCCGCGACTACTTCATCCGCTGCGTGTATGGCGCGCGTGTGTCGCTGTCGGTGGGCCTGTTCGCCAGCTTGATCGTGCTGGTCATCGGCCTATTGTACGGCTCGATCTCGGGCTATGTGGGCGGCCGGGTGGATATGGTGATGATGCGTATCGTGGACGTTATCTATTCGCTGCCGGATACGCTGATGGTCATTTTGCTGTCCCTGGTGCTTGATAAGGTGCTCAGCACCTCTTTGCAGGGCACGATTCTGGCATCTGTTGGCAACAACATGATCAGCCTGTTTATCGTGTTCGGCCTGTTGTACTGGGTGGGCATGGCGCGGTTGGTTCGCGGCCAGATCCTCTCCATCAAAAACAACGAGTACGTCTTGGCCGCGCAGGCCATGGGCGCGGGCAGCGCACGCATCATCCGTAAGCATATCCTGCCCAATTGCATGAGTGTTATCATTATTTCCACCGCTTTGCAAATCCCTTCCGCTATTTTCACAGAGAGCTTTTTGAGCTTTATCGGCCTGGGCGTGCAAGCGCCCATGCCCAGCCTCGGTTCTCTGGCCAACATGGCACGCGGCGGCCTGCAAAGCCACCCGTTCAAGCTGGTTTTTCCCGCCGTTATCATCTGTTTGATCGTGCTGTCCTTTAATTTGCTGGGCGATGGTCTGCGCGACGCATTTGACCCCAAGCTGAGGAGGTAGCGACGATGAGCAACACGCCATTATTGTCAGTAAAAAACCTGCACACCTCCTTCAATACCGACTCGGGCGAGGTGCGCGCGGTCAACGGCATTTCTTTCAATCTGGAAAAAGGCAAGGTGCTGGGCATCGTGGGCGAGTCGGGCTCCGGCAAGAGCGTGACGGCGTACTCGCTGCTGCGCATCCTGGTGGATCCGGGCAAGATCACCGAGGGTGAAGTGCTGTTTGAAGGACAGGACGTCACCAAGTTTACCGAAAAGCAAATGCGCGCCTTCCGGGGCGAGAAGATGTCCATCATCTTCCAAGACCCCATGACCTCCCTCAACCCCACCTACACCGTGGGCAACCAGCTTTGCGAAGCCATCCGCCTGCATACAAACCGCAACCGCAAGGAAGTGAAGGCGCGTGCGCTGGAAATGCTGCAGCTGGTGGGCGTGAACGAGCCGGAGAAGCGCCTCAAGCAATATCCTTATCAGCTGTCTGGCGGTATGCGCCAGCGTGTGATGATTGCCATGGCACTGGCGTGCGAGCCGGATATCCTGATTGCGGACGAGCCGACCACCGCGCTGGATGTGACCATCCAGGCGCAGATTCTGGAATTGATGCAGGATTTGCAAAAGAAGCTTGGCATGGCTATCATCATGATCACGCACGACCTGGGCGTCATTGCCGAAATGTGCGATGAGATCATCGTGATGTACGCAGGCCGCGTGTGCGAGCGCGGCACGGCAGAGGCCATCTTCTATAACCCCTGCCACGAGTACACCAAGGGCCTGATCCGCTCCATCCCCAAGATTTCCGATACCCACGAAAAGCTGATCCCCATTGCGGGGTCGCCGGTGGACTTGCTGAACCTGCCCAAGGGCTGCGCCTTCTGCTCGCGCTGCGATAAGGCGATGAAAATCTGCCTGGAAGAGCAACCGGCGGAATACCGCGTTAACGACAGCCAGATTGCCGCTTGCTGGATGAACGTGAAGGAAGTATACGACCAAGCGGGAGAGGGCGGTGAGCCGCAATGAGCCTGATTGAAGTAAAAGACCTCAAGCAGTATTTCCCCATCCATACGGGGTTTTTCCAGACCAAGCCGCTCAAGGCGGTGGACGGCGTCAGCTTCTCCATCGATGCCGGCGAAACGCTGGGGTTGGTGGGAGAATCCGGCTGCGGCAAAACCACGGTAGGCCGCTCCTTGTTGCATCTGTATACGCCGACCGCTGGCGAGGTGTACTATGATGGCGATCTGGTGACCAGCGAGAACATTAAGAAATACCGCAAGAACATGCAAATCGTGTTCCAGGATCCGTATTCCTCGCTCAACCCGCGCATGACGGTGTCCGACATCATCGGTGAACCGCTGGACATCCACAAGCTGTATGCCAGCAAGAACGAGCGCAAAGAGAAGATCGATGATCTGCTCACCTTGGTCGGCCTCAACAGCGACCATGCCCGCCGCTATGTGCACGAGTTCTCCGGCGGCCAGCGCCAGCGCATCGGCATTGCCCGGGCACTGGCTGTGGAGCCCCGCTTCATTGTGTGCGACGAGCCTGTGTCCGCGCTGGACGTATCCATTCAGGCGCAGATTATCAACACGTTTGAAGAGCTTCAGGCCAAGCTAGGCATTGCGTACCTGTTCATCGCGCACGACCTGCTGGTGGTGCACCACATGAGCCGCCGCATCGCGGTGATGTACCTGGGCAAGATTGTGGAGCTGGCACCCTCGCACGAGATCAACACCCACCCCATGCATCCCTACACCCAGTCGCTGATCTCCGCGATCCCGATTCCGGACCCGGACATCGCCCAGCAAAAGAACCGCATTGCGCTGGAGGGCGATGTGCCCAGCCCCCTCAACATGCCCAAGGGCTGCTCCTTCCGCACCCGCTGCCGCTATGCCACAGAGCAGTGCGAGGCGGAATGCCCATCCCTTAGGGATATGGGCGACGGGCATATGGTGGCTTGCCACAACCCACAACTCTAGGTCTTACCAAGGCACAGCCTTGTGAGATAAATTATTTATAGGAGGTACCCCATGAAGAAGTTGCTAGCAATGGTCATGTCCGCAATGTTGCTGCTGTCCTGCCTCGGCACGGCGCTGGCTGCATCGCCCGATTGGACGGAGTATGATGCCCTGATCGCAGAGATCAAGTCCACCACCGATTTCGCTCACCGCGAAGCGCTGATGCACCAGGCGGAAGACATCCTGATGAGCACCTATGGTGTTGTTCCGATCTACTTCTACAACGACATTTACATGTCCAAGCCCGACTTTGAAGGCTTCTACGCCAACGCATTTGGCACGAAGTTCTTCATGTATGCCACCAATGGCGATAAGACCACTGTGCGCCTGCAGCTGGCCAGCGAGCCGGACAAGCTCGACCCCGCCCTGAACACCACCGTTGACGGCGCGTGCCTGGCTGCCAACAGCTTTGCCGGCCTGTACACCTATGACGCTGCCGGCCAGCTCGTGCCCAGCCTCGCGTCCGGCTACGAAATGAGTGAAGATGGCCTGACCTACGTGTTCACCATGCGCGAAGGCCTCGTATGGTCCGATGGCACCCCCCTGACCGCCAAGGACATCGAGTATTCCTGGAAGCGCTGCGCCGATCCCGAGACCGCTTCTGACTACTCCTACATGTATGACGGCATCGTGGGCTATGATGAAAACGACCTGCAGGTGTTTGCCTCCGAAGATGGCAAAACCTTCACCGTCAACCTCAAGGCCCCCTGCGCGTACTTCCTGGATCTGGCTGCTTTCCCGGCGTTCTTTGCTGTTCCCCAGCACGCTGTTGAGAGCGCTGCCGGCTTCAAGGATGCCGATGGCAACGTGCTGAACGCCGGCGCCTGGGCGCTGGAAGCGGGCTTTGTGACCTGCGGCGCGTACACCCTGGAATCCTGGGTGCATGGCGAGAGCATGACCTATGTGAAGAACCCCAACTTCTGGGATGCCGCGAATGTCAAGCTCGAAAAGCTGGAACTGATGCTTTCTGCTGACGACACCGTCATCTATGCCGCTTACAACGCGGGCGACCTCGATTTCATCGACACCGTTCCCAACGATGAAATCCAGGCGCTGCTGAGCAACCCCGAGTTCCACATCATCGATACCCTGGGCACCTACTATGTGGGCTTCAACGTCAAAGCGCCCATCTTTGACAACATGACCGTGGAACAGGCCAATGCTTTCCGTCAGGCCATCAGCAAGCTGATTGACCGTCAGTACATCGTAGATACCGTTGGCCAGACTGGCCAGAAGGTTGCCACCTCGTATGTTATCGCCGGTATGGCCGATGGCAACGGCGGCATCTTCAAGCAGAATGACGCCGACTACACCTTCCCCGTGGGCGATGGCTATTACGAAGAAGACGTTGATGTGGAAGGCGCTATCGAGCTGCTGAAGTCCATTGGCTACGAGTTCGATGCCAACGGCATGCTTTCTGCCAGCACCCCCATCGCATTTGAGTACATCCACAACGCCGGCTCCGGCCACGCCGCGATCGCGGAGTGCCTGCAGCAGGATTTGGCGGTCATCGGCATCAACATGACCATCAAGTCTCAGGATTGGAACGTGTTCCTCAACGAGCGCAAAGCCGGTAACTACACCATGGCCCGCAATGGCTGGCTGGCGGACTTCAACGATCCGATCAACCTGCTGGAAATGTGGACCACTGAGAGCGGCAACAACGACTGCCAGTTCGGTCGCTAATCGTTCAAAAACTTGCCCCCTGCCTCGAAAGCGGCAGGGGGCATTTTGTGTGGAAGTTTTCAGGCTCTGCCCTTCATATAGGTCATAAAATCCTCCCGTTCGAGGATGTTTCTCATGCGGAGCAGTATTTCCTTGCGCTCCGCCTTGTTCAGCTTGTCGTCATCCATTGCCTTTCCAATGGCGCGTACCATTTTGCGCAGGCGAATAGATTCGGGCACGATGGGCGGTGGCTCGGCAGGCTGCACGGGCTGAAGCGCTAAGTCATCACGCATCAGGCTGTCCAGGCTCACCCCGTAAAATGTCGCAATACGTTGATATACGGCAGGATCGCGTGGGAAAACACCGACTTCATAATTTTGATATGCACGCAGGGAGATATGGAGCTGCTGTGCGACTGCCTGCTGGGATAAATTCTTCTCCTTGCGCAAATGACGCAGTTTCTCTGAAAAAACCATGGCAATCCCCTTAAAATATAAAAATTATTTTGTTCTAACTTGGCCATTATACCAGAATATTGGCAACTATGGCAAGCCATAAACTGAAAAAATTACATGACATGAAACGATATTTTTTGACGGATTGATATTGACATATTGCCGGATTGTGATATATTTTGTAGAAAGAAATCATAAGGAGGCCCCCTATGATATTACTCGGCATTTGCGGCGCAAGCGGCTCCGGCAAATCTACCTTGGCGCGGGAGTTGGCGCGGGATATTGGCACAAGCAGCGTGGTGATTGCACAGGATGCGTACTATAAGGATCACCCGGAACTGACCTTTGAGCAGCGCTGCCTGATGAACTATGACGAGCCGCAGATTTTCGATCACGATTTGTTGTATAACGATGTGTGCGCACTGATGGAGGGCAAGCCCATCCAGCGAAAGGCGTATGATTTTACACGCCATGCCCGGGCGGAAAGCAGCGATATGATCAGTCCTGCTCAGGTGGTGATGGTGGAGGGCATTCATGCGTTTTTTGATAAACGACTGTGTGAGAAGATGTTTTTGAAGCTCTATATCGAGGTGGAGCCGGATGTGTGCCTGCTGCGGCGCATCAAGCGCGATATCAAGGAGCGCGGGCGTCAGATCGATAACATTTCTGCGCAATACCTGGCCACCGTCAAGCCCATGTATGACCAGTATATCCGAAATTATATCCATGACGCCGATGTGGTGGTGATGCGCGGGGGAAAGAATGCGCGCATTGTGAACATTTTGGCAGGATATTTGCGGGATGAGCTGGAGAAAGAATCATAATACGTACTTTCGCGCCCACTTCGGGCGCTTTTTCTTTTTTGCATTGGAAAATCGTATTGCCTATCCCGTCTATACAGGTGAGGAGGTGATCGCGCCATGGAACACGCTTTGGTACCAAGCGTTAACCTGGAAGAACGGCTGGAACAATGGATCACCCTGTATGGAGAGGCCATATTGCGCACGTGCTACGTCTATCTGTCGGACAGGACCCAGGCGGAGGACGCCGCGCAGGATACGTTTTTGAAGGCATGGAACAACATGGGTCAGTTTGAGGGGCGTGGGGATTGCACGGAAAAATCCTGGCTGATGCGCATTGCCATCAATACATGCCGGGATTATCAACGCTCCCGCTGGTTCCGCTATGTGGACAGGCGAAAAGCACTGGACGAACTGCCTGAAATGCTGGGCGGCACATCGCCGGAAGATCGATCGCTTTTTCTGGACATTTTGCGCATGCCGGAGAAATACAAGCAGGTCATATTGCTGTACTACTATCAGGAGATGACGTTGCAGGAAGTATCGGATGCCTTGGGGGTTAGCCGTTCCACGGTGCATCACCGCCTGCAAAAGGCGCAAGAGCAGCTGAAGTTGACATGGCTGGGGAGGGATGAAGATGAAGAATAATCCGGTCAAGCAAGCGATTGACAGCAATCTTTCCCACCTGCGCTGGACGGAACAACAGACGATAGACGTCATGCAAAGTGCAATGGGAGGAAAGAAAATGAAAAAGAAACTTTCGGCTACACTGGTGTTGGCTGTGGTATTGACGGTGATCACCTTGAGCGCGTTGGCAGCGGTGCTGTTTGGCGGGAAACAGTTTGTGGAGCAGGATCTGGCACCCCTGGCGCAAAACAGCGATTCGGATAAGTTCACCGCTGAAGAACTGGACATGATAGTCAAAATGGCCGAGGAGAAGGGCATCACCATCGACAGCACCGTACGCCGTCAGCTGGAGAGTGCCACTGGCACCTACAAAGAAGAGCTGATGCGTGCGTTTGTGAAGACGGAACTTGGCTTCTATCCCGCGCAGTGGAGCATTGAGGATCAAAACTGGTATGATGGCCTGATGTATACCCTGGGCCTGAACGAGTGGCATGTGCGCGTGCTGCCCAAGGGGGATGATATCTCACAGGAACAGGCTTTGGCTATCGCCCACGCGTACATCAAGGATGTGTTTGGGTTCACAGAGGATGTTACGGATACCACGAAGTTCGACCGTTACTTGCAGTACATGCAGCAGTTTGACGACAATGACCAACCCACCGATGTACGCATCTGGGATATCGAGTATGAGTCCACGACAATGGACGGCAATTGCTATTATCTTGTGGTGCTAAACGATGGCACCATTCAGGATGCCCGCGAGGTCAAAAGCGCGGTGAATACCGCGGATGTGGATACCTGGTATCAGCAAATGGATGACTATTATAGCTTCCACTACGGCGACCGGGATAGCTGGGAAATGGAAACATGGCTGGCATATAGCGCCGAAATTCAAAAGATCATGGCGTATGGACAGTTGACCAGCCCCACCCAGCTTGCCTTTTCCAAGCAGATGTATGCCCTGCCGGATGCCACTGCCATGAGCAAGGAAGAAGCGTTTGCCATCGCTGCCAAAGCCGCCGTGGACAAAGGACTGATGACCCAAGATCAGGTGCAAGCAGGGAAGGCGACCATCGTGTATCTGATGGACGGCGATACCGCGTATTGGAAAGTATCTGTGCCCTTCGTTTATACGGATGATACGCCCTTCCCCGTCATGGTGGAGCTGGACGCGCACACCGGCGAAATTCGCACCATCCGCCAGCGCACACTGGATGATCGCTGGGCCATTCGCTTTGTGCTGGATGAGCTGCTGCCGCCTGCTGGCCCCGAAATTTCTCACGGATAACTCAAATCAAAAGCTAACGCCCTGTGCAGATTTTGCACAGGGCGTTAGCTTTTGATTATATACGGCCAAACACCGTTGCCCCAAGGTCGATGCCTACACCCTTGGCTTCCACCGTGAGGCCGGTATCGGTGAATGTGAACACTGCATCCAGCGTGAACGGCCCGTCGGGGGTGCGCACAACCAGGTGCAGCTTGCCGTTTTCAAAGCCATAGCCGCACAGGTAGCGCAGGGGGACGCTGCCGGGGTTATCGGCGGGCAGGGTTTGCGCGTGCGGCGTGCCGCGCCCAGCCAGCAGGGTGATTGCGGGGCTGTGCTGATTGGCAAACACAACGCGCAGTGTATCGGCATCGGCCTGCTCAAAGGCCAGGGAACTCCCCTCCTGGGCGCTGTAGGCGGCTTTTTGCACCGTGCCGCTGCCGTCGTCAGCCGGGAAGGGGTAGGCGAGGTTCTGCAGCCGCGTTTGCAGGGCGGCTTGCTCCTCTGCGGTGCCTGCGGGGGCGTCCACGGCAGGGAAAATATAATCGTGCAGCAGGGCAAACTCGCCGCCCATATCGTTTGTGCCGCAGGTGATGGCCACGCACACATCCTTTTGCTCATCGATCATGCAGGCCTGGCCAAACATGCCATCACCGCGGTAGCGGTTGCCGCGCGTGCGCCAGAACTGATAGCCGTAGCCCTGCCCCCATTCGTTGTCGCCGCCGTTGCCGTTTTCGATGTGTTTGCTGGAGGCCAGCTGCACCCAGCCCTCGGGCAGCACTTGCTTGCCCTGCCACATGCCGTGCTGAAGCAAGCACTGGCCAAAGCGCGCAATGCTGTCGCTGCTCAAATGCAGCCCCCAGCCGCCGCAACAGATGCGCTGGGGCGAAAAATCCCACTCCGGCTTCGGGATGCCCAGCGGCTCAAACAGGCGTGGCATCAGGTAATCGCGGATATTCTGACCGGTTACCTTTTGCACCATAGCGGACACCAGATAAGTGCCCAGGCTGTTGTAGTGGAAGGCCGTGCCCGGCTCGTGCAGCACAGGGAAGGACAGAACATGGGTTGCCCAATCGTCCTTCATGTTTTCCGGCGTGGAATCAGAGCGCGGGTCGAGGCCGCTGCCCATACACAGCAGGCTGTGCAGCGTGATCTTTTGATGCCCTTCACTGACATCTTCAGGCGCTGCGTCCGGCAGGATATCCAGCACCTTGGTGTCCCATTGCAGTAGCCCCTCGGCCACCGCAAAGCCTGCTGCGGCGGAACAGAAGGATTTGCTGAGCGAGAATAGCACATGCGGCGTCTGATCATCATAGGGCGACCAGTTCATGCGCACGGCCACCTGACCGTGGCGAAGTACCAGCAGGCTGTGAAACTCGATGCCCTTTTGCGCTGCCGCATCCAGGAAATCCATGAGCCCCTTGGAGGAAATTTCGAGCATTTCCGGGGTGTTGGCTGTTACAAATGTAAACATTGCGCACATCCTCTGCGTTTTTTTATATTATACCAACATAGGCTTTAATTTGCAAACAAAATGGGGTATAATGATTATGAAGTTGATGAGCAATGTTGTCCCTGCATAGATTTAGAAAGAGGTGCCTACATCATGAAGAAATTTTCCTGTATCCTGCTGGCAGCGCTGATGCTGTCCCTTCTCATTCTCCCTGCCCAGGCCGCGCAGCTGGAGAAGTTTGCCACCGGCCGCTTCTCAGATTCCTACGCGGTGTACGAAGGCCCCGGCAGCTACTACTACCGCTCCAACAACGGCAAGGCCACCTACGGCGCGGGCGGCGTGGCACGCATCTATGGCGTGGAAGGCAGCTGGCTGATGATCGGCTATCAGCTGGGCAGCGGCGACTACCGCATCGGCTATATCGAGAAGAACGCACTCAAAACCCTGTATGACCAAAAAGACAGTTACGACAGCGCCCTTTCCTTTAGCTACACCGCCGCTTACACCAATGCCAACTGCAACCTGACGGACGATCCCATCATCAACAACAAAGCCATCACCACGCTTGCTGCCAAGACCCCCGTGACGCTGCTGGGGTATATGGGCACCGATTGGGCGTATGTGGAGGTGACGCTGAACAGCGCTCTGTGCCGCGCGTTTGTCCGCAGTAGCTATATCAGCATTGGCAGCCCCAGCGGTGGTGGCACAACCCCTCAAGCACCCTATGTGAACTACAACGCGTGGGATGAGCTGCCCACCTTCCAAACCGTCCGCTTTAGTGACAACTATGACGTATACTCCGGCCCCGGCACCTACTACTACCGCGCAAACTCCGGCAAGGCCCTGGTGGGTGCGGGCGGCGCGAACCGCGTGTATGGCGTTACGGGCAACTGGGCACTGATTGGCTATGAGCTGAGCAGTGGCGATTACCGCATCGGCTATATCAGCTCCCAGGCGCTGGAGGGTATGTATGCGCCCACGTTGCAGCTGGTCAACTCCGTCAAAACCCTCCGTGTGAACGCCAAGTTCACCGATGACCCCATCATCAACAGCAAGGGGCTGACGACGCTGCAGGCCGGCACGTCTGTGACCTTCCTGGCATACCTGGACAGCAACCGCACCTGGGCGTATGTGGAAGTGTATGACGCTAACCTGGGCGGGTTTGCCCGTGGTTTTGTCAGCACCAACGCATTCTAAAAGGGTTGTAAACCATGGAGCTGCTATAACGGCAGTTTCATGGTTTCTTTTTTTGCGCGTCTGCGGTATAATGGAAGCAATATTGATTCGAAGAGGCGTACGTATGATCAAGGACAGGCAATTCTACAAGACGATTTTTCGTTTATCGCTGCCTGCGGCGTTTCAGTCGCTGCTGTCCATGCTGGTGGTGATGGCGGATAATGTGATGATTTCCCGCTATCAGCCGAGTTTGCTGGCCTCGGTATCCCAGGCGAACAGCGTCACCACGTTTATTTCCGCGGCGCTGACAGGGCTGGCCAGCGGCTCGATCGTGCTGATTTCGCAGTACCACGGCAAGGGCGATCATGGCAGCGTGAAGCGTGTGGCGGCGGCATGCTGCACGTGCTGCCTTTTGCTGGCCGTGGCCGCGCTGCTGGTGATTCAGCTGTTCCCCTATGCGGTGCTGTCTGTTGTGATCAATGCTGAGGAAGTGGCACTCACCGAGATGGCGCTGCCATATTTCCGCATTGTTTGCCTGTCCTACCTGCCCTTTGCGGTGACGTGCGCGATGGTGGGGATGCTAAAGGGCATCGAGGTGGTGCGGGTCACGCTGTATGCCACGCTTTTGTCCCTGGGCACCAACGTTTTGTTCAACTGGGTGCTGATCCACGGCTATTGGGGCTTCCCCGAGCTGGGCGCGCAGGGAGCGGCGCTGGCGACCGTGCTGGCGCGCGTGGTGGAAATGGCCGTGGTGCTTTGGTATTGTTTCAAAAAGCAGCAGGTGATGCCGCTTCGCCCCAAAGAGTTACTACGCCATCAGCGTTGGGCATGGCGTGACTATGCCAAATACGGCCTGCCGGTGGGCCTCACGGACGCGCAGTGGGCGCTGGTGGGCATGCTGAAGATGGCGATCATCGGCCACGTGAGCGAGGCCATGATGGGCGCAATGAACATCACAGACACCATGATGGGGCTGGGCACGATGTTCACCTTCGCGCTGGCGGGCGGCGCGTGCGTGGTGGTGGGCAAGGCCGTGGGCGAGAAGGATTACGAGAAGGTGCGCGCGTATTCACACACCATTCAGGTGATGTTTGCGGGCATTGGCGTAGTGATGGCGCTGGTGGTGTTTTTGCTTCGGGTGCCCTTTGTCGGCCTGTATGGCACGGGCGCAGAGGTGAGCAATTTGGCGGGGCAGATGATCGCCATTGGCGCGGTGACGCTGCTTGGCACCACGTATCACGCCTCCTGCTTTGTGGGCATCAACCGTGGCGCGGGGGACAGCCAGTTTGTGATGAAGGTGGATTTGATCTGCGGGTGGCTGGTGGTGTTGCCGCTGACGTATTTGGCGGCGTTCCGCTTTAGCGCGCCGCTGCCGGTGATCTTCCTGTGCACGCGCATGGATCAGTGCTTCAAGTGGATCATCGCGTTTTTCCGCCTGCGCGGCAAGAAGTGGATTAAGAATGTGACCCGGGAGGGGGAGCCCGCTTGATTCAACAGATCGATGGCGTGGCGTTTGAGGTGAAGGCACCGGTGGACTTGCGCTGGCTTTCGGCGTATGGCCAGGTGTTTCACGTGTTTGATCAGCAGGATTCCGGCAACCTATGCTTTGGGGTGACCGGGCCATTTGGCAAGCTGTTTATCAAGTATGCCGGGGCGCAGACGGTCAACTATCTGGGGCGGCCGCAGCTGGCGGTGGATGTCCTCAAATACGCCACGCAGCTATACCGGCACGAGCATCCCTCGCTGGTGCGTATGCTGGCGCACGGCGCGGTGGGCGAGGGCTATGCCATCGTGTTTGAATGGCTGGACGCGGTGTGTCTGCGCCCCACGCCGCCCGATCCGCGCGTTCAGGAGCGGCTGCGCAGGCAGACCTTCATCCGGCGGCTGACCATGCTGGACGGAGTGTTTGATTTGCACGCGCTGCTGGCCGAGAAGGGCATTGTTGCCATTGATTTTTATGACGGCAACCTGATGCTGGATTTTGAAATGTCTCGCGCCGTTGTGTGCGATATCGATCTCTACCGTTTTGCCCCCACCGTGAACGACCGCGGGCGTATGCAGGGCTCCTCGCGCTTTATGGCGCCGGAGGAATATGCACTGGGTGCGCCGCTGGACGCCTGCACCAATGTGTATGCCATGGGCGCGCTGGCCTTTGAGTTCTTTGGCAACAACCGGGACCGCTCTGCCCAGGCGTGGGAAGGCCCTGCCAGCCTGTATCCCATCGCACGCCGCGCCACTGCCGATAAGCGTACAGACCGCTATACCACGCTGGATGACTTTTTGTCGGCCTGGCGCGAGGCAGTGCGCAACACCTGGCTTCGGTAAAAATAATTTTGTAATTTGCCAAATGGATGGGAACAATATGGTTGGCTTTTCCGTCTTATAGGCGTAGGGAGTTCAGCAAAAGGGAGAGTGCAATGAAAATGAAGAATCAAAAACAGCAGAAGCTGCGCGGTGTATCCATTTTATTGATGTGCGTATTGTTGATGAGCAGCCTGTTTGTGCCCGGCGCGCTGGCGGACGGCGCGTATGGCGGCGGCGACTATGCGATTGTTAAAAACCCCAACCCGCAGGATCGTTTGAATCTGCGCGTATCGCCCAACGCCAATTCCGGCTCCCTGGGCAAGTATTACAACGGCGTCAGCGTCTATATCACCGGATATTGGGATAACGATTGGGCGATGGTGGAGATCGGCAGCGGCGAGGGCAAGGCCACCGGCTATATGATGACCAAATTCCTGGTGATCAACGGCGCTTCGTATGTGGCATCGGCCATCCCCACGCTCTATACCAAGAGAACCGCCAGCCTGTACACCCGCACATCCACCAATGCCACCGTGCTGGCCAACTATGGCGAGGGCACGGCGGTGGAGATCCTGGCAGTGGCCAGCTCCTGGTATCATGTGCGCATTGGCAACAGCATCGGCTATATGCGCGGCTACGATTTTGAAGGCTCAGCGCCGGAACCTGATTCTTCTTCGGGCAGCGGCAGCAGCTCCGGCGGCGATAGTTGGACGGGGATTGGCACAGGCGCGTTTATCAACTACGCAGTGGTCAACAATCCTGTGTCCTCGGATAAGCTGAACCTGCGCGCATCCGCCAGCACGGGCGCGGCCTCAATTGGCAAGTATGTCAACGGCGTGCGCGTGGATATTCTGGCCACCTCCACCGGTGATTGGGTGAAGGTGCAAATTGGCATCGGCGATGGCAAAGCCACCGGCTATATGATGAAGAAGTTCCTGGCGATGGGCGAATCGGGCAACTCCGTGCGCTCTGTCATCCAGTATAAATCCGTTATTTCCAGCTCTGCTACCCTTCGCAAGTATGCCAGCACCAGCGCAGGCTCCCTTGGCTCCTACAGCAAGGGCACCAGCGTAGAAATCCTGGGCACGGCAGGCTCCTGGTATCATGTGCGCATCAACGGCTCTACCGTAGGCTACATGCTGGCCAGCTGCTTCACTGCAGACAGCACGGGCAGCACAGGCGGCGGCACCAGCGGCGGCGACGCGCCCTGGACGGGCGGCACCTATAGCTACGCTGTGGTGCGAAACCCCAGTTCTGCCGAGCGCCTCAACCTGCGCATGGGCCCGAGTGCCAATACCGATTCCATCGGCAAATACAACAACGGCACGTATGTGACGGTGCTGGAGCAGACCAACGCCAACTGGTGGAAAGTTCGCATCGGCAACGATCAGGGCGGTGCGGTTGGGTATATGAATGTCCCGTACCTCGCCTATGGCAGCGCAGCCAATAACGTGACCTCCGCCATGCCGGTGTATTACTCCAACAGCACCGCATGGTCGCTGTACGGCTCACCCAGCACGTTCTCCAACACCGTGGCGAACTTCGGATATGGCCAGGCCGTGGTGGTGATGGGCATCTATGGCTCTTGGTGGCACGTCAGCGTGGGCGGATATACCGGTTACGTGCTGGGTAACACCAGTGCGTTCAGAAAGTAAAGAGCAAAGCAAAAAACATAAAAAACCGCCGAAGAAGGCGGTTTTTTGTTGTGTCTAAAATGCAAGGAACACAGCAGAAAGCAAATAAAACAGATGTTCAATTTGTTAGAAACATGGACATAAAAAGTGCAGTAATAAGAATGTAACGAGTAACAATTACTCGCGAACAAGAAAAAACATACACGTATGTAATAAATGAGAATGATTAAAGCGACTTAGTGTAACACAGGGTCTGGAAAATGTCACCATATGAAAAGAAGAAATTACGTTATACATCGTGTGAGCGAAGGCTGATGTAATCTTTCAGGGCTTTTTGCAGCACCACGCGGTAGCTGGGCTGATAAAGCGCGTGGTACTCTTTGCTGTGGCTGATGGCGGGGCAGCCCCTCTCGCGGTAAGTCAATAAGAAGAGCTCCACCTCTGCCGGATTGAAGGGCAAGTCTTCACTTTCTGCAAGGTCTATGAGCAGGTTCAGCTTCTTTTGAAAACGCTTCATATCGCCCTTTATAATGCTGGCGGAGTCGATAAAAAGGGTGTTGATATCCTCGCAAGGGATGCGGCGAGTGAGGCAGGCGCGTAGATTGAGGCGGCACAAGCCATTGCCGATCACCTCATATAAAGGCTGAACGGCATCGGGCTGCTGGGCTTGCATTTCGCTCTTCAGCCGCTGCAGGCTCTTGGCGGCATCGGGCGCTTTCAGGTGGTCACCGCCAAACTCATTTTGATAGATCAGCTTCACCATATCGGTGATTTGTGCCTCAGGATACTGCTGGATATGGGTGAGAAGGATGGTAGCTAGCATGTCATTTCCTTTCTGTTTGAGGGAGTATTTTCCGTTTTTTTGAGCAAAAAGCACAGTCAAACAGTATCAAAAAAAGTTACGTTTGGCAAGAGGAGAAAAGCGAGGGCGACCATGCAAAACTGCAGCATTGAGACCAAAAGTAATGTCACCAAATCAAAAACATCCATCGGTGTAATCGTGGTGTAACCGAAAAGCAGGATGCAAGCATGTAATTTACGCCATGTAATCATTTAATAAACCAAAAAAGATGTATAATATGGTCAAAATTCACGTCAACACGCATGTAAATGTGTTATATGGTCGATAATTGGACGTTTTATTCACATGCGATGGCGCTTTACGTGCATTCTGGATTTTTTTCTTTTTGGAAAGCCAAATGTAACTGCCTATGTAATACCAATTTGCTATAATGCAAGTGTGATGTGGGAAACATCCGAAAAACGAAATGTAACGCGATGATATATAGGAGGCAACTAAAATGACGAAGATTTCTATGAAGGCTCGGGTGCTGGCGCTGGTCATGCTGCTCGTGATGATGCTCTCGCAGGTTGCGCTGGCATCTGATACCGAAGTGGCAGAGCAGGAAGCAGTCATCACCGTTGAAGCTTCTGTGGAAGTTGACACCGCCGAGCAGGAAGCGGAAGTTATCGCCACCGAGCAGAACGAAGAAGCGGTTGAAGAAATCGTTGAAGAAGTTGCCGAAGCGATCGTTGAAGAAACCATCGAAGAAGCCACCGAAGAGACCGTGGAAGAAGTTGCTGAAGAAGCCGCCGAAGAAGACGTCAACGTGATCGAGTTTGAAATCGCCCAGGAAACCATCAACGAAGTCGAGCGCTCCATCAAGGGCCGCATGATCACCCCCAAGTTCGTCCGCTATGGCGACATCATCCGCCTCACTGCTGAGCTGATTGGTTACGAAGATGTGGAATACACCGTGCAATGGCAGGCATTCACCGGCATCCAGTGGGAGAACGTGCCCGGCGGCAACTGCCTGGATTACCAGTTCAACCTCAACGCCCAGAACATCCACTACGAGTGGCGCCTGGTGGTTACCGTTGCTGAATAAGTGAGAGTGCATAACATTTTAGCCGGGGCATTGGCCTCGGCTATCATAGCAAAAAAGGAAATATTTCTTCATTGAAGAAGGATTATGTAAACGGTTGTCGAATTACAAAATAGTTACACATGTATTCAAATGACCATGACAAATTTAGGAGGTCTTCCGATATGACACGCTCCACTACCAAAAGGCACATTGCCCTGCTGATGGCGATTTTGATGCTGGTGCAGTTCCTGCCCACATCGCTGGTTACCGCGCTGGCAGATACGTCTAACGTGCTAAAATCAGTGTACGAACAGGCAACGCTGTACTATGTCGTCACCTTTGTGGACTACACAGGGGGTATTATTGCGTCTGAGGATGTAATAGAAGGGCAAAAGGTCAAAAACGTGCCGAGCGTGTCACGTGCTGGCTATACGCTGGACGGCTGGACAGATGCCAAAGGAAACGCTTGGAACGCGTCCGCACCGGTCACAGATGACCTGGTGCTTACTGCTGTTTATAGTTTCAAGGCCACTACGTCGTTTGATAATGGCCATGCTTATTATGGCGTTATGCTGGATGGCAAGTGGATCACTGTTGCGGAAGAAGCCGTGAGCTATCGCAACATTCAAACAAAAAAGAACACCAGTGCGAACTACTATTATATCAGCAAAAACTCGTTTGAGTATGCCGGTGTGAATCTCACCTCCCTCAGGTGGTCTAACGCCAGTTTTGATAAGGCAAGCACCAGCGTTTCGGATACCACGGTATATAACACATCGACTGTATACTATACCTTGGGTACCACAAAAAATACTTCGGTCTATATTCGCCCCAACAGCGCCTATCAATTCTACACGGTCACTTTCAAAAACGTTGATGGCACCGTTATAAAAACACAGATCGTCCAAAGCGGCAAGTCCGCCACAGCGCCTACTGACTTTGATGCGCCCATGGCGCCCGCAGGCACCAGCTATGGCACCTTCACTGGCTGGGACGCTACTTTTAATAACGTAACGAAGGCCACGGTTGTCACCGCAAAATATCCGGTGTATTATACAGTCACGTTCCTGAACGCCGACGGGACGCTGCTCAAAAAAGAAAACGTTATCAGTGGCGGAGCGGCCACGGCACCTGCCGGTTTTGGTGTCCCGACAGCAAGTGACGGCACAACCTATGAGTTGAGCGGCTGGGATACTGATTTTACCAATGTCACGCAGGCCATCACTGTTATGGCAACGTATAACACCAAACACACGGTTACATTCCGTGGGTTGGATCAATCGGTTCTTTCCACTGCTTCTGTGTTGGAGGGCGCAGCCCTTGGCGTCGCCCTGCCCACCGCCCCTGATATGCCCAACTACACGTTCGCGCGGTGGCAAATGGCAGATGGCACGGCAGCAACCGCTGCCACCGTGATCAATCAGCCGTGCGACATCACGGCGGTTTATACGCCCAAGGCCTACACCGTCACCCTGCTCAATGCGGATAGTACCGTTTTTCAGCGTCTGTCTGTGCCGTATGATCAAGCGATTGGCGCGCTGCCAACGCCTGTGATGCCGGGCTACACATTCACCGGATGGAAGCTGGCGGATGGCACAGCGCTGACGCCTGAGACCGTTATCCATGAAAACATGAGCGCCACCCCGGTATTCACCGCAGATGTGTACACCATCCAGTTTAAGGATGGCGACACGGTGATCCGCAGCGTGAATGCCAGCTATGGCAACATGGTCACCCCACCAGCCGATTTGATGATGGGCGACGAAAAGGTTATCGACGGCGTGACGTATGTTTTTGCCGGTTGGAATCCTTCTTCCTATTACATTACGCAGGACAGGACCTATCAGGCGGTCTGGACAGAAAAGACCGTCAACTTCGATTATATCGTCACCTATGTCTACGAAAATGGCGATCAGCTGTATCCTGCAAAGCTGGTCAACTTTGGCGATACCATAGAGCAGCCCGCTGCCCCGCAGATGCCTGCTACGGCCATTGAGTTCCTGGGCTGGTATTCCAATGGCATCAAGTATGATTTTGGTACCCCGGTTACCTCGGATGTAGAGCTGATGGCAAAGTTCAAATACACCTACCATGTGCAGTTCATTTCTGAAAACACGGTGTGGCATAGCGTGGATGTGCCCAAGGGCGGCACCGCTGCGCAGCCCTCTGTGAAACCGAATACTTCCTATGTGAATGACCGTTTTGACTATTGGATGCTGGACGGCGTGCCCTTTGATTTCACCAAGCCGGTCACGGCGGATATTTCGCTGGTTGCGCACTATACCACGCTTTATTACGTCTACTACGACACCGGCTCTAACCCCATGATGCCCACCGAGGTAGAAAAGGGCAATAAGCCTGTCAAGCCCACCGATCCCATCCGCGCGGGCTACACCTTCAGCCACTGGGCGACTACGCCGGACGGCACTACTGCATACAAGTTTGACGCCGTGTTGGCTGCAGACGTGCAGCTATATGCTGTATGGAATGCAGCTACTGCCAATGTGACAATCGTTATCTGGAAGGAAGCGGCGGGCCAAGGCGCGGCGGATGCCTACCGCAGCTATGAGTATAACTATAGCGAAACGATCACCAAGACTGCGACCTCCGGTGCGGCACTGAATTATAACAGCCGCAATCTGCGTGCTGGTACTACAAACATGTATACCCTCCCCACGGACGATAATGGCACTTACCTGTATTATGAATATAAATTCAGCGACGCAGATGGTCAGGTCGTCAATGGTGATGGTTCCACCGTTATTAACGTGTATTATACGCGCAAATATTATAATCTAAAGTTCAGCCTCTCCGACGGCACCAATACCGTTTCGATGTCCATCAATGGTTCGTCCTATAAAAACGGCGGCACACAGTATACGATTTCGGCCAAGCTGGATGAGGACATCCTCAGCCGTTGGCCGCGCAATGATGGCTCCGCCAATTATGTGATCACTACCACACGTAGCGGGTATAAATTCTATGGCTGGACGGGCGATTCCCTCAGTGCCACGGCAGCTTCCAACCGCCTCACCATGTCTACCGATTTGTGCAACCAGGCCAAATCTGGTGTGGCTCTGGCTTCTTCCTTCACAAACTCCGGCAACTCCTATCTGTTGTATATGTTTGAGCTACTGCCTGGCGATAGCGCAAGCAATTATCAGTATTCTTATATCAAGAACGGGGTCACGTTTGTCTTTAGCGAGACCTACAGCCAGTTGGCCCCCGGCACCAATTACAGCAACAAGCAGATTTCCGGCATGGTCGCCAACGGCACTGCGGCAGCAAAAGCAAGCGACCTGCCCTTTACCCCGCCCAGCGCGTCTGAATACACACTCCTGTTCTACTATCGCAACCGCGGCTATATCGAGCTGGATTTAATGGGCGGTTCCATGCCGTCCACCTCCACGCCGGGCGGCAGTAGCTTCGTTTCTGCGGGCGGCAACATCTACCGCTTGCCCAACAACACCACCGCTGGCAGAACTACGGGCGAAGTGCCCTATGGTGCCAGCCTGTCCCGCTATAAGCCCGCCGATCCTGTCAAAGCGGGAGCGTCCTTTGTCGGCTGGTTTACCGAGGCTGAGTGCCTGACGCCCTTCTATTTCAGCGGCACCATGCCGGATGGCAACCTGAAGCTGTGGGCCAAGTTTGTGGACGATCCTGTTAGCGCCACATTCTACCTGGACGATGGCGATCTTTATACCGCTTACGGCAACCTTCCCAAAAACTCCACCCTGTCCAATGTAACGCCGCCTGCGTCCAACCCGCAGTATGGCCAGTTTATTGGTTGGTATTATTACCCTTACCCGGATGTACTGCCCAACTATTCTGTTCCCTTCGTGCTGGGTGTGTCACAGATCACCACCGATGTAGAGGTCTATGCGCACTGGAAGCAGAAGGACTTCACCATAACCTACGACATGAATGGCGGCACCGGTAGCGTAACGGATGACCGGCTGTATTTGTTGAACGTCAATGCGGTGGTGAAGGATATCACGTCTGCCAACACCAACAGCGGCAAGGCATTTATTGGCTGGCTGGGCGATGATGGCAGGCTGTATCAGCCCGGCGCGCGCTATCAGATCTATCACGACACGGTGTTCACCGCGCAGTGGGTGGATCAGACACAGGTTGTTACCATTAAATACGACTCCAGCGATGGCGAGAACCAGCAGGTAACTCACCGTTATAGGAAAAACACGGAGGGTAACCTGGCGGGTGAAATTTTTGACCGCATGTATATGGAGCTGGTTGGCTGGGCGGACACCAAGGGCGCCACGGTCGCCCAGTACACCCTGGAGCAGACGTACACTTTCTCCGTAGACAAGACTTTCTATGCGGTTTGGAAAACGCGCGAGGTCAACTATACGATCCGCTATCTGTATGATGGCCGTGTGGATGGCACCAAGACGGTCACCGGCACCGGCAATGTAGGCGCAGTCATTGAGTCTTATGAAGATAAGGTGATGGCGGGTTACGTGCTGGATCGCGTGACGCCGGAATTGCCTCTCACGCTCAGCAACACTTCTTCCAATAACGTGATTAACGTCTACTATGTCAGCAAGCGCGTGATCACCATCAAGGCTGCGGATCAATCCAAGCGCTATGATGGCACTGCGATGAGCAATGCAGCTGTGACGCTGGCCTCCGGCACGCTGGTTTCTGGCGATGTGCTGATGGCAACGGCCGTCGGCAGCATCACAAACGCTGGCACAGCCGATAATATTGTGCAACCCGGCTATAAGATCATGCGCGGTGATGCGGATGTGTCCCGCTATTATGACATCACGGCGCTGAACGGCACCTTGACGGTGACGCCGCGTCCTGTCACTTTGACCAGCGCAAACGCGAGCAAGACCTACGATGGCACGCCTTTGACCAAGGATGGCGTCACCGTCAGTGGCGCGAGCTTCGTGGCGGGTGAGGGCGTAACCTGCGTTGTGACTGGCACCATCACCAATGCAGGCACAATTGCCAACGTGTTCACCTATCAACTGAACGAGGGCACGCTTGCGTCCAACTATACCATCACCAAAACAGAAGGCACATTGACTGTCCTTCCCCGCGAGGTAACGTTCACCAGCGCCAATGCCGAAAAAGAATATGATGGCACACCGCTGACGAATCCTCAGGTGGACATCAGCGGCAAGGACGGCTTCTTGGACGGCGAAGGTGTCATCTTTGATGTGACCGGCACCATCACCAATGTAGGCACAACGCCCAACGCCTTTACCTACGCGGCGAAGGACGCGGGCACCAACCTTGACAACTATAAGATCACCAAGGTCGAGGGCACGCTGGAGGTTTATAAATCCGGTACCCGTCTTGCCATCACCGCAGGCAGCGCCACCCGTGTGTATAACGGGCAGCCTTTGACCTGCGAGGATTTCACCTATACCCTCGGCGTGCTGCAGGAGGGGGATCGTCTGGTGGTCACTCTGTCTGGCAGCCAGACAGATGTGGGCACTCAGACAAACAGCATTGTCAGTTATAAAGTCATGCGCGGCATCGTGGATGTGACGGATAACTACACATTTGGCGAAATCAAGAATGGTCAGCTGACGGTTGATCCGCGGCCTGTTGTTTTACAGAGTGCTTCTGATAGCAAGACTTATGATGGTACGGCATTGACAAAGGATGTTGTAACCGTTGCGGCGGGGAAAGACACCGGCTTTGTCGGGGAGGATACCTTTACTCATCAGATCACGGGCACGATCACGAATGCAGGCTCAACGAAGAATACCTTTGACTATGACTTCGTGGGCGGCAATGTTAATAACTATACCATTTCTGTGGATTACGGCACGCTGCGGGTGGATCCGCGCACTGTGACGATGGTAAGCGCGACGGACGAAAAAGAATACGACGGCACGGCGCTGACCAATGACGAAATGACGGTCACAGGGTTTGTGGGCGATG
>JAVBRU010000019.1:0-6225 GCA_031547595.1 Eubacteriales bacterium
TTTCCGCCAATGCGGCACTCCGAATTCTTGAAATAGCGCTGCTATTCCTGCGAATTCTACGTTTGCCTTGACGAAAAATTCACGCCTGCTTTGTATCGATTTTAGAAGCTCATTAGTATAATAATCGCACCGCATGATAAAAAGGCCGCAGCTGCGGCCTTTTTATCATGACTCTATAGCGCCTTCAAGCCTGCTTCCGATGCGTCAATCCCCAAATCCTTGGCGATTTTCAGCATTTCTTCCACCGTTTTAGGGTTGACAGGCACGCCATTTTGCAGCATCGCATCGCGGCTTTCCAGTTCCTTTTCGCCATGGGTATACACGCGCCGCCCATCGCCGGATTGCCGGAGCTCCTGCAAGTATGCCGAAAGGTTGGATATGACCTCGTCCTTGTCGGAAAACAAACCAAAGTCTATTGCCATAAAAAAGTGGGACGTGTCAGCTTTATGTGGTCTTTCATACGAGTGCAATGACGGCACGCTGCCGGCCAATATGCCCGTCATGATCTCCACGATCATACCCAGGCCATAGCCCTTGTGGCTGCCCATTTGCTCTGTGCTGCCGCCAAGGGGCGTGATGCCGCCGCCAATGCGCGCCACCATGTTCCTCAGCACCCGCGCCGCATCGCTGGTATCTTCACCATTTTCATCCACCGTCCAGCCCAGCGGCAGGGGTTTTTCGTTTTTGTTATACACCTCCAGCTTGCCGCGCGTCACCACGCAGGTGGCCGCGTCAAACATGAAGGGAACAGGCTGCGCAGGTATCGAAAACGCCAGCGGATTGCTGCCGATCATGGCGTGCTTGCCAAAGGTGGGCACGGCAAGGGGGGATGAGTTGGTCATGCAGATGCCAATCAGCCCTTCCTTCAGCGCCATGTTGGCATAATAGCCCGCAATGCCGTAATGGTTGGAACCTCTCACCGCCACCATGCCGATGCCGGATTTCTTGGCTTTGTCGATGGCAAGCTCCATCGCCGCTTTGGAGATCAGCTGCCCCATGCCATCGTGCCCGTCGATCAAGGCCGATACCGGGGTTTCGCGCACAAGCTCCATCCTGGCGCCGCCCACGATCATGCCCTCCTGAAGCTCCTTATGGTAGCGCATCAGGCGCTGTGTGCCGTGGGATTCCACGCCAAACAAATCCGCCGTCAAAATCACATCCGCAATGGCCTCGCTGTCCTGGGTGTCAAAGCCATGCTTCTCAAAAACCGTGCGGCAAAAAGAAAATAATCCATCATACGAGAAGACCGGATATGTTGCCATGGGCGTCCCTCCTATCACATCGCGCGCAAAATCTCAAAAACATCCTCAGTGCTTAGCACCACAAAGCTGCCGGGGTTAAAGTATTTCGTGACCGCCGCCGCCATATCCCGCAGGGTATCCTCTTCCAATTGAACGGAAATCTGCGAAAGGCGCACGGGCAAGCCAAGCTTTTCGAAGAACTGCTCTGTTGCCGCAATGCCCTTTTGTGCGGCCGCTTCGTCGTCCTTTTCTTCAGCCTCCCACACCTTGCGGGCAAAACGCGCGAAACGCGCCGCATCATGCTTCCACACATACCGCATCCAGGCCGGCAAAATGATGGAAAGCCCCGCACCGTGCGCAATATCCAGCCGGGCAGACAGCTCGTGTTCGATCATATGTGATGCCCAGTCCTGCTCGCGTCCCACGCCCAGGCTATCGTTGTGGGCCACATTGCCCGCCAACATCAGCTGCGACAGCGCACCGTCATTGCCCGGGTCTTGCATCGCCGCAAGGCCGCTTTCCACAATGGTTTGCATGGTGGCCTCGCACAGGCGGTCGGTCAACTGCACATCGGGGGTGTTGGTGAAATACCGCTCCATCACATGGGACAGCATATCGCAAATGCCGCAGGCGCGCTGGAAGGGCGGCAGCGTTTTGGTGAGCGCCGGGTTCATCAGCGCAAACTTTGGCCGCGCCTCCGGATGGGTGAACATGCTCTTCTCCAAGGTCTCCTCGTTACTGAGCACCGAGGTCGCGCCGCTTTCGCTGCCGGAGGCCGGAATGGTGACAACAACGCCCACCGGCAGGCCTTTTTGCGTTTCTGCCCCGGCAAACAACTCCCACACATCGCCTTCATAATACACGCCCATGGCGATGGCCTTGGCAGAATCCATCGCGCTGCCGCCGCCAATGGCCAGGATGATGTCGATATTCTCCGCGCGGCAAAGCGCTATTCCCTTTCGCACCAGCGACACGCGGGGGTTTGGCACCACGCCGTCCAGTTCGATATACTCAAGGCCATGGGCTGAAAGGCTATCGGTGATGCGATTAAACAGCCCGCTTTGCTTTACATAATCCCCGCCATAATGGATGAGCACCCGCTTGCCATAAGCCGCGCACTGCTCCCCCGCCATCATTTCTGCATCCACGCCAAAGCAAAGCTTGGTGGGGTTCTCAAAGATAAAGTTATCCATGGAGTTCTCCTTTCATTTTGCCGCACATCCAGGCTTTCGCCACACAGATCACCGCCAGCCCCAATAGCACCGAGGACAGCACATACAGCGTGCGCGGATTCCACGCATACGCATAGCCGCACAGCGCCAGCACAAAAATGCCGATGCCGGAAGAGAGCAAGTTGGTCAGCGAATAAATACCCGAGCGCGCCTCGCCTTCGGTAGTGATCACAAGCGCCGCGTCAATCAGCGATTTGAAAACCCCAAACCCCAGCGCCGTCACAAACACGGCGATCACCGCCACCGCCATGCTGCCCGCCGGGGCAAGCGCCATCAGCAGCATACCCGCGATGTTCACCGCGCCGCCCAGCAGCATGTTCACAAACAAATCAAGCCGCTGTGTGATCGGGTTAATCAGCACCATGGATACCAGCATGCCCGCCGCGTACACCGCGCCCAGGCTGCTGATGCCCGATTCGCCAATCGCCAGCGCATCGGCGAAGTATTTGGCAAAGTACAGGCTGTTGTTGGTGCCCACCTGATAATACACATAGAACAAAACGCTTGCCAGCGCGGTATACAGCGCACGCTTGTTGCCGCGCACAAAGCGCAGCGAAGTGGCATAGGGCGTCCACAGCTCTTTCCACTGGAAGGGCTTGCCCTTCAGCCTGCCGCGCAGCACCTCGCCCGTGGCCGTTTCCTTCAGGAAGAAATGCCGCGCAATCACCAGCCCAAACATGCAAACGAAGGATATGCCAAGGAACACCCGCTCCGCTGCCACCAGCCCCATACGCGCCACCAGCACGCCGGTGATGGGGATGATCACGCCGGAAAGCACCGTGATGATGTTGAACAGATTGAACGCCACCACGCGCTGCGCATCGTCTGCATCCTCTGTCATCACCAGATAATACGCAACAGACATCATCTTGTTGGCGGAGAACAGCACCATCGCCACCAGGCACATCACGAAGCTGCCGCTGATGCAGTACAAAAGCGGCGGCAGGGCACTGCTGATCATATCAAACCAAAAGGTGGCGTTTTTGCGACCCATGCGGTCCACAACAGGCGCGGCAATCAGTGAAAACACCAGCGACGCAGCCGAACCAACAGCCATGATCAGCCCCAGCTTTTGATCGGTTACGCCAAACTCCTGCATATACAAGCCGAGGTAAAAATAGTAGACGGTGAAGGGAATGCCCCATAACGGATGGAACGCAATGCATACCCGCGCGTTGCCCTGCAGCTTGCCCAGATAACCTTTGATGAAGCGTATCATGCCTGCTGCCCCCTCCGGCGCAAAACAGCTTCCGCCAGCGCGGGAATGCCAAGCGCGTTATGGGTTTCAACATCATGAAGCACATCCTGCGGGATGTTATGCCCCTTCGCGTACGCTGCGCACAGCGCCCCCACCAGCGCGGCAATGGTATCGGTATCGCCGCCAATGGACGCACCCATTTGAATGCCCAGCCACACATCCTTGCCCGCAAACAGAAAAATGCTCATCACGGCGGTAAAAATGTCCTCTGACTCAAGGCCGGTGCCATACAGCGTATACAAGTGCCGCATCAGCGCTTCCTTGTTGTCAAAGGCGCATGCCTGCACACTTTTCAGGCGCGCCATACCGTCGGCAGCGCACAAAGTGTACGGCGCGGCGACAGTGCCAAGCGCAAAGCCCTCTGCGCAGGCTGCCAGAATGGCCTGCATGTCTTTGCCCAGCAGCGCCGCTTGCAAGGCAAAGCCATAGCCACAGGCTGCGGACAGCGCGGTTTCGGTATAATGCGTGGGCATGGCGCAATCAATGATATCCTGCGCCAGCGCATGCGCCGTGGCTGCCACAGAGCACAATACCGCCGCCGGGGTGCGCATCATCGCGCCGCAGGTGGTGCCCATCATACCGGCTTCCCGGGGGTCTACCCCGTCTTCAATCTGTTTGAGGGCTTTCAGCGACGAGGGGCCGATATAGCGTTTCTCCACCGCGCCGGTTTCCACCACCCAGCGCATCAGCCAGCGTGCGGTGTTTTCCGGCGTGATCTCCCCTTCGCCACAATAGGCGCGGATCAGGTAAAAATTCTGCTCGGTATCGTCGGTGACGCTGGCATAGGGCAGGTTACTGTGGTTTCGGGATTGTTCTGGCCGCAGCAGATGGTCTACCAGGCCAAACTGTTCTTTGATCTCTTGCTGGGTCATAAACTCGGTGGGCATGCCCAGCGCATCCCCCACCGCCAGTGCCTCCAGCACATACGCAATCGCCTGGTGCATGGGCAGGTTCCTCCTCTTTTGAAAGGGCCGCCGCAGCGAGTGCGGCGACCCAGGTTTCGTATCCAATGTCAGCCGAAAATCCGGCTGGCGATCTCGTACGCGCTTTTCAGCTTCTGGTCAATGTCCCTCAAATAATGAGAATACGAAGGCTCCAACGTGTACACACCGGGGTATTTGCTTTGCCGCAGCACCGCCGCGGCGGCTTCCCAATCGATGCTGCCCTGCCCCATCGGCAGATGCTTGCGGTTGTCGGCAAAGTCGCTGAGATGCACGTGCTGGGGCAGCGCGTCACGCAGGAAGGCAATGGGGTCTTCATACGCCTCGCAAGCTTCGGTGGTATCCACCACCGGCTTCACGTTGGGGTAATCAGAAAAATACTGCGTGATGTACTCCGTCAGCCCCTTGGCCGTTGCGCCCGGCCCCTTGGGCGAGTTCTCCATCCCCACGGTGATCCCCTTCCTGGCGCACACCTCCGCCAGGTAGTAGAAATTTTGCAGGATGGGAAGCTCCAATAGCTTATGCCGCAGCGGATCGTCCTCCGGGTAGTGCGGATGCACCACAATCACAGTGGTGCCAAGCTGTTCGCCAAGCGCGGCCAGATCGTCCGCGAAACGGCTGGCATCCTGCGCCATGGCAGGATGCGCCGTATACAGCATGGAGAACATGGCCAGCGGATAGTGAATGGAGTTGACATGGATGCCGATTGCTTGCACCTTCTTGGCAAACTGCGGCGTCACGTCCTGAAAGCTTTGGGGCATCAACTCTGCGCACGGGAAGCCCGCGCGGTATACCGCAGCCAAGGCGTCTTCCGATGGCAAGGGATACAACGCCCCCGTTGAAAAGGCCAGTCTGTTCATGCTTTGCCTCTTTTACTGTTATTCGATTTCGTATTCCAGCTCAGAAACAGCGTTCTTCAGGGCGCGGTCCGGGGTCTGTGCGCCGATCTCGATCTCGCTGATGGCGATCTTCAAAATGCCGTCCATGGTGCCCATTTCGTTGAAGTTCCAGTAGGCCCAGGCATAATCCATCTGCTTGAACGCCACGGCGTACAGCGGGTTCTCCGCAATGGTCTTTTGCACTTCTTCCATCTCAAGGCCGGACTTGCACACCGGCATATAGCCTGTTTTCAGGGCAAATTCGGTCTGCTTCTCGGTGGTGCTGAGGAACTTGATGAACTCCCACGCGGCGGCGTTCTTGGCTTCGTCCTTGGGGAACAGCACCAGCATGTTGCCGCCAAGCGCCACGGACTGCTCCTTGAAGTAAGGCATCTCAATCGCACCCAGTTCCACGCTCACATCCGTTGCCCAGCGTGCAATGCGCACAGAGGATGCCACGATGAAGGCCAGATTGCCCGCCAGGAATTTCTTTTCCGCATTGGCATGCTGCGATGCCTTCATATAGCCCGCATCTACAAGGCTCTTCCAGAAGGTCGCTACTTCCACGGCGCTTTCCTGATCGAACACCGGCACAGTTTTGCCGTCCTTCACGGTGACGATCTCATTGCCGTTTTGCGCCAGCATGGTCTTAAACAGCCACGCATCATCCGATAC
>JAVBRU010000043.1:0-14316 GCA_031547595.1 Eubacteriales bacterium
TTCAAAAGCGCGGCATGCTGGACGATACGCTGATTGCCATCGCCAGCGACCACGGCCAGGCAGAAACGCCCGAGGCCGTGCGGCTGGACAAGCTGCTGCAGGCCGCCTGCGGCGCGCGTGCGCAATCACTCGGCATGGGTGCGTACATCTTTGGGGACGATTTGGCCGCTGCTGAGAGTTGTCTTCGCGCGCATGCCGAAGACTGGTGTATCGCGCATATCTATACCGCCGGGGAGCTGCGGGCGCTGCACGCACCGCCGCATGTGCACCTGGCCGTAGAGGCGCAGCCCGGCACCTGCTTTACCGATAAGGTGGAAGGGCATCTGGGTGATCATGGCTTTGCCGTCACCCACCCCGGCGCGAAAACGCTGCTGTGGCTATATGGCGCGGCATTCAAAAAAGGCATTGCGCTGGACGCCTGCCACATCACCGATATTGCGCCCACACTGGCATACGCGATGGGGCTGCAGCTCCCGTCTGCGCAGGGCAAAATCCTGCGCGAAACACTACAAAATACAAAGGACTGAATGCCATGGCCAGCATTGCTTCTGTAACGTACCTCCATCATTCGGGTTTTGCTGTTGCGGTAGATAGCACTTTGCTGATATTCGATTATTGGCAGGGCGGGGTCGATCCACTGCCGGAGGATGCACGCATCACCGAGGCGGATTTTGCGAACTACAAGCAAATCCTGGTCTTTGTTTCGCATATTCACGAGGATCATTACGACAGTGTGATCTACACCTGGGGGCAAAACAAGCAGCTGCCCATCACCTACGTGGTGTCGGACGACCTGCCCATCGGTGTGCGCGGCAAACGCATGAAGGCCGGGGACACGGTGAAGCTTGGCGAAGTGCAGGTGGCAGCCTATGATTCTACAGACGCGGGCGTGTCCTTTTATGTGACGGTCGGCGGGCTGCACATCTTCCACGCAGGGGATTTGAACCTCTGGCACTGGCGGGAGGAAAGCAGCCTTCGGGAAATTACCGCTGCCGAGAACGCCTATTACGCCGCGGTGGAGCCCATTGCCGCATTGCCCATTGATATTGCGATGTTCCCGGTCGATCCGCGCCTGGGCGGGCTGTTTGACGCGGGGGCGAACCATTTTATCTTGGATGTGAAGCCCCGTGTGTTCATCCCCATGCATTGGCAGGGCCGTGCAGAAGTGGCGCTGGACTATGCCCGGCGCACCCGCACCCGCTACACCGAGGTATTGGCGCTGACCATGCCGCGGGAGCGTGCGGAGCTGACCTTTGACGACGCTTCTTTGCACATCCAGGTGTTCACTGCCAGGGCCGACGCGTTGATGCGCAAAAAAGTGCAGGAGGCAGCTGCTGAGGCTGAGGTCAAGCTGGATGCCTATGCGGCGGATGATCCATTCTCCGATACGGACTTGCCCGTCACTCTATAAACCGAGGTGTACCACGATGCAAGATACCATTATTAAGAGCTGGGACGAGCTGCAGGCCGCGATTTTTATCGATGTGTGGGACCCGGACATCCTGCGCTACCGCGATAACTGCGTATATCGCGGCGCGTCCGATCAGCGCTGGGCGCTGTTGCCCTCGCTCAACCGCAACTGCGCGCACGACCTTACGCTGGAGCGTCAAATGCTGCGCAGCTTCAAAAAGTATGGCTATGCCGATTTGCAGCAGGTCACATCCTTCTGGCAGATGCTGGCCATGGCGCAGCAGTATGGCCTGCCCACGCGCCTCTTGGACTGGACGTATTCGCCGCTGGTCGCCGCGCACTTTGCCACGGAGGATATTTCTGCCTACGACCGGGACGGTGTGATCTGGTGTGCGCAGATAGAAAAGGTGAACGAACAGCTGCCCGAAAAGCTGAAAGCGCTGTTGCAGTCCGAGCGCGGGCACATATTCACCATGGAGATGCTGGACAAGGTGGGCGACCATTTTGATGCGCTGAATGCGCTGTCGGATACGCCCTTTGCTTTGTTTTTTGAGCCTGCCAGCGCCGTCAACCGCATTGCGAACCAGTATGCGCTGTTTTCCATGTGCAGCGATGTCACCATGCAGGTAGACGCCATTCCGGTTGCCGGGGATTGCTTTCGCCGCATCATTATCCCCAAGGAAGTAAAGCTCGAAATCCGTGACAAGCTGGATTATATCAATATCTCCGAGCGCATGATCTACCCCGGCCTGGACGGCATCTGCCAGTGGATCACCCGCCGCTACGCCGCGCTGGGGCCGATGTATAATGTGCCCAAGGATGAACGAATGTAGATGGGTGCTGACGTACCAGTCAAAACCCATGGATTAGTCGCTATCGTCATGAATGAAGTATCCTATGCTGCCGATCACCTTATCCTCGCTTTATAGTTCCACAACCCTTCTGCTGTTCTTGTTTTTCTACTCTTCAATCAGTTCTCTGACGTTTTCTTCCTCCATCGGACAAAATCCTCATATTTTGCTACTTTATCATCATGAAAAATAAGCATATACATTTTTGTCCTCCGTTAGGGCGTGTTTCAAAAGTCATGCATCTTCGGGGTAATAAAGCGCCATTTCTGCGTTGTCAAACCTTAAAATAGCGATGCTATTTCGGCGGTTTTCCGCCTTGAACTGGCGCTTTATCCCCGCGAAGCTGCACGTACCGGACTTTTGAAACACACCCTAAGAGTCATGGATGGGCAACCGTGCTGCTGCGAAGGCTGACCTCGCCCATACGCAGCACCTGTTCCCCCTGATCTGTAACAATCCGCAAGCCGCCCTGTGCATCCACGCCCAAAACACGGGCGGTTTTCATTTGCCCGTCCTGCTCAAAGCAAATCTCCCGCCCCCGCAGCAGCATCCGCTGCTCATAAGCTGACATCAGGCCGGGCTCGTTCACATGCGCCGCCCAATGCAGCAGGCGATTGATGATGCCCGCCGCCACGTCTTCGGCAGGCACAGGGGTGTTCACCGCGCCTGCCACATCCTGCACCTTCGGGTCAAAGGCGCTTTGCGGGGTGTTGAGGTTGAGGCCGATGCCCATCACCACGCTGTTTTCCACCATTTCGCCCAATATGCCGCACACTTTTTTGCCGTCCACAAACAGGTCATTCACCCATTTGATGCCCGGCTGGCAGATATTAAGCGCTTCCAGCGCCTCGCACACCGCCACTGCCGCAGCGGGGGTGTACAACATTTTTTCTTCTATTGTGCCGCCCTCCAGCACCGTGCTCAAATACAGCCCCTGGGGCGAAGAAAAGCTGCGCCCCAGTCGTCCGCGCCCGGCGGTTTGCGAAAGGGCGATCAGCGTATCCCCATGCCGCGCCTCTTCGCTGCGCACCCGCTGCTTTAATACTGCGTTGGTGGAGGTCACAAGCCCCTGCACCTTGATTGTGATACCCGGCACCAGCGCCTGCAAACGCGCAATATCCATGGCCCGTCCTCCCTTTCTTTTCTGATGGTAGCATGCGATCGGAAATTTTACAAGGCAAATTCTTTCGTTGCAGGAGTTTTGCTTATCGATGTCGTATTATACCATCAGAGGGGATAAAGTGGAACAGAATAGGCCGGCAGGGGCCGGCAGCACCAATACGAGAGGAGCATTCTACCATGAAGACTACCATTACCGCTAAAAACATGGTTGTAACCCCCGGTATTACGCAGCGCATCACTCAGAAAACCGCGACCATGGGGCGCTATTTGAAGCCCGAAACCGAAATGATCGTCCGCCTGCGCAGGGAGCATAATGGCCGCCGCGTTTGCGAAATCACCGTGCCGATGGGCAGTGTGACGCTGCGCGCCGAGTCCTCCAGCGACGATAACCTGTATATGAGCATCGATGACGCCCTTGCCAAGCTGGAAAAGCAGATTTTGCGCCACCGCACGAAGCTCGAAAAGCGCCTTCGCGAAGACGCCTACGCCAACCTCGTGCCCGAATACATCGAAGAGCCCGCCGAGAACGAAGACCCTGCCCGCAAGATCGTACGCAACAAGGTGTTCCCCGTGCGCCCCATGTCTGTAGAGGACGCGATTTTCCAGATGGAGTTATTGGGACATTCCTTCTTCGTGTTTGTCAATGCCGAAACAGAGAGCACCAATGTGCTGTATCTGCGCAAAGACGGCAACCTGGGCCTTATGGTGCCCGAAGAGTAAACTTTATTTTATCGATCGCCCAGCCGGGAACAAATTGCCCGGCTGGGCATCTTTTTTGAGCAGAAACGAAAAATCGGGAACCTTTTATTTTCGCATCCGTATTAGTAGTGGAACCTGAAAATGAAAGGAAGATAGAAACCATGAAAAAACTGATTGTTGCCGCCCTGTGCACCGTGTTGCTTTTAAACCTGATGGGTGCTGGCACTGCCGAAAATACCAGCCTGCAGCTGCCTAACCCCTTTGTGGAATATACCTCAATGGAGGAGGCCGTGGCCGCGGCGGGGTTTGATATGGCTGTGCCGGAAACGCTGTTTGATATGCCCATTGCGCTCATCCGCGTGATGGAAGACAAGCTGATCGAAGTGGTTTATGACGGCGGCGGCCAGAAAATCACGCTGCGCAAAGCCCCCGGTGAGAGCGACATCAGCGGCGATTACACGCTGTACTCCTGGCTGGAAGTGGCCAATGTGGACGGCAAGGCCGTGACCTTTAAAGGTGCTGACGGCGCAATCACCGTGGCGTTGTGGGCAGTGGATGGCTACTCCTACGCCGTGCGTGCCGAGGTGGCGCTTGACCGGGAGCTGATGGAGAGCGTCATTGATTCTATCGATGCGCTCCATGGCGGCCTGATCGGCCTGCCCAATCCCTTTGTGCCCTGCGATACGCTGGCCGATGCAGCAGCAGTGGCCGGGTTTGCGCTTGCCTTGCCGCTCAATATTGCGGACAGCCAATGCACCATCAGCGCGATCGCGGATTCTATGATTCAAATCGTCTGCACCCTGGAAAAGGGCGAACTGTGCATCCACAAAGCCATAGACGACAGCGACATCAGCGGCGATTATACCGTGTATGCGCAGGAAGATGTGATCACTGTGAATGATGCGGCGATCACGCTGAAGGGCAACGACGGCAATGTCATCGTAGCCACCTGGACGGATGGCGAATATGCTTACGCCCTGCGCATGGCCGAGGGCATGAGTGCGGATGAATGGCAGCCGCTGCTGACTGCATGTGTGAATTTGTAACGAACCCAAAGCCGTAAAATAGGGGGCGTACCAAAGGGCAACCCAAAATTCCCCTCCTATGAGGGGAATTTTAATTATGTCTCTTGCACCGCTCTAATCAGACATCATTAGAGCTACTACTCCTTGAACTTCTCTTCCAGCCCAGCAAAAAAATCAGCATAATCGCATTTGTAAAGCACCTTGAGTGCCACCAGCATGCTGACTGGCACATTCAGGCGGTTCAGCTCTATCATGGATAGCCGCGCACGCGAGATGTTCACTCCCATCGTTTGCAGTTGAATAGCCGCATATTTTTGTGTCATTTTGGCTGCCTTGCGCAGCCGCGCCAGATTGCCCGCGATGCTCATATCCTCTATCAGGTATTGCTTTTCCATCCTACATCCCCCCGATTGCCTATCACCAGTTGCATTTGTGTTCAGTATATGGTAAAATGCGATTTACTCGGCCTATGTACATGGGCATTCGGAAAGGAAATGTGATATTTCTATGGAATGTGAATTAGAGGTTTGCATTTACAACCACGATTGGCACTGCAAACTGCAAAAAGTCTCTATCAATTCGTTGGGCATGTGCGAAGCATGCATCACTGTGTACTTGGATAAGCAGTGGTTGGATGGAGAAAGGCAAAGGCAACTGGCTGATTTAGAAAAGCAGGATGCCGGGGAAGGCCTTGACGCCCCCAACTAGCGAACTATTTACAACGATTTTTCCAAAAAGGCTGTTCAATCGTGCCTTTTTGCGGTATAATCATTTGGATATGTATTTCAAGGAGGACGAACACCATGCCACTTGTTAATTCCACCGAAATGTTCAAAAAAGCGTACGCGGGCGGTTACGCCATTGGCGCGTTCAATGTCAACAACATGGAAATCATCCAGGGCATCACCGAAGCGGCCAAGGCCGAGAACTCCCCGGTCATTTTACAGGTCAGCAAAGGCGCGCGCAAGTATGCCAACCACACCTATCTGGTGAAGCTGGTAGAAGCCGCCGTGCTGGAAACCAATCTGCCCATCGTGCTGCATCTGGATCACGGCCCGGATTTTGAGACCTGCAAGAGCTGTATCGACGGCGGCTTTACCTCCGTTATGATCGATGGCAGCCATCTGCCTTTTGAAGAAAACATTGCGCTGACCAAGAAGGTTGTGGAATATGCACATGACCGCGGCGTCACCGTCGAGGGCGAGCTGGGCCGTCTGGCCGGCGTGGAAGACGATGTGCAGGTGTCCGGCGACGACGCCATGTACACCGATCCCGCCGAAGTGATCGAGTTTGCCACCCGCACGGGTTGCGACTCCCTGGCCATCGCCATTGGCACCAGCCACGGCGCATTCAAATTCAAGGGCGAACCGCGCCTGCGCTTTGATATCCTCGAAAAGGTTGCAGAGCAGCTGCCCGGATTCCCCATCGTGCTGCACGGCGCGTCCAGCGTCATCCCCGAGTATGTGGATATGATCAACCAGTACGGCGGCAGCATGCCGGGTGCACAGGGCGTGCCGGAGCATATGCTGCGTCAGGCCGCGCAGATGGCCGTGTGCAAGATCAACATCGACAGCGATCTTCGCCTCGCCTTCACCGCCGAAATCCGCAAGCACTTTGCCCAGCATCCCGATCATTTCGACCCCCGCCAGTACCTCACCGATGCCCGCGATGCGCTCAACGCCATGGTGCGCCACAAGATCGTGAATGTGCTGGGCTGCAACAACAAAATCTAAATGCAAACAATGGCTGCCAGCCTTTGGCAGCCATTTTCTTCATGGAGGTCACAGATGAAAAAAATCCTGTTGGTGTTCCTGCTGCTGTGCCTGCCAATCACTGCACTGGCCGATAGCGTCACCCTCAGTTTCCTTGGCGATTGCAGCATTGGCGAGATGATCGAGGCCTCAGGCAAGGCAGGCTCCTACACCGCCACGGTGGATGAGAAGGGACTGGATTGGCCGTTCTCGCTGGTGCGTGAATACCTGGACAACGATGATTTCACCTTCGCAAACCTGGAAGTCGTGCTCACCAAGCGCACCAAGCACGCGGATAAGAAATTCAACCTCCGCGCCGCGCCGGACTATGCGCAGGTGCTTCTCAACTCCGGCATTGACGCCGTCAACACTGCCAATAACCACGCCATGGACTTCCTGGATGTGGGTTATGACGATACCATTGCCGCGCTGGACAGCTACCAGATCCAGCACTTTGGCACGCTCTATCCCGGCACCAAGCGCGCACAGGACCGCCTGGGCGTATACGAAGTGAAGGGTATCAAGATCGGCGCAATGGGCTTCTCCTACCCGCAGGACAGCGACGTGGCGAAGATCACCGCCCGCATCAAGCAGCTGCGCGAGCAGGGCTGTGATCTGGTGGTTGTCAGCCTGCACTGGGGCCGTGAGGAGCAGACCTCCCCCGAAAGCTGGCAGTTCACCTACGCCCGCAAGATCATAGATGCGGGCGCGGATGTGATCTGGGGGCACCATCCCCACATCCTGCAACAGGTGCAGTTCTACAACAATAAGCCCATCTTTTATAGCCTGGGCAATTTCACGTTTGGCTCCATTGCCAAGCTGGATCCGGATACCGGCATCTTCCAGTTGACCTACGATGTGGATGAAAACGGCGCGGTGACACTGCAAAACTTCACTGTCATCCCCTGCCGCACCCAGGGCAGCGGCGATTACCGCCCCATTGTGATCGAAAACGAAGCCGATAAGCAGACCATGCTGAAAAAGCTGATCTACAAAAAGGATATTAAGAACATGCAAACCCTGCCCGCGTCCTTTGCGCAGACAGGCGTGGTGGAGTTTGTGAATGGCGTGATGGTGACAGATTAGAGTAAATTTCGAAAACATAGCGCAAAGATATGTGCTATGTTTGATGAAATTGTTCTAAGGGTGAGGGGGAAGAGGAACGGGGGACGGGGGGTACGCTGGGGCTCTGCCCCAGGCCCCGCAAGGGTGATGATCACCCTTGACCCGCACTCTGGTATCGAGCCAAGAGGCTTGCGCGTGTGCGCGTACAAAAAAAGGGCATCTGACCTTAGGAGTGCAAGCATTCCACGGCCAGTTGCCCTTTTTTTCGGTTTCCCTGCTGCGGCAGGGAAACCGCCGTGCTGACACGGCGCATGCACACAAATAGGGCATAGGAACCCGCTGAACCGATGAGCGTTCATGAGATTTGAGCAAGTAGCGGTCTGTACAGAACATTCATCTATAGCACGTGAGTGTTAGTCTCGCAGCATTCACCTCTACGGAGGGGTGGCGCGTAGAGGGGGATGCTGCGTAACGCTTGTTTCGCTTAACTTAATGCCACTGTTGCAATACCATAGATTTGAACCTGCATGTATGGTATTGCAGCGCTATAACTACAAGACCCATTGCAACTACTTTTCTGTATGCTGTGCAGCTATAATGATATCACAGCGGCGCATGCCACTTGTATCAAACCAAAGGAAAGGAGGCAAAGAATATGAGTGGCCCCAAAGATTACACGTACATCCTTGAAGAAGTTGCTATCCGAACCAATTCCACCGTGGAAAAAGTCCGTCTGGAGTTGGAGGGGTTAATCCGCGCATTCACAGAGCATGAAGATGCTGATGTGCGGGCGCAATGGGCAAAAATTCCGCACAAAGACGAGATATTAACTCCAGAAGAGATGATCGCCTATTTTGATGAACAAATACGGAACCTTAACCACCCTCATGGGTAACATGCTGTAATTCCGGTGTGCGGGCAGTGGCGTAAGCCACTGGTCAGCCGCATTGCGGATGACAGAAAAAACGCTGTGAATGGCCGTGGAATGCTTGTATTCCAAAGGTCAATCGCAGCGTTTTTCTCGTTCCCGCACATGCACTCAACAATCATCGAAGGAGGCATAAGTGGAGGTCAAGGGGAATCATACCCCTCCTACACCATCTCTCGAATACGCTTGGCAGCGCCCTCGTCCATGCCCTCCGGCACCCAGGCGTTAAGCTTCTTCCCTGGCGCAATAGCCTTAGCGATCACGCACGCAGCAAGGTAAGAGCCTTCAAGCGACGGGTGATAGCCTTCAAAATCGTACGGATTGATGCCTGCGGCGAGGGCGGCATTGAATGCGGCGCCAACATCAGCGCAGGGGGCACTGATACGGCGGGCGGCCTCAAAATAGTTGGCACGAAGCTCGGTGTCCATTTTGGCAAAGGGCAGGCCGGAGGCGGCTTCCTTTGTGCTGCCCTGTTGATACGCCCAGGTAGCGTAGAGGACAGGCTGTGCCTGCACGCCGCGAAGCAGCAATTGGAATGCCGCGCAGCCATCGAAGAACTCCTGTGTTTTAACGACCGGACCGGAGCTGTACTCCTGCAGCACCACGTAATCCCAGCCGCGCTTGAGGGCGTCAAAGGTGCGGATCCCCAGCTCGTCATGGGGATTCAAATGATCAAACAGCGAGCTACCGCCACGGGTGACGGACTCCACATGCTCGCCCATAAGCTTCGCCAGCATATCCGGCATATCGCAGTAGAAAGTAAAGCTATTGCCCAGCATCAGAATGTTCATGGGTGGTGTCCTCCAAAAGTTTAGTCAGGGCGGTGCGAAATGCTGCGTCCTGCGCCGCTTCGCGCTTGGGCGGGCCTTTCAGCCGCCCACCCGCCCGGCGGATTTTGCGCGCCGTGTGGCGGGAGAGAAGAAGCGCGTCGATATTGCCGTCGGTATATTCCCGGCCATCCTGGTTGAGCACGCGCGCGGCCTTGGCCAATGCCATGGCAGCCACGCCGTAATCCTGCGTGACCACAATATCGCCCCTGCGGATCAGGTTGACAAGGGCGAAATCGGCGCTGTCCGCGCCGGTGGACACGGTGACGGTGGTGGCGTTGGGCCTTTGCAGCACATGCGCGTCATCACATACCAGAATGACAGAGACGCCGCGTGCTGCGGCGCAGGCAAGGACAATATCAACAACGGGGCAGGCGTCGGCATCCACCAACACCCGCCCCAGTATAGCACGGGAACGCTCAGCGTTCAAGGGACAAAGCAAGGGGCGCGCGGCCCATCAGCTGTACGCTGACGGCGTCCGGCTGGCTGTCGCCCACAAAAAGCTGATAATGCTTGCCACGGATGGCTTTCACGCCGTCCTCATCGTAGGAGGCAAAGGCGTCCTGCGGGAGGGGCAGGGAGAGCTGCTTGCTCTCGCCGGGCAGGAGGTGCGTGCGCTCAAAGGCGCAAAGGCTGTGATTTTTGACCGCGCAAGGGGAATCCAAATCCTTGATGTACACCTGCGTGACCACATCGGCGGCCATAGCGCCGGTGTTTTGAACGGTGACGCGCACGGTGTCGCTTTCGACAGACGCATCGCTATACGCAAAATCGGTATAGCTGAGGCCAAAGCCGAAGGGATAAAGGGGCTTGCCCTGATAATTGCGGTACGTGCGGTTGTCCATGCGGTAGTCGGTGAACTCCGGCAAATCGGCAACGCCATCATAGAAGGTGACGGGCAATTTGCCGCTTGGCGATACCTTGCCAAAGAGGATGTCCGCCGCAGCGGTGCCACCCGCCTGGCCGGGATACCAGGCCTGCAGGATGGCATTGCCTTCGTTTACGCGCATCGCGCTGCCGGTGGCGAGGATGATGATGACGGGCTTGCCTTGCTGGAGCACGGTGTTTAGCAACCGCTGCTGGGACGCGGGCAGCTCCAGGTCTTTTTTATCGCCGGAGTAGAACTCGTTGCCGGTGTCGCCTTCCTCGCCCTCCAGGGTGGCATCCAGCCCCAGGCACAGGATGGTGACATCACACATCTTCGCCAGCGCGGCGGCCTCGGCCAGGCGGTCGTCCGGCTGGCTTAGGTTGCTGGTCTTGTCGCGGTAGAGGTGGCAGCCCTGGGAATAATATACCCGCGCCTGATCCTTACAGGCATCCTGAATGCCCTGCAGGAAGGTGGTATAGCGCGAGGAAGTGCCGTTGTAGTTGCCCTCCAGGCAGGGGATGCTCTGCGCGTTGGGGCCGATGACGGCTACGCTTTGCAGCTTGCCGGCGTCCAGCGGCAAAATGCCGTCGTTTTTGAGCAGCACCATGCTGTTTTGCGCAGCCTTCAGCGCCACGGCGGCATGGGCATCGCTGTCGTTGTGGCTGTAGGGGATGGCATTGAAAGCACAGGTCTCGTCAAACAGCCCCAGGCGATAGCGCGTGGCCATCAGCCGGGTGCAGCTGAGGGTGATCTGTTCTTCCGTGACCAGACCCTCCTGATAGGCCAGCATCATGTGGATGTAGGTGTTGCCGCAGTTGAGGTCGCAGCCCTTCCGAAGCGCCAGCGCGGCGCTCTGGGTGGCGGTATCGGTGACGTGGTGGTTGGTGTGGAAATCGCGGATCGCCCAGCAATCCGACACCACATGGCCTTTGAACGCCCACTCATCGCGCAGAATATCCACCAGCAGGCGCTGGCTGCCGCAGGCAGGCTCGCCATTGACGCGGTTGTATGCGCCCATCACGGATTCCACATCCGCTTCCTTCACCAGCGCCTCAAAGGCGGGGAGGTAGGTCTCGCGCAAATCCTTCTCGCTCACCACGGCGTCAAAGCTGTGGCGGATGCTCTCGGGGCCGGAGTGTACGGCGTAATGTTTGGCGCAGGCGGCACCTTTGAGGTAATCGCCCTCGCCTTGCAGGTGCTTGACGAACGTGACGCCCAGGCGGCTTGTGAGGAAGGGATCCTCACCAAAGGTCTCCTGGCCGCGTCCCCAGCGCGGATCGCGGAAAATATTGATGTTGGGCGACCAGAAGGTGAGCCCTTTGTAGATATCGCGGTCGCCATTCCGACTTTGCGCGTTATACTTGGCGCGGCCTTCCTCAGCAATCACATCGGCCACCTTGCCGTGCAGGCAGGTATCAAACATGGCCGCTAGGCCAATCGCCTGGGGAAACACCGTGGCCGTGCCCGCGCGCGCCACGCCGTGCAGCGCTTCGTTCCACCAGTTATAGGCGGGGACGCCCAGACGCGGGATGGAAGGCGCGTCATAGCGCAGCTGGGATGCTTTTTCTTCAAGGGTCATTTGCGCCACCAGCGCCTCGGCGAGGCGGGTAGCTTCAGCATGGGTCATCATGGGATGTCCTCCTTGGTGATCAATGATTGTTTGGTTACGGATAAATGGTGCGTCCCTTTGCGTCCGGAATGCCCGTGAGGCGGTAAAAAAAGGTGTTGATCACATCGCGCCATTCGTGCGCGTTTTTCACTTGCTTGTCCATACGCTGCATCACGCGGCCGAAAGCGTTTTCGTCGACCTGGTCTTTCAATGCCACCCATGCGTCGCGCAGCGCCTCGGCCTCCAGCGCCCCGGCAAAATGATCGTCATACAGCCGCTGCAACAGCGTGCGCCCGTCCTGCATCACATAATGGTAGTGCACGCGGTGGAAGAAGAGCAAAAGCTCCTCCGGGCAGGTGCCGATGTCGTCATACAACGCAGAGAGCGGCGCGGGGTATTGGGCGGTGATGCCTGTACCTTTCATAGAGCGGTCGATACCCACGGCCTCAAAATTGGCGCGGTGATAGGTGCCCCATTTGGAAAACTCATAGCCCAGCGGGCTCGGGCCATAGTGCAGCCCCGGCGTCACCATCCAGCAAAGGCCAAGGGGGGTGGTGTAGCGCTCGTACGTATCGGCGGAGCCCAGCAGCAGCTGGGAGATATCGTCCGCTACGGTGGGCCCGAAGGTGAGGCTGGCAAACTCCTTCGCCCATTCCTCCGCGCAGGCTATGCCCTGCCAGGCCATGCGCCCATAGGCGTACAGATTGGCAAGCGCAAGATCGTGCCCAGCAAAGTTCAGGGAGTCGCCGAGGTTGCTCACCGCGCAGATAGCGTCTACCTGATCATTCGGCAATACTGAGAGGATTTCCTGCCAGCGGGGCGGCATATAAAACAAATCGATCTGGTGGCCGGTGTATTCCTGCGCCAATTGTACCTCCAGCGCCTTGCGGGTGCCAGGCATGGCCATCAGGAGGGGCGATACGGGCTCGCGTACCTGGAAATCAAAGGGGCCGTTTTTGATCTGCAATATCACGTTGTCGTCAAACTGGCCGTCAAGGTGGGCATAGTGGTCGTATGCGGCCTTGGGGCGGTCGGTCACGGTATCCCGCCAGTCCTGGGTGCAGTTGTACACAAAGCAGCGCCACACCAGCGTGCCGCCGTGGGGCCGGAGCGCGCGCGCCAGCATGTTTGCGCCTTCGGCATGGTTGCGGCCATAGGTGTAGGGGCCGGGGCGGAATTCGGAATCGGCCTTCACTAAAAAGCCGCAAAAATCCGGAATGTACTGATAGATTTCGTCCACCTTGCGTGCCCACCAGGCGGCCACTTCGCCGTCCAGCGGATCGGCAGTGGAAAGGCCGTGGGTGGTGGGCATGGCGTACTCAATGGCCACCAGCAGCCGGATGCCGTACAGGCGCAGAATATCCGCCACTTTGGATAGCTCCGGCAAAAAAGCGCCGATCAGTTCGTCTGCAGGGGCTTTCACATTCACATTGTTGAGGCACACCGCGTTGATGCCCACGCTGGACAGCATCAGCCCATAGCGGTGCAGCACCGCCGGGTCGTACTGCAAAGCATGATTGCGGAAAAACAGCGACAGCCCGGCATACCCGCGCTCCACACTGCCGTCCATGTTGTCCCAGTGGTTGAGCATGCGCAGCGTATATTTGGGCGCGCTATGAAGGGGCAGCGCTGCGCCGCCGAGCTTCTGCAGCATCAGATACCGCTGCACGCCATACAGGATGCCCGTTTCCCCGCCGCGCACATGCACGGCATCGCCCTTATGCTCAATGCGGTAGGCATCTCCCTGATCGGTGATTTGTACGACCAGCCGCCCAGGTGCTTTGACGGCAGCCCAAATGGCCTGCGTCAGGGCGCTGGGGGATGTCACATCGTCTCCGGGGATAAAATAAGGGATATGTTGAAGCCATGCGCGAATCTTTGGCTCGGTCAGCACTGTGTAGTTCATCCTCTCATCTTTGTGAAATTTACTTTCTTTGTGTATTTTTCATAAAAACAAATTATTTCATATCATCAATTGACATTATAACGTGCAAAAGAATGTTTGTAAAGGCCAATTTTCATCAGCGTTACAACTTATTTTCGCGCGTCAACAAATATTTGATAAACTTCATGCATTATGTGTTTTTTTAATATGAATTACGGCATCAAATAGCCGTCCAGATTGTTTTTGCCTGATACCGTCAGCGCGTCATAACAGAGG
>JAVBRU010000016.1:0-33010 GCA_031547595.1 Eubacteriales bacterium
AATCGACCCTTCCTAGTGTGGTCAGTGCATAGCAGTAAGAGCCCTCTTCTCCAAAGCCAATAAACTCTCCCGTTTCCAGCGCGTCCACTTCTTCCCACGTCATGCCAAAGCGCACCCCATTGGGCATCGTAAATACATCCGCTTCCGCAGCCTCCGCCGCGAACCCCACGCAGCACGTCATCATCATGCACAGCACCAGCAACGCGCCAATCCACCGTTTCATATATCCCGCCCCTTTGTTTTTGTTCTCATTCTAGCAGATTATACCATACCGCTCACATTCCATCAACCCAAAAGAACAAAAGCAGGGCGCCAGCTATGCCAGCGCCCTGTTCTAACTTTTCTCCACACCCAGATCGGCAAAGAACGCCAACGGATCGTCAATCTCGGTCTGTTCCAGTTCCTCGGCAGTGCCGTGCAGGATGTTCCACTCATCGATCAGGGCAACAAACTCGTCCAGATAATAGTCGTTTAGGAGTTCTTTTTTGCCGATACCCAGGACAAGCCCTTGTGCAATAAGGCGCTGAAGCCAGCGCTCGGTTGCGGGTATTTGGCCGCCGTCCACTTTTGCGACAGCGCGTGAACGGCTTTTAGAAAATTTTCCACATCATTGACCTCTACCCAGGCGGACAGCATTTCGGCAATGCCGTCCAGGCCAATGGCGCGGTCTGTTTTCAAAGTCTCCACGTCGATTTCCAAAAGGTTGGAAAGCAGCGCAAAGGCATGGCTGGGCACAGCGGCCAGCGCACGGGTCAAAATGGAAATGAGCGCGTCCCCGGTGAGGCTGCTCAGGCCCTGAAAAGGATCGCCCTCGGCTTCGGGGAAGCAGGAGCGGATAAGATCGGCCGGCATGGTGTTGATGGCCTCCAGTGCCTCGGCATATGCTCCCAGCGGCAGCTTGCGGATGGCATAACCCCGCACATGCTTGGTTTTAGGCAAAGACAAAGTAATCGTATTCATAGTCATTTCTTCCTTTTTTGTTTATTTCACACGCAAGCAATACATTGTATTACCGAATTGGGGTGCAGGGAGCACTGCCCCCTGCCGAGGGTACGGGGGCGAGTAGCCCCCGCGTTCCTCCCCCGCATCCTATCTGTTTAAACCTTGGGTGCCTTTTCGCTGGCGGTCAGGAAGGTATTGCAGGCCGCCTGGTTGCTGCCATCATCCTTCAGGCCCATCACAGCCAGGGGCGCGAGGCCGGCATACTGCGGTTTCATGGCAACGCCGGTGATCACCACTTCATTGACGGCGGTATTGCTGCCCTTGGTGGTGAAGTTGCCCCAGCGGATGGAGTTGATCTGGAACACGCGGAAATTGAAGTAGTTGGGCGCCTTATCCACCGTATCGGCGACAAAGCGGAGGGCATAACGCTCGCCCGCAGCCTCGAAGGTGGACTGCAGGGTGTTGGTAGTCTCGTCATAGGTGCCCATGCCGTACTTTTCAAAATCCTCCAGCGCCATTTCGGCGAGGCGGATTTCCACGTCATAGCCGTTGGTATCCATCACGCGGGCATACATGCTGTCGTCGTAATAGAACTTCTGATCGCTCTGATCGGGGGTGAAGTTGATCACGCCCACAAAGGGGAGCGATTCGGCGGCGGAGGTTTCGTAGCCCAGGATGCTGTCCTGCTTGATGGGGGCGAGTGCCAGGCCTTTGAGGCCGATAATACCGTGTTTCTTAGACATTGTTGTGTTTCTCCTTTTTCTTTCAAATCGTATTTTAAATAAGCTTTTGATACCTGAGCGCGCAATAGCGGATCTCTTCATCGCTGCTGTCAAATTTCAGCTGGCGTGTATACCCATTGTGGGCCATCAGATCGTCAATTGCGCTGCTGATGCGGCGGTTGATGCCAGCGTCATAGCCAAACACGCGGATGTAATACTCCAGGTGTGCGGCGTAGGCGGCATCATCGCCAAATTGAGCCGGGGTGTTGGCGGCCTCTTCGATGGCGATACAGGGGAGCACGGACAAATCATCCGGCCAGCCCTCTGTGACGCGGGCAACGCCGGGCACTGCTTCCATCGGGGGAATCAGCAGGTCGATTTCAGAATAGAGCGCCATGATCGGTCACCTTCCTTCGTTGATGGCGGCGGCAATGGCACCCATCACCGCCGCCTTATGCGTTTGCCAGGCGGGATATAAAAACGGGGTAGCCGGGCGGCCAGGCGCGCCCAGTTCTACCCGCGCGGCATAGGGGACGCACGCTTCCACAGAGCCGCATACGCTGTCGCCGTCCCGCCATACCAAAGAATGAATGCTGTTTTGAAGCGCGCCTGTTTGCACGGGCGCGAGTGCTTTGGCCTCCTGCGCCACAGCTTCCAGGGCATCTTCCAGTGCGTCCTGCACTGCGTCCAAAATGGCATCCATCATATGCGCCTTGCCTCCGGGATCCACTCCAGCACAGCCACTTGACAGGCCCATTGCTGTGCGCGAATGATGCGAAAATCACAGGAAGCATCCGGTGCCACCTCCACACATACACCCATGCCCTCCAGCAGCTTCTCCTGCCCGTCATAAAGCAGGTGAAGCATGCGCTGGCAGTTCTGGCCGTAGATGGTGCTGACGATGGCGTTGTCCATGGGCTGAAGAATGGCGCGGATGCTGTCCCCGCCGCGCCAGCGGTAAGTCTTGTTATCATTACTGCGGTTATCGGGGTAGCGCAGGGTCACGGCGCGCTTGCCGCGTTCATTCAGGCGCATGCCAGCCCACCCTCCCCTGCCGCCACGCGGTCAGCTCGCCCGCGATATCCGCAGTCAATGCAGACAAAGTGCGCACAATACTGCCCTCGGTGCGCGCGGTATCGCCCTCCAGCCCCTGCTGGTTGTAGGCCACTACGGCCCACTTGACCACCAGCGATGCCATAGCATCCGGCAGTTCTGCGCGCCAGGTATAGGCGCGGGCGGCATCCATTACGCCGGTCAGCAGCTCCACAAGCAGCGCATCCGGCGTATCTATGCCTACCAGCCGCGCGCGCAGGCGCGGCAGCAAATTTTCAGGCGTCATCTTCTGGTTCCTCCGGGCAGGGGGCGTCCGGCACATGATAAATGTCATAGCCCAGCTGTGCGTACTCGCTGATTTGCTGCTCGCCAACCTGCATTTGCTTATTTCCCTTGATGGCGTAATACATGGCCTTCCCTCCCTTGCTTAATCGGCGCGCTGGCGCTCTGCCACCATGCGCACGCCATCGGCCTTGCCGGGCAGCAGGAACAGATCGGTATACAAGCGGTTCTGGTACAGATAGCCGTCGCCCTCGGTGTGCTCGCCGGGGGCAAACAGATAAATGGCGCTGTGCTTGATGGGTGCGATCACGCAGCTGGGGTGCATCAGGATCATGTGGATCTGGTGTGCGTTTGGCAGCGGCTCACAGCCATCGTCAAAGTCATAGCTGGTCAGCATCCGGCAGGAGGGCACCACCTGCACAGTCACATTGTCCAGCATGGTCACACGGCGGTCCAGCAACCCGCCGGACTGCTGCACGCTGAGGCCGCGGCTGATGCTGGCGGCGTTTTTGAGCAGCGACATCACCTTGGGCGTCACATACAAAATGCGGCCGTCACCGGGCACCTCGGCTTCGTCCAGCGCTAGGGTCATGTCGTCAAACAGCTCCAGCACGTTATCCGCGTCCGGCTCGGTCTCAAGGGGCTGGCTGCCATCGCCCGTCCACTCTCTGTACAGCTTATAGAAGCGGTAGCAATCCAGCTCCGGCACGGCATGCTCGCGGATGAAGGTGCTGGTGATGTTGGCGGCGGACAACGCCTGATTGGTTTCGTCCACATCCATGGCATCCACCAGGAACTCCACATCGCGGTCGTGCTGCAGCTTCTTAGGCTCCCAATCGTTCTCCACGGGCTGTCGGTTCCAGCCGCCGCTGCGGCTGTGCGCCTTGTAGCCGCCCAGATACACCGTGGGCAGCTTGATCACATCCGCACCCAGGAATTTGGCGCTGTCGGTGGTCAGGGCGGCAGTGGTCAGCTCACGCTGGTAAGCCTGGCTGAGCACATCGCCAAAGTTTTCTGCATAATTAATGATATTTTCCATTGTATTTTCTCCTTTTTTATAGTCCGAAAGCCGCGCTGATCCGCGTGGCATCGGGGGTATTGCCGCCCCGTGGCGGCGTTCCTTTCATGCGCTGATCAACGGCACATTGCACCGCCTGGCGAAATGCGCCCTCCAGCGCGTCCATGCTGCGCGCACAGGCATCCGGGTCTGTCAGGTTCACAGCATCCACCAGCTGGCGCGGCAGGCCTCGCTCCTCCAGCAGGTCTACCGCCAGGGCACGCACCTCGCGGTTCAATATCGCCTGCTCGCGTTGGTTCAATTCTATTTCCCGCTCGGATACCGCTTTTTGCAGCCGCTCGTCAAAGCCCTTGCGCTCGCGCGTCAGGCGGTCGTTTACCACCTTGTTCAGTTCCTCTTGGGTAAACAACTTGGGTTCGTCGATTCTCTCTTGTTCGTCCATGGTTCCCTTTCCGTTTAACGCCCGTCGGCATGCTCCGGCGGTTGTTTAAGCTCTGCCGCTGTGAAAGAGCGCGGCATCAAATGCCGCTCCTGGCAAAGGGCACCTGCTCCAACAGCACGTCGTCTGGCACCAGGCCGCGCAATGTGGCCACCATCTGCGCGATCTCCAGCTCGTTGCCCGGCATCTGGCGGGAGAAGCTGATGCGCACGGCGTTCACATCCAGCGCCGCCGCGCCGCGCGCCGCCATGAAGCATGCAAACAGCTTCAGCCGCTGATACAGCCCTTCCCGGAACCACCGCTCCTTCACCTTCGTCAGTTGCTCCAGCCCAAACAGCTTGAACTTCATCGCCACGCCGGACGCATTGCCAGCGAAATGCTCATCTCCCAAATCCGGCACCATAGAGAATTTGTGGATGTCAGCGCGGATGGCATCCTTGAGCACCTCAGTGTCTGCCTGGCACAGCTGCTTGGTCAAAAAACTGGCGTCCGCCTCTTTATCAGGCAGCATCAACAGTTTTTCATCACGCAGGCGCTGGGCGGGGGTGCGCGGGTCGTCCTCATCCAGGCTGTCGGCCAGGCCGCTGAAGCCCCGCGTCAGCAAAATGGCATCGGTAAATTGCTGTTTGTCGTTCACACGGTCGCTCTCAACGGCGTTGTAGGCATCTATCAGGCTCAGCACCGGCTCAAAATCCCCGCGCTCGGATTCGTTGTTCCAATACTCCACCATCGGCACGCCGCCAAAATAGTGGGGCTCGCTGCCGAGGTATTTCAGCGTGCTTGTCCCTTGATAATGCGAAAGCGTAGCGGCGGTATACACATCCGCAAGCTGCACGGTTTTGCCCTGCGCATCCGTGCGCCTTGTGAGGTATACGCCAAACAGCGGTGCGTGCTCCACCGTGTCGTCATATACAACAAAAGCGTTTTCGGGCGGCACCGCAGCCGCGCGGGGGGCGGCGTTCTCGCCCGCATACAGGATTTCCACGCCCCGCCCGTAGATCGCGGCGTGCATGGCCAGCTCCGCATCCACGCTGTCGATATTGGCCAGGTCGTACTGCTTCAGCAGCGTCTCCAGCGCAGCGGCCTGGCTGGGCGCGGCATAGCGGATAGGCTGCCCCGCCAGATAGCCCGATGTGATGGTGGCAATATACCGGGCATAGTTGTGCGCCAGGCGGTTGTTGGGCAGCGAGCGCTGCCGCTGGCGGCGCAGGATGTCCTGCTCGCCGTCAAAATACGCCTTCAGCCGGGTCAGCCGCGCCGTCCTGCCCGCGTGGGCACTCAGCGCCCGGTTGATCAGCGCGAGGGGCACTTCCTCCCCAATCAGCGCCTTATCCATGGTAATCATTTTGTTTTCCTCCGTTTTTCATATCAAATTCCCATTGCGTCCCTGCTCATCACGCGCGCCACGCGCTGGTTGCTCACATCCTCCAGGGCATAGCGCACGGCATCGATGGTGTGGTTGTTTTTATCGGGATACTCGCTCACCAATTCGCCGCTGCGGTCGCGCCGGTATTCGTAGAGCGTGAACTCCCACGCGGCGTGCGGGCAGGCGGCAGGGTCGATCACGATGGCGGATAATTCCTGCAGCCAGCGCATGCCGTGCTCCACACTGCCAGCGCCTTTGCGGGCGGGCAGGGCGTTGATGCCGTGGCGCTTCAGCTCGTTAATCATGCGCGGCTCGCTGCTGTCGCAGGTCACGGTCTCGCGGCCAATCATCCACGCCACACGGCTGCACAGCACATCGGCATTCATGCGCACGCCGTAGACCTCCTCGAGCACATACAGCGTGCGTGCACGCTTGTCATAATGCGTACGCACAAAGGCGTCCGGATCGTTGGCAAAGCCAAAATCACCGCCGTTATAAAAGCGGTCGAACACCCGGCGCTCCCGCGGGATAATGGCGCGCGGGCTGATGTTGTCAAACACCTGCGCGCCGGTGCCGGTCACTTCACCGAGGTACGCGTGGCGGTACGCGCGCTCGTTGCTCTTTCTCAACGCCTCTGCCTGGGCGATAAACCCTTCGCCCAGCCACTCGGGCGGCACCAGGGTGTAATCGCTGTGGTGCACGAGTCTTCCGGGCACGCTTTGCAGGGCTTCGCGGTTCACCCAGCTTCCGGCGGCCTGGGGCGGGTTGTAGGTATAAAATGTGATGGCGTGCCCGCCGCCGCGGATGATGGAGGCCTGGATGGTGCGGATGTCCTCCATGCCGTCAAACTCGGTCAGCTCCTCAAACCATAAGTATTTGAAATAGCCGCTGTCCAGCTTGATGGACTTGCTCTTGTCCGCCGCGTCCGCGCCGCGAAACAAAATGCGCTGCCCCGTTGCTTTGCAGGTGATCTCCATGGGGCTGACGGTGCAGTCAAAAATGCTGTCTGACTCCAGCGCATGGATTGCCCACTTGATCTGCGCAAACACGCTGGTGCGCAGTGTGCCCGCCACCTTGCGGTACACGATGGCATTGGCCTCGCGGTTATTCAACAATCCAAACACAATCATCAGCGCCACAAAGCTGGATTTGGTGCTTCCGCGTCCGCCCTTCAGCCACGCTTCGCGGCAGCCATCGTGCGTCACCTGATCGCCCAGCTGCCAAAACGCAGGCGCCAGCAGCGACGTCAACGCAATTTCCGGTTTAGCCATCCTTCACGCCTGCGGTATCGTTGATAATCACAGGCAGGTCCACCACCACCGCCTGTTTGTCGTTATACAGGCTGTAATACCGCCCGAGCAGCTCCGCCGCCTTGTTCACATCGGCGAGCTTTGGCGGTGCCTGCACCACGCGGCTGTCGCTTTGCTCCACCATATGCGTGTGCCCGTCCTCGTCCATCCAGCGTTCCTTGCGCTTGTCGGTCAATATCACACTGTCGCTCTCCTCCCGCCTGAGGATGCGCGTCAGCTGTGCCAGCACTTCATCACGGTTGGCCACGGGCTCGGCCTTTTTTCTGGTCATTTCATCACTCCTTTCCAGACCAATGAAAAAGACCAGGCGCAGCGTTTTTCGCTGTTCCTGATCTTCCACGATGCCATCATAACATGGTTGATGTGCCCGTGATTCACCATTTTTTCGATTTTCACAACTTTTTTTCAAAAACATAAGATATTTAGAGTATGTGATAGGGGGGATTCTCTTTGAATCATATCGGAAATATGCTGCCAGAAGCGCTGGCGCTGGCCGCCGCGCTGTCGCTGGACGCGTTTGTGGCCAGCTTTGCCTATGGCAGCAAGCAAATAAATATCCCGCTTCGCTCGGTGCAGATCATCAACGGCATTTGCACCGGCATCACCGCTATTGCCCTCCTGGCAGGGGGGCTTATCAAGCAATGGCTGCCGCCCGAATGGGCGCTTATCATCAGCTTTGCGGTGCTGTTCCTGCTGGGCATTGTGAAACTGCTGGACAGCGCCACCAAATCCATCATCCGCAAACACAACCAGCTGCACAAGCAGATCGATTTTTCGATGTTCAACTTCAAATTCATCCTACATCTGTACGCCAACCCGGAGAGTGCCGATGTGGACGGCTCGAAAACGCTGTCGCCCATCGAGTCCATCTCCCTGGCCATCGCGCTGTCGTTGGACGGCATCACGGTGGGGCTGGGCGCGGCCATTGGCGATGTGAACGGTGTGGCGGTGATCCTGGCCTCGCTTGTCACCAACATGCTGGCGGTGATGCTGGGCTGCTGGGTGGGCAATAAGGTGGCCAAGAACGTCAATTTCGACCTTTCCTGGCTGAGCGGGGTGATTTTGATCATCCTGGCCTTTGCCAAACTGGGTTGAGAGCATATAAAGCAGCAGCGCCGGATGCGATTTTGCATTCCGGCGCTGCTGTTTAGGGCTGCGGGGTTTCGGGAGTGTCCTGCTCCTTCGTTTCGTCCGTCTTTCGGCCATGCCAGCCAAAGCCATGCATAGGAGGGGGCATACCGCCCTGATGGCCACAGCCGCCGCGCCCCCGCATAAAGCACGCCATCCTATCGGGCGGCATCGGACGGCCACGGAACTGCGGGGGCATATCGCTGGGGAAGCCCTCCGGCATGCCCTGCTCTTCCACCTGCTTCTCCAGATGCTCGATCAGTCGTGTCAGGTAATCGCTCAGGTTGTTCTGCTCTTCTTCGGTCAGGCAGTCAAAGGGAGATTCCGCACCCTCTTTTTGCTTTTCGGCCTGATCCGCCGCTGCCAGCCCTTCGGCTGTGAGAGTGATGTCCATCACGCGGCGGTCGGCCTCAGATGGTGTGCGGGTGATAAACCCTGCCTTCTCCAGCTTGGTCAAAAGCTCGCTGAGGGATTGGTTGCGCATGTCCAGAAGGTAGGCAAGCTCCCGCTGGCTGATTTGCGGGCGCAGCTTCAATAGCGCCAGCACCCGGCCCTGCCCGCGGTGCGGGTTGGCAAAGGGCCCATGCCCCCGGCCTTGCTGCCAGTGGCCGCGATGCAGCAGCATCACCAGCTTGTTGAGTTGTTCTATCAACAACATGTTTGTCTCGTTCATTTTGTTTCCTCCATTTTAATAATCAGGTACCTGCCGATATAATATCAGGTACCTGATTAATTGTCAATGCCTTTTGAGAAATATTTTTCAGGCACCTGACGAATTGCAAATGAAGCGTCAAATCACATCCAGATTATTTGCATACCAGCTGATCTTCGCGATCACGGTGGTAATGTCGATGGGCTTGCTCAAATGGCCGTTCATCCCGGCATCCAGGCAGTTATCGATGTCCTCTTTAAACACATTGGCTGTCATGGCCAGAATGGGCACAGTGGCGGCCTTGGCGTAGGGCAGCCTGCGGATTACGCGGGTGGCATCCAGGCCGTTCATCACGGGCATCTGGATATCCATCAGGATGATGTCGTATAAATCCGGGTTACGCTCGACCATCTCTACGGCCAACTGGCCGTTGGTGGCCGTGTCAATGTTGATATGGGTATCCTGAAGCAGGGTCTTTAAAATCTCGGCATTAATCTCCACATCCTCCACCAGCAGCATGTGCAGGTTGGAGAAATCCGTCTTTTCGCCCACGGGCTGATAACCGTAGGAATCCACCCGGTAGACGGCCTTCATCATGGCATTGTAAAAATGAATGGCAAAGATGGGCTTTTGGATGTAATTCCCCTCATTCAGGATGCGGATGTCACCCCGCACGGTTTTCCAATCGTTAAACTCCACAATCGGCACCAGCGTCTGGGGCTCCAGCGCTTCGCTCACCTTGGCGTATTCCGCCATAAAATCCGGGCTGGCCGCCATCGCATGCTCGTAAAACACGGCATCATACGGACGGCCGCTGTCAATAGCGGACTGCGCCAGCGCCCTGGCTTCGGCCGGGCTCGCCGTGGTATCAGAGGACATGCCAAACCTGGCCGAATATGTGCTGATGCGGGAGAGCACCGCGGCATCTTCTGAGATTGCAAGAATTCTGTGCCCGTGAAGCTGCTGGTTGATGGCCTGATACACCTGTTGCTCTTCCTGATCCGCGCATTGCAAGCACAAAGTGGCAGTAAACCGAGAGCCCTTGCCCAGCTCAGATTCCACGGTGATCGAGCCGCCCATCATCTGCGCAAACGATTTGCTGATGGCAAGGCCCAGGCCCGTGCCGCCAAACTTGCGGGTGATGCTGCCATCAGCCTGCTCAAAGAAGTTAAACACGCGGCGCTGCTGCTCGTCAGACATGCCGATGCCGTTATCCTCCACGATGATCTGCACCGTGGCCACATCGCCCTCGCAGGCAATCTCCTCTACGTACACGTCAATTTTGCCGCCATCGGGCGTAAACTTGACGGCGTTGGACAGAAGGTTGGTCAATATCTGCGAAATGCGCACATCATCGCCCAGGTACCGCAGCCGCAGCTTGCTGCCCCGGTCAATGCGCATGGTCAGGCATTTTTCCGTCACCTTCAGCGCCATGATCGCACAGGATTTCTGGATCACCTTCTCCATGCTGAACACCACGTCATTGAGCGCCAGCTTGCCGGACTCGATCTTGGAAATATCCAATATGTCGTTGATGACATTCAACAGATGCGCAGAGGCATTTTTGATGTTGTCCATGTATTGGCGGTATTTTTCGATGGATTTTTCGTTCTCCGAAAGCTTCACCATGCCCACAATGGCATTCATGGGCGTGCGGATTTCGTGGCTCATATTGGCCAAGAACTGCGTCTTGGCAATGCTGGCGCTTTGCGCTTCCCGGGTAGCCTTCTTCAGCGCGTCATCGCGCCTGCGGATGGCGTAAGCGCCCGCGATGATGGAGCTGGCCATCATCGCCGGGCGGAACAGCGTATCCGACCAGTTGGCCTTTTGCCGGTGGTTGGCAAACACCAGATAGCCGATGTCTTTGCCGTCAATCATGATGGGGATGTAGCAAATACTGGCAGAGCCAAGCGAGACTGCCGGGTGATCGCGGTATAGCTCCCTGGTATCCTGCCGGTAAAAATACGGCTGACCGGCCATCTCCTCATATAGGCTTTCCATACTCTCATACGAATAGCAATAGCCCACAATGCTGGGGATGCCCTTGTTGCTCTGGCAAGAATAGGTGCACAGCAGCGATTGATCCGGCTGAAACTCATAAATCGATACCCGATCCGCCTGGAAGTACTCCCGCAGCGATTGGATGGCGTTGGTCATCAATGCGTCAAAATCATCGGACGGCTGGGTAAAGGGCACGGAGAAATGCGTGAGAAACGCCTGAGATGCCAGCTGGCTCTCCTGAATGGCGGCAAACGCCTGCCGCTCCAGTTCCTGCTCGGTCACATCCCATGTGGTGCCCACAATACGCACCGGCTTTCCCGCCGCGTCGTAATAGGTGGTTGCCGTACAATTGGAATACAGGAATGTGCCATCAGGGAAGCTGGCATACATGTTGCGGTAATCCGAAGGCCACGTACCGTCAAAATGATTGCGCAAATAGTCGATCAAATCCGCATAGACAGCGTTGTCCATGGTGGCGGCCACATGCTCTGCCCACGCGGCGATGGTCATGGGCGGCGGGGGCAGATGCATCATGCGCTCAAAACGGGCGTCATACTGTATCGTTTTGCCCGCCACATCGATTTCCCAGCTGCCCGCATCCGCCAAATCCAGCGCGACCTCCAGCCGCTCGTTCATTGCCTCCAGCTGTTTGCGGTCGGCAATGCTATGCATCACCGCGCCAAAGCCGGTGCGGTGGTGATCGCGGTCAAAAATCGGGAAAAAGTCTGCATCCACCGGGATGGCCTGGCGGTCATCCGTTATCAGGTTGATCTCGCAATTGTGGGCGCGATTGGCCTGCAGCTCCGGCAAAACTGCTTTTTGCAAATACGCAATCGTATCCGCCGCAAGATGGCTGCCATCGATATAGGAGGACGTGCCCTTGTCCAGCCAATGGGTCACCTTGTCAATCGCAGGGTTGCAATACACGACCTTCATCTGGTTATCCACACACACCAGCATATCCTTGGTGTTTTCCAGGATTTCGTGCTGCCAGTCTACCCGCTCCTGCATCTCAATTTCCGTGCGGATGTTGATGCCAAAGGACGCCAGCGCAACTACTTCGCCGCTTTCGTTACATACAGGGAAGGAACTGGTTTTGAGCGGGATGGCATGCTGGTGCTCATCCAGCATCGCCACCTCCACCTCCACCGTCTCCCCCGCGAACACCCGCGGCATCACGCTTTCGTGAAAACGCACGGCGTCTACCGGCGCATACAGCGCATCCACCGGCAGCACATCCCCATACTGGAAATCGCGGCCAACCGTGCGCCTGTATAAATCGTTGGTATACAGCACCCGCTTTTCCTGATCAACAGCCAAGAAATAAATATCCTGCGCCTTATTAATCGCGTCAAAAACAAAAAACATCGGGTTATGATCCTGCGTTTTGAAGGGCACTATGCTGGCCTGTGCAATATCCTCCGCGATGCACAAACAGGCTTCTCGCCCATCCTCCCACTCCACCACCTGTTTTTTGACGATAAAGTGGCTGTCAAAAGAGCCCTGATAGTGCCAATCCCGTTCTAAATACCCTCCACAGGCTTTCAGATCGTCCATGGACGCGCAAAATTCACAGGGCATCAGGCTGTTGCAAAACGCCTTGTAGCACGTCTGCCCCACCACATCGCCGCACCAGTGCTTCAGTTTCTCATTGGCATACAGTATCGTATGGGTAGAAAAATCCACAATATATACAAAAGCGTTCAGCTTGTTAAGGGTGGTGTACCACTTAAAACTGCTCATCCGTTCAACTTCCTTGCATCCGTGTAATCAGCATATTTTCCCTGCTTAATAGTATACCATATTCCTCTCATTTCTTCAATCGCCATATCCTGTGGCAAGGCACGCAAAAGCCGCCGCAGAACGCCAATCTCTGCGGCGGCAGCTTATACTTCAATTAATGATGGTACCGCTGTTGACGTGCATCACCTGCCCCGTGACGTTGCTGGAGTCATCACTGGCCAGATACACATACATGGGTGCCATTTCGCAAGGCTGCGCGGCGCGCTGCATGGGGGAATCGCTGCCAAAGGTCTGCACCTTTTCGGGGGAGAAGCTGGCTACGATCAGCGGTGTCCACACAGGGCCCGGGGCCACGCAGTTGACGCGGATGTTCTGCGCCATCAACGACAGTGCCATGGAGCGGGTGAAGCTGACCAGCGCGCCCTTGGTGGCAGAATAGTCAATCAGCGTTTCGTTGCCCTCAAAGGCAGTGATGGACGCCGTGTTGATGATGGTGCTGCCGGGCTGCAGGTGGGGCAGCGCCGCTTTGGTCATGTAGAACGCGGAGAAATAGTTGCTCTCAAAGGTGTGCATCATCTGCTCGCGCGTGATGTCCAGAATGCTGTTTTGGGGGTACTGTACGCCCGCGTTGTTGACGAGAATGCACAGGTGCCCCAACTGCTGCACGGCTTGATTGACGGCCTGGTAAGCATTCTCCTCGCACTTGAGGTCGGCCTGAATCACAAAGCATTTGCGGCCCAGGTTCTCCACCGCCATCTGTGTTTGCTGGGCATCGTGCGGCTCGTTCAGGTGCACGATGGCGATGTCCGCGCCCTCTTTGGCAAAGGCGATGGCGACTGCCCGGCCTATGCCGCTGTCGCCGCCAGTGATGAGGGCACATTTGCCCATCAGCTTGCCCGCCGCCTTGTAGTTGGGGTTGTCATATTGCGGGCGCGGGTTCATATCGCTTTCTCTGCCGGGCTGCTGCGCCTGATGCTGCATGGGGAAAACCGGCCGTGTTGTGCTTTCCATCAAAAATCCCTCCTTTTTGGCTTTATCATGCCAAGGGGAGGGATTTATTATACAATTACCAACCTATGATGGCGGGCATCAGCGCGCGGTCGTCACTGCCATCCTCAGGGTCGAGCACTTGGCCGGTCTGCGCGTTGACCACCGCGGTGGTGTAGCCCAGGGTTTCGTAGAAAGAGCTATTGGCTTCAAATCCCCGCTTTTCTTCTTGGGGATTTTCATAGTATTCGCACACCGCCACCCAGGAGGGCACCAGATAGTGGTGCACCCCATCGCGCTCGGGGCCGATGTAGTCCATATAGCCAAAGCGCAAGGAAATGATCTGCCGGATGCGCCCTTCCGCAATGAGCTGTTCATAGGCGGCCTTGACCTCTTCAAAGGAAACCAGCGGCATATCGGCATACAGCAACTCTGTTTCCTGCAGCAGATAATACACCAGCGAATAGGCATCGGCATCTTTGATCTGAAGAAAGGAAGTAAAAGGAATGGCATGTTCCCACGATTCGCCGTCAATCTCATATAGCCGCGTTTTGAAGGTGCGGCCCAGATTGGCCAGCAGAGGGAGCCCATGCAGAACCTGATTACAGTACAGGCGGTAAGCGCCTTTGTCCCGCAGCTTTTCGCCTGTGCTGCGGTTCTTGTATTGATCCAGCAGCACGACGCGCTCCAGCGCCAGATCGTAGCCCTCGCCCCAGATTTCGGCCGTCTTGTCTTTGGCGATTTGAAAGGCTTCGCGCACAGTCAAGGGGTTATTTTCGGCATAAGCGATGTCTAAGTCAAACGTCAACAAATCGCGTTCCGGGGTGCTGACGTTGTTTTCAGACTCGCCTTTTTCATAGGCCGCGCCGGTGTTGTAGGAAAAAACAAAGTTGCTCGCAATGGAACTAATATTCCGAAACTCATAGTTGCCGGCATTGGCCCCTGCCGGTGCCTTATACTGCGCGGCGAACCGGCTGGCCTGCGGTTCGCCAATGGGTGGGTGCAGGATGGCCTTGAGCACGGGCGCGGCGTCCACATCCGGCACTTCGATGTCGATATCAATGGCAATCGTGCGTCCATGCGCGGTGTACACCTGATGCCAGCCGGATTGCGTCTGATCTTTGAGTTCCTGCACAGAATAAGCAGGCGTTTCGGCAAATGCAGTTACAGAGCAAAGTATCCCAATCAGCATCACCCAACAAAAAGCTTTCCTCATACATGCTTTTCCTTTCCTACATAAAGTGCGGGTGCAGGGGCATCATGCCCCTGCCTGGGGTCTGGGGCGAGCAGCCCCAGCGTTCCTGCCCCAGCGTTCCCTCATCTCTCCTTGAATGCCTGCTGGCAGGTGCGGTTGAGGTCGTCAATGAGGCGGTCGATATTAAGCTCGCCATCGGCGAAGCGGTACAGCAGGGTTTGCAGCGCTTCATAGCAATTGCTGCCGCCCGCCAGATAGATGGATTCCATGGGCAGTATCAGGTTCTCGGATACCTCACGGTAGACGGCAATGGACGCGGGCGAGATGGTGTAGGGATCGGCTTTAATACGTGCCAGACGGGCGTTCAGGGTGTCCAGCTCGTCCTGCAGGGCCTGCTTCTGGTCGGGCACGGCGGCAGCCAGCTTGGCTTCCGCTTCGGAAATGCTCTGGGTGACATTGGCCAGATTGCTCTCGTAATAGGGGCTGATCAGCGGCTCGTTGATGTCCGGGTAATAGTAATACAGGTTGCTTGGCTCCATGTTTTCCAGCAGGAAAGTGAGGAACAGCTCCGCTTCTTCTTTATGCTTGGAGTTGGGATTGATAAAGTACACGCCCATCTCGCCCGTCGTCATGCGCGGCGTGTTATCGTCAATGGCAGGGATCATCATCATGCGCGTCAGGTCGCTATCGATGTGGCCATAGCCGAGGTACAACTGATAGTTGAAGAACAGGGGCACTTTATACACGCCGCTGTTTTGGATGGCCTCCTCCTCGGCACTGGCGTCGTAGAACACGGCACGGTTATCCTCCAGGATTTGCAGCAGTGCGCGGTAGGCTGGCGTGTCAAAATTCAGCGCGGCGGTGTCGGTTTCGTTGCTGAGGATGTACTGGCGCGTGAGCGTAGACAGCATGTAGCGCAGGCTGCTGCCCTCAATGAAGAAATTATCGGTGTATTCTTCGCTGAGGCCGTCCTGCCACAGAATCATCTGATCCACCAGCTCTTGCAAAGTGGCGGGGATGGCTGCTTCGCTGAAGCCCATCTTTTCATAGGCCGTCACGTTCACAGACCAGGTGTCCAGGATGATTTGAAAAGGCACAGCCATCAGTTGCTCATTTTGATAGAGCACGCTCTGGATGGCGGGGTGCATGGTTTTTGTGAGATTCACCAGGGTTTCATGGGTGAGGGGCTGCGCGTAGCCCTTGTTGAGGATGTCCTTGTACGTGCTCTGGGTATAGGTAGGGTAGATGTCCACATCCTCGCCGGATACAAGGGAGGTCTGCACGCCCTCGCCCTCCACGCTTTCGATGCGGATGTGCGGGTACTTCTGGGTGAATGCTTCCCCGATCTGATCACTCCAGAATGCATAAATGCGCAGGGTGACGTCCTCCTGCGCCAAGCACAGTGCAGGGCAGGCAAGTGCCAGGATCAGCAGGATGCAAAGCAGTTTTTTCATGGGATTTTCCTCCTTTTAATACTAATGAGCTTCTAAAATCGATACAAAGCAGGCGTGAATTTTTCGTCAAGGCAAACGTAGAATTTGCAGGAATAGCAGCGCTATTTCAAAAATTCGGAGTGCCGCATTGGCGGAAAAGGCGCGTCTGCGACTATCGATTTTAGATGCGATTTAGTATAATGTATCACAAACCTTCCAGCCGGTGGAGCACGCCGCGGCACATTTCGTAGGCCTCGTCGCACAGCGGCCGGAGGTACGCCATTTCGTGGCTGGCAATCAGGATGGTTTTGCCCTGGGCACGCATCTCCAGCAGCAGCCGGGTCATATCCCAAACGCCGTCTTTGTCCAGGGCAGAAAAGGGCTCGTCCAGCAAGAGTGCGTCCGGGTTTTCCAAAATGGCCTGTGCAATGCCCAGGCGCTGGCGCATGCCCAGGGAATATTGCCCCACGCGCTTATCCGCCTGCGCCGAAAGCCCCGCCAGCGCAAGCACCTCGCGGATGCGCTGCCAATTTGCGCCGCCCGATACACCGGCCAGGATGCACAGATTTTGAAAGCCTGAATAGTGGGGCAAAAAGCCGGGGTTCTCAATCATCATGCCGGTGTGGGGCGCAAAATCCACATCCCTGCCAATCACCTTGCCCTGCACGGTCACGCGCCCGCCGGTGGGCCGGGCAAAGCCGCAGATGCAGCGCAGCAACGTGGTTTTGCCGCAGCCGTTGATGCCAATCAGGCCATAGATGCGCCCGGGAAGAAAGGTGATGTTGAGCTGCTGCAGCACTTGCTCTTTGCCATAGCACTTGGAGAGGTTTTCCACTTGTATCATATCATTTGCCCTCCAAAGGTAAGATCGGTATGCCGCACCTTCATAGCCATTGCCAGAAACAGCACCGCATTGAAAAGTGCATAGCCAAGCAACACGGCGGGCAGAGCCTCCGCCATTTCCAGATTTTGCAGGGTGGCATACTGCACGGGCAGGAAGGGCAGCGGGTTTTGCACGGAGATATAATCCAGAAAGATGCAACCTGCCACGATCAGCAGCCCCAGCTTGGAGGCATTGAACAGGCCAGACGCCAGCAGGAACACAGATATAGTGAACAGGAATGCGCCATAGGGCAACAGCGCCAGCAGCGTGGCCACAAAGGGCGAATGATTCTCCACCATCTCGCGCGATATAAAGGGATAGCCCTCCGGCACGTCGCCCCGCACAAGCGGGCTCCACCCGCTGTGCCCATCTGCCCGAAATAATGAAAAGAAGAAAGAGAAAATCACCAGCAATAGCAAAAACACCGCCACCGCGCACAGGCAATACAGCACCTGCGCCGCCAGCCATTTCAGCTTGCCGCCGCGAAACACCAGACAGTTTTGAAACGGGATTTTACGGGGGATTTCGCTGATCATCACCAGAAAAATCATGCTGCTTAGCAGGTTGTTAAAGCCGTAATACGCCAGCACAAACACGCTTTCGCTAAGGTACAGGGTGTTTTGGCCCAGGGTAAGCGAACGGAAGGCCTTGGTGGTTTCGATGAAGCAGACAAAGAAAACGGTGAGAACCATCATCAGTGTGCGGGGTGTGCGAAGCCACGCATCAAGGTTGCTAAACGCCATGGCAGCGATGGAATTTGCTCTCTTACCCACGGCACAGCCTCCTTTTGATGCCCGCAAAGTACAGCCCGCCCGCGCCAACCAGCAGCAGCAGATGAAAGCCCAGTGCGATCCAGTAATCCTTCCAAAAGATGTCGTTATTGTACAGGCCGGTGAAATCCGGCAGCATCCAGCCTTTTTGAAACAGCAAGAACGAGAAGCCGCTTTTCCACACGTAGTACAGCACCACCGGCAGCACGACCACCAGCTGTGTATCCGGCATCCAAGGCGCAACCGCCAGCGCGATAACAGACCACAGCGCGCCGGTGATGGCCAGCCCCACGGCAGCATGCAGATACGCGGGCCACGCATAAGGCAGCCTGGCAAGCGTGTCATACACCGTGCCGGGGATGAACAGCACCTCTACATCCGGGCGGACTGCAATATCATACGGCCCGGCCAGCACATGCCACAGCAGCGAATGGAGAAGGCATGCCCCGCCAAGCGCAACCGCCCCGCACAGCGCAGCCGCGGTCAGCTTGGTGAGCGCATATTGCTTCAGCGTGCCGCGCATCGCGCGGGGCAAGAGAAACCCCGTGCGGATTTCCTCCACCTGCAAAATGGCATAGGCCAGCGCAGCGCAAAAGGGAATGATCAGAATGGCGCCGCCAAAGAACAGCGGGGTAAAGCTTTGCCCCATGGCGGACATGTACTGTCTGTCGCCATCTATGCAGCGGGTGATCCACATGGGCAGCGAAGTTCCCAGCAAACACAGCAGGAACCCTGCCGTGCCGATATATACATGCGGCCGGCGAAACGCGTTTTTCAATTCTTCGCGCACGGCTTACTCCCAGTTGATGATGGCAGGGGCATACTGCCTGTCCTGCCGTTTATCGGTGTTCAGGGCATACAGTTCGCCGCTTTGCGCGTTGACCACCAGAATGTTCAGGTTGTTATAGCCAAGAAACTGCGCTTCCCTGTCCGGCTCGTCAAAGGAGGAGGCCAGCGCACCGCGGATTTGTCCCTTGGCCACCCACACGGGCATCAGCAGATATTCCTTGCCCAGCTTGGCCTTGTCAAAAAACAGCATGTATCCAAAGTGCACCTCGTCAAAGCTTTGCACATAGCCGCCCTCAATGGCCGTTTGGAAGGCTTTTTTGATGTCCTCAAAGGGCAATAGCGGCACATCCTCCGCCTCCACCTTTATCTCCTTGCAGGCAGAAAGGTTGACATGGAACTGGTTATCGCTGCGCAGCATGCCGCTTATGCCGTTGCCAAGAACGGCCACGATGGTCTTTGTGGGGTAGCGAAAGCCGCTGCGGATGAGGAACGGGATGCCATGGAAGGTCTGGTAAAACAGCAGCTGATAATATCCATAATCGCTGCCGGGCACGGAGTAAGCCAGCATATTGCCCAGCTCAAACTGCTCGTTTTCATAATAGGGCGCATATTGCTTCACGAGGGCCAAAAATGCCTCCGGCGCTTCGGCTAAGGTGTAATTCGGGTTGTCGTATTCTTCCGCCTCCAGCAGCACATGATCGGGCGTAATAAAGGATATATCCCGATAGAACGTAGCAGATTGGCGGGTGTTGTTTTCCACCGTGAGGGCGGCGGACAGGTTTTTGAGCGCCTCCGGCCAGGTGACGCGCACAATGGGCACCTTGTCCACCTGCGGCACCACCACGGGGGTGTCAATCACTACGGTCTGGCCTTTGGCAGTGGTGTAGGCATCCTGCCAGCCGCCGGATACTTCAGCCTGAATTTGCGTGATAGACCGGTCGGGTTGCCCCTGCGCCAAGCAGAAGCCAGGGGATAAAAGTGCCAGTATAAGCGCGATGGCAAGCAGCTTTTTCATCGTATTTCTCCTTTTTTGAGTACACAAAAGTAAGGGGTGTGTATTTTACAGATTATTGAAGCAAGTTATGGATTGGCATACCCCATCGGGATGGGCACCTTTTCGTCCCCCATTATCAGATAAATGGTATCGGTATAGGCGTCGCTGGGCGTGTATTCGGTGTGGTAGCGCAGGCAGAGGTCGCCATATTCATCGATGTTCAGGCCGCCCCAGCCGGTGGTGTTGACGCCCAGCGGCTTGCCGTTGGCATCCATCAGGTTGCCCTCGCGGCTCCAGTATTCGCTGTGAATGTCCCACAGGGCATCCTCGTCCCAATCGCTCACCTGCGCCTTGGGCACGGTGATGGAGTAGGTGATGTATACTGTGGCGGGCGAGAAGTGCAGATCGGTAAAGCGCACGACACCGCCGATTTTGAGGGTATAGGGCGCGGGCGGCTCCACGGCATAGCGGCTGGCCGCGTCCTTCACGTTCATGATAAAGTGCATCCCATCGGGGGGATTATCCGTGCGCTCCTTGGTGTAGCGGAACGCCAGGAACAGGTCAATCACGCCCTCGGGCTGGATGGAGGTATATTGCTGCGCTTCCTGATCGTAATACTCCATGCGGCAGTCGATCCAGAACAGCACCTCGCCGGGCTGCTCGCCCAGCCTGTACAACACGCTTTCCAGGTTGACCTCCAGCCCGTTGATAGCAATCGCGCCGTTGCCGTCCGCCGCCAGGTACATGCCCTCGCGCTGGCACATAGCATAGTAATAGTCCGATGCGATGCCCTGCATGTTTTCACTGTTCATTTGCTGCTGGGTGAAGGGCTTGGTTTCGGTGGTATCGCGCACGGCATACACCACGCGCAGCACGCGCCCGTCATAGATCGCCTCGCGCACGCTCCATTCCATCGTGCCCACCTGCGTGGTGCACAGCTCATAATGCACCATGTCCTGCACCTCAGGCAGGGTGTAGTAATATTCTTCGCTGCCATACATCATGCCCAGGCCAAAGCCAAACACGCCATAATGGTTTAGCACACTGGCGGCAGCGCCGGTCAGCGTGAGGGCGATCAGCGCCGCCAGCAGGGCGCGGCTCATCAGCTTTTTGCGCTTTGCCTTTTTGTGTTGCAAAGCCTGCTGCGACACCGTTTGCATACGCTCAATCACCACATCCGGTGTATCCGGGAAGGCGGATTCGAGGAGTTTTTTGAAGCCCTGGTCGCTCATGTCAAATCGCCTCCTCCTTCAAAATTTCCCGCATTTCCTTGCGCGCGTTCCAGAGTCTCCGCTTCACCGTGCCCTCCGGCACGGCAATCATATCCGATACCTCTTTCACGGTGAACCCTTCGAGGTAGTATAACACCATCGGCAGGCGAAGCGCCTCGTCCAGGGAGCTGAGCGCCTCATACAGCGCCGCCTGCGGGTTTATGGGGGGTGCGGGATAATCCTCCAATAGTTCAACCGTTTGCACGCGGGATTGCTTTCGCAGCATATCCTTGCAGGTGTTGATCAAGATGCGCGTCAGCCAGGTTTTCACAAACTTTTCTTCGCGCAGCCTGCCCGCGCCGGCAATGCCCTTGAGCATTGCTTCCTGCACGGCGTCGGCACAGTCCTGATCGCTGCGCAGCAGCGTTTTGGCCACGCGGTACAGCGTGCGCTGAAGCTCCATCGCGCACTGTACGAATGCGTCTGTTTGCACGGGCATGTTCATCTCCCTTCATCCATTAGACGATGAGGACGCGGCATCGGTTCGTTATATGTTAAATATAGATTGCGCTGTTCGCCTTGTCAAGCACTGCAAATCATATTATAATGGATCAAAAGGGGGAGAGGGAATGAACCTGGAGCAACTGCTGGAGCAATTGAAGGCCAGTGCGGATTTTATGCAGCAGGTGACGCATTGGCGCGTCATCCCCGCGCGCCCTGCCCGCTTTGTGGAGTATCCGGAGGGTGTGGACCCCCGCATTCCCCTTGCGCTGCAAAAGCACGGCATCAGCAAGCTGTACACCCATCAGGCCGCGTGCTATAAGGCGGCGCTGAACGGGCATGATTTTGTGGTAGTCACGCCCACGGCATCGGGCAAAACGCTGTGCTATAACCTGCCCGTCATCAGCGAAATTTTGAAAAACCCCGATGCGCGGGCGCTGTATTTGTTCCCCACCAAGGCGCTCAGCAGCGATCAGGTGAGTGAGTTGTACGAGCTGATCACGCTGCTGGGTGCGGACATCAAAACCTTCACTTACGACGGCGACACGCCGGGCGCGGCGCGGCGCGCCATCCGCCAGGCGGGGCATGTGGTGGTCACCAACCCCGATATGCTGCACAGCGGCATTTTGCCGCACCACACCAAGTGGGTCAAGCTGTTTGAAAACCTCAAATACATCGTGATTGACGAAATCCACAGCTATCGCGGCGTGTTTGGCAGCAATCTCGCCAACGTGCTTCGCCGCCTCATCCGCCTGTGCGAGTTTTATGGCAGCCACCCGCAGTTTATCCTGTGCAGCGCGACCATCCAAAACCCCAAGGAACTGGCCGAAATGCTGACAGGGCGCGAAATCTGCTGCATTGACGACAACGGCGCACCCTCCGGCGCGCGGCATTTCATATTCTATAACCCCCCTGTGGTCAACGAGCAGCTGGGCATCCGCAAATCCGTGCTGCACGAAACGCGGCGCATGGCGTCGCTGCTGGTGCGAAACGGCGTGCAAAGCATCGTGTTTGCCAAAAGCCGCCTGCAGGTGGAGGTGCTCACCCGCCAATTGAAAGAGCTGGTGAAGGACCCCATCGGCAACGCCGGGCTGGTGCGCGGCTACCGCGGCGGGTATTTGCCCTCCGAGCGCCGGGAGATCGAGCAGGGGCTTCGCGCGGGGCGCATTGGCGCGGTGGTATCCACAAACGCGCTGGAGCTTGGCATAGACATCGGCGCGCTGGAGGCCTGCGTGCTGTGCGGCTATCCCGGCACCATTGCCAGCACCTGGCAGCAGGCTGGGCGCGCGGGGCGGCGGCACGGCGTATCCGCCACGTTCATGGTGGCGTCCTCCTCGGCAATCGATCAATATATCATCTCCCACCCGGATTACTTTTTTGAGCAATCGCCAGAGCACGCCCTCGTCAATCCGGACAACCTCTACGTGCTGCTCAGCCACCTGAAATGCGCGGCGTACGAGCTGCCCTTCAAGGATGGCGAGAGCCTGGGCAACGCGCTGGGCGGCACGGAAATGCTGGATTACCTGTGTGACGCGCAAATTCTGCGCCACGTGGGCGACACGTATCATTGGATGGCGGAGGATTTCCCCGCCAGCGAAATGAGCCTTCGCACCGCCATGACGGAGAATTATCTGATCATGGACATCAGTGACCCCGGACACCCGCGCATGGTGGGCGAAATGGACCGCTTCACCGTGCCCATGCTGCTGCACGAAAACGCCATTTATATGCACGAGGGGCAGACCTACCAGGTGGAAAAGCTGGATTTTGACGCCTGCAAGGCATTCATCCGCAAGGTGGATGTGGATTATTACACCGATGCCGATTTGAACGTCAGCCTCAGCCTCCTGGACATCGAAAAAGAAGAGCAGGATGCGGCGTATGGCGAAGTAAAAGTCACCTCCATCGTCAAGATTTTCAAAAAGATGCATTTTGAAACCGGCGAGAACCTCGGTTTTGGCCCCGTGATGCTGCCGGAAACCGATATGCACACCACCGCCATGTGGCGCACCGTGCCGGACGACATCGCCGCAAGGTACGAAAAAGACGACCTGCAGGGCGGCATGTTGGGCATTGCCAACCTGATGCGCATCATCGCGCCGTTATACCTGATGTGCTCGCCCCGCGATGTGGCGATTTCCTATCAGGTGAAGTGCCCGTTCACAGACAAGCCCACGCTGATTTTGTATGACAACTGCCCCGGCGGCGTCGGGCTGTCGGAAAAGGCCTTTCGCATGCGGGATGCGCTGTTGATGCACGCACTGACCGCCGTCAGCGATTGCCCCTGCCCGCAGGGCTGTCCATCGTGCGTTGGGCCGCTGGGCGAGGTGGGCCAGCACGGCAAGGCCATGGCCAAGCGCTTATTGGAGGATATATTGCATGTCCATCGCTGACATTGTGGCCGCGCAAAGAAGCGCGCCTTGGAACGCATTGACCGTTGAGGAGCGCAGGGCTGCTTTGCTGCGCCTGAAAGAAATCATACTGGATCGGCAGGAAGCCATCTGTGAAGCGCTCCAAAAAGACCTCGGCAAAAGCCCCTGTGAGGCGTACATGACGGAGATTGGCATGGTGCTGACCGAAATTGGCGATGCCGTAAAGCACCTGAAAGCCTGGGCGAAGCCCCGGCGCGTGCCCACCCCGATTGCACAGTTCCCCGCCCGCAGCTTCATGTTACGGGAGCCCTACGGCGTGGTGTTGATCATGGCACCGTGGAACTATCCCTTCCAGCTCACCCTATCGCCCCTGGTGGGCGCGTTTGCCGCAGGCAACCGCTGCGTTCTCAAGCCCAGCAATGACGCGCCGCACACCACGGCCATCATTCAGGAGATCATCGCAAAGTGGATGCCGCCGGAGTTTGTGGCGGTGGTCACGGGCGGACGCTTGGAAAATCAGGCGCTGCTGGACGAGCGGTTTGACTACATTTTCTTCACAGGCGGCGTCACTGTGGGCAAGCTGGTGCTGGAAAAGGCCGCAAAACACGCAACGCCGGTCACGCTGGAGCTGGGCGGCAAAAGCCCCTGCATTGTGGACGAAACGGCAGACATCGCTGTTGCCGCGCGGCGCATCGCCTTTGGCAAGGCGCTCAACAGCGGGCAGACCTGCGTTGCGCCCGATTATCTGTATGTGCATCAGTCGGTGGCAGAGCCGCTGATGCAAGCCATCAAAGCCTGCTGGCAGCAGTTTTATGGTGATGCCCTGCAATGCGATCAGTGGCCCAAAATGGTGAACCAGAAGCATTACAACCGCGTGATGGGCTTAATCAAAAATGAAACCGTATACTATGGCGGCCGGGGCGATGGGCAGCGTATCTCCCCTACCCTGCTGACCGGCATCACCTGGGACAGCCCCGCCATGCAGGAGGAGGTCTTTGGCCCGGTGCTGCCGGTGCTGCTGTATGACGATATAAAGCAGGTGATTTCCGCGGTCAACGCGCACGAAAAGCCCCTGGCGCTGTATCTGTTCACAGGCAGCAAAGAAACAGAAGACGCCGTGCTTGGGCGCGTATCCTTTGGCGGCGGCTGCGTCAATGACACCATCATCCACCTGGCCACCCCGCACATGCCCTTTGGCGGCGTGGGGCACAGCGGCATGGGCGGTTATCATGGCAAGTTTTCGTTTGATACCTTCAGCCATACCAAGAGCATCGTCAAAAAAGCGAACTGGCTGGATTTGCCCATGCGCTACCCGCCCTTTGACAAAAAGAAGCAACAGCTGATCGAAAAATTTATGAAGTAGGCGATACACCGTGCCGAGCCTCGAAACCTATGACCGTTCCCTTGATTATTCCTACGCCCCCGGCGTGTTCCCCACGCTGGAGGCGCTCACCCGCGCGCCGCAGCGCGTGCGCCGCGTGCTCACACACTCCCGCGCGGAGGGCAGCGAGGGCTTGGATAAAATCCTTGCGCTCTGCCAGCAGCATAATATCCGCGTGGAGCAGGCAGACAAAGCCCTCGCCCGCGTGTCCGGCAAGGACAACTGCTTTGCCGCCGCCGTGTTTGCCAAGGAGGCCGCACCGCTGTTGCCCGGATGGCATGTGGTGCTGCACCATATTTCCGATAGCGGGAATCTGGGCACCATCCTGCGCACCGCGCTGGGCTTTGGCTACCTCGACATTGCCATCATCCGCCCCGCCGCCGATGTGTACGCGCCACCTGTGGTGCGCGCCAGCATGGGCGCGCTGTTCTCGCTGCGCGTGACGGAGTATGACGATTTTGCGCTTTACCGTGCCCAGTTTCCGCAGCAGACGCTCTTTCCTTTTATGCTGGACGGCGCGCTGCCGCCGGATGAGGCAAAGAAAGAAGCTCCCTTCTCCCTGATCTTTGGCAATGAGGGCACAGGGCTGCCGCCGGAGTTTGCAGCCTTCGGGCAGCCCATCCGCATCCCGCACAGCAATGCTATCGACTCCCTCAATCTGTCCATCGCGGCCGCGATTGGCATGTATGAGTTTAGGAAGGAACAATAATATGGACAAGCAAATCATTGAAAATCAGTTGATCGAGGCACTGACAGCGCTGTGCGAAGCCGCTTCCCTGGAGCCGGGTGCACAGATTGTGCTGGGCTGCTCCACCAGCGAGATCACCGGCGGCGTGATTGGCAAGCAAAGTGCGCCGGAGGTTGGACAATGGGTGGCCGAGGCGATGCTCTCCTTTTGCGAAAAGCATGGCTACACGCCTATATTCCAGTGCTGCGAGCACCTCAACCGCTCGCTCGTGGTGCCCAAAGCCGCCGCGCTGCGGCATGGCTATACCCGCGTCAATGCTGTGCCCCAGCCCAAGGCGGGTGGCAGCGTGCCCGCCGCCGCGTGGAAGCTGCTTGCGGAGCCTGCGCTGGTGGTAAACGTACAGGCCGATGCGGGCTTGGATGTGGGCGACACGCTGATTGGCATGCATATCCGCCCGGTGGCGGTGCCGGTGCGCTGCGTTGTAACCCGTATTGGCGAGGCCAACCTGGTGATGGCGTATGCGCGCCTGCCCTATGTGGGTGGGAGCCGCGCAGTCTACGAATAATGCGTAAGAACACGGAAGAACGCTGGGGCACAGTTCTTCACGTTCAGCTGGTGATTGGCCTTTTAAGCCCGCTTTGATGTACCTAGCTGCTCCCCTTATAGCCAACTTCACCAGTTCATCTTCATAATGTCCCAATTTTTTCACCTCGCATCTCATTATAGGTCATCTGGCAAATCTGACTGACGAAAAGAAACCCTATATCCGCTCCAGCCAGGCAAACGCAGAAATGACATACAATAAAGACCCGCTCACGTGACTTGTGTGCGTGCACGGCCATTTCCGGCCGGGGCTAGAGCAAAAGAAGCAGGCAGTTGATCTTAGGAATGCGAGCATTCTGCAGTCAACTGCCTGCTTTTTCTTCTCCCCTAAAAAAGGCTTGCCTGTTGCGGCAGGCTGCGGGAATACTGATGGGCAGTAGCCCCCGGCACATCCTCCGCCTCTTGCATTTCCACCATATTCACCCAATAACGCTTGGGCATATGGGTCATGCGGCAGCGAGGGTTTTCGCGCTCCTTGATGCCGATGGTGTTGTAGAAGCGTCGCCACAGCGCCTGGTAATGCAGCTCTTTTTCATCAGGCGGGGGGATGGACGCCTGCTCCACCTGCGCGATTTCAAAGTGCCCGTTTTGGTAAAACAGCGCGGCGTTATGCGTATTGTCGTAAATAAGAAAGGCTTCCTGAGAATAACGATCGGCAAAATGCGGGGCAAGCAGCGGCAGCACAAAATTCTTGGGGCTGATGGTGGCAATCAATGTGCCCTGATGATCGGCAAAGCGGATAAAGCCGGAGAGCAGATGCGCCTCATGGGTGGTGTGCCTCTCGGCCTTCAGCAGCCTGTTCACCAGGGGGTTGGCAAGGTCGTTTGCCACGCTGCCGCCCTGGCGGTATCCGCGCAGCAGCACCAGCAGCAGTGCACGCTCCTTTTGCGGCAAACAGCTTAAAAACACGTTTTCGCACAGCTCCAGCATGCGCGGCGAAATTTTATCACGGATGGAATGGCGCACGCGCAGCGCTTGATCAGAATCGGTATCGATGAAGCGCGGGGGCATCAGTGTGCACTGCGCATCATCGGCGGAGGTGATGTCAAGGGGCAGCTCCTTGCCATACACGGCGGCGTGCACGCAGCAATAAAAGCCCGCCAGGGAGCCATCGTAGGTATAGATAGTATCGGTTTCGTGCATCAAAAGCTGGAAGCCAGGCATGTTACCGCCTCCTCTATCGCATGCTGAATGGGCATTCCCGGGGCCAAGGCGGGCACGGTTGCGCCGGGGGTAAACAGGCTGAGCTGCTCCATACCAAAGGCATAGGCCTTGGGGTCGATCAGCGCGCGCACCACATATTCGCGCCCGGCATCGCAGCCCCTAGGCAGATCACTGGCGATGATAAAATACTGCGCACGCTTGAGTACCACGCCCAGCCGCTTGAGGCCGTCGAGGCTGAGGCGGTTTTGCCGGCGCGCAATCACAATGCGCTGTGCGCTGGTGGGGCCAATGCCGGGCACGCGCAGCAGTGTCTCCAAGGGCGCGGCGTTCACATCCACGGGGAAGTATTGCATGTTGTGGATAGCCCAGTTGCACTTCGGGTCGAGATACGGGTTGAAATTGGGTGTTTCCTCCGTGAGGATTTCTTCGGCAGAGAATTGATACTGGCGCATCAGAAAGTCAGCCTGATAGAGGCGGTGCTCGCGCAGCAGCGGCGGCTTGGTATCCACAGAGGGCAGCAAAGTGTCTGCCACGGTGGGGATGTAGGCGGAGTAAAACACGCGGCGCAGGCTGTAGTTTTTGTACAGGCCGGAAGCCAAGCGGATGATCTTGTAATCTGTCTCCGGCGTCGCGCCGATGATCATCTGGGTGGATTGCCCTGCCGGGGCAAAGCGCGGCGCATGACGATACACCGTTAACTCCTTGCTGCTTTGCTTCACGCCCTGGCTGATTTGCCCCATGGGTGCTAATATGGATTGCTTGGTTTTGTTGGGGGCGAGGGATACAAGGCTGACTTCGCTGGGCAACTCGATGTTCACACTCAGCCTGTCGGCCAGCAGCCCCAGCCGTTCCACCAGCAGCGGTGACGCGCCGGGGATGGTTTTGGCGTGGATGTAGCCGTTGAACTGATATCGGTTGCGCAGGGTTTCCAGCGCACGGATCATTTGCTCCATGGTGTTATCAGGGGATTTGAGCACGCCACTGGACAAAAACAGGCCCTCAATATAATTGCGGCGGTAGAATTGAATGGTGATCTCGGCCAGCTCTTCGGGCGTGAAGGCAGTGCGCGGCACATCGTTGCTGCAGCGGTTGACGCAGTACTTGCAGTCGTACACACAGTGGTTGGAGAGCAGCACCTTCAATAGGGATATGCACCGCCCGTCCGCCGCAAAGCTGTGGCAGATGCCGCAGGCCGTGGCATTGCCAAGCCCTTTGCCCCCGGCGCGGTCTACCCCGGAGGAAGTGCATGCGGCGTCATACTTGGCGCTGTCGGCCAGCAGGGTCAGTTTATCATACAAGTTCATTGAAGAATCCCGCCTTTTCGCAAAGAAGAACTTTTGTTCCCATACAGTATAACCCACTTCTTTTGCTTTGTAAAGGGGAACAGCGAGAAATTTTTCACAAGACAAAAACACTTGTTTGTGTTAGAATAAGCGCAAAGACTACAAGGGAGAAGCTGTTATGGATTTTGCATTGGAATTGACGGTATTCCCTTCGATGGTGCACAGAACCATCTATTCTGCTGCGCGGGGAATCTATCCACTCAATAAATCCTTGGAAGTGCTGGAGGATGCGTCTTTGCAGGCGTCCGCGGCAGCGTATCACGGGTTTGTGATGGCGCTGCTGAGCGATATGTACGACCATCCCGAAGCATATCATCTGCCCGTCCTGATGTTGGAGAATTTTTGCGCGGGTAAAACGGTGAACGCCGTCAAGCAGAAGTATCCCAGCAAAATGAAAGCAATACTGGCGCAAACGCGCAACAGCGTGCACGGCTATGTGGCGCTGATTTCGCACCTTGGCAGGCTGGGCAAGCGGACGGGAGATACACTGATTGTTTCGCCGGAGGATATGCAAGCGATCGCCAAGCAGGTGAATACTTCCACCAGCCCCATTGCGCTGGATAAACGCCTGGATGCACTGCGGCGTGTGGGGCTGGAATGCGAGGGAAATGTACTAACTGCCGTTCAATACCCTGGCATGCTGCCTGCGCTGTGCGCCCTGGCGGCCAAGGCCATGCCGATGAGCGGATTCAACTTTTTTGCCTTCAGCACGGTGGATTTTCGCTGCCTGCGCCCCAAATACAAGCCCGCGCCGGTGGATTACTTCCGTCCGCTGATTTCGGCGCAGCGGGCCCAGGCTGAGGCGCTTCATGCCTTTGCCGTGGCTAACGGCCTGACGCCTACCATCAATACCTACTGGAAAGTGGATTATAAATACAAGGGCGCGCAGGTGATGTGCATTGGCAGCGAGGGCGATCACGAGCGGCTGCTCGACGTGCGCATCATCGGCACCTATCATTGGAACGACTCGGCACTGATCAACAGCCGCCTGGCGCAGCAGCCGCAGGAGTTTCAAAGACAGGTGCTGCGTCATATCTGGCGCTGCGATGCCTGCGCCACCACGCACCTGGGAATGTTTGTGTGGGTACTGGGCAAAAAACAGCGGGTGTGCGGCGGCGGAGTGATTGGTTTTCGCTTCCGCAACCCAAACACCGAGGATATTGCCGTAATGAAGCAGCTGATCTGCATGCGTTGCCAGATTATACAGGAGCTTGGAAACAATGATCACCCCGAAAGATAAGCCCGATCAATCCGCATTCTTTGCACAGGTATACGCCCTGGTGGAGCAAATCCCCCGGGGCAAGGTGGTATCCTATGGCCAGCTTGCACGCATGCTTCAGCGGCCCCATGCCGCGCGGATGGTGGGCTGGGCCATGCGCTGCTGCCCGGATCATCTGCCCTGGCAGCGGGTGGTGATGGCGGATGGCAGCATTGCCGGCGGCGAACTCGCCGTGGTGCGAAGGGCGATGCTGGAGGCCGAGGACATCCCGTTTTTACCTGATGGGCGGGTAGATATGGCTGTGTGCAGATGGTAGTCTTATGATGCCATGCGTTTTTGCTGCGCCGTTTGCTGCAGGCAGCGGGCACACAGCACCGTCATATCATCGGCGGGCATGCCGCCGGACAGGATCAACGCATCCTGCAGCAGCATATCTGCCAGGCGCTGGGGCGCGGCCTCGAGGTATTTTTGCACCACTTCACGCACCTGCTCGATGCCCTCAAAAGCGTCTGTGATGCCATCACTCATCAATATCAAGGTGTCTCCCTCGGCTAGGGACACGCTGTGTTCCATGGGCACCACATGCTCCACAATGCCAAGGGGCAGCGCTGCGCCTTCAATGGTGCGGATGTGCTGGCCTTGAATGAGCAGCGATTGGCAAGCGCCGAGCTTATTCATATACGCCTTGCCTGTCCACAAATCCACCAGGCACAGATCCACCGTGGCAAACTGCTCGCCCCCTGTGGCGGTGAGCATCATGCCGTTGACGGCAGTAATGGCCTGGGCGCGGGTGTAGCCCGCCTCCATACACAGGGACAACAATTCCAGTGTCTTTTTGCTTTCCTCCTGCGCGTGCGCGCCGTGCCCCATACCGTCGCTCAGCGCCAGCAGCATCTGCCCGCCGGGCAGCGTGCGTGCCAGCACAGCATCGCCGTTGCCCACATCGCGCGCAAGGCCTGCGGTGCGGCGCTCGCCAATGGCGCAGGCGGTGGCCATGCCGCTGAGGATCGTGATGGGCGGGCATTCTTCCAGCAGGATTTCGCCGTGTGTATGTTGCGTCATGCGCAGCGGTACGCCCAGGCGGTTGCTGATATAACGCAAAAAGTTTTCGTCGATGTTCGGGCGAAGCGAAAACTGATCCAGCTGCAAGCCCAGCATATAGTGCCCGTCAATGCGCTTGAGGTATTGCACGTGCGCGGGGAAGCGCAGATAATCGAGCGCCTCTTCCAGCTGTGTGAGCACGGACGGATCGCACCCGTCGCGCTGCGTGCCCTCGATGGTGAGCAGCTGCACGGCCTGACTCATGGCACTTAAATGTGTCTCCAGCATATCGCGCTGATACTGGGCATACACCGCCTGCTTGTGCGCCTGCTGCAGCTTACTATCTTGCATCGAAATACACTGCGGGATTTCCGCATAGCGTGCGCAGTGGCTAAAGTGATCGTATACTACCTGCGCGTACAGCTCCGGCTGACAGCCCGCCTCGGCCAGTTTGTGCATGCCACGCTTGCTGTCTTCATAGTTTTCATGCCAGCACTGCATCATATGGTCGCAGCCCGCGCAAAGCAGCTCGGTGAGTTCTTCAGCGCGCTGGCCAGCGTCCGGCAGCTGCTCCTTGGTTTCCGGCAGGGCATCCGCCATGCGCTCCACCGCCATCACCCATTGGCGCAGCCGTGCGCGGGTATACGCGTTTTCCACCGGACGCTGGGGATACAGCCGCCGGATGAACGCGCTCAATTTGCGCAGGTTTTTTTCCGGAATGAGTAAAAACATGAGGCACGCCAGCACGCCCGTCACAAAAATGGTGGTATCAAAGCTGAGGATCAGCAGATACATGGCAAACACCAGCACCAATAAAAACATCAGCGCGCCACGCCAGCGACGCCGCCCGCGAAATAGGCCGCTCACAATACCGCCAAGCGACAGGCAGGCCAGCATCAGCGCACTGTGGCCGCCCACCATCAGTGCCACGCCTGCCACCAGCCCCGTGCTCACTGCCGCCGGGCTGCCCAGCACATACGCGCTTACCAGCACCATCAAACAGCCGGCCAACAGCCCCAAATTGATCCGAAAACCTGCCAGATTGCCCATGCCAGCCAGCAATATCATCCCCGGCAGCAACAGGCACATCAGATCGTCGCTGCTCCATTCTGGGCGGCCTTCTTTGATCAGCCGTGCCCCGCGGCATAGCGCGGGCATGGAAATTACGCCCAGCAGCATGGAGACCGCCGCCTGGATGGCCTGCTGCGCCGTGGCTGCCTGCGCCACTGCAATGCCCATACGCAAAAACAGCAACATGCCCGTCAATAGCGTCAATTGCCAAGGCTTGTCCAGTTTTAGTTTAGGGATTACCAATGCCATTACACAGCCTATATACAGCCAGGTATCCACCGGCACGCCCCACGCCCATTGAAAGACCGCACTACCCACAATGCCTGTCAGCGCACCGCGCACGGGATAGCGCACCCAAAGCAGCGCCGCCAGGCAGCACAGCGCGTAAGGCGAAGGGATGGTGAAGCACCGCGCCAGGCTGACGGCAAAAAAAGCAGCCGCCATCAGCACCTGCGCCCTGTGTTTGCTTATTAGCGCAAACACCGCGCGTATGCGCGGTATAAACCCAACCTTGTCCCGTGGCGCTTTGGCGCCGCGCCGTTCCATTTTTACATGCAAAGAGGACATCCCCATCTCCTCGCTTCTATTCAGGATGCCCTCATTGTATATGCAGTTGTATACAGCCATTGTCTAACGAGTGTGCGGAAAATGCCAAAGAATGTAGAAAGGGCTGCGCAGTTCAATGCCATTGCGTTAAAACAATAAGCAT
>JAVBRU010000074.1:0-44138 GCA_031547595.1 Eubacteriales bacterium
CGGCTGGCAAAGCGGTATTCCACATACCCGCGCCGGAACCACAAAATCTGCGCGCTGGTACGCTCGTTATCATAAAAGCTGCTGGTCTCGTCTTCAAAGGCAATGGGATGTTCGCGATTGGCCAGGCCGCACACCGGCTCAATATCACAATCCGAATAATATCCGATGGGCATGGTGAGGAATGTGGATTGGCTGCCCCGATGGTAGCCCGCCACCATATCGATGGAAATCTGGTCGATCTTGCGGCTGCACAGCTTCATGCTGCCGCGTACCGCGCTTTGGCGCTCGGTATTGATCAGCCCCGCGCCCTCTAATTGGATGATGTGATTGCTGACGGTAGACACCGGCATTTGCAGCGCTTCGGCAAGCTCCACCACATTCATGCTGCGCTCGTCCAATAGCAGCAGGATTTGAATGCGCTGCTCTGATCCCAGTGCTTTGGCGACCAGCGCGAATTCCTCCGGGCGCGAAATGCTGAGCGACATGGATTTCATCTGCGTTCACTCCCCTGCCAAAGGCGTTATGTTCATCTCCAGGATGGTCAGTTCTTTGCCCGTGCTGAACAGCCCCGCCATGCCGTGGGTGAAGCCGCCGGCATCGGTGACGGTGAAAACCGGCTGCTCCTGCCCCGGCAGCAAGATCGACAACGTGCCGCCTTGCACGCGCAGGGTCAGTTCGCCTTCTTCCGCGTCCTTCCACGCAGGCATGCTCACAAATTCCACGCTGCCAGACACCCCGTAGCGGCACCGCGAAACATTGACGCCCAGCATGCTCAGCCCAATCTGCCAGCCAAAGTAGCTTTCCTTCACCTGCGCATCATACAGCGATACATTGGTGGCGCGCAGCATCAGCCCGCTGGCCCCGGTGCCTTTGCGCGGGATTTTGAAGCGGACATACACCTCATAATCGGTATACCCTTCATCGCCCAGCAGCGCAAAGCCCACCTTGCCAGACGAGATCGACAGCGTACCCTCCGTAGGGGTGTGCTTGAACGCGCCCAGCACCACAAAATCCCCGCGCTGTACCTTGGTGGTAAAATCATACTGCGCCGCAGTCACCGCTTGATACGCAAAACCTGACAGCTTGGAGAGCGTGATATCCTGCCCTGTGACAGACAACACATGCAGCCCGGCTGCAGCCTCAAATGCCGGGGTGGTGAAGGTGAACAGCTCGGCTTTCTTGCCTGTATAAGCGGGGATCATTACCTCCAGCACCGGTGCACCGTCCAGGGAGAGCGTCAGCGTTTTGCCCGCGTCCTCTGGGCGCACGGTGATATCATAGCAATAGAATCCGTCCTGCGCGGCCCGCAGGGTGTACAGCGCCGTACCGTTCAGGAGCAATGCCTGCTCCTCCTGCGTGCCGATGATTTGGGTTGCAAAATCATTATAGTTCACTGCGTGCACGGCGGCAAAATTGCCGGGCAGTGTTTTCTGGGCAGTATAGTCGCTGCTGCCAAAGGCCTGCGCCGTCGCGCCCGCAAAGTGATAGCTTGTGCCTTCCACGTGATGCGCGCCAATCTGCCCCGCCGTAACTTCCAGCACATCGGTGCGCAGCACGCGCATGCCATCGATGTAGAAGCAAGTGTCGCCGGGCTGGTGTTCGATACGCAGGGTGTGCAGCCTGCCGTCTTCGCCAAGCGGCGGTAAAAACGCACTGAGATAAACCGTATCATCCAGCAGCACCTTCAAATGACTGCCGTCCACCCGCACCAGCACATCCTGCCCCGCCGCCTGCCCCATCTGCCACAGGGCCTCGCCGGTATAATTGCACTCCTGGGTAAACCGCTGCGCATCCTGCAAGGAAGCAAACCAGCCGATTTCCGTATTTTCAAAGCTGCCGCTGTCCCCATCCAGATCGCCCCACACATCGGGCATAGCAGGCACTGCCATATCGGTGCTGGTGGGGCCAGAGGTATACATCAGCCCGCCGTTTGTGAACAGCCGGTCGAGGTTATAGCGCCGCGCGGGGCCCTCCAGGATCAGCATGTTGTGATACGCGGTGTAGATGCTGTCAAGATCCGGCCCGATACACATGCTGGAATGCCCCAGCGCCTGCGGGCTTTGGCCAAACACACTGTGGATCAGCAGCGTGCAATCCTCACGCTGATAGTACGTGCCAAAGGGCGTAGCACCCTTCTGGCTGGCATAGGCCACCCGGTATCCGGTGGAGCACAAATGGTTGCCGGTGAAGGTGAGGTAATACCAATCGCCCCGCCTGATCAGCCCCGGCCCCTCCGTCCAATGCTTGAGGGTGGCGTTCAGGCTGAAGCGGATGCTCTCCGGGCGCAGGGTGGCTTCGTCGATGTACTTGGCGCGGATCACCCAATCCTCAGGGTAGATGAACAATAGCTGGCCGTCGTCCTGCACAAAAAAGCTGCCGTCAATCACGTGGCCAAAGTTGTCCGTCACCTTGGTGAAGGGCCCAAGCGGGCTGTCGCTCCTCAGGATATAGTGCCCGCTGCCCGAGGGCGAGGTGCACATATAGAAGCTGCCTCGCCAGTATACCACCTCCGGCGCGTAGGCAAAGTACACATCCTTACCCTGCGTGCAATAGCCCTCATACGTCCAGTGCACAAGATCCCGGGAGGTGAACACGCGCACCTTGTCCTCATTGCTGGAGGGGTAGAGGTAGTACATGCCGTTATAGCGCATGATAAAGGGATCGCCAATGCCGTATTCCATAGCATTGCTGCGCGATACCGCGCCGTGTTGCCCTTCGATCTCGATGGGGTTTTGGTAAGTTTCCGCCTGCGCAGCCAGGGGCAAGAGCAGCAGGAGCATCGCCAAGCACATCATTCGCATCGTTTCTCTCCTATTTCAGGCCGGAATATGCCATGGTGTTCATCACTTTGCTTTGCATCAGGATAAACAGCAAGAGGCTGGGCACAAACATCACCAGCGATGCCGCCGCCGCAATGCCCTGCCCGGCCACCGCGTTGGTGTTGGTGGTCAGGGTGTTCATGTAGAAGGTGAGGGTGCGCATGTTTTCTTTGTTGGTATAAAAAATCGAAGTTTCGGTGTTGTTCCACACCTGCTGGAAGGCCAGAATAGCCACGGTGGCCATCGCGGGGCGCACCAGCGGCAGGATGATCTTGCGGTATATCAGGAAATACCCTGCGCCGTCCACCACCGCCGCTTCTATCAGCGAGTCCGGCACCTGGTCCATAAATTGCTTGACCAGGAACAGCCCCACCGGCATGGCGATCAGTGGCAGAATGTGCGCCCAATAGGTATTGATCAGCCCCAGGTTATCTACCAGCAGATACCGGGGGATCATCACCGCCACAGGCACAAACATCAGCGCAATGGTGTTGATCTCGAACAGAAGGTTTTTGACGCGGAATTTCATTTTGGACAGGGCGAAGGCGGCCATGCTGCTAATCCCCATAGACAGGAGTACCACTGCCAGGGTGACCAGGCCGCTGTTGAAGATATAGCGGGTGATGGAGATGCCGGAGCCTTGGGTTTGGTTGATCAGCTTGCGGAAGTTATCCAGCGAAAACTGCTGCACAAAAAACTTGGGCGGGAAAGCAAACAGCTCTTGAATGGGCTTGAAAGCATGGTTGATGATGAACACGATGGGCAGGCTCATAAACAGCGCCAGCGGCACCAGCACCAGATAGAAGGGCAGCTGGTTGAGGTGAAAGCCTTTGGGGTTGAAGCGTGTTTTGCGCATGGCCTGGCACCGCCTTTTGATGTATTCTGGAAAGTGGTTTTCCGGCTTCCGCCGGGCGCACGTGCGTGTGCGCCCGGCATGAAAAACGGAACTCTCATTGCTTAAGGGTAGCTTAGTCCTCCAGCGCCGCCAGATACGCATCGCGGAACTGGTTGGCACGCGCGGTCAATTCGTCGGTGAGGTCATAGGGGTTCACTTCGCCGCGCTCGATCTTGCCATAGATGTCATTCTCATTCAGCCAGGTCTGCATGGGATCCCAGCCCGGGGCAACCTGCCACGCAGAGGGGATGATGTCGCGCATGTTCTCATAGAAGCCCTTGATGTTGTCCTTCGCGTTGTCGGCCAGATCCTGCCACACTTCGGCAGTAGACACAACGGGCATACGGCTCACAGCGTTGCCGTTGGCACGGTAGGTTTCCTGGCGCTTGAGCGCTGCCTGGGGGCTCCAGGTCATCCATTTGGCCAGTTCCCACGCTTCGCGGGGATGCTCGGTGCTGGCAGAGATGACGCCGTAGTCGATGATGGCCAGCTCTTTGCCGGTCTCGCCAAGGGGCAGGGGATAGTACACAAACTCGCAGCCGGTTTCGGGGGCGACGACGTTTTCAAAGTGCGCGAGGGTCCAGGGCCAGTCAATGTGCATCGCGGTGCGGCCTTTGCCGGGAGGCCATGCGCCGGGATCGCCCAGCACCGCGCTCTTCTCATCAGCGCTCATCCATTCGCACACTTTGTTGGCGATCAGTTCCCACTTGGTTTCGAGGGATTCTGCCCACACATCGTCAAAGTGGTAGGCTTCGCCGTCCCAGCCCCATTTGCTCTGGCTGTTGTACCAGCCGGGGAAGAAGTCTTCATACAGGGGGTTGGACACGCCAAAGTAGTATTCTTCGGGGTGAGAGAGTTCTTCCGCCAGGGCGAAATAGTCTTCCACGGTCCAATCATAGGAGGGCAGCGCCACATTGTACTTCTCAAACAGCGTCTTGTTCATGTACACCATGTGGGGGAACATGCACACGGGGTAGGCATAGTTCTTGCCGCCGATGCGGGTGGAGGTGACCATATCCGGGAACAGCTCCGCCACGTCAGGATCTTCAGCGAAGAAGTCGGTCAGGTCCAGCGCCCACTCGTTGGCCACAGCGCCGGTGACGGAGAACGTCCAGAACACGTCCGGCAGGTTGCCGGTGGCGGCCAGGTTGGTCAGCGCCTCGTTCCAGGTGCCCTGGTCGATGGCCACAAATTGCACTTTGATGTTGGGATGCGCTTCTTCAAACTGCGTAATCAGCGCCTGCAGCACTTCGGGCTCGCCGCCTTCAGCCTGGCCCCAGCACGCGTAGGTCAAGGTGATCTGCTCTTCCGTCAGGGCTGCCAGTTCCGCCATTGCCGGTGCTGCCAGGGCCAGAACGAGGGCCGCGGTCAGCAGGATCGATAGCAATTTCTTCATAGGTGCCTCCTTTTATTTTGGGCGCATGAGCGACGCACCGCCCCTGCGCAAAGTCCCGTGGTTATTCGCCGGTGATGCCGCTGCGGTCGATGGCCTGGGTGAAGTACCGCTGCAGGCAGAAGTATACGATCAGCAGGGGCAGGATGGTGAGCACCGTGCCCGCCATGGTGACGGCCTCGTTTTGGATGCTGGTAGCGCCAACACCCGCCGCCCAGCCGCCAAGCCGCTGCAGGTACAGCTTATAGCTGTCCTCAAACTTATTTAGCTCCATCAGCAGGGTGCTCACAGAGTGCGCGTCGCCCATCGCGGCGCTGCCCATAAACAGCGATGTGATGTAGGTTTCATTCCAGTACCACACAAAGGAGAAGAGGAAACTGGTGAGGTATGCCGGCAGCGCCAGCGGCACCGCGATGGTGAGAAACACGCGGGTCTCCCCTGCGCCGTCCACACGCGCGGCCTCATCCAGCGAGTGCGGCGTCTGTTGGAAAAAGCTCATGAAGATCAGGATGAAGATGGCGCTTCGAAGCCCCTGACCCAGGCTCGCCGGCAAAATCAGCGTCAGCACCGAGCCCAGCAGCCCATAATCGGCATACAGCACATAGGTGGGCACCATCAGCACCGGGAAGGGCACAATGAAGGTGAGCAGCACGCACCCCATCCACAGCCCCCGCCCCTTGAAGCGGAACCTGGCAAACGCGTAGCCCGCCAACGAGCAGCTGACCGCCTGCGCCAGGCTTGGCACCAGGCTGACAAGCAGCGTATCGTACAAATGCTCCTTGAAGCCCATCACGTCCAGTGCCTTCACGTAGTTATCCAGCGTTATTTGATGGGGCAGCCATTGCACCGAGGGATTCAAAAGGTCTGTGAGGGATTTGAGGCTGGTGATAGCCATGTGCAGGATGGGATACAGGTATACAAAACCCAGGCTGACCAGCATAGAGTATACGAACACCTTGCCCACAAGGCCCATGTGCCCGTTGCCGCCCTTGAGGATACGGCGCCAGGGAATGCGTTTGATGCTCATCTTCCCTTGCCCCCCTTCGCCCGGGCAGCCGCCCGCTGCGCGTGCAGCTTCTCCACGCGGATCTGCTCCTTGCCCTTTTGCACCTCCACCACGGTGCCCTTGCGCTCCCTTGTGAGAAAGAACAATACCATGAGCCCCAGTGCCAGCGTCGCCGTGTAGATCCACGCCATGGCCGATGCGGGGCCATACCCGCCGTTGGTGGAGAACATATTGTTCTTGATATGCGGGATCACCTCGTTGAGCCCGCCGGTGGCCAGGAATACCAGCGTGTAGACCCCGTTGATCAATATCATGCCGCGAAGCGCGGGCAGGATGATCTTCCAAAACACCACCCAGTGGTTCGCGCCGTCTATCAGCGCCGCTTCATACAATGCCTGATCAATCTTTTGCAAGCCCGTCATGTAGATGAGGATGGGCACGCCGGAGTACCACAGCACCAGGATCAATTGCGTAAACAGGTTGCTGATGGGCTGTGCCAGCGCATAGGGCAAAATCTCCTGCAAGATGCCGTTCACCCCGTAGGTCTGGATGAGGGGAACGGTGGTCGCACCCTCATCCACCAGCCGCTGCAGCACCGGCCCCGATACCACGATGATGGGCAGGAAGAACAGCGTGCGGAAGAATCCTTTGCCCCGGATGTTCTGGTGCAGCATCATGGCAATCACCAGCGAGAACACCAGGATCACAATCAGGCTGAACACCACATCGCTCCAGAACGATTGCAACAGCCCCGGGAAAGTCACATCCTCGGTGAGCAGTTTGATGTAGTTGGCAAAGCCCACATAGGTCACCTTGCGCCCCGCCGCCGTGATCTTGACAGAGCTTAAGCTGAACTGAAAGCTTTGCACTAATGGCAGAAGGAAGAACACCGCAAAGCCCACCAGCCACGGCAGCAGGAACAGGTATCCCTTCATCTCCCGGCGGGTGACCAGCCCGACGTGCATCCGTCTTTTCACCGGCCACTCCCCCCTTCCACAATCGCCGCGCTTTGGGCGGGGATTTCGGTGCCCAGCACAACTGCTGCCTGCTTGGTATAGTTGACGGCGATGCGCACCCCGTTATCGTAGATGACAAGCGCCACATCCTTTTGCACATATTGATGGCCCGTTATCCGCGCGCCCGCCGTGGCCGTGCGGAAGGGCACAAGATACGCCTGCACCGCCGTCACCATATCCAGCATGATGTCATACTCGGCCAGGTACACATTGGATGCATTGGTATCCTGCAGGCGCGATACATCTTCGTAGGTGATCAGGAAGGACGGGTTCGCGCCGTATTCCACCATCTTCAGCCATGCTTCCTGCTGGTTGGGCTGGAAGTTGATGTAGCTGCTGTAGTAGGGAAGGCTGCCGCCCAGCACCATGGGCAGGAAGGGCACCTCCGCTTCGACAAAGCTGTAGCCCGTGCCGGTGAGGGGGAAATCCAGATACATCGCCGTGAGGTCGAAATATTCTGCCAGCGGCTGACACAGCGCCGTTTTCAGGCCGTCAAGGTTGGAAAGGATATCGCGGTATTCCCGCAGCGTATCACCCCTTGTGGCATAGCCGCTGCCGGTGTACCGGGAGTACAGCAGGCTGCCCAGCGTGGGCAGCGCCACCAAGGTGCCGTCTGCGCCCCACTGCTTGATAAACTTCGTAAGTAATTCCTGCGTGCGCTGCGGCGTTTGATAATATTCATACCCGTTGCCGCCCACCACCGTCTGGCCGATGGAGCGCACGATGTCCGTCTGCACGTTGTACGTGCGGCTGGAATTGGCTTTCACCGCGTCCAGCACCAGCGCGAAGCTGCCGCCCGCTTCCTCCAGCTGCTTTTTCAGCTTTTGTAGCGCAGCTTTGCTGCCAAGTGCACCCTCCAGCCCCATGTTGGTGCTGCCAAGGGCACTGCTCTCGCCGCCCGGCTGCCAGCCGCGGTACAGCACCATCGGCGATACGATGCCCGCATCGGCATACAGACTCAGGATTTTCTCCATCTGCGAGACGGTGGTCATCGGCACCAGCTGATCCCAAAGCAGCCACGTCTTGCTGTCTGCACCCAGGAAATCCAGGCGCACCTGATACGCATCCGCCGTATTATCTGGCGTCAGCAGGCCCTCGTCCGTCAGCTTTTGACGGTAGCGCTGCGCCATTCCTACATACCCGGCATCCTCGCCCGTCAACAGATAGAAGCAAATGCCCATATCCCGGATGTAGGCGTTCTTCTCCCAGGCGCGCAGCCCCTGGGTGCGCGTGGTTTGCATGATGTATTCTTCGCGCAGGATGAAATGCGCCGTCACCCAGTTATACTCCGTGATCACGCCGGCGGGATAGCAAAGCAGGTCCGCCGCCTCCGCGCCTTTGTCCACCACACCCAGAAAGCCGATCCCCTCGTCCGTATACGCCATGCCGAACACCGGCAGGGTGATCATCTGCGCCGCGCGGATCATGTAGTTGTATTCCGAGGCGCTGGCGATCTTTTCCACGCCGATATTGCTGCCATAGATGCGCTTGTTGTAGGGGGAGTTGGTGCGGTTGTTGCCATCCGAGAACGCCACCAGCGCGCCGGGGCCTTCAGGGATCAGCATGTACCCCGCCTTTTCGTTCAGGCGCGTAGCGCCAAAGAAGGGCGCGATGTACAGCCCGCACAGGTTGGTATCGCCATATTCCTCAATGCTGTCACCCGGCACGAACACGCGCAGGGCATCGTCCGTCAGGCGCACACACAGCGTGAGGCGCTGCCCCTGCTTGATGAAATCCAATGCGATATCAAAGCCGTTTTCCACTGCCGTGATGGCTGTCTTTGGCTGTGCGGTGATGATATCCACGCGCTCGGCCATCAGTGATGTGCCGCTACTTACCTCAATGGCCAGCGTGGAGGATAAAAAGCCCTTCCAGGACGCATTGGCCGTTGCCTGCGCAGCGTCGTTCACGCTGGACAGGCTGTGCAAGGTGGCAAGCTCCGTCACCGTCAGCTCCAGTGTTTTTTCGTCCAGCGTCAGCGAAAACCGATCGTTTGATACGGTATAGCCCTCTGCCAGGCCGCTTTTTGTGCCCAGGCAAATCAGGCAGATGAGGGCGCATAAGGCAAGCAAAACATTACGCTTCATAGAAGAAAATCGCCTCCCTCCACAGCCCATACAGGAACTCCCATAGCTGCATCAGCAGCGACAGCGCAATCGCGCCCGCCACCACCACCAGCAGCATGGTCACTGCCGTCAGCAGCAGCACGCCAAAGCTTTTTTTATAGGTATAGCTTTGGATTTCGCGCACCATCAGCACGATCATCACCAAGCAGCCGCCCACAATCAGCCCGTTCATCAGCGTCAGGATAAAAGCCTCGTTATATGTCAGCACAAAGCTGAGCACGATCACCAGCGGCTTAAACAAAAGGTAGGGCGCCAGCGCATAGGCCAGGCTGCAATACAGCTGCTTGAAGGTGCCCTCGCCCTCCTGGATGGAGCAAATCAGGTTGCAGCTGACCAGGAACAGCGCGATCACGCCCAGCACCAGCGCAATGTCCCCGGCAAAGTCAAACCGGCCGTCCACCGCCGTCTTAAACAGAAAACCGCTGTAATACTTGTTGATTTCATAGAGCGCAAAGAACAGCCCATACAGCACCGTGGCGGACAGCACCGACACCTTGCCCTCGTGCTTAATGCCGTAATACCCGTCGGCAGGGTTTTTGAGCATGCCCCGCACATAAGCCAGCTGTTGGCAAAGCTTGCGATCCCGCAGCCAGCAAATGCCCTGATGGATGCGCGCACCCATGCGCGTTTTATCGCGCAGAAGCTTCCACAGCCGTTTGAGCAGTGCCAGCAGCACCAGCGCACCGCCGATATACAGGATGTTGTCTTGCAGGAAGGTGTTGCGCACCTCCCAGAATGCATCGCTGTAGCCGTCCTTATCGCCGCCCAGGCGAAACGCGCTCAGCGCTTCGTCATACATTTCCAGCTTGTAATACGCCTTGCCAAGGCCCATGCGCGCATAATCGAACAGGCTGTTCATGCGCAGCACCTGCTCCCAGGGCGCGCGGCTCTTGGCATAGTGGCCATCCTGATACAGCGCCAGCGCCTCGTGCACCAGCACCGCGTACTCTGTCATCACAAAGCGCTGCACGATGTTCTTGTCTTTATCCAGCACGTACAGGTTGCCCATGCTGTCCACATCCAGCGCGGAGGTGACCACAAACAGCCCGTCGCGGTTGCGGTCCGAATCCTGGCCGCCAAAGAAGAACAGCACGCTGCCCTCGCGGGTGTACTCGATGATATAGCCGTTCTCGCTGAGCACGAAAATATTCTCCAGCGCGCCCACTGCCACGTCTACCGCCACATCCAGATAGATGTCCGTTGCGGGCAGGATGTTAAGCCCCGCCATGTTGAACTTCTTCAGTGCATTTGCACCCGCGCCGGAGGTGACGGTATAAATCAGCCCGCGCGCGTCCATATCCAGGCTCGTAGCGGTGACAGGCACATTGCGGCGCAGCTGATCCAGCTGCTCCTGGGTATACAAAATGCGCTTGAACATTTCGCCAAACGACAGCGCCGTGTCATTCGCACCAAAGTAAGACAAAAACTCGCCCGATTTGGCAAACTGCGCGATGCCGTTGGTGTTGCCCGCGCTGATCACATACATGCTGCCCGCCGCATCCACCACAATCCTGCGGGGACGGAACTTGGCATTGCTGCCATACAGCGGGGTGGTGGGCGTTTCCAGCACGCTCACCTGCGCGCCCGTTTTCACATCAAAGATCCGCACTTCGTTCAGCTTGCTGTCTGCCACATAGAGAAGGCCGCCGCGCACGCATACGCCCTCCGGCTCTTTCAGCACATCCTCGCCATAGGTCTTGATCCACTCGCCTTCCAGCGTGCAGCTCACCACCCGCTTGTTGCCGGTATCGGCGATGTAGATCACGTCGTTCTCGTCAATAAACAAATCCAGCGCGCGCTTGAGCGTTTTGCCGTCCAGCTGCGAGAAAATGCCTTCCGGCAAATACCCGTCCTGGGTGCTGGTCAGGCTGCCGCGATAATCCTGCGTAAAAGTATAATAGGGGGCATCCGCCGCCAAAGCGGCAGGCGCAAACAAAATCAGCGCCAGCACAAGCGATAAAGCCCTGACCCCTTTCATCGGCTTCCCCCCTCCCTCAATCTTCCTTAAACATCCGTCCGGAGCGCTTGGTGACCACGTAAATCAGCACCAGCAGCGCCACCGACGCCGCGGAGGCATAGCCCATCTCATAACGGATGAAGCCATAGTCCTCAATCAGGTTCACAATCAATTGTCCGGCGTATTGCGGTGTTGGGTTCGAGCCCGACAGCGCCACGCCGATGTACCCCACCTGGAAGGTGTTCACCACCGCCATCACCGCGCCAAACAGCATCTGCGGCTTCATCAGCGGGATGGTGATGTAGAACACCTCCTGCATGCGGTTTCGCACGCCGTCGATCTCGCCGGCCTCGTACATTTCTTCGTTGATGTTCATCAGCCCCGCCAGCATGGCCAGGAAGCCTACGCCCATGCTGCTCCACAGCGCCACGATGATCATGATGGGCATCAAGTATTCCACCCGCTGCAGATAGATGATCGGCTCGCTGATCCAGCCCCAATTGAGCAATAGCGCGTTCAGGTAGCCGCGCTGGTCGCCGCTGAAAATAATGCGCCACACCACGCTCATGGCCACGCCGCCGGTCATCGACGGGCTGTAGAGCAATAGTGCCAGGATGGTACGCGGGGTTTTGGAGATTTGGCTTAAGCACCACGCCAGGAAGAAGCTGAGCAGGTACCCGCCAGGCCCCACAATCACGGCAAAGAGCAATGTGTTCGGCAGCACATACTGCATAAAGATGGTGTCCTTGGTCAGCAGGTTCACATAGTTCATGAACCCCACAAAGGACGGCGCGGACACGGCATTGAAGTTGGTAAAGCTGAGGCCGATCGCCACCGCCACCGGCACCACAATGAACAGCAAAAACAGCAGCACATACGGCGCAATGAAATAATACGCAGGGTTGAGACGCACCAGGCGAGATTCATGGGGCTTTGCCAGACGCTCTTTTTTCATTCCAGCCACCCCTTTACCGTATCAATCGTGGGCACGATCAGCGGTTCCTTCAGCTGCCCGTCCTCCAACCGCCCGAATTCCTCCAGCTTTCGCGCCACCTCGCGGTCGATGCGCTTGATGGCCTCGTCCATGATGCTGCGCAGGTTTTTGCCGTCCAGCGCAATGGCGTTGATGGCGTTGGAAAGCTCACGCTCCACCATATAGCTGCCCAGCGTGCGCGGCGCTTCGTACGTCCACATCAGCTGCTGCGCAATCACCTGCTTATCCGCCGCAGGCCAGGGCGACGCTGCAAAGGCGTTCAGGTTGGCACTGTTCCACAGGTACTCGTTGCCGAGGGTGGATTGCAGGATGTAGGCAAACTCTGTTTGCACTTCGTCGCTCATCCACCAGTCCAGGAAGTCCCAGGATTCTTGCAGCATATCGCTGGAAGAGAAGATCACGCTGCTCTCCGCCGCGCCGCTCGTCCAGCGCTGCACCACACCGTCAGCGTCCGTCACGCCGGGGTACAGGGCAATGCCCCATTGGTCGGCAATCTCTGGCGCGGCGTTCATCAGCAGGTTGTACATCGCATAGTTGCCCGTGCCCAGCGGCAGCGTGCCATCGCGGAATGCCTGATAAAAGCTTGCGATTTCATAGTCCATATCGTACACCACAAAGCTGTCTGCCAACAGCCGGATGCCGGCCAGCGCCTCCTCCTCGCCCAGCGCGGAGAGGTATGTACCCTCCTGATACAGCGTGCCGCCGCTTTGGAAGATGTAGGGCGTGGTGATGGAAAAGCCCTTATAACCGATGGCGTTGGCCACAAAGTTGTTGAAGTTCAGCCCGTAGCGGCGGAGGATCGGCAGCATTTCCAGCACCTCTTCCATGCTGTCCGGCACGGTGAGGTTCAGCGAATCCAGAATATCCTTGCGGTAGAATAGCACGGTGAAGTTGAAGGTCTCGGGCAGTGCGTACATGCCGTTATCGCACACACCGGGGATCATCAGACCCGCCGGGAAGCGCTGCCCGACCTCCTTGAAGGTGTCAAACTGGCGCATATCCGCCAGTGCACCGCGCACCGCCAAGTCGTAGGTCAGTCCCGAAGCAATGGCCACCGCCACATCCGGCGCGCTGCCCGATGCGTTGGATAAAATCAGCTTGTTCGCGTCCGGCATCAGCGAAAAGTCTACCACAATGCCGCTTTGCGGGGTGAACATCGTATCCGCCATGCGCTGCATAATCTCTAAATACTGGCGCGGACGTGCCACCCACACCTGCAGGTGCGTTTCGTCCACCACATCGGCTGCGGCGTACTCCTGTGCGCCAAAGGATGCGCCAAAGCGCTGCACCGTGGCGGCAATATTGCTAAAGAAGCCCAGGCCCTTGGGCAGGCTGCCCTCGCTTTGGAAAAAATGAATGCTATCCAGGCCCAGCGGGCTTTGGTTGAGCTGCTCCACCATCATCACCACATACGCGCGGGCAGAGGAGGGGCTGCTGGCAAACTCGTTCAAATACTTGGGCAGGTCGTTCGGCTTTTGCGAGAGCTTGGTCAGCGCTTCCACCGCCACGCGGATGTTGGACAGCTCGCCCACGTTTTTGGGTGTCGGGCTCAGCGCAGCCAGATCGGCATACACGGCGTTCAGTTCATCGATCCACCGCAGCAAGTCGTCCTCAATGTGGAAGTCAAAATCCTCCGGCTTGAAATCGCGAAATCTATCCGTATTGCCGCCGGTGATCTTGCTCAGCTCCAGCGCCAGCGCGGACATCTCGCCGGAAATGCGGTTCAATTCCTCAATTGCGCCGCGCACGGGGTTGAGGGACGTCTGGATGCACAGGGTGTGCGTGCCCGCCGTCAGGTACATCAGCGCGGTGTCCCCCGCTTCGGTTTTCACGATTTGGTTGTTAAAATTGAGGTCGTACAAAAAGGCCGCATTCCAAAACGATTGAGACGGGATTTCTCCATCAATATAGAAATTCCGGAACACGGGGAAGTTTGCCTTCTCCGCCTGCCGCGCACGCAGTGCCAGGCCATACCAGCCCTCCTGCGCTATCGTGAAATCATAATACAGGCAATCCCCGCCGTAGCGGTAGCTCATATCTTCTATATAATTGATCACCTTGGTGGTACCGCTGTAGGGCGTCAGTGCTGTGTCGTACTGGGACGCGGAGCGGATGTTGGGGTTGTTGCGCCGCGGCATGCTTTCGGCCTGGATGCTGATCAGCGCGCTGCCCGTCAATTTCTGCACGGTGTCTTCGGCAAAGTCCATAAGCGCCGCAGCAGGCACGGTCAGGCTGATGTCATACAGCACAAACGCGCCCTCTTTGCAGGTGAAGGTCAGCTCGTGCTCGCCAGCGGTCAGGTACAGCCCCATCCCTTCGGCATACAGCGCCGCGCGCCCCATCAGCCCCTGGGTTTGCATCTCATAGGCTTTTACGGGCATGCCAATCACTTCGTTGCCATAGCGGTCGTGCTCGTATACTCCATTAAACAGCCACAGGCCGTCCAGCGACAGCGTGGCGCACTCGGTGTAGGGTGTCTCCCCGTCCAGCTGCAACGAATAAATATTATCCAGAATGTTGTTCTCCGTCATCCGGTACGTCATTACGGGATACCAAAGCGCGTCCTCCTGCACCGTGATGATCACCGTCACGCTTTCGCCCTGCGGCACCGGCACGCCGTCCTCGCTGTGCCAGGCGCTATGCGATGCGCGCGGCGTCAACTCGTGCCCCGCGCTGTACTGGCTGTACGGCACCGTCTGCGCACACGCCGATGCCACGGCCATCATGGCCAGAACCGCCAACAGGAACCAAAAACGATATGGACGCATGCGCACACCCCTTAAGTTTTTTACCAGTTATCTGCCTTTGTTTCGATATTACTATAACATTAACATCCACATATGTCAACGGGTTTTGCTGGTAATATAGAATATTTGGTCATTTTTTTGTCAATTCGTACAAACATTTAGCATTTGAAACCAAAAAATCGGGATAATTAATCTAAATATTTTGGAACATAAACATTTCGATGTCTCCGATTCTATTTTATTGCGAAATATCTGTAATATAACCGTGATTGAAATATGACACCGAACTTCATATTTTCGTGGTATACTATCCGTGGAAGGGGAGGTGTGCGTATGCAGATTGACCGGTTGCTGGAGATTACGCTGCTGCTGCTTCAGCGCGGTCAAGTGACCGCGCGGGAATTGGCGGAGCGCTTTCAGGTGTCCACCCGCACCATCTACCGGGACATGGATGCCCTCAGCCTTGCGGGCGTGCCCGTGTATACCACCAAGGGCAAGGGCGGCGGCATCGGCCTTTTGCCCGAATACACACTGGACAGGAGCTTCCTCTCCGATCAGGAGCAAAAGGACATCGTGTTTGCCCTGCAAACGCTGCGTGCCGCGCAATACCCCGGCGCGGACAACACCCTCACCAAGCTGCACCAGGTGTTTAAAAACGTGCCCAGCACAGACTGGATCGAGGTGGACTTTTCCTATTGGGGCAGCGCACCGGACGAAAAAGAGAAGTTCCACCTGCTCAAAGAAGCACTGCTCACCCATCGGGTGCTCGCCTTTGACTATTATAACTCCGCCGGCGGCCAGTCCGCCCGCGTGGCAGAGCCGCTGAGGCTCCTCTTCAAAGGCCATTCCTGGTACCTTTCGGCCTTTTGCCGCACCAAGCAAGATTACCGTTTCTTCCGCGTATCCCGCATGCGCGGCCTTCGCCTCACCGACCAGGCTTTTGACCGGCCCCTGCCGCCCCCCGCGCCCGAAACCCAGCCGGGCCCGCATGTCCCGCTCGTCACGCTTCGCCTTCAGTTCCACCCCAGCGTCGCCTACCGCGTGTTTGACGATTTCAGCACCGGCACCCTGCAGCCCTTGGACGGCGGCGCTTTCATTGTCACCATCCAGTACCCCCTGGAGGATTGGGTGATTGGCTATATCCTCTCCTTCGGTGATGCCGTGGAGGTGCTTGATCCGCCCTTTATGCGCGATATGGTCGCCCACTACGCCCAGAAAGTTGTACAAAAATATATTCCCGTCCCGTAAATATGACGCGCTGTTGTCCTATTTGCCGTGCTATACTTGCCCCATCAACCGAAAGGAGAAACCCCATGAACAACATGAAGTTCTGCCAAAGCTGCGCCATGCCCCTCACCGCCCCCGACCAATACGGCAAAGAAGCCGACGGCACCGCAAACGCTGATTACTGCGCCTATTGTTACAAGGATGGCAAGTTCACCGCCGATTGCACCATGCAGGAAATGATCGACTTTTGCGTACCCCACACCGTGGCTGCGCACCCCGGCACCACCGAGGAACAGGCGCGCGCCCAGATGGCGGCGTACTATCCGCAGCTGAAGCGCTGGAAGTGACGGCAAGGGCAGGAATTGCGGGGGCCGCTCGCCCCCGAACCCCTCGGTAAGAGAATCATTCTCCTGCACCTCATTTTTGTACCCTTCAATGATGCTTGAGAGAATGCCCGCACACCAGAATTGCAACAGGTACCCGCGAGAACCAAACGGTACCCCTATCGGTTGCACAGGTTTCGAGCGTTTTTCTTGTGTGCGTGCGCCGTGCTAGCACGGCGATTTCCCTGTCTCAACAGGGAAACAGAGAAAACAGGTAGCTGGACGTGGAATGCTTGCATTTCTAAGGCCAGATACCTGTTTTTTCGTACACGCACACAATTACTCAATTATCATCAAAGGAAGCAAAGGTCGAGGTTCAGGAGACTGGTCTCCTGCCTGGGGTCTGTGGCGGGCAGCCCCAGCGTTCCCACTGCCCCAGCATCCCCCACCCCTCGTTTTCCCCTTTACCTCGCGCTCTGTTTCCTGTATAATAACTCCCTGTTAGCATACAAACGAGGTGAGCAGCATGAAAACCACACAGGAAGTTACAGCCGATATGATCATCATCGGGCAGCGGAAGGCCGCGCTGCCCACCGCAAAAATGCTGGTGCTGGCGATATTGGCGGGCGCGTATGTAGCGCTGGCCGCCATCGGCTCCACCACGGCGCAGGCCACGGTGCAAAACCCGTCTGTGGCCAAGCTGATCAGCGCGTGTATTTTCCCGGCCGGGCTGGCAATGGTGCTGCTGGCGGGTGCAGAGCTGTTCACCGGCAACAGCCTGATGGTGATGGCGCTGATGGATAAAAAGATCACGCTGCCCCGGATGCTGCGCAACTGGGGGCTGGTGTACATAGGCAATATGCTGGGTGCGCTGGTGGTAGCGCTGCTGGTGGTATACAGCCACACGCTGTCGCTGTTTGGCGGGCAGCTTAGCACGGTCACTGCCGCTGCGGCGGTGTCAAAAACATCACTTTCCTTTGGCGATGCGCTGTTTCGCGGCATCTTATGCAATCTGCTGGTATGCCTGGGGGTATGGATGGGCTGCGCCGCCAAATCTGCCGGTGGCAAGGTAGCTGCGCTTTTCTATCCCGTGATGCTGTTTGTGGTGTGCGGGTTTGAGCACTGCGTGGCCAATATGTACTACATCCCCGTGGCGCTGCTGATGCAGGCGGCGGGGCAGGCGAGCACTGGCATCACGCTGGGCAGCTATTTGCTTGTCAATTTGCTGCCCGTCACCCTCGGCAACATCCTGGGCGGCACGGCACTGGGCGCGGCGTATTATGCGGCCTATGGGCAGCGCGCCTGATGTTTTGAGTGTCCCACTGCTCATGCCGCGCATAGCATAAAGGGAGGGCGGATTTTCTGCCTTTTCAACAGCGGCGGTGGCCGCTTGCGGCGCTGTTGTTTCTCCCCCCGCTTGACCGCGCCGCCCGTTGGCTGTCGCTAACGGAGCGTGAAACACGTGAAACGTGGTGACATATATTTTGCCAATCTGGACCCCGTTATTGGCTCGGAACAGGGCGGTGTGCGCCCTGTGCTCATTATACAAAACGACCTGGGCAACCGTTTCAGCCCTACGGTGATCATCCTGCCGCTTACCTCCAAAATGGGCAAAGCGCCGCTGCGTACGCACGTGCCGCTGCAGCCGCCCCAAGGCGGCCTCAAAAAGCCCTCCATTGTATTGTGCGAGCAGGTGCGCACCCTCGAAAAGGTGCGGCTCACCTCCTATATCGGCAGGCTTCAGCCCGACAAGCTCTTGCAGGTGGACCGTGCGCTGGCCATTGCACTGGGCGGCGAGCCGGAGGTGGAGGAACGTGAAGAGGAGAACGCCGAGGAGGAAGAGGATGCTGGGGCGCTGCCCCAGACCCCGCCAGGGGAATGATTCCCCTGGACCCACACTTTTATATCCTTCGATGATGCTTGCGCGATTGTGTGCGTTGTACGAAAAACCAGACGGGTGCCCGTGGGAATGCCAGCATTCCACGGTCACCCGTCTGGTTTTTCTGTTCCCCTCCCATTACGGCGCAGCATCCAGCTCGCCTTCCCAGTTGCTCCGCATATAGAACACGCACACGCCGTCCACTTCAATGGCCACGTGCAGCGCGTCATAGGGATACAGGCGAATGGTGCGCTGTTCATAGTCGTTTTTCATAACAATTTCGGCCACAGGCTCGCCGCTTGGGGCATACCCGGCGGGCAGGAACCCGGTGGCGGACACCTGGGTAAGCTGGTAATACCAGTGCACAAAGGCGGTTTCGTCTACGGCCTGACCGTTTCGGGTGGCGACAACGGAGTACAAGGTCTGGCCATAGTCGTCGGTAGCAATTTCGTTGTTTTCTTTGATTTGCTCAACAAAGGAAATGTCGTAGGCGACGGACTGGGCGGCAGTAGCAAGGCTGATATAGGTGAGCTGATTGGCCGCCCAATCGATGGGGTTTCTTAGCTGGAGTTTCTTGGCGGTCAGCTGCTGCCAAAAGCCCAGAGAATAGCTGGTCCCAACATACACCTTGCCCTCATACAGGCAATAGATGCCGACGGAATTGGCATCGTTGCCAATCATCAGCGTGATGGTATGCGCGGGAATCTCATAGTTATAAGAGGTGTCATCATCATCGTAGGTGTACAGCACGGTGGCGGCCTGATCGAGCGTGATGGTCAGACGTGGCACGTCCAGTCCATAATCAGCCAGGTTCAGCGCATCAGCAGAGCCCAGATAATTGGCAAAGCGCATGCCCTCGATATTGGTCAGCAGGGTACCGGCTGCGGCGCTATCAACGGGGTAGCGCGAAGGCGCGGTCAGCGTCCAACCGGTAGCGGTGCGCTCCAGGCGCAGGTCGGCATCGCCGGCGAGCGTGATTGCGTCCAGTAGCTCACCCTTGAGCTTCGGCTGAACAACCTTGAAGAGGGTGTCTTTTTCGTAGCTGGCGGCGTCCCACAAATCGGGCGCGGCGCTGTAGATATTCGGGTCGCCCTGCATCATAAAGAAATAATAAGCACTCTCGTCCGGCAAATTATTGCCCAGCAGCAAGGTGATTTCCTCGCCGTCGCTATAGCAATAGGTGATGGATGCCTGGGCGGGGTCGAGGCCAAAATCGCTCAAAAGCACTTCGTTTTCCTCGGTATTGAGGATGGTATCATGTGCTTCCACGGCAGCGCCCCAGCTGAGGATGTCGAGCTCGATCAGGCTATCCAGGGCATCATCCTCGCGTCCCGGCACAGACATCACATCATCGGCGTACAGGATGGTATAGCTCTCGCCCGAGGGCGGGGTGACCCGGATCGTGGTCAGAGTGTCCAAATCCCGCTCGGCCAGCATTTTGTAGGTATCCACTTTGCCGGAGGGTGCAGGCACGGTGGGCTTGTTGTTTTCCGTCAGCCACCAGCCGCCTGCGGCCAGCAGCAATACACCCGCAGCCAGCAGCAGGATTTTGCCCTTGGAGAGGGGCTTTCGCACTTTCTTGCGCCGTACATCGTCCATATCAGCGGTTCCTCCGGGGCAGCAGCACCACCAGCGCTATGGCCAGCACGATGAGCGGCAGGAGCACGGTAATCAGGATGGCCGGGGTGAGGGAGGCGGCAGACAGCGTGGGGCGGATGGCGTCCCGGGGAAGGATGTTGAGGTTGACGGGCGATTTTCCCTGCAGGGTTTGCAGCACTTGCAATAGATATGCGTACGAATAACTATTGAGCGCAGAATACTCGGTGAACATGGCCGTGCAGCCCTGGATGAACATGCGCGAGCGCGTGCCGTCGTTTTCCACGCGCGTGCACATTGCGGCAATCACAAAATCGCCTTCTTTGTCGGTGGGCTGTTGCTCGGTCTTCTCCGAACCGTCCGTTGTGTCGCGGATATAGCTGTTGAGGGACACCAATAGCGGCTCCACCGTGAGGTAGTGGGTGATCTCCGGCATTATGTACGCGCGGGCAAGGGGGGCTACCACGGTATCTTTTTTCGCATCCAGCAACACCTGTGTGGTTTCGGTGGGTTGCATGGCGGGGATCAGGTAGGTCTGATAACCAGGATAATAGTTGCTGGGGTCATCCTCCTTGGCGATGACGATGCCGGGATAGGCTTCCATGCCATAGGAGAGCAGCAGTGCGTTGAAGTTGGGCAAATCCAGCGGATCGTAAAATTCCGTAAGCACAAAGAAGCTTCCGCCCTGGGCGGCAAAGGTGTCCAGCTGATCCATCTCGTCCTGATTGAAGTCAAGAACGGGCGAAAGGATCATGAGCGGGCTGGCAGGGTCCAGCGTGCCGCCGGTGATCAGGTTGACACGCTGAATCATATAGTTTGAGGATACCAGAAATTGATCCATATTGATGGTTTCATCGCTGGTCAATTCCCCATGGCCGGTCAGCACCTGCAAAACAGGCAGCTCGTCCTGTGTGGTATAGAGGATAGCCTCTGTGATGCTTTTTTCGTAGGTATATTTGGACTGGGTATAATCACCGGCTTCCGAATCGTAATAGACAGTGATATAGTTGTTTGCGGTCAGCACGCGCGCGCGATTGTTCTCCTTACAATAGACGATGATGCGGTCATCGGTCAGCGCTGTGGTGGTGCTCAGTTCCTCCTTGAACTGCGCAGCAAGCCCGGGGTTTTTGGTGATATCCACCTGCGAATAGGTGATGTGCGGGCTGGCCACCGCATAACGCTTGAGCAGCGAGACCAGCGTTGGGGTTTCGTCGCCGTCCGCCGCCAGATAATACAGGTGCACATCGCGGGTCAGCTGATCGATCACCCCTTTTGTGACCTCGCTCTGGGAGGTGATCTGGTTGAAGGAGAAATCGGCCTGGAGGTTATGCTGGCTTTCCAGCGCGTCCGCTATGCTGCCCACAACCAGCACCACAGCGATCACAAGCACCGTCAGCAGCGCCGAAAACGCACCGCAGCGCAATTTGGGCCGGGCGAAGAATTTTTTGCATTTTGCACGGATGTCTTTCATTTCTTACGCCTCACTCCAGCGGCGCGCATCCAGGAAGCGCACGCACAAAAATAGCATGATAAAGATAAAGGATAGGTAGAACACCCCATCCGCAAAGCCCAGTTGCCCCAGCGAGAACGTCTGGAAGCGCCGGTACAGGCTGATGAAGGCAAACGCGTCTGTGAAGATCTGCACATTCAGCGCCAGCGCCAGCACATCCGCCAGCCACAGGAACAGATTGACGCCAAAGCACGCCATCACGGCGGTGATCTGCGATTTCATCAGGCAGCTGACCATCATATCCAGCGCGATAAACGCCATGCCCTGCAGCACGAAGCCCAAGTACCCCACCAGCGTTTCGCCGATGTACAGCTGGCCATACGCCGCAATAATCGCCGCGTACACGCCGGTGAGCAGCACGGTGCACAGCATCACCGTGCACGCCGCGAAGAATTTGCCCAGCACAATGCCGGTGAGCGACGCGGGCGAGGAGAACAACAGCTGATCGGTGTGCTGCTGGCGCTCTGCCGCCATCAGGCGCATGGTGAGTACCGGGCACAGCAGCATCCACAGGTAGCTCATGTTCTGCATGAGGCGCAGCAGATTGCTGGAGCGGTCGGCCAGGTTGCCCGTGATAAAGAACACGCCGCTGAGCAGCGTGAACACGCCAATAAACACATAGGCTATGGGCGTGTAGAAATAACTATGCAGTTCGCGCCGGTATACGGTACGCATGCTGGTCGTCCTTTCACTGTTTACTGATCTGTGCACCCTGCGTGATGCGCACAAAGATGTCTTCCAGACTATCCTGCGTAGGGGCCAAACGAAGTAGCGGCGCTTGCAGGCCGGAGAGCAAGGTGAAGAGCCTGCGCTCAATCTGCACATCGCGCGGCGCGCTGATCAGCACTGTGGTTTCGCCCGGCTCCTCGCCCGGCACCTTTGTCACCCGGGTGACGCCGCTTAAGGAGCGCAGCGCGGGCAATAGCTGATCCGCGCCCATCACAATGGTGGCGCGCAGGGTGATCTCGCCGTCGTGCAGATCGTTCATGGCGCTGTCGCAAATCAGCTGCCCCTGGTGCAAAATCAATATCCTATCGCACAGCGTTTGCACTTCGCTGAGGATATGCGAGGAGAAAATCACCGTGTGCTTGCCTTGCAGGCCGCGCACGAGCTTTCGAAACTCCGTGGTCTGCAAAGGGTCAAGCCCCACCGTGGGCTCATCCAGCACAATCACCGGCGGCAGCGCGCACAGCGCCTGCGCAAACCCCACGCGCTGGCGGTAGCCCTTGGAGAGGTTGCTGATCCTTCGCCCCATCACATCCTGAAGGCCTGCCTGTTTGCCGATCATGGCGGCATGATCGGGGATATCCTGCGGCACCATTTCCCGCAGCCGGCACACAAAGCGCAGATAATCCTGCACCAGCATTTCGTCATACAGCGGTGCTTGCTCCGGCAGATAGCCGATCTGCCGCTTCGCCGCGCGCGCGTCCAGCAGGATGTCGTGCCCGTCAATGCTCACCGTGCCGCCGGAAGGCGCAAGGCACCCCGTCATGATATTCATGGTGGTGGTCTTGCCCGCGCCGTTTTGCCCGAGAAGTCCCAGTATCTGCCCTTTTGGCACAGTGAAGCTGATATTGTTCAGCGCGTGCTGCTTGCCGTAGCGCTTGCTCACGCCTGTAAAAGAGATCATGCCATCGTCCTTTCTGTGATGAACTGTGCCCATTATAGCATGCTTTATATAGCGAAGGAATGAACAAATTGTAAAAGCGTAAAAGACAATGGGAAAATGCGCCGTGAACGAGCCGCGCACAGCGTATCTTCCTTTATAGTTGTTACAAATATCGCTGTTCGCTTTACGAAAGCATGGGATCGTGGTATAATCAAAAACAAGCCGAGGGCGTCAAAGTGGCGATTGAACGCGAAAAACGGCAGAAAATACAACTTAAGTGGCTTTTTAATTCCAAAAAGAGAGGTTTTGCGCATGTACGCTCCCGGTCCTCATCCCAATGCCGCGATGACGCGGTTGCAAAAACGCGTGCTGCTGGGCACCATCCTGGTGCTGTTGATTGCGGTGGTCGTTTTGGCAGCGTTATATGCAGGCGGCGCCAATGCCCGCCCCCGCACAGAGCAACAGTTTTTCTCGCGCATGCGCAGCTGCGCATCGCTTGCCGTGGATCAGGTGACCCGCATGGAAAACATGTCGCTGTCCAACACTTCGGCCAAGCTGGGGTTGGTGCGTCAATATGTGTATTGCATGGAGCAGATCAACCAGATGAGCATCAGCCTGTATAGCAAAAGCTATGTGCCCACCGAAGCATTTACCGCAATTTATGCAGACATTAGCCAGTACGAATCGCTGGCGCAGGCGGCCACATCCTCCACGATGGACATCCGCACCACGCTCCTGGAGCATTTAACCGGCCTACAGTCACTTTTGACCAAATAGTGACAAAAACCAATCCCACAGCGGCCATACGAATGTGATTTCATCTGTCCCGATGTCCTCGCCCGTCATTTTGAGGGCGTCCCCGTAGAGCACTCCCCACCAGTTGTGCCCTGTGCCCGCGCCGACCACGATGTATACTGTGGGCAGCGCGGGCATGTTTTCTTCGGGCGTCCAGTCACGCACAGCGAGGGTGCAGGGCGCAATTTGGCAGGCTGCATCCAGCAGCGCGGGCAGTGCGGCATCCAGCGCGTCTGGATTATCCGGGCAAAGGCGCAGCACGGCATCGCGCACCTGCAGCTTTGTTGCCTGCGCGGCAGGCGAATTATCCGCGCCCACAACGCGGATATACATTGCATCCTCCGCCCCGGCACTGCCAAGAAGGATGAGAAAACAACACAGCAAGAGCGACAAAAACCTGCGCATGCATCCCCCTCCTTCCTTTCGGGGATAGCATGTGCAGACACTATACAGTCTATACATACAAAATTGTAGCTGAAGAAAACATAAAAATCCGAAAGAATCTGAATGGGGATTTCCTTGGCAAAATGCTATAATGAATATATATCGAACATGAATATCATCCATGAGGGAGGACGCTTATGCAAGTGAAAGACGGTATGAACTATGCGCCGGAGGGCAAGCCCATGCCGGTGGTTCGGCCAGGCACGTTTGCCATTGCCGCCATCGCGCTGGACCATGGCCACATCTATGGCATGTGCAACGGGCTCACCGAAGCTGGCGCGTATGTGAAATATGTGTACGACAGTGATCCCAAGCGCGCCGCGCAGTTCCAATCAAAGTTCCCCACTGCCATCATCGCGTCCAGCGAGCAGCAGATTTTTGACGACCCCGAGGTCAAGCTGGTGGCTTCCGCCGCCATCACGTCCAGACGGTGCGAGCTGGGGCTGCGCGTGATGGCCGCGGGCAAGGATTATTTTACCGACAAAGCGCCGCTGACCACGCTCGACCAGCTGAACGCCGCCAAGGCCATGGCACAGGCAACCGGTCGCAAGTATATGGTGTATTATTCGGAGCGCCTGCACGTGGAGGGTGCAATCTATGCCGGCCAGCTCATCGAGCGCGGCGCAATCGGCAAGGTCATTCAAGTGATGGGCCTTGGCCCGCACCGTCTCAACGCGCCCTCGCGTCCGGAATGGTTCTTCCAAAAAGAATACTACGGCGGCGTGTTGTGCGATATTGGCAGCCATCAGATCGAGCAGTACCTGCATTTTGCAGGTGAAGAAGATGCGCAGGTGGTGCGCGCGCAGATTGCCAACTATGCGCACCCGGAGTATCCGGAGCTGGACGACTTTGGCGATGCCATGCTGGTGGGCAAGAATGGCTCCACACACTATTTCCGGGTGGACTGGTTCACGCCAGATGGGCTTCGCACCTGGGGCGACGGCCGCACCTTCATCCTGGGCACCGAAGGGTATATCGAAATCCGCAAGTTTATCAATATTGGAGACAAAGAATTATCGGGCAACCATGTGTACCTGGTCAATGCCGATGGCGAGCAGTATTTTGAGGTATCCGGCAAGGTGGGCTGCCCCTTCTTTGGCAAGCTGATTCTGGACTGTATCCACCGCACCGAGCATGCCATGACCCAGGCTCACGCCTTCAAGGCGGCGGAGCTGAGCGTGCTATGCCAGATGCAAGCCGCAAAAATCGTATAGGAGGAAAGAAACATATGATTCGCGTTGCCATTGTGGGCACCGGCAATATCTCGCGCATGCACATCGAGGGGTACCTCCAGTTCCCGGAGCGCTGCAAGATCGTGGCGCTGGTGGATATCTTCCCCGAAAAAGCCGAAGATAAAAAGCAGCAGTTCCACCTCGACTGCGATGTGTATGACGATCATTTGAAAATTCTGGGCCGCGAGGATATCGACCTGGTGGACGTGTGCACCCCGCCCTTTGCGCATGCCGAGATTTCCATTAACGCCCTGCGCAGCGGCAAAAATGTGCTGTGCGAAAAACCCATGGCAACCTCGTTGGAAGAATGCGATGCCATGCTGGCCGCCGCCAAGGAAAGCGGCAAACTGTTCTCCTCCATCGCGCAAAACCGTTTCCTCGCGCCCATCCATAACCTCAAAAGCCTTCTGGACAGCGGCATTGCGGGCGAGGTCAAGCATGCGCAGGTGGACTCTTTCTGGTGGCGCGGCCACTGCTATTATGATTTGTGGTGGCGCGGGCTGTGGAGCAAGGAGGGCGGTGGCTGCACCCTCAATCATGCCGTACATCACATCGATATGCTGGGCTGGATGATGGGGCTGCCAAACAGCATCACTGCTGTGATGGCCAATGTTGCGCACGATAATGCCGAGGTGGAAGACCTCTCCGTCGCCATCTTCCAGTACCCGCACGCGCTGGCGCAGGTCACCTCTTCCGTGGTGCACCACGGCGAACGGCAGCAGCTGATCTTCCAGTGCGACAAGGCACGCATCTCCGCGCCCTTTGAGGTGTACGCCTCCACCTCCCTTGGCAACGGTTTTCCCAAACCGAACCCGGAGCTGAACGACGAAATTACCGCGCTCTATAACAGCTATCCGCCCGTGCCCTTTGAAGGCCATACCGGCCAGATTGAAAACATGCTCTCTGCCCTCGAAAATGGCACCGCACCCGCGATCACTGGCCTTGACGGACGCCGCACCATTGAGCTGATTACCGCCATCTTCAAATCCGGTGCCACCCACGCACCCGTGCAGCTGCCGCTTGCGAAGGATGATCCTTTCTACACGCAAAAGGGCATCATGCAAAATGTGCCGCATTTTTACGAGAAAACAGCGACACTGAAAAATTTGAGCAGTGATGGGATCACGGTGGGGAACTTTTATAAGAAGTTTTAAGGAATGCGGGGAGCGGGAACGCGGGAGCTTCTCGCCCCCGGACCCCTCGGCAGAGAGCGAGGGCTCCCTGCACCCCCAATTCTTGTATCCTTCGATGATAGTAGAGAGCAAAAAGCGCTGTGAATGACCTTTGGAATGCAAGCATTCCACGGCTACCACAGCGCTACCGGCTGCAAAGGTTCTTTGTGTTATTATTGTGCGCGTGCGCTGTGCTGCCATGGCGGTTTTCCTGTCAAAACGGGAAAACAGAAGAAGGCCGTTTTAGGCGAGGGAATGCTTGCATTCCATTCGGCTAAAGCGGCCTTCTTCGTACACGCATACAATCAATCCAGTATCATCAAAGGATACAAATACCGAGGACAGGAGACTGGTCTCCTGCCTGGGATCTGGGGCAAGCTGTCCCAGCGTCTCCCCCTCATCCTTAGCCCTTCACAGAGCCCATCAGCACACCCTTAGCAAAGTGCTTCTGCAAGAAAGGATACACACAGATAATCGGCACAGTGCTAACCACGATGGTGGCATACTTAACGGCGGTTGACGGCGCCCAGATGCTGATTTCCGCAGGCAGGTCATCCGTCATGGTGCCTTGGGAGAGGATGATATACTGGCGCAACAGCACGGTGATGGGCTGCATTTCCGCATGATCAAGATAGAGCATGGGGCGCAGGTAGTTGTTCCAGTGGCCAACGGCATAGAACAGCGAGAAGGTGGCGATGGACGCCTTGCTCATGGGCAGCACGATATGCCAGAAGGACTGTAGATCGTTGCAGCCGTCAATGCGGGCAGATTCCTCGATGCTCTCGGGCAGCTGCTGGAAGAAGTTCTTCATGATGATCAGGTTAGAGGTAGAGATCGCCACCGGCAGCCACACGGCCCAGTACGTGTTCTTGAGGCCATACTTGTTGGCAACGGTGATATAGTCCGGGATCATGCCCGCAGTGAACAGCATAAAGAACATCACGCAGCCCATGAACACCTTGCGGCCGGGCAAATCTTTTTTGCTGAGGCTGTACGCGGTGACAGAGGTGAGGACGATGTTAAACAGCGTGCCCACCAGCGTAATCACCACGCTGTTCCACAGCGCGGTCAGCGTGCGGCTGGACTTGAAGATCATTTCATACGCAGTGAACGAGAAATTGCCAAAACGAAAGCTGGCAAGGCCGGTGGAAGAGAACGACCCGACAAACACATAGGCGATGGGTGCCAGCATCACAACGGCGAGAATGCCCAGGATGCCATAATTGATGCCGTCAAAGGCGCGGCTGCCCGCAGATTTGTTTTGAATCATATCAGTACACCCCCTCTTCGCCTGCCATTTTGGCAATGCGGTTGGTTGTGACCACGAGGATCAGGCTGACTACGGACTTGAACACGCCAACCGCTGCGGTGTAGGAGTACTGGCTGACGCCGGCAGGCTTATAAGAGCCCTTGATGCCCACGTCGTACACATAGGTATCAAACACGGTGGCGACCTGGCGGTTGAGGGAGTTCAGCATCAGATAAATCTGGTCGAACCCGGTGTCCAGGAACGAGCCCATGCGCAGGATCAGCATCACGATGATGGTGCTCATGATAGAGGGCAAAGTGATGTGCAGCAGCTGCTTAAACCGGCCCGCGCCATCAATGACGGCGGCTTCGTAAAGCTGCTCATCCACGCCGCTGAGCGCCGCCAGATAAATGATGGTGCCCCAGCCCGCTTCCTTCCACATCAGCTCGATGATATACATCGGGCGGAACCATTCCTCGGTGGTCAAAAAGCCGATCTGGTTGGCACCATTGCCAGCCAACAGCGAGTTGATCAGGCCGTTGGGCGCGGGACCCAGCAGCATCAGCACGATGGAACCCAGCACCGTCCAGGAGATAAAGTGCGGCAAATACAGAACCGACTGCACGGTGCGCTTAAACTTGGCAGCCCTTACTTCGTTGAGCATCAGCGCCAGCAGAATCGGGAAGGGAAAATACAATAAGACGTTGAGCACGGCCAGAATCAGCGTATTGCTCAGCAACATCGAAAAATCGCGATGATTGAAAAAGACCTCGAAATTTTTATACCAAGGGTCCAGCCAGCGGGGCGGATTGCCTAATAGCTCCAGCTGGGGAGAGTAGTTCTGAAAAATCATGTCCAGCTTCAAAATCGGGATAAACTTGAACAGTACATAGTAAATCAATGCCGGAATCAGCATGATATACAGCCATTTGTACCGTTTGACTGCTTTCACAAAGCGCGAAGCAAGGGATGCCTTGGGGCGGCCGATGACCTGCTGTGTCATGTGCGCCTCTCCTCTCGATCATACGGAGCGGGGGAGGCCTGTGACGGCCTCCCCCAATCACCGTTATGGGGTGATTATTTCGCCATGTTGGCGTTTACGTTATCGATGATGCTCTGGCCACCCAGCTTGAGCCAGGCGTCACGGGCAGCGGCGAAACCAGCGGCGTCGAGCTGACCCATGATGTACTTCACGCGGGCGTCAGAGATGGTGGTGGCGATTTCGGCCTGCAGAGACTGGAATTCGCTGTCCATAAAGCCGATAGAAACGTCAGACACAACATACTTTTCGTTGCTGATGGAAACGGCTGTGATGCGCTGCACATCAGTCATGCCCTGGCCATAGTCCAGGCTCTGGATACGGCGGGGGAACATGGACGCAAACACTTCGGAAGAACCATCGGCTACGCGGGCAGCCTTCTGCTCGTCAGTCATGGACAGCGTGCCATCGGCTTCCTTGGTATAGTGCACGCCTTCAACGCCCACAGCGGTCAGGATGCCGCCTTCGTCGTTCAGGGTGGCGATGAAATCCAGAATCTTGTCGAGGGTGGCTTCATCCTTCACGGAGTATTTGGGGATCACGATGCCGCCCATGGCGCCGGCAGACAGGGTGCTGTTGAGGATGGGGGTGCCATCCGCAGTGTACAGGATCTGCTGGGGGGTGACAACGGCGTTGGCATCGATGTTGTTGACCAGGGAGTCATACTTGCCGCCGGGATAGCGGGCATTGGTGGCGGTGGTGATCATGGAGCCGGACACACCGTTGGTGAGCGGGCCGTGCTTGTCGGTGTTGATGGCGAAGTCGGTGTTCATGTAGCCGTTTTCGTACATCCACTTGAACAGGTCGAGGGTATCCATGTATTCATCAAAGAAGAAGTAAGGCATCGCTTTGCCATCAGCGTCAAAGCCCCAGTAGTTGGGCGCGCCCATGACAACAGCCAGGGTGTTGAAGCCGGCAAAGGTCAATTCGGCGTCGCCATTGTCGCAGTACGCGAAGCCAATGGTGTCGTTGATGCCGTTGCCGTCAGGATCGTTTTCGGTGAAAGCCTTCACCATGGCTTTGAAGCTCTCGATGTCGGTGGGGACATCCAGGCCGAGCTTTTCTACCCAGTCAGCACGGTACAGAAGGCCAACGCGCGCAGAGGATACGATGGCGGGGAACAGATAGTTGCGGCCGCCCACAGCGGTCACAGCCAGCGCGGCGGGGGTGGTCAGTTCGTTGACGAAGATGTCACGGGCGGCGAGCTTCTCGGTCAGATCCCAGAAGATGCCGTCTTCGCACATGGTCAGGTAGTTGGCCTTGGTGGTCAGGGTGCTGGGCACCACAAACACCATGGGCTGATCGGTGGAGGACATGACGGTGTTGAACTTGGTCTCATAGTCGCCAGCGGGTGCCCAAGTGATCTGAAGGCTCACATTGCCCAGAGCTTCGGAAGCCAGCAGCACGGGGTTGGTCTTGTCGCCGGTGGTGCCAACGGGGGGCACTTCACCATAATAGGGGCACACCACGGTGATAACGAAGGGTTCTTCGGCAAACGCAGGGATCGACACAAGGCCGAGCAGCAGCGCCAGCGCCAAGATCAGGGACAGAGATTTACGCATAGACAGGATCCTCCTTTTTATTATATACAGTTTCATACCACGCCAACTCGCGGCGTTTTGACAGTTTGATTATAATTTGTTCACACGCCGTTTACAATCTTTCATTCAAAAACTGGGTATACAAAAGCAGGAAAACTACATCAACAAAACCCCGAATGATGCGCAAAATCGAAAATTTGTACATTTTGTTTCTTGTTTGACCATATATTTCATGAAACCGGGTTTGCGGTGCGAACCAGTTTATGCTATAATAGACTTGGATACTTTCCGCACGCGGTTGCGGTGCCGATAAAACATTGTAGGTGATGCAGTTGCTCAAGCAGCTATTGCATAAAAAAGCATTTCGCTCTTTTATGCTGTCTTTTTTGCTCATGTTTGTGATCCCCATGATGGTGGTGATCTTTCTGATGGCGTCCTGGCAAAACAGTGTGGAGGACAGCATTGCTACGTCCAACCGCCTGATGTTGGAGCAATATAAAAGCGGCGTGGACGGGCAGCTGTTTGCCGTCAAGCGCATTGGTGACAGCATGGCTGCCGATGATAAAGTACTCTTTTTTTCCAACGCGTCCGACCCCAACCAATACCTCAACGATAGCTCCTCTTTCCAGACCATTCGCGAGCTTGTGCGTGAAATGACCAAAATGCCCATTGTGAACGACAGCCTGCGCAGCAGCTACCTGTATTTTGGCCGCAGCGGCAAGATCATCAGCAACACCGTCATCGACGCAGAGAACTATTATGGATACACCTTAAAATCCAGCTTTGACACCAAACAGGAATGGCTGGACTTTTTGCTTGCCGGCAGCAACGGCTTTGTGATGCGCGAGGAAAACGGCGCACAGGCGCTGTATTACATCCGCACGGTGGAGCGCAGGGGCGAAAAAACGGTGGTCGTGCTGCCATTTGTGTACGATTATTTGCAAAACTACCAGCCGGGCCTGCTGGCAGAGGTCGCCGCAGGGCTGACCATCTTTGGCCCCGAGGGCGAAATGCTGCATACCACGCTGGAGGGGGTGCCCTTTCAGCTGAGCAGCATTGGCAAGGATGGCACCTGGACGCTGCACACCGATGTGGGTGAGCTCTACCTCACCGTCAGCTACAGCCAGGACACCGGCTGCACCTACATCAGCTCCGCGCCGGGGGATGTGTTCCTTTCGCACCTCAACAAGCTGCGCTTGTATGGCATTCTGGTGATGGGCGCAGTGCTGCTAGTGGGCGTGCTGATGTCATTCCTGCTGGCCAAGCGCCGCTACACACCCATCCATGCACTCAGAAGCGCGCTGGAGGGCCAGGGCAGCCTGCCTTCCGCCTCCAGCGGCGATGATTTTGCCTATCTGCAATCTTTGGTAGAGTCCCTCAAGGATGAAAAGCTCAGCGTGGATGAGCGCTTGCAGCGCTCTCAGCGCTCCATGGAGCATTTCGTGCTGGAGCGCCTGGTGCGCGGCACCTATGCCACTTTGCCCGCCATGCAAGAGCAGCTCTTGGCGCTTGACATCTCTTTTGACAGCGACAGCTTTATGCTGACGGCCATCCGGGTGGATGGGTTTCACGACGGCGCGGACGAGGGCGACCGTACGGAGGACGAAAAATTTATCCGCTATGTGCTCAGCAGCATGCTGCTGGAACAATTGACCGCCTATAACGCACAGGCGGTGGAGATCGAAGGCTGGGTGTATGTGCTGCTGTGCGTGGATACGGACGACGAGCCGCCCTATACGGCGCTGGAGGAGAGCCTCACAGAAGCGCTGCGAATGCTGGAAAACCACTTCCATGTGTCGCTGTCCCTGGCCGCCTCGCCGGTGGTAGAAGGGCTGCATGAAATCCGCTCAGCCTACAACACCGTGCGGGACGCGCTGTGCGTGCACCCGCAAAAGCGCAGTGTGCGCATCTTCTGCTGGCAGCAGGAGGCCGCATCGGCAGTGCAGCCGCAGGTGATCGAGCGTCTGGGGCGTGAAACCCATAAGCTGGTTCAATTGATGCAGGCAGGCGACAGAGAAGGCATGCAGGCGCAGCTGGACGAGCTCCGGCAAGCCAGCGCCGGGGTATCCGGCTGGAAGCTTCGTGTGGTGTATAACACGCTGATCAGCGATTGTGTCCAAACGCTGTTTGTTCAGCTCACCCCCGATCAAATCAAGCAGATGAACAAGAGCCTGCAGCGCTATGTGGAATCTTCCTTGCAGGATGAAACGGCGGCAATGGAGGAGCTGCTGCGCCAGTTGGCCGATATGCTGCCAGATAGCGAGGACCGCGCCCGCGGGCAGGAATTGGCGCAGCGCGCAGACGAGTTTATCCGCATCAATTACGCTTCTTCCTATATGAGTATCGCATATGTGGCGGATTATCTGGGCATCTCCGCAGGCTATGCCTCGGCATTGTACCGCCGCTATATCGGCCAGGCGATGCTGGACGCCATCAACCTCACCCGCATCAGCCATGCCAAGGCGCTGTTAGCCAGTACCTCCACCAGCATGAATGAAATCGCCGATCAGGTGGGCTACCTGAACAGCTCCACCTTCATCCGCTCCTTCAAAAAATACGAGGGCATCACCCCCGGCCAATACCGCACCACCCATTCCGCCTGATTATTCGCGAATTCGTATACCAAGTTGTAAATTATGCAACACTTCTATTGCCCAATATGTGGTATAATGTATATAATATAAAGTACCGAGAGGAGCTGTTTTATATGGATATCCGTTATTCCTGCAACCAGAAAGATTTCAAACGCTACACCACCGGCGAAATGCGCGAGGAGTTTTTAATCGAAACCCTTTTTGTGAAGGACGAAGTACAGGCTGTGTACAGCCATGTGGACCGCATGGTCACACTGGGCATCATGCCGGTCAGCAGCACCGTGCCGCTCGATCAGGGCATCGACATCTGGAAGAACTTTGGCACCTCCTATTTCCTGGAGCGCCGGGAGCTGGGCATGTTCAACGTGGGCGGCGAAGGCAGCGTAACAGTGGACGGCACGAAGTATACCCTGGAACACAAGGACTGCCTGTATATCACCATGGGCGCAAAGGATGTGCAGTTCGCCTCCCAGGACGGCGCGAACCCCGCGAAGTTCTACATCGTATCCGCCCCCGCGCATTGCAGCTATGAAACCCGTTTTATCTCTATCAAGGACGCCGCCAAGAAGCCGCTGGGCGCGCTGGAAACCAGCAACAAGCGCGTGATCAACCAGTTCATCCACCCCGATGTTCTCAAGACCTGCCAGCTTTCCATGGGCATGACGGTGCTGGATACCGGCAGCGTGTGGAACACCATGCCCGCCCATACGCACGAGCGCCGCATGGAGGTCTACTTCTATTTTGACATCCCGGAGAACAACGTGGTGTTCCACATGATGGGCGAAGGCCAAGAAACCCGCCACATCGTGATGCAGAACGAGCAGGCCGTGATCAGCCCCTCCTGGAGCATCCATGCGGGCGCCGGCACCAGCAGCTACACCTTCATCTGGGCGATGGGCGGCGAAAATCAGGCCTTTGATGACATGGACGTCATTCCCACCACCAAACTTCGATAAACAGCTTTCTTTCTTGTTGATAGAACGCTCCTCTCTCGAGTACCCCACTTTTGAATGCCAGGCAGGCGCGAAAGGAGGGTCGGCATGCGCCAACTGAGCAGTTGCCCGCGCTTTTCGAAGCGGGGGGCATATCTTTGTTGCGTTCCTGCACGACACACCGAAAGGAGAAAATCAACAAATGAAAACCAGGCAAACCATAGTATTCCTGATCATTGCAGCGTTGCTTTGCGCAGCGGGCTTTGCCGTAGCTGAAGAAAAAGGCCCGTTTGACGGCTTTGCGGATGGCTTTGACTTCATGATCAACATGGACGGCACGGCGTATGTTACCAACTTCACTACCTATCCGGGCAGCGGCACGGACATCGTGATCCCCGAAACCCTGGACGGATATACCATCACCGGCGTCCTTGGGGCAAATTGGAGTGAAAGTATCACCAGTATCACCTTTCCTGGTAGTGTCACCTTCATCGGGGAAAATTCCTTTGGTCAGCGCGGCAGCCTCGTAAGCATCGTCCTGTCCGAAGGCCTCACCGATATTGGAGACTACGCCTTTGAGATGTGCTCCGGCCTGACGGATGTTGTGATTCCGGGCACGGTTACTACCATTGGCGAGCGCGCGTTTTACGGCTGCACAAGCCTTGCGAGCCTCACCCTCCCCGCCAGCGTCCTGACCATTGGCGAAGAAGCCTTTGCCGAATGCGAAACCCTCACCACCATCCGCGTCTACCCCGGCTCCTACGCCGAAACCTGGGCGCAAGAAAACGGATTCACCGTGGCGTATATCGAAAACTAACATGTAGATGGCGAAACCCTTGCGGACAAAGCGCCTCATGGGTCTTCTGATACTCATGAGGATGCTTTGTTTTGCAGGGATTGCCCTTCAATGACGTGTTCCCCACGCAAGTGATAAAATACAACCCGTATTCAAAAAAGGAGAGAAAACCATCATGGACATGAACGCTTTCAGCCTCAAGGGGAAAATCGCCTGGATCACCGGTGCGTCGTACGGCATCGGCTTTTCTATCGCCGAGGGCTATGCCGCCGCCGGTGCCACCATCGTTTTCAACGACATCAATCAAGATTTGGTGGATAAAGGCTTGGCCGCCTATGCCGAAAAAGGCATCAAAGCGCACGGCTATGTGTGCGATGTGACGGACGAGGACGGCATTCAGGCGCTGGTCAAGCAGATCGAAGCCGAGGTGGGCGTCATTGACATCCTGGTCAACAACGCGGGCATCATCCGCCGCATCCCCATGCACGAAATGAGCGCCGCCGATTTCCGCAAGGTGATTGATATCGACCTCAACGCCCCCTTTATCTGCGCCAAGGCTGTTATTCCCTCCATGATGAAAAAGGGTCATGGCAAGATCATCAACATTTGCAGCATGATGAGCGAGCTGGGCCGCGAAACGGTATCCGCCTACGCCGCGGCCAAGGGCGGCCTGAAGATGTTAACCCGCAACATCTGCGCCGAGTACGGCGAGTACAACATCCAGTGCAACGGCATCGGCCCCGGCTATATCGAAACGCCCCAGACCGCGCCGCTGCGCACGCCGGAGCATCCCTTCAACAAGTTCATCATCGCCAAGACGCCCGCCGCCCGCTGGGGCACCGTGGAGGACCTGCAAGGCCCCTCCGTGTTCCTCGCCTCGGACGCGTCCGATTTTGTGAACGGCCACATCCTGTATGTGGACGGCGGCATCCTGGCGTACATCGGCAAGCAGCCGTAAAAAAGGAATATCCTCAGGGCATTGGGCGGCTATCGTCCAATGCCCTTTTTTGTCACTATTGTCCTCTTGCCAATCATCCACACCGCCGATATAATGAAAACAGCCGATGATAAACGAAAGATGGGTGATGCGCTTTGTTGATGATACCCTTGTCTGCGAGTGACCCGTCAGACCGCGAGTTCATCGAGCAGCTCTACACCCGGCACCACGGGCTGATCTACTGGAAAATCCATCAAGTGCTAGACAAAACGCAAGACATGGACGACATCGTGAGCGAGGTTTGCATCCGGCTGACCGCGCATGTGAGCACCCTGCGAAGCCTGGAAGAGCCCGCGCAAAAGGCTTACATCCTCTCCGCCGCCCGTAACACCGCCCTGATGCATGTGCGAAAAGCCAGTTATCAACAAGAAACCGCAGGCCTGGACGAATTGAACCCCTTCCTGGAAGGCCCCTCCCCCGCCGCGGACGACAGAATGCTTCGCGAATGCGACGTAGAGGATGCCATGCAGTGCATCGGCATGCTGCCAGAGCGGGATCAGGTGCTGCTGAAAATGAAATACCTGAGCCACATGAGCGATGAAGAAATCGGCCGCGCGCTGGGGATGCGCCCCAACGCCGTGCGCACCGCCGCCACCCGTGCCCGCCAACGCGCCCGAACCCTGCTGAAGGAGCTGATGGACCGCTATGAAAATTAAACCGGAAACGCTGCTTACGCCAAGGGAGCGCTACGAACAGGCGCTGCTTGAGCTGGCGTTATACGAGATGGACATGCAGGAAGTGCATGAGGCCGAGGCCGCCCTTGCCGACCAGGAGAACCCCGAAACAGCGGAAATAGAAGCACACTACCAGCAATCGCGTGCTAAGATATCCGCATTGATTGCGGGGCAAACCCGCAAAAACAGCCGCAAAGCCGCCTTCAAACGCACCGCGCCCCGCGTGCTGCGCCTGGCGGCTGGCATACTGCTGACGCTGTATCTGGGCGCGACTGTCGCGCTGGCCGTCAGCAGCAGCATACGCGTATACGTGGCGGAGTTCTTTATCAAGGTGGGCGAGGAAACCACAGAAGTGGGCTTCCAGCGGAACGAAAGCCGCTTTGCGGATGTGCCCCATCGGTGGACGGGTTTCTACTTCCCCACGTATATTCCCGATGGATTTGAGCTGTATCAGATCGGGCCGTTCTCCTCCTCCTCCATGGCGGTATACAAGCGCGGAGATACGGAGCTGCTCACAATATACGAAATGGACTGGACGATGTCCATGACGTTCGACAACGGCGAAACGGAGATAAGCCCCGTAAAACTGAACGGCATGGATGCGCTGCTGGTGTGGAACCCCGCAAAGCAAAGCGCCACCATCACCTGGGCTTATGGGGACCGTTCTTTCTGGCTGGAGCTGACAGGTACTACAGACGAAGTGTACCAGATTGCCCAATCCATGATCAGGATTCGATAATAGTTATTTTGGAAAGTGTAACAAAGCGCCATGCATTGCATCTTTATGTATGAAGGACAATGCGTGGCGTTTTGATTTACATCAACAGGATACAGTAAGGACAAAGGAAAATGAAAAAGAGAATGCTGGGGTTGTTTATCATGCTGGTGCTTTTCAGCAGCTTTGCGCTGCCCATCGCCGGGGCTGAAGGTATCACTTCACTATACATTGGTGTTGTTTATGAGTATGAAGCAATGAATGTTGTGCTGGAAAACGCGTTTCTTCTGCAAAACCCGGATGCGAGAATCGTATATTATTTGTATAGCGAGCAAGCGTTAATGAAGGTTTTGGAAACCGGGGAGCCAAGGCTGGATCTGGTCATTGTAGACTCCGCTCTACGGCAGCAGCTGATCGAAAAGGGCTTGCTTGCAGACCTGTATGATGAAGTACTGACCGCCTGGCCGGATACGCTGCTGGATATCCGGGAAGTATGCGAAACAGACGGCAAGCTCTACGGCTTCCCGCGCTCTATCTACCAGCCCACTTGGGGCTGGAACAACAAGCTGGCAGAAAAGTATGGCATTGAAAAACCCCGGTTTGGCTGGACGTGGAGCGAATTTGCCGATCTGTGCGAATCCTTGGATTTCGACCCGGACGGTGACGGAAAAAATGACTTTTATCTGGCACATGGCAGCAAAACGATGGTTGAAGGGATGAATAATATTGAATCCGATATGATTCAGGAATACTGCCAGCAATATCCCGAAAACCTGGATACCCCATTGTTCTACGAGCAGCTCTCCAACTTTGAGCGGGTACAAAACTCCAAGGCGCTGCTGGCAATAGACACAATAGATCCACCCACTTTTGAGGGCAATGCGGCTGTTTTGATTGCTTTTTATGGCAGCATCTCTCCGCTCAACTTCAGTATTTCCGGTGACGATGTCTCCTTGATCACCGTTCCGCTGCTGGAAGAAGAGAACATGCAATATGCCGGGGGCATTACCTACTACGCCATGCCCGCGCGAAACGCCAGCATAGCCGCTGTTTCCTCATTCCTGGAGCTGGCCAGCAATCCTCTGATACTCAATTTTTGCGATTTGATGACCCCTGAATTGGCGGTAGGAAAGAACGTGCCGCAAAACTTCGTCGTCAACTGGGACAATTGGCCAAGCTTTCAATTAAACTATGGCAACAAGATCTATACCGTATCCCAACCCTGGAAAACCGCTGTGAGCAATGCTCCCTATACTCCGGAGCTGGCCGAGCAGACGCAGCTGATACGATCCTCCTTTGTGGATTATTACGCGCAGCCCGGCTCTTTCGCCAACAGCACGTTTCAAACCCTGGCAAAGTACATGCGGCAGGAAATCAGCGCCGAGGAAGTGGCCGCTTTGCTGCAAGCAGATTTAAGGCCGCAAACCGAAGGATTCTACCCCGCTTTAGCAACGCCATCATTGCTTAATCCCTTGGACCAGCAGCCAATGGATTCTATCTTTCCCGAATCCTTGTCGCTTCCATCAGAAGAGCAGCAGCCAATAGGGCTGTATCCCGCGCTACCTACACCTGTGCCACCGATGAACTAAAAGCATCCTATATCCCCCTCACCCTCATCGCATATTGCCCCGGTGTCACCGCCTTATAGCGCTTGAAGATGCGTGCAAAATAGTTGGGGTCGGTAAAGCCGCTCATCAGCGCCACCTCGGCAACGCTGTGATCGGTGGCGGCAAAGGCATAGCACGCACGCTCGATACGGTAATAATTCACGTAATCGAGCGGCGTGCGGCGGGTGACCTCCTTAAAAAAACGGCAAAAATACTTGGGGCTCATGTGCACGCACGCGGCCAGCGCGGATAAGCTGAGCGGCGTGTGGTACTGGCTCTCAATCAGCTCAAAGACCTGCTTTAACAGCAAGGTCTTTTTGCAATCCACCGCCGGACGAAGTGGGTGCATGGCCAGTGCGCCGTGCTGGTACGCCAGGCCGAAAAACTGCATCAGACAGCCCAGCGTGCACAGCTGATAGCCGGGTGCGCGCTTTTGCAGCGCATCAAACAGCGCAGGCAGCACTGTACTGACGGGGCTGCCCGCAGCAAAGATGGGCTGGAGCGTGACGCTGCGGTGCAGAATGTCACTTATGTACTGTTTTCCCGCTTCCCCGGCCGCCAGCAGCAGCCGCATATCAAATACCACACATTCATACACGCAGCCCTGCGGCACGCCGCCATGCAGGCAGCCCGCGCCAATCAGCGCCACATCGCCGGGATGCAGCGGGTAGGTGATTTCGTCAATGGCCAGCGGAAATGTGCCGGAAATCACGCGCAAAAGCTCGAATTCCTCATGCCAGTGGTAGGGCATCTCATAGCGGGGGTGCGCCTGATCGATGGCGTAGTATTCCAAGGGGAAATCGGGCGAGCCACGCGGCTTGTCCTCATGGTAGAGCAGATAGTTCATTTCCTCACCTCCGGCACGCAAAAAGTGAATATCGTGCTACTATTTGCTATGATAGCATACAGACAAACCCCTTGGCAAGGGGTATAATGTAGGTGTATAAAACCGCAAAAGGATGTGCTTCAGGATGGATATCAACGCGTTAAAAGAGCAGATTTGTGATATATGCCATAAGATGTGGCAGCTGGGCTGGGTGGCGGCCAACGATGGCAATGTGTCCGCACGGCTAGACGACGGCACGTTTCTGGCCACGCCCACCGGCATCAGCAAATCCATGATCACGCCGGAAAAAATCGTGCGCATGGACGCACAAATGAACATCCTGGAGGCGCTGCCGGGCTACAAGCCCTCCAGCGAAACCAAGATGCACATGCGCTGCTATCAGGAACGCGCCGATGTGGGCGCGGTGGTGCATGCGCATCCGCCCACGGCCACAGGCTACGCCGTGGCAGGCAAGCACCTGGACGAATACACCATGATCGAAACGGTGATCGCCATCGGCTCCATCCCCGTCACGCCTTATGGCACGCCCTCCACATACGAGGTGCCGGACGCCATCACACCCTATTTGCAAGAGCACGACGTGCTGCTGCTCAAAAACCACGGCGCATTGACGATGGGGCAGGATCTTCTGACCGCCTATTACCGCATGGAAACGCTGGAGCTGTATGCCAAGATCAGCCTCAACGCGCATCTGCTGGGCGGTGCGCAGGAAATTCCGCGCCCGAAAATTGATCAATTGATCGATCTTCGGGAAAACTATTACAAAGTGACAGGCAAGCATCCCGGCTATAAGAAGTACACCGACAAGAAATAAGGAGGAAAAACGATGTTGTACCCCAAGATTGGTATCCGCCCCGTGATTGACGGCCGTTGGGGCGGCATACGCGAGTCCCTGGAGCAGCAGACCATGGGCATGGCGCACGCTGCCAAGGCGCTGATGGAAGGGCTGCGGTATCCCGACGGCACACCCGTGCAATGTGTGATCTCGCCCTGCACCATCGGCGGCGGCGCGGAAGCGGCCAAGTGCGAGGATTATTTCTCCACCCAAAATGTGGTCGCCACCCTGACGGTGACGCCCTGCTGGTGCTATGGCACCGAAACCTTCGATATGAACCCCAAGACCATCAAGGCCGTGTGGGGCTTCAACGGCACCGAGCGCCCCGGCGCTGTGTATCTGGCCGCCGTGCTGGCTGCCTATGCGCAAAAAGGGCTGCCCGCTTTCTCGATCTACGGCCATGACGTGCAGGACCTGAAGGACAGCAGCATCCCCGCCGATGTGGAAGAAAAAATCCTGCGCTTTGCCCGCTGCGCAGTGGCGGTGGGCTGGATGAAAAACAAGGCATATGTCAACATGGGCGGCGTGTCCATGGGCATTATGGGCAGCTACTGCGATACCCAGATGTTCCAGAAATACTTTGGCATCCGCGCCGAGTGGGTGGATATGAGCGATATCCTGCGCCGCGTGACCCTGGGCATCTATGATCCCGATGAGTTCGAAAAAGCCTATGCTTGGGTGCAAAACAACTGCAAAGAGGGCTTTGACGTCAACGCGGGCAAGGACTTGCCCGGCATCATCCAGCGCTCCAAGCACATCCCGGCGGACAAGGACTGGGAGTTTGTGACCAAGATGACGCTGGTAATGCGCGACATCATGCAGGGCAACCCGAAGCTTGACGACCTCGGCTGGCACGAAGAAGCTTTGGGCAAGAACGCCGTTGCCGCCGGGTTCCAGGGCCAGCGCAGCTGGACGGACTGGCTGCCCAATGCGGACTTCAGCGAAGCCATCCTCGCTTCCACCTTCGACTGGAACGGCAAGCGCCCGCCTGTCGCCTTCGCCACGGAGAACGATACCCTGAACGGCATCTCGATGCTGCTTGGCACATTGCTGACCGGCAGCGCGCCTTGCTTCCACGATGTGCGCACCTATTGGAGCCCGCAGGCTGTGGAGCGCGTGACCGGCGAGATGCCCACCGGCAAAGGCGCAAATGGCTTTGTGCACCTCATCAACAGCGGCGCGACTGCGCTGGACTGCACCGGCGCTGCCAAGGACGAAAACGGCAACGGCGTGATGAAGCCCTGGTGGGATATGACCGATGCCGATATCAACGCGTGCCTGGAGGCCACCGACTGGTGCCGCGCCAATTATGAATACTTCCGCGGCGGCGGGTTCAGCAGCCATTTCAAAACCCAGGCCGAAATGCCCGTCACGATGCTGCGCCTGAACATCGTGGAGGGCGTTGGCCCCGTGATGCAGATCGCAGAGGGGCACACCGTCACCTTGCCCGATGCCATGCACAAGCCGCTCGACCTTCGCACTGACCCGTCCTGGCCCACCACCTGGTTTGCCCCGTGCCTCACGGGCGAGGGCGCGTTCAAGGATGTGTACAGCGTGATGGCCAACTGGGGCGCCAACCATGGCGTCACTGTGTACGGCCACGTGGGCGCCGATTTGATCACCCTGTGCGCCATGCTGCGCATCCCGGTATCCATGCACAATGTGGACTGCGGCAAGGTGTACCGCCCCCATGCCTGGGCAGCTTTTGGCACCCAGGATACCCAGGCGGCGGATTATGCGGCCTGCAAGCACTACGGGCCGATCTATAAATAATAGCTATGAAGGGCACGGGGGAACGGAAGAACGCTGGGGGCTATCCGTCTAGCACCTCAATCGTCGCACTGCCGCGCTGCCGCTTGCATTGCTCGTTTCGGTGCCCGATTCCGATTCGCTTCATCCGCCACAGGCGGCGCTCATCTCCATCGCCCCAGACCCCCGACCAGAGGACACTGTCCTCTGGACACCACTTAGGGAGTATCAGGGACAACTTACGCGAACACTAAACCTGCACCCGCAATAGCTTTGCCGGTACAATCCATATTCTTTGGACAGCTCAAGGGAACGCAAATAGCCGTTGTTCTTCTTGAAATCCGCATACACATAGGGAATACCATATGCCGCCGCCATCTGCTCGCCAATCTGGTTGAGCAGGGCGGCATTTTTGTGCGGGCTGACAGACAGCGTGGTCGTAAAACAATCAAATCCCTGCTCTTTCGCCGTTTGCGCAGCATGCGAAAGGCGCAGCGCAAAGCATTTGGTGCAGCGCGCGCCGCCCTCCGGCGCATCCTCCAGCCCTGCGGCGATATCCTCAAACAGCTCCGGCGGGTCGTCTGCGTGCAGCAGCGGAATATCCAGCGCCTCCAGCAGGCGCGCCTGCTCGTCTAAGCGTCGGTCGTGCTCCGCCTGCGGCCAGATGTTGGGGTTGAACGCAAGCACAGTGACATCAAAGACTTCTTTCAGCACCTCCAAAACGGCGCTGGAGCAAGGCGCACAGCAGCTGTGCAGCAGCAGCCTTTTTCCGGGAAAAGGGTCAATATTCCAGGAGGGAACAGGCTTTTTCATACCACTTTGTCTACCTTTACCGTGGATACGATGTCGTGCAGCAACGCTTGCAGCGCGGCATAATCCATGCTGCCACTCTCCATCAAAAAAATATATTCAATATCGTTGTAGTAAAAATCATAGTACATCACGGTGATTGTGACCTGCAACTCCTCGTTCACCTGGTAATCATACTGATAACAGGTTTCCAGCATCATGCCCAAGGGTGTGTCTCGCAAAATGCCCTCGTGATACATGCGGGGGCTCAGCATCGTCTCGTCGCTCTCCCACTCCTCTTTCATGTACTCCGCGTAGTAGGGTGCTTTGGCGCATTCCTCCTCAAAGGAACCATAGGTGCATTCCTTCATCTGGATCATCAGCATGGTGGAAGAATTGCGGTCCATCCAGATGCGGATATCATACAGTTGGTCTTCGTCCTCGCCATCTGCTTGATTTCTTTCCAGGCTGTCCGCCAGCTCTTGATCGCTATAGGATTCATAGCCCGTGGGCAGCTGCAGGCTGTAGCCGCAATAGCGGTTATCATAGGTCGTCCACTGCGCGCGGTCTGCCTTGCTGATAAAGGCGCTTCGCGACCGGTCCAGAAAAGACTCCGCATGTGCGCCCAAGGGCAGTAGCGCGGCAATACAAAGCGTAAGTAATAATTTCTTCATGGCATTCGCCTCCTTCTATTTATTATAGCACCGGGCGAAAAAAAGCACAACAGACTGTTCCATATGTTACAAGCTGATAATAATCTTCCTGTTTCGAACTTGTTCACACCTTTATAATTAGAAACAGAAATAGTTTCTTCTTATTATAATGAAAATTCTTGTTGACATAATAATGCACATCGTGTTAAAATCGTTTTCGTAAGGGAGGACTACCTCCTACGAGGTTTGATTATTCTTTCGCCCCTCCTCCCATGGGGCGAAAAATAATAAAGGGGCTGACTTGTAAAGCCAGTCCCTTTTTTTGTGATTGTCGCTCCCGCTATGCGCGAGCGACCCGGCAAAACCTTCGGTTTGGCCTAA
>JAVBRU010000002.1:0-65469 GCA_031547595.1 Eubacteriales bacterium
TCTTTGAGGATGTCCCGCATGTTCACCAGCATAAAGCGCCCTCCTGTGCCGTGCGTGAAATTTCTATAACTTTCGGTCTTTTTGTGCTATAATAAGAGCAGGTGTCTTGATTTTTTTGCGGCGTCCGCGCCTGTCTGCCCATCACGCCGCACGCTCGATTGTTGATGATCCCAACCTGCCCTTTCTTTTGAGCAACTTTCCCTTTCTATTATAGCGATTATGTATCAATTGTAAAGATGTTTTGGGCAACTTTTGGGCAACTTCAAAAGAAAATGGCGTGCCGGAAACTTTTTTTCATTCTGGCATATCGCGCAAATGCCCTGCATATAATACACAATGCGGCACGAAAGGAGCGCCCTTTGAAAAACACATTCTAACAGTGTATGTCCCCGCATATCCTTGTGATAGACGTAAGGAGGGCATGCAATTATGATGAAACGTGTGGAAGGGGCGCAGGGCGCGCAAGCAAAAAAGCCGAGGGCAAAAGGGAGTTTTATCGCAGCGCTGTTGGCGCTCTGCCTGCTGGGCGGGTATTACACGGCGCAAACGCGCACCGTGCAGGTGGTGGCGGCCAAGCGTGAGTTGCCTGTCTATTGCGTGGAGCGTGCGGACAATATCATTGCAATCAGCTTTGATGCGGCCTGGGGCGGCGATAAAACCATGGCAATTCTGGACATATTGGATGAATATGAAGTCAAGACTACGTTTTTTCTGGTGGACATCTGGACGCAGCGCTTTCCTGAGCTTGTGAAAGAGATCGTAGCGCGCGGCCATGAGCTTGGCAACCATTCCACCTCCCACCCGCAGATGAGCAAGTTGAGCCGTGCCAAAATGGCGCAGGAACTCAAAGTGATGAGCGACAATGTGGAAACCCTCACCGGCACGCGGCCCACGCTGTTTCGGCCGCCCTATGGCGACTATAACAACGATGTGGTCACCGTCGCCCGGGCGGAGGGATACGAGGTTGTTCAGTGGAGCGTCGACTCTCTGGATTGGAAAAACCGTGGCGTACAGGATCTGATTACCCAGAGCACCAAACGCATTGCCAGCGGCGATATTGTGCTGTTCCACAACGATTCGCAGTATATTGTGGAGGCACTGCCCGCTATTTTGAAGGATTATCAAAGCAAAGGCTTTACCATCGTGCCCATTTCCCAAATCCTGCTGGAGGGCGAAACCACCATCGACACACAAGGACGGCAAAAACCCGTCCCGACAAAAGTACCGGAGGTATAATACCATGGATTCAGCCAATAATCAGCTTTGTTTATGCGGCACCATCGAAAGCGTGCCCCAGCTTGACCATGAGGTGTTTGGCGAGCAGTTTTTCCGTATGGATGTCAGCGTGCCGCGCCTGTCCGGCGCGCATGATATTTTGCCCGTCACCATCAGCGAGCGCTTGATCAACGATCAGGTGGTGCCCGGCACCTGCCTTTGTATCACCGGACAGCTGCGCTCCTATAATAAGGTGGTGGGCGGCTCCGGCAGGCTGCTGCTGACGGCATTTGCCCAGCGGCTGCTGGCGCCCTCTGATGCACCTAACCCCAACACCGTGCAGCTGGTGGGCGCGCTGTGCAAGCCCCCAGCCTTTCGCACCACACCCTTTGGCCGGGAAATTGCGGACCTGATGTTGGCTGTCAACCGCGCCTTTGGCAAGAGCGATTACATCCCTTGCATCGCCTGGGGGCGCACCGCGCGCTATGCGTCCCAGCTCAATGTGGGCGACCGCCTGCAGGTGCAGGGACGCTTCCAGAGCCGCGAATACCAGAAGCAAATGCCCGATGGCACCACGCTGAACCGTATGGCTTATGAAATTTCGCTCAGCCGCTTGACCAGCCTCAAGCAGGATGCGTCTATGGTGCCTGATAGCATTATGCAGCAGGATCATAACGGGTTTATCCAGTAGACGGGGTGGGGTTACGCTGAGGGCTACTCGCCCTCAGACTCCTCGGCAGGAGACCAATCTCCTGCACCTCGGTTTGGTATCCATTCTTGATGCTTGAGTGCGTGTGCGGGAACGAAAAAACGCTGTGAATGACCTTTGGAATGCAAGCATTCCACGGCCATCACAGCGTTTTTCTGTCATCCGTTACACGGCTGACCAGTGGCTGAACGCCACTGCCCGCACAACGAAGTTGAAGTAAGGTTGCCGCTAAACCCAATATTTATCACGATAACATATGCCAAATGAGCAGCATTCCCCTTCCAAGAGAGGAATGTTGCGTACCGTTTGGTTCATTTTCTACTTTTCCAAACGCAGTAGCTGATTTACCGCTGCCCGCGTATCAGAGCTGTTGCGATAAGTTTCAATCAGAGCACGTTCTTGTTGGCTCAATTCTGTTTTCTTATCGGCACGTCCTAAGATATAGTCTGTTGAAGTATGATAATAATCTGCCAACATCACCAATTTGTCGATTGGCAGTGATCTCTCGCCGTATTCATATCGCTGATACACGTTGCACCGGATGCCTAAAATGGCGGCAACCTCTTTTTGCAATAAGTCATTGTCTTCACGAAGTTCCTTGATAATTTGATAGTAAGGCTTTTTCAAACGGATCTCATCTCCCAACAGACATATTTTATCAACTCCCACATGGGAGTATTGACGAAACTCCCGTGTGGGAGTAAAATAGTTGCAGGAGGAAATATTGATGAGAAGTATTATCGAAGAACTATATTATGGCAACATCCATGGAGATTCCAGAATGTACGCTCAGGATTCGGCCTTTGTGCAGGCGGCCAAGCGTAAGGTGAAGCATATGAATGCCCTGACAGAAATTCTGGACGAGCAAGGCAAAGAGGAGTTTGATCAATACTGCGAGGCACAAGGTGATATAGAAGGTATCACCCGATACGACACCTTCACCTATGCGTTGAAACTGGGCATTCTGTTGATGACAGAGGTGTTCATGACCAGTAGCGAGGTGGTAGGCAAGGACATATCCTTTGAAGACGTCATGCCCGAACCATAACTCTTTTACTCCTCTTGTGTGCGTGCGCCGTGCTGGCACGGCGGTTTCCCTGTCGCAACAGGGAAACAGAAAAAGCGTTGTAGCAGGACTGGAATGCTTGCATTCCCAAGGCCAGATACAACGCTTTTTCGTACACGCACACAACCACCCAATTTTCATCGAAGGATACAAAAGCGGGGTCAAGGGGAATCATTCCCCTTGCGGGGACTGGGGCAGAGCCCCAGCGTAACCCCATCCTCCCCCCGTCCGTCAAAACAACGAAATCTGCTCCGTCTGGTACGGTCTCATCAGCCATTCGCTGATTTCCGGCATGCGGTAGAGCAGCCCGCGCTCTTTACAGGCTTTCGTAAACGCCTGCCACAGCGCAGCAGTGTTCGGCGAAATGCACTCATATGCATCGCCATAAGCCGTAACATAGCGCTCCCGCAAGCCGGGGAAGCTCTCGTCCAGGCGATCGTAGAAATAGACGCGCTGGTTTTGCCGGAGGGTGACACCAAAGCCTTCGTATGGGAAAATCCACTTTGCCCCGGCGCGGTGCGCGGCATCCACTATGCCAATGATATTGGCCTGGGTATCGTTGATAAAGGGCAGGATGGGCATCAACAGCACGCCGCAAGGGATGCCCGCCTCAGCAAGCTGCCGGATGGCGGCCAACCGCTCGCTGGTAAGGCAAACGGAGCGCTCGACCTTTTTGCACAGATCGTCATCGATGCAGGTGATGGTGAAGCTGACGGCGGCAGGGGAGTGGCGCTGGATGCTTTGCAGGAGGGCAATATCGCGCGTCACGAGATCAGACTTGGTGTCGATGGCAATGCCAAATCCGTGGCTGTCCAGCAAATGCAGCGCACCCTCGGTGAGGCGGTGCGCGCGCTCCAGCGGATTGTAGGCGTCGCTCATGCTGCCGGTGATGACAACACCCTTTTTGCGTTTGGATTTGAGGTCCTGTGCGATGGTGTGCAGCGCGTTTTCCTTGGCACGCACGGTGTCAAAGTTCTCCACGCGGTAGCATTCGCTGCGGCTGTCGCAGTAAATACAGCCATGACAGCATCCTTTGTAGATGTTCATGGTGTAGTTGCTGGCAAACCAGCCGCCTTCATAATAGCCTGACACAATTGTTTTGGCGGGAATGTACTGCATTACTTTTCAAACAGCGGCTTGAGGAAGGAGCCGGTATAGCTTTCCTCTACCTTTGCGATGTCCTCCGGCGTGCCGGTGGCCACAATGGTGCCGCCGCCATCGCCGCCCTCGGGGCCCAGGTCGATCACGTAGTCGGCAGTCTTGATGATGTCGAGGTTGTGCTCGATGACAAGCACGGTATTGCCAGCATCGGTCAGCTTTTGCAGCACTGTCACCAGGCGCGAAACGTCGTCCATATGCAGGCCGGTGGTCGGCTCATCCAGCAGCACAATGGTGCGGCCGGTGGCGCGACGGCTGAGCTCGGTTGCCAGCTTCACGCGCTGCGCCTCGCCGCCGGACATGGTGGTGCTGGGCTGCCCGAGCTTCATGTACCCTAGGCCGACCTCAAAGAGGGTTTGCAGCTTGGTCATGATCTGGTTATGATGCTCAAACACGCGCATGGCTTCCTCGATGGTCATATCCAACACATCGCTGATGGAATGCCCGCGATACTTGACCTCCAGGGTTTCGCGGTTATAACGCTTGCCCTTGCACACCTCGCAGGGCACATAGATATCTGCCATGAAATGCATTTCGATTTTGAGCAGGCCGTCCCCGGCACAGGCCTCGCAGCGGCCGCCCTTCACGTTGAAGGAAAAACGGTTTTCTTTGTAGCCGCGCACCTTGGCGTCCGGCGTCTGCGCAAATACCTTGCGGATCAGGTCGAACAGCCCAGTGTAGGTGGCGGGGTTGCTGCGGGGGGAACGGCCGATGGGCGATTGGTCGATATTGATGATTTTGTCCAGCTGCTCCACACCTTCCAAACGGTCAAACTGTGCGGGACGCGGGCGCGCGCGGTTCAGCTGATGCGCTAAAGTGTTGTAGAGAATGGCATTGACCAGGCTGCTTTTGCCGCTGCCCGATACGCCGGTTACGCAGCAAAATACGCCGAGGGGGAAGGACACATCGATGTTTTTGAGGTTGTGCTCCCGCGCGCCGCACACCTTCAGCCAGCTGGTGGGCACGCGGCGATGCAGCGGGGTGGGGATGCTCTTTTTGCCGCTGAGGTATTGCCCGGTAATGGATTCGGGGGTGTTCAGGATATCCTGCAAAGTGCCCTGCGCCACCACGTGGCCGCCATGCTCGCCAGCTCCCGGGCCGATGTCCACCAGATAATCGGCGCTGCGCAGGGTGTCTTCGTCGTGTTCAACCACAATCAGGGTGTTGCCCAGATCGCGCAGGTTGCGCAGCGTGCCAAGCAGCCGGGCATTGTCGCGCGGATGCAGGCCGATGGACGGCTCGTCCAGAATGTAGAGCACGCCAACCAGCCCGCTGCCAATCTGCGTGGCCAGGCGGATGCGCTGCGCTTCGCCGCCGCTGAGCGTGGCGCTGCCGCGTGAAATAGTCAGGTAGTCCAGCCCCACATCGCACAGAAAGCCCAGGCGCGCGTTAATTTCTTTGATGATCTGGGACGCGATCATCATCTCGGTTTCGGACAGCGACAATGCGCCCACAAAATTCCGCGCGTCGCGGATGTTCATGTCGCTGATCTGCGCGATATTGCGCCCGCCCACGGTCACCGCCAGGGATTCGCGCTTTAAGCGCCTGCCGCCGCAATCGGGGCAGCGCTCATGTGACATATATTCTTCGTAGGCGGCCTTCATACCCTCGCTCTGGGTCTCGCGGTAGCGCCGCTCCAGAGAGTTGACGATGCCCTCAAAGGTGGTCAGGTAGGTGCCCTGACCGTTAGTGTTTTCAAATGTAACGCGGATTTTCTCGTTTTCGGTGCCATATAAAATGCGCTGCAGCGCTTCGGGGGCCAGCTGGTTGATGGGGGTATCCATGGAGAAACCATAATGCTGTGCCAGCGCGGTAAACATATAATATGCGGTGGAGCCGGCCTCGCCGCTGTTCCATCCCATGCAGCTGACAGCGCCCTGGCGGAGGGTCTTGGTTTTGTCCGCAATCACCAGATCTGCGCTCACCTTCATCAAGGTGCCAAGGCCGCCGCACGCGGGACACGCGCCAAAGGGGTTGTTGAAAGAGAACATGCGCGGGGCAAGCTCTTCGATCTTGACGCCGCAGTCCGGGCAGGCATAGTTCTGGGAGAACATGGTTTCCTCGCCACTTGGAACAACCTGCACGGCCACCAGGCCGCCGGATTGCTTCATGGCGGTTTCGAGGCTGTCGGTGAGGCGCTGATGGATGCCCTCGCGTACCACCAGACGGTCGATCACGATGTCGATGGCATGCTTTTTCTGCTTGTCCAGCGCGGGCACGTCGTCCAGCTCGTACATCTCGCCGTCAATGCGCACGCGCACAAAGCCTGCCTTGCGGGCATCGTCCAGCAGTTTCACATGCTCACCCTTGCGGGCACGCACCACCGGCGCCAGAATCTGCAGGCGGGTGCCTTCAGGGTGCGCCATGATGGCGTCCACCATCTGGTCGACCGTCTGCTGCTTAATTTCTTTGCCGCACTCGGGGCAATGGGGGATGCCGACTCTGGCGTACATCAGGCGCATATAGTCGTACACCTCCGTCACCGTGCCCACGGTAGAGCGGGGGTTGCGCCCGGTGGTTTTCTGGTCAATCGAAATAGCGGGGGAAAGGCCGCCGATATAATCCGCGTCCGGTTTGTCCATCTGGCCTAAAAACTGCCGGGCGTAGGAGGACATGCTTTCCACATAGCGGCGCTGGCCCTCGGCATAAATGGTGTCAAACGCCAGGGAGGACTTGCCGGAGCCGGACAGGCCGGTGAACACCACCAGTTTGTCGCGCGGGATTTCGATGTCCACGTTTTTCAGGTTATTCTCCCGTGCGCCCTTGACTATAATTGTATCGTGCATAGAACCCTCGCAAAATCAATTTGATAGACCCATACGCTGCGATTATAGCACGCATGTTCGTGTTTGAGAAGGGGAACACGCACATATTTTTTAGTATTGCATGTTTTTTGTCGACATGGTACCATACAGCCAGAATATTTCCCATATTGGAGGAAAGAACATGGGCAAGATGATACCGGGCACCGGCTTTTGGAGCAGCCGCCTGCACCTTGTGAAGGAGCAAATGCTGCCCTTGCAGCTTCGCAACCTGAAGGACGAGCAGGAGGGCGCGGAACCCAGCCACGCGGTGGACAATCTGCGCATCACAGCGGGGCAGAAGGAAGGGGTATTCCACGGCTTTGTGTTTCAAGATAGCGATCTGGCCAAGTGGCTGGAGGCCGCAGCCTATTCGCTGATGATATTCCCCGATGCCGCGCTAGAAGCGGACATGGACGAAATCATCGGCTTGATTGCCGCTTCGCAGCAAAAGGATGGGTATTTCAACACGTATTTTACCCTGAAGGAGCCGGAACTGCGCTGGAAAAACCTGCGCGAGTGCCACGAGCTGTATGTGGCCGGGCATTTGATGGAGGCTGCTGTGGCGCACCATGCGGCCACCGGCAAGAAAACCCTGCTGGATGTGGTCTGCCGCCTGGCCGATCATATTGACGAGCAGTTTGGCGAGGGCAAACTGCGCGGCTATCCCGGCCATCCGGAGATCGAGCTGGCGCTGTACCGCTTGTACGAAACCACCGGCGAGGAGCGCTATGCCAGGCTGGCGGATTTCTTTATTGACGAGCGTGGGCAAAAGCCCTTCTATTTTGAAGAAGAAATCAAAACCCTGCCGCACACCCATTGGGGAGGGATCGGCCCCGATAACGATGTGTATGCCCAGTGGCATCAGCCGGTGCGGGAGCAGCGGGACGCGGCGGGGCACTCTGTGCGCGCGCTGTACCTGTATGCCGGTATGGCGGACGAAGCGCTGCGCACGGGGGACAAGGCACTGCTTAAAGCACTGGACACCCTGTGGCAAAGCGCCGTCAACAAGCGTATGTACATCACCGGCGGCTTTGGGGCGACCCGGCACGGGGAGCGCTTCATGGCCGATTATGAGCTGCCCAACGATACCGCTTATGCCGAGACCTGCGCGTCCGTGGCCTTCGTGTTTCTGGCCAAGCGCATGCTGAAGTTGAAAAGAGAAGGTGCGATTGCCGATGAAATGGAGCGCGCACTGTACAACTGCGCCCTCAGCGGCATGCAGCTGGACGGCAGCAAGTTCTATTACGTCAATCAGCTGGAGTCCGTGGTGGGTTTATCCGGGCAGGAAGTGGAGTACGAGCACGCGCTGCCTCAGCGCGTCAAGTGGTTTGGCTGTGCCTGCTGCCCGCCCAACCTCGCGCGGCTGATCCTGTCGCTGGACGAGTACGCCTATAGTGTTTCTCAAAACACGCTGAACATCCACCTGTATCTGGACGGCACGGTGACGCTGCCTCTTGCAACCATCAGCCATACGGGCAATTACCCCTGGCAGGGCGATTTGCGCTGGGTGGTGACACCCGGAGAGAACGCGCAGTTTGCGGTGGCGCTGCGCATTCCCGGCTGGGCGAAGGAGTATGGCCTGACGGTGAACAGCCAGCCCGTGAATGCTGAGCTGCAGGACGGCTATGCGGTGATCGACCGCGCGTGGCAGCCCGGCGACGAAATACGGCTGATGTTTGATATGCCTGTGCGCCGCGTGTATGCCAATGCGGCGGTACGCGCCGATGCAGGGCAGGTGGCGCTGATGCGCGGGCCGCTGGTGTACTGCTTTGAGGGCGAGGATAACGGCGGCATGCTGCATGCACTCAGCATTTCGCGCGATGCTGAAATTACGGCTGCGTATTGCACAGAAGGCGCGCTGCAAGGCATGATCACCCTTGCGCTGCCCGGCCAGCGGGACGTGCAAACAGATGCGTTATACAGCGAAAAGCCCCCTGCGAAGCAGGAGGCGATGCTGACAGCGATTCCGTATTTCGCCTGGGCGAACCGCAGCCTGACCGACATGCGGGTGTGGATGCGGGAATGTTAATACAGATGATACTTCTCTTTGCGTAGACGATATTCTTCCCGTATGGGGGCGTACTTGGCAATCAAGGCGTCCCCGTTTAATTTGCCGTTTGTGTAGTCCGTGTCGCACAGTAGTTTATCCAGATACCGGGTATAGCGCGCGTCCGAGGGCAGGGGCGTCACATCGTGCCCTGCGCTGCAATCTGCAAAGGTGATCTGATCGGGATGCAAAACGCGTATTTCATCCAGCAGCGTCAGCGCGGTGCGGAAAGTCTCAAACTCCTTGCGCTCGGTTACTACGATTTGCAAACCGCTGCATACTTGCCCCGCATGCTTGGAACTGTAGGGCTTAAAATACGTCTTGCCAAACTGCACGCCGGGCAAGTGACGCGCATTGACACGCTGCAGCAGCGCATCGGCATCCAGCCAGGGCGCACCCACCAGCTCGAATGGCTTGCTGGTGCCGCGCCCTTCGCTGACGCTGGAAACCCCTTCAAATACGCACATGCCTGCGTACAGCAAGTTGGCCGTGGTGTGGGGGAGGCTAATGGAGGGCAGCATCCAGGGCAGGTCGGTATCGTCAAAATACAGGTCGCGGCGCCAGCCGTCTACCGGGATGACGGTCAAATCGCAGCCGAGGGAAAACTCACCGTTGATATAGTTCGCGAACTCGCCGATGGTCATGGCAGTGCGGGTAGCAAGTTGCCAGCCGCCCACGATGGTGCTCTCACCTGGCGGGCAAACCACCCCCTCAATGGTGAGGCCATTCAGCGGAGCCACCCTGTCCAGCACCACCACCGGCTTTTTTTCTGCCGCGCACGCTTGCATCAGCGCGCCCAGGGAATGCAGATATTCAAAATACTTCACACCCGCCTCGCGGATGTCAAACACCACCACGTCCACATCGCTTAGCATACCCGGCGTAGGGGCAAGCCGGGCGCGGCAAAAAATGCTGTCAACCGGCAGCCCCGTCGGCTCGTCCACATAGTGGTCGATGTTCTCGCCATAGCGGTGCTCGCCCCGCACGCCGAGAATGGTGTTATACAGCCGCACCACATGATAGCGCGTGCACAGAATATCCAGTGTGGGCCGCATCGCTTTATCCACCGCACCGCCTGTCGTTACCACCGCCAGCCGCTGGCCCTTGAGCGCCTTGTCCAGAAGCTCCGGCCTGTCTATACCATTCAAAACCTTGGTGACCAATGAATGCACCTCCCGCTGATATATAATTGACTATTGTATACATCGTATCATAAATCGATTACGCCGTCAAGAACTAGTATATTCATCGCGAACTATTTCTCGAACAAGTACTTGACAAAATGACTTGTTTATGTTATCTATAATTTACCGGAATTTTTATATGAATTTTACAAGCAGGTTGTTAGGAGGCCGACGGATGAATACACTCACCCGGCTGAGAGAGACCATGGACGCGTTTTCCGCTACCGAGCAGCGGATTGCGCATTATGTGATAGACCATATCCAGACATTGACCGACAGCACCATCAGCGAGGTGGCGCTGGGCTGCCACACCAGCAAATCCATGGTGGTGCAGCTGTGCAAAAAGGCGGGCTTCAAGGGCTTCAAGGACCTGTGCAACACCCTGTGTGTGGAACAGGCGCTTTTGCAGCGCGAGGACGTCGGTGTGTATGAAGACATCCACCCCGATTGCACGGTGGAGCAGATTTGCCGCATCACCGTGCAGCAGGAGATGCGCTCCATTGAGGACACCTTTGAGCTGATCGACCCTGTGCAGATGGAGCGTGCGGTGAACGCCATTTTGAAGGCGCGGCGCATCCATCTGTTTGGCGTGGGCAACAGCGGCGTGGTAGCGCAGGATATGCACAATAAATTGCTGCGCATTGGCATGAACGCGCATTTTGTGCCCGATACGCACTGCCAGCTGATGTTCACCGCACTGCTTGGCGAGGACGACTGCGCCATCGTATTCTCTTATAACGGCCAGACGCGCGATATCATCGAGGCCGTCAACTACGCCAAATCCTACGGCGCAACGGTGATCAGCATCACGCGCTTTGGCCACAACGCCACCAGCGCGGCATCGGATATCAAGCTGCATGTGGCCAGCAACGAGTCCCTGCGCCGCTCCGGTGCGATGGCCTCGCGCCTGTCGATGCTTACGATGGTTGATATTCTGTTCACTTGCGTAGCCAGCAAGCAGCACAAGGGCATTGTGGAATTGCTGGAGCGCACCAACGATATTGCCAATCAACAGCGTAAATAAAATTGGGAGGGCAACGGAATGAAGGCGAAGGTATTCCAGGGGGCAGACCAAATCGAATTGGCGGACAAAAAACTGCGCGGCGCGCGGCTGGGCTTGATGACCAACCCCACGGGCGTCAACCGCGGCCTGCAAAGCACCATTGATGTGCTGCACGAAAAGTATAACCTCACCGCACTGATTGCCTGTGAGCATGGCGTGCGCGGCGATGCCCAGGCGGGTGCGCACATTGCCACCTATGTGGACCCGGATACCGGCGTCACGGTGTACAGCAGCTATGGCTCCAGCGAGCGTATCGCCCAGGAAACCCTGGACGCGTTTGATGTGTTTGTGTTCGATATTCAGGAGGTAGGCTCGCGCTTTTATACGTATCTGTACTCGCTGTCCTATGCAATGGAAGCCTGCCACAGGGCGGGCAAACCCGTGGTGGTGCTCGACCGCCTTAACCCCATTGGCGGCGTCAAGCGCGGCGGCACGATCATCGACCCGAAGCTTGATTCGTTCGTGGGCGCGTATGAGCTGCCCACCCAGTATGGCCTCACGATGGGCGAGTATGCCCGCTATGTGAAGGATTATCTGCACCTCAACAATCTGGATCTGACGATTGTGCCGCTTCAGGGCTGGCAGCGCAAAATGTATCTGGATGATACCGATTTGCCGTGGATTGCGCCCTCGCCCAACTGCCAGGCGCTGTCCAGTGCGCTGTGCTTCACCGCTACGTGCATTTTTGAGGGCACCAACCTCTCCGAAGGCCGCGGCACCACCATGCCTTTTGAACTGATTGGTGCGCCTTGGATTGATGCCCGTGCCCTGGAAGCGCGCATGGCCGAGATGAAGCTGCCCGGCGTGCATTTCCGCCGCGCTGCGTTCACCCCCGTGTTCAGCAAAAACGCCAACCAGTTGTGCTTTGGCGTGCAGGTGCACGTGACGGACCGTGAGACCTACCGCGCGTTTGATTCCGGCCTGTATCTGTTGGAGGCTGTGAAGGAGCTGCACCCGGATCAACTCGAATACATCTGCTGGTCAGAAAACTCTCCCTACGCGCTGGATAAGCTGATGGGCATTGATGATTTCCGTCTGGGCACGCTGGACGCCAAGGGCATCATTGAAAAGCATGCGCCCAAGGTGGAAGCGTTCTCGAAGCATGTGCAGCAGTATTTGCTTTACGAGTAACAGGAGGTGCCATCTTGCGCACACTGCAACAATTAATAGCGGCCGATGACAAATGGGTCATCGGCCTGATGAGCGGCACTTCGGCCGATGGGATCGAGGCGGTGCTGACCCGTATCCAGGGCTTTGGCCTCGGCACCCGGCTTCAGCAAATCGCACATCTGTCTGTATCATATGAAGAAAAATTGCGCGATTGCCTGCTGCGCCTGGCAGCGGGGGAGAGCGGCGGCAGCGCAGAGCTGTGCCGGATGAACGCGCTGCTGGGCAGCCTGTTTGCCGATGCCTGCGAAGCGCTGTGCCGCAAGGCTGGGATTCCGGCTTCGCAGATCGATCTGGTGGGCTGCCATGGGCATACCTTCTACCACATCCCCGTGCCGGAAAATTACCTTGGCAGCACCCAGCGCTCCACATTGCAGCTGGGCGAGGCATCCTATATCTGCGAGCGGCTGGACACCATCGCGGTATCGGATTTCCGCGTGCGCGATGTGGCTGCGGGCGGCCTTGGCGCACCCATTGTGCCGTATACCGAGTTTTTGCTGTATCGCGACCCGACGCGCAATGTGGCGCTGCAAAACATCGGCGGCATCGGCAATATCACCTTCCTCAAAAAAGAAAGCACGCTCGAGGATGTGCTGGCCTTTGACACCGGCCCCGGCAACATGGTGATGGATGCATTGGCCGCGCGCTATGACAGCAGCCTGCGCTATGACCCCGAGGGGCAGCTGGCCGCTAGGGGCACAGTGAACGAAGCGCTGCTGGCCTTTTTGCTGGACGATCCCTACTACACAGCGCCGCTTCCTAAAACCACCGGGCGCGAAAAGTATACCGCGGACTATGTGGACGTGCTGATGGAAAAAGCGACGGAACTTGGCATCGGTGTTTTGGATGCCCTGGCCACCGCCACCATGCTGACGGCGAAGACCATCGCCCTGGCGGCGCAGCGGCATCAGCCGTTTGACACGCTCGACCGCCTGATCGTGGGCGGCGGCGGCAGCCTGAACCCCACCTTGATGGCAATGATTGCTGCCTGCATGCCGGGCGTGGAGGTTTTGACCAACGAGGCCCTGGGCTTTGATTCCCAGGCCAAGGAAGCCATTGCCATGGCGTTGTTGGCCAATGAAACCATCCACGGCAGCGCCAACAATGCATGCGGGGCGACCGGTGCCACGCATCGCGTGGTGATGGGCAAAATCAGCCAATAATTCAAAAATGCAGGATATGCCATTATAAGCTGCATAGATGAGCACCAAAAGCAGGAAAAAAACGAGAACATGAAGGGCGTCAAATCCCTTCATGCACTTTTGTAAAATTTCTCAAAATATTGAAAACAAACGTAAGTTTTTGTTCAAACTGTTGATTTTTTATTCGTTTTGTTGTATAATAAGCTGCAATCACAAATAATGAGGACGCTATGAAGTTTGAGGCTTTGCTCACTGAGCAGGTCAACCCTGACAGTGCATTCTTAGACACCCTGTCCACTTTGGAAGCGGCGCAGCTGATGAGCAGCGCCAACTTTGAAGCCGCCGAAGCCGTGCGGCAAGCGCTGCCCAGCATCGCGCAGGCGGTAGACAGCATTGTGCAGGGCGCACAGCAGGGCGGCAGGTTATTCTACACCGGTGCCGGCACCAGCGGACGGCTGGGCGTGCTGGATGCGTCCGAGTGCCCGCCCACCTTCGGCGTACCAAACGATCTGGTGGTCGGCATTATGGCGGGGGGCGACAGGGCGCTTCGCGATGCCGTAGAGGGCGCGGAGGATGACGCCGAAGCCGGGAAAAATGATTTGGCACGCTTTCAACTGACCGAAAAGGACACGCTGGTAGCCATCAGCGCCAGCGGATACGCGCCCTATTGCGTAGGCGCGCTGGACTATGCACGGGAGGTCGGTGCCACCGCCATTGCGCTGGTGTGCAACCCCGGCGCGATGATGGCAGGGCATGCCGATCAGGTGATTTGCCTGAACACCGGCGCGGAGGTCCTCTCTGGCTCCACCCGCCTCAAGGCCGGGACGGCCACCAAAATGGCGCTCAATATGCTGACAACGCTCACCATGGTGCAGCTTGGCAAGGTATACGGCAACCTGATGGTGGATTTAAACCCATCCAACATCAAGCTGCGCGACAGGGCGCGGCGCATCGTCAAAAGTGCACTGTCCCTCACGGACGAGCAGGCACGGGAGCTATTGGAAGCGTCTGAGGACAACCCCAAGGTGGCCATTGTGTGCGGCCTCACAGGCGCAAGCGTTGACGCGGCGCGGGAGGCCCTCGCGAAGGCCGGTGGATTTGTGCGAAAGGCCATCAAAGCCTTGCGCGCAGAATAGTGAATATTATTTGGAATACCAAATGATATAAATTAAAAGGAGGAAACCTGAATGAAGAAATTCCTGGCAATGCTGTTGGCGGCAATGATGATCCTGAGCATGGGCATCTTGGCGGCCTCTGCAGAAGAACCCATCACCATCTCCCTGTATTACTCGGATAACGCCACCCTGCCCTTCAAGGCGGACTGGCCGGTGATCAAAGCCATCGAAGAAAAATACAACGTCATCCTCGATTTTGAGCCGATTCCGATCGCGGACTACAACACCAAGGTTGGCTTGGCGCTGGGCACCGGTGAGAACGTGCCTGATGTTATCCTGGGCAGCAGCTCCAGCGGCGCCAACGCTTCCTTCGCTCTCAACGGCGCGATGGTCGCCATCAGCGATTACAGCGAATGGACGCCTGAGTTCAACGCCCGCGTTGCAGAATTCGGCCTGGAAGCCAATGTCAATCAGCTGCGTCTGGGCGATGGCAAGCTGTATTATCTGCCCTCCCTGTATGACGTTCCCTTCTATGATGGCGGCCTCATCCTGCGTGAGGACTACCTGATTGCCAAGGGATTCGAAGCGCCCAAGACCTTTGATGATCTCTATGAAATCCTCAAGGCCTACAAAGCGGACTATCCGGATTCTTACCCCCTGACCACCATCGTGGCGCCCCGCGTGCTGTTCCGCATGGCGATGCCGTCCTTTGGCGTGTCGCTCGGCCTCAACTCCGCCACCGCCACCGGCGTTCTGTCCTGGGATTATGAGAATCTCAAGTACTTCGCCGGCGCGATTAGCGATCAGTACAAAGAGTTTGTCACCTTCTTTAACAAGCTGTATGCCGAAGGCCTGCTCGATCCCGAAATGACGCAGCCCGACACCAGCACCACCCAGAAGCTCGCCACCGGCGCCGCCATGGCGACCTATGCTTACTACGATCAGATCGGCGGCTGGGAGCAGGCTTCCACCATCGAAGGCATGAAGCTGCAAATGTACGCCCCTCTGGAAGGCCCCGGCGGCGCGCATCACCAGCCCAAGAACTCCACAGGCTCCGGTATCGTTTTCCCCATTGCCACCGCTTCCAAGGCCAACTTTGAGCAGATCGTGCGCAAGGTAGACGAAATCTTCTTCTCCGAAGAAGCCGCGAAGATTTGGTGCCTGGGCATGGAAGGCGTCAGCTACAATGCCGATGGCAGCTTTGTGGACGCCGTCCTCGCTGCTGACGAAGGCATCTACAAGTACATGCAGCTGGCCTTTGGCGCAGGCTGCGATGGCACCCAGCTGGTGTGGTACAACGCCCGCGAAATGACCAAGTATGACGAAAACTATGCCGCCATCAACGCGCAGGTTGCCGCCATGGACAATGCCATCCAGTACATCCCTGCCGCCCCCTCCTTTGACGATCTGACGGCCGAAGACGCTGCTCTTTTGCAGGGCGCGCTGCTGGACGCTTACGAAGTTTGGAACGATGCGTTCATCACTGGCAAGAAAGACATCGCCACCGAATGGGGCAACTACGTCAAGGAAATGGAAAGCAAGGGCATCAACAAGTTCCTCGATATCTACAACTCCAACCTCAAATAATTATTATACCAAGGTTTCTGCCGGGGCGCTTTGGGCAACCGAAGCGCCCCGCGCGGTATTATCATCAGGCTGGGAAGGCGGATGCGCATGGGCAAGAGCAAGCAGATACAGGGAACGACCCTTCAACGGTCGTCCACAAGGCGGTATTTCAAGTACTATTGGCAGCTGTATGCCATGATGGTGCTGCCGCTGATTTATTTTATCATTTTTAAATACGTGCCCATGTTTGGCAACATCCTGGCCTTCCGCCGCTATAAGCCGCTGACGGGTCCGTATGGCGTCAGCTGGGCGGAGCCCTGGTACCGGTATTTCCAGCAATTTCTTGGCCAGGAAGACTTCTGGCGCGCTTTTCGAAACACCATCACCCTGTCCGTCATCAATCTATTGATCAATTTCCCCATCCCGATTATCTTTGCCGTGCTGCTCAATGAAGTGCGCAATGTGCATTTCAAAAAGCTGGTGCAGACGGTCAGCTATATGCCCCGGTTTATTTCCACGGTGGTCGTCATATCAATTCTTTCAGAGTTGCTGTCGCCCTCCAGTGGGTTGATCAATCGGTTGCTAAAACAGCTGTTTGACATGAAACCGATTTATTTTATGAACGAACCCCAGTATTTCCGCGCGCTGTATGTGCTCACCGACACCTGGCAGTTTACAGGCTGGACGGCGATCATCTATCTGGCTGCCATCACCGGCATCAGCAGCGATATGTTTGAAGCCGCGCGCATTGACGGCGCCAACCGCATGCAGCAAATCATGTATGTGACAATCCCCAGCATCATGCCCACCATCATGGTGCTGTTTATCCTCAACGTGGGACGCATGCTGTCCCTGGGCTTTGAGAAGGTACTGCTGATGTACGCCCCGGCCAACTATACCGTCAGCGACATCATTGATACCTATGTATACCGCATGAGCTTTGCCAGCACCACGGTGCAGTATTCCTACTCCACCGCCATCGGCCTGTTCAGCGGCATCATTGGCCTGGTTCTTGTGTCCTCCTCCAACCTGCTCAGCCGCAAGCTGACGGGCAACAGTATTTATTAAGGAGGAGAATATATGACGACGCTTTCGCATTCCGCACGTAAAAACCGCATCAAAGAAAGAAGCATCCTGCTGGACATCGTGATCTACTTTGTGATGTTCCTGGTGATTGCGGTATGCCTGATTCCTTTCCTGTATATTATCGCCATGTCCTTTTCCTCGTCCAATGCGATTCTGGCCAACAAGGTGTCGCTGTGGCCGGTGGAGTTCAATATTGAGGCATACCGCCAGATATTCAACTACCCGAACTTTTTTCGCGCGTATGGCAACACGCTGCTGTACACCTCCTGCGGCACGCTGATCACCCTCAGCATGACGGTGCTCTTTGCCTATCCGCTCAGCAAAAGCCAGCTAAAGGGGCAAAAGTTTGCCATGAAGCTGGTGGTGTTCTCGATGTTTTTTTCGGGCGGCCTGGTGCCGAACTTCCTTTTGGTATCCAACCTCAAGCTCACTGGCACGGTGTGGGCAATGCTATTGCCCTTTGCCATCAACCAGTTCAACCTCATCATCCTGATCAACTTTTTCAAGAGCCTGCCGGAGGAAATTGAAGAGGCTGCGCTGATTGACGGCCTGGGGTACTTTGGCATCCTGTTCAGGATTGTACTGCCGCTTTCCACGGCATCGCTGGCCACCATTGGCCTGTACACCGCTGTGTTCTTCTGGAACGATTGGTTCTATGGGCTGATCTACCTCAAATCCTCGCAGTACCCGGTGATGCTGCTGCTTCGCAATATCGTGAACGGCACCACCATGGTGGGCGATTCCAGCAGCAGCGGCGATAAAGCGTCTGTTGCCATCGCTATCAAATCTGCTGTCATTATCACATCCACATTGCCCATCATTTTGCTCTATCCCTTCTTACAGAAGTATTTTGTAAAAGGCATGACGGTGGGCGCGGTCAAGGGCTAAGCATTCTATAATTTGGGAGGTACATCGATGGATATCCGGGCAAAAATCGGTCAACGGCTGGTGGTAGGCTTCCACGGTTTCGAGATGGACGAAGCATTCAAGCAGTTTGTGCGCGATTACAAGCTGGGCAACATCATCCTGTTTGCCCGCAACGTGCGGGATAAGGATCAGCTGTTTGGCTTGTGCAACGATATTCAGGCATTGGTGCAAAAGGAGACCGGGCATCCGGCCTTTATCACCATCGATCAGGAGGGCGGCGTGGTGTCTCGCATCACACCGGACTGCGCGGTGGTGCCGGGTGCGATGGCCGTCGCGGCTTCGGGCGATCCGAAAAACGCCTTTGACATGGGCGTGATCACCGGGCGGGAGCTCAATGCCCTGGGCTGTAATTTCAACCTTGCCCCCGATATGGACGTCAACTCCAATGCGCAAAACCCCGTGATTGGCGTGCGCAGCTATGGCGATACGCCGCAAGTTGTTTCGGATTATGGCTGCCAGATGATTCTTGGCATGGCCAAGGAAGGCGTGCTGGCCTGCGCCAAGCATTTCCCCGGCCATGGAGATACCGCAGTGGACTCCCACATTGGCCTGCCCACGGTGGATAAGAGCCGCGAAGAGCTGGAAGCGTGCGAGCTTGCGCCCTTCCGCGCCGCCATTGCGGCCGGTGTGCCCGCGATCATGACCACGCATATTTTGTTCCCGCAGATCGAGAAGGAAAACCTCCCCGCCACCATGTCCCGCACCATCATGACGGACATTCTGCGCGGCGAGATGGGTTTTGACGGGCTGATCCTGTCCGACTGCATGATGATGGAAGCGATCTCTACGTTTTATGGCACAGTGGAGGGCTGCAAAAAGGCGTTCCACGCGGGCGTAGACATGGTGTTTGTCTGCCATGATGCCGTGCTGGCCGCCGAGGCCATCCAAGCCCTCGAAGCGTGCTATTTAAGCGGCGGGCTGTCCTTGGATGAGCTGGACGCGTCTGTTGAGCGCATCCTCAAATACCGCGCGAAGGTGGCGGCCGCGCCCCGCTTGGATATGAACATCGTAGGCAGTGCGGAGCACCGCGCGCAGGTTCGCCGCGTGCTGGAACAGGGCGTGGCGCACACCGGCGCACCGCTGCCGTCCCTGGGCGCAAACCCGATTTTCCTGGGCTGCCAGCCCTTCCGCCAGACCATCGCGTCCAATCCCGAGGCCGAGGGCGTGTCCTTTGCGGGATTCTTACAAAAGGCGCTGGGCGGCTTGGCGCAGGTCACTTCTGTCGATCCGGATGCCGATGAGATTGCCAAAATCGTAGAGCTGGCCAAAGGCCATTCCTGCATCGTACTGGGCACCTATAACGGCCACATCCGCCGCAACCAGATGGCGCTGGCGGACGCGCTGAGCAAGCTATACATCCCCATGGTGTGCGTGGCGCTGCGCAATCCTTACGATCTCGGCCTGCTGCCCCCCTGTGTGAGCGGCCTTGCCGCCTTCCAGTATGACGAAGCCGTGCTGGATGTGGTGGCGCGCATATTGAAGGGAGACATCGCCGTGGCTGGTAAACTGACCGTTCAGCTGTAAGGAGCGTATATGAATTATAGCATCACTCCGTTTTCTTCTCAGGATTTGCCCGGTGTCGTTGCCCTGTGGAACGCTTGCTGCGCCGCCGGAGATGTGGTTTACAGCCCCGTCACCGCAGGCGAGCTTGAACAGAAGCTGCTCCAGCCCGGTATGCTGGGCTTCGTTGCGAAAAAGAATGACCAAACCATTGGCTTTGTACACGGTGCGAGCAAGACAGCCTTCCTGCCCGGCCAGACCGCCGAAAACACCCCCGGCTACCTGACCGTTATTCTGGTGGATGCGGCTCATCGCCGCCAGGGCGTGGGCACGGCGCTTTTGCAAGCGCTGACCGATGCCTTTCTGCAGCAGGGCAAGTCCATGATGGCCTGCTCCGGCGATAACCCTGTCAAGCTTGCTTGGCGCGTACCGGGCACCCCTGGGCACGACCACAACAACGCCCCCGGCGTGGACGAAGACTGCGCGGGCTATACTTTCCTGCAGCAGCACGGCTTCGCGCCCAAGTTCCACGAAGTGGCGATGTATCTCGACCTTCAAACCTATCAGCCTGCCGAGGATGTGATTGCCGCCCGCGAAAAACTGACGGCCGAAGGCGTCTATACCGGCCGCTATACGCCCGATATGCAGCTCAATTACGATGGCATGTGCGACCGCGTGGGCAGTGAGTATTGGCGGAACGTGATTAAAACAGAGATCGCCGCCTGGCAATCCGGCACCCCCAACCAAGACGACACCCTTTGGGTGGACGGTGTGCCGCCCAAGGGCCCGCGCCCCATGTTGATTGCCGCCGTGGATGGCAATATGGCGGGCTTTACCGGCCCTGTGGATTTGCAAAAGAGCGGGCGTGGCTGGTTCACCGGCATCTGCGCCGATCCCATGTATGGCCGCCGGGGGATCGGCTCCGTGCTGTTCGACCTTTTGATGCGGGAGTTTATTGCTGAGGGTGCTGCCTTCAGCACCCTGTTCACCGGCGCGGAAAACCATGCGCAGCGTGTGTACCAACGCGCAGGCTTCGATGTGGTGCGCCGTTTCTGTGTGATGACCCGCGCGTTGACAGATGGCGCGGACTATGCTGGGAAGCACTTTTGACGGAGAGGGGTTACGCTGAGGGCTACTCGCCCTCAGGCTCCTCGGCAGGGAGTGAGGACTCCCTGCACCCCCAGTTCTTGTATCCTTTGATGATGCTTGTATGATTGTGTGCGTGTACAAAAAAGGACGTTTCCATCGGATGGAATGTAAACATTCCCCCGACAGAAACGCCCTTTTTCGGTTCCCCGGCTAAGGCCGGTGAACCGCCGTGTGCGCACGGCGCACGCATACAACAGTTGAATAAGACACCCGTTGAGCTGGTAAACCCTATGAATTCTACCCATTGACAATCGGTGCGCACCATTTTCCTCTTGTGCGCGTGCGTTGATCCCGCAGAAGTCCCCTCCGTAGAGGGGAATTCTGCGTAACGCCTGTTTCGCTTAGCTAAATGACACTGCCCTGCACCTTCGCTTGGGCATCGGGCAAAGAGGCTGCACGTATATACGGGAATGTCATTTGCGCTGATTATAATGCTCGCATGCAGGTGTGTCGCACATTCTCTTTTTGCATCTTGGATACACGCAGTGTCCGTATATCAGTTCAGCAAAGGATTCGCCCCACTTGATGTAGTGGAGCCGAAAATGCGTGCAGTTAAAGCAGATGGGTTCAGTTCCATTTATGTTTTTGCTCTCAAACAGCGTAAATCGGATGACATCTTCTTTTTTCACGAACATCCACCTCCTCTGCTATGATAGCAAGCTATTAGAGTAATATCAAATTATCATTTCTTATTATTTGTAATAAGATTTTCTTGTTGGATTATCGTACCTTACTGTCGTGCAGGATGATGGCGGCAGCACACTTTGTGTACATCTGCAACGCTTGTGTGCGTGCGCCGTGCTGGCACGGCGGTTCACCGGCTTGAGCCGGGGAACAGAAAAAACAGGCAGCTGGATGTGGAATGCTTGCATTCCTAAGACCAGATGCCTGTTTTTTCGTACACGCACACAATCACTCAAGCTTCATGGCTCGATACCTAAGCGGGGTCAAGGGGAATGATTCCCCTTGCGGGGACTGGGGCAGAGCCCCAGCGTTCCCAGCCCCAGCGTAACTCATCCCAGTATATACTCTGCCTTGCGCTGGGCATCGCCCTGCATTTCGGCGCGTTTCTTGGCATACTTTTCGCTGGTATTGCCGAGCACCGCGTAAGAAGCGATCTTGCTTTCTTCCACGCCGGGCTGGTTGAAGGCATCGATATTGAGCAGCTCGCCCGCATAGGCAGTAGCCAGCTCAAAGAAGAAGATCAGCTGGCCGATTGTGTGGGCGTTCACTTCGGGCAATGTAATGGTCTGGGTGAGGCGGCCGGCCTTGAGCAGCGCATATTCGGTGCCCTGACGCTCGGCCTCGATCAGCTCGTTGAGGGTTTTGCCGCCCAGAAACGCCACATCGGGGAATTCTTCGCAGCCGTGGGGGATCGGGGAAGTTTTGCGGAAGCTTTCCACCTGCATGAGGGTGACGACCTTATCATAGGGGCCTTCGGTGTACAGCTGCAGCTGGCTGTGCTGGTCTGTCACGCCGAGGGATGTGGTGGGCGTCTGGCCAACGTTGCAGGGCTTGCCATCACGGGTCTGGTTTTTGCCCAGGCTCTCCGCCCACAGCTGGCAGAACCAGTCGGCCATATACTTCAGGCTATCGGCATAGGGCATGATCACCTGGATGTTCTTGCCCATCTTTTGCATGGCGTGGAACTGCAAAACGGCCTCAAGGAGTGCGGGGTTTTGGAAGATGTTCTCGCTCTTGCAGCGGGCGTCCATATCCTTGGCACCGTCCAGCATGGCCTGGATATCGATGCCGCACACGGCGGCGGGGAGGAGACCCACGGGTGTAAGCTCGCTAAAGCGGCCGCCCACGGTGGCGGGGATGTAGAACAGCTTGAAGCCTTCTTTTTTTGCCAGCTTGATCAGGTTGCCCTTTTCGGTATCGGTGGTGGCGATGATGTGCTGCTGCCAGCCCTCGCCAACCTCGCGCTTGAGTGCATTGCTCAGGATCATATACTGGCTCATGGTCTCGGCGGTCGCGCCGGATTTGGTGATGATGTTGAAGCAGGTTTCCTTTACGTCAATTACGTCAAACAGCGCTTCCATCCGCTCGGGATCAATATTGTCTTCCACATATAAGCGGGGACCGCCGCGCTTGCAATCGCACAGCTCGTTATAGTGCAGATGGTTGAGTGCCTGCTGCACAGCGATGGGGCCCAGCGCGCTGCCGCCAATGCCCAACACCACAAAGGCCTTGAAATGGGCCCGCACATGCGTGGCGGTTTTCAGGATATCCGCCACGATTTCGTCCTGATTGTAGGGCAATTCCGTCCAGCCCAGCCAGCCGGTGCCACGGTTTTGCTGCACGGCTGCCTGCGCTGCTGCCGCTGCGGCCTGGTAGCTGTCTACGTCTGCACGGCAAATGCCCTGGGCATCGCCGATGACGTCTGCCATCATGTGGTTAACATCCAGCTTGATACGGGATGCACTATATTGGCTCATCAGAGGATCCCTCCCTGTGTAAAATTTACCACGGATAGTATAGCACGTCTTTGATGCAATTACCAGCGCGAATCTGCACGAAATATGTATTACATGCGGTTGACAAAAAATCGATTACCCGATAGAATCATAGCAACTGCTATCATTGAAAGAGGGACGCGTATGACGATACAAGACATGGTGAATTTGCTGCACGCCCGGGTGCTTCGCGGCGGGGATAAGCTGAACACCGCGGTGCGCACGGCCTGTTGCTCGGACTTAATGAGTGACGTGCTTGCTTTTGTGAACGAAAAAACGGTGCTGATCACCGGCCTTGCCAACCCACACGTGGTGCGTACGGCAGAAATGCTGGATCTGCGCTGCCTGGTGTTTGCCAGGGGCAAGGTGCCAACCGACGATATTTTGGATCAGGCGGATGAGCAGGGCCTGGTTGTGATCTCCACCAAGGAAACCGCCTTCACCTGTTGCGGCCTTTTGTATGAGGCAGGCCTTCGCGGCGTGCCCATCGAGTGGCCGGAAGGGGAAGCGTGATGGAGATTCATGAGCAATATGCCGTGCAGATGGGGGATTTCACCCGCGCGGGCGAAGCATCGGCGGATATCAAGCGCAAGCTGAAGCAGCTGGGCGTGCAAAGCATGGTGCTAAGGCGGGTAGCGGTGGCCTCCTACGAGGTGGAGCTGAACCTTGTGATCCACAGCCTGGGCGGAGAGCTGCTATTGGATGTGGATGAGGATACTGTGACCCTCACCTCGAGGGACTTTGGCCCCGGCATCCCGGATATTGAGCTGGCGATGCGCGAGGGCTATTCTACCGCAAATGAGGAAGCGCGCTCCATGGGCTTTGGCGCGGGCATGGGCCTGCCCAATATGCGGCGCAATGCCGACGATTTTGCCATTGAGAGCACGCTGGGTGTAGGCACCCGCATCATGATGGGATTTCGCTTGAATCAGGAATAATCTCCTGGGAGGAACGGCCGTGGATACGAATATGCGCTATCATTCTGTGCGGCTGGACAAAAACCGCTGCAAAGGATGCACCAATTGCTTAAAACACTGCCCCACTGAGGCCATCCGCGTGCGCGATGGGCGTGCCCGGATTATTGACGAGCGCTGCATTGATTGCGGCGAGTGTATCCGCATTTGCGATTATCACGCCAAGGTGGCGGTGACGGATGGCCTGGAAGCGTTAAAGGGCTTCAAATACACCATTGCGCTGCCCGCGCCCTCGTTGTATGGGCAGTTTCGAAACCTCAAAAAGATCGATTATGTGCTGGAAGCACTCAAGCGCATCGGCTTTACCGATGTGTTTGAGGTGGCGCGCGGCGCGGATATTGTGAGCCGCGCCATCCGCGAAAAATTGCGCGAAACAGGGCTGCCCCGGCCACTAATATCTTCGGCCTGCCCGGCGGTGGTGCGGCTGATTCAGGTGCGTTTTCCAGATCTGATCCCGCACATTGTGGATGTGCGCCAGCCCATGGAGGTGGCAGCGACCATCGCAAAAGCCGAGTTCTGCAAGGCGCATGACTGCCTGCCAGAGGAGGTTGGCTGCTTCTTTATCACGCCCTGTCCGGCCAAAATGACGGCCATCCGCAGCCCCATTGGCCAGGAGGTGTCGGCGATGGACGGCGCGATCTCCATCATGGAGGTGTATGGGCAGCTGCGCTCGCGTATCGGCGCCATCCAGCTGGAGAAGGAAATTGTCACCTCCACAGCGTATGGCGTGGCCTGGGCGACCAGTAGCGGCGAATCGGCGGCAGTATGCCCCGAAAACTCACTGGCGGTGGACGGCATCCAGAACGTGCTACACGTGCTGGAGGAAATTGAGAACAATAAGCTGAACGACCTCGTGTTCTTTGAGGGCGCTGCGTGCATGGGTGGGTGCGTTGGCGGGCCGCTGACGTTTGAAAACAACTATGTGGCCAAGAACACCATCCGTAAACTGGTGGACGGCATGGAAAAGCACCATCCCACGGAAACCGTATCGGCCTCCGTGATGGGCAAGCATCCGCTGTATAACGACGCGTCCATCGCGCCCAACAGCGTGATGCAGCTGGACGACAACATCGGCGTTGCCATGCAAAAGATGGAGCGGATGAACAAGATATTGATCGGCCTGCCGGGGTATGACTGCGGCTCCTGCGGGTCTCCCACCTGCCGCACCTTTGCCGAGGACATCGTGCGGGGCTACTGCCGCGAAATCGATTGTATTTATAAACTAAAAGATCAGTTGAAGGTGCTGGCCGAGGAAATGGTGACCCTGGCGCAGACCAAACGCGAATAGGAGCGACAAAAATGAAAGTATCCGAATTGAAGAATTTGCTGGACGCCAAGAACCTGACGCCGGATGTGCCGATGGATAAAGATGTGCTGTGCGGCTATACGTGCGATTTGCTCAGCTGGGTGATGGCACATGGCGAGGAAGGCATGGCCTGGGTGACGGTGCAGACACACCTCAACGTGATTGCGGTTGCCGTGCTGGCAGAAATGGCGTGCGTGATTTTGCCGGAAGGCATTGATATGGAGGCTGCCAGCCTTGACAAGGCCGCGCAGGAGGGCATGTGCGTGCTGCAATGCGCGCAGTCTGCCTATGCGCTGTGCGGCAAGATGGCGGCGGCGGGCATTGCGGAAAGAACGGCCTGACACCCATGGAGTATTTTGCGGATTTGCACATCCACTCCTGCCTGTCCCCCTGTGCCAACGATGATATGACGCCCTGCAACATCTGCGGCATGGCGGTGGTGAAGGAGCTGGACATCATTGCGGTAGCCGATCACAACACCGCGCGCAACCTGCCCGCTATTGCGGAGGTGGCGGCGGCCTATGGCCTGACGCTGCTTCCGGCGATTGAGATCACCAGCAAAGAGGAAGTGCATGTGCTGGGCTATTTCCCCACGGTGGAAATCGCTGTGGCGTTTGGCGAGATGCTCAAAACCCATCTGCCGCCCATGAAAAACAAGCCGCGCTTCTTTGGCGAGCAGCTGGTGATGAACAGCGACGACGAAGTGATTGCCAATGAAGATGCGCTGCTGATTGGCGCGACCGACCTGCCCATCAGCGACATTGTGCGCCTGGTGGGGGAGACCGGCGGGCTTGCCGTGCCTGCGCATATCAACCGTGGCAGCAATGGTTTGCTGATCAACCTGGGCATGATGCCGCCGGATATTGACTGCCCTACGCTGGAGGTGTGGCGCTTTTTGCCGTGTGACGAAGAAGTGTTGCGCGGCAAGCATGTGCTGCATGCCTCCGACGCGCACGAATTGGGTGCGATTCAGGAGCGGGAGCATGCCCTTCGCCTGCCCGAGTGCAGCGTGGACGCGCTGCTTGCATGGATGAAAAGCGAGCAAAAATTGGATGCTTAACAGCCTTTTTGTATACAATTTGATAAACATACAGTTTGGCCGCGAAAATGTATAAATTTCATTATAAATTGCAAAAAATGTGCGTGCATTTGAAGCGATTCTATGTTAAAATAATAGATGGTGTGTTAAGCGCTTGGCTTAACGCGAAAGAAAAAGGAGGTCTTATGCTGCCATGCAGGACATGAAGGACAATTATGCAAAGCTGCAACAGGTCATCGCAGCGCATAAAGACGAACGCGGTGCGCTGATGCCCGTGCTTCAACAGGCGCAGGCCATCTTTGGCTGTGTGCCGATCGATGTGCAAAAGTTTATCGCAGAGGGCTTGGGCGTCACGCTGAGTGAAGTGTACGGCGTCGCCACGTTCTATGCGCAGTTCACCCTGGAGCCCAATGGCGAAAACACCATCAGCGTGTGCATGGGCACCGCGTGCTACGTAAAGGGCGCGCAGAAGATTCTGGACCGCTTGAGTGAAGAACTGCATGTGCCGGTGGGCAAGACCACGGCCGATGGCAAGTTCACCCTCAACGCCACCCGCTGCCTGGGCGCATGCGGCCTGGCACCGGTTATGACCATCAACGAAGAAGTATATGGCCGCCTGACCCCCGATGAGATTCCGGGCATCCTGGCCAAGTATCATACAGAAAAGGCATAAACCATGCGCGATTTATCCCTGCATGTGCTGGACCTTGCACAAAACAGCGTGACGGCAAACGCATCGGTGGTAGAGATTCACGTATCCTTGAGCGATGACGGCTGGCTTCGTATTGTGATCAAGGATGACGGCAAAGGCATGTCAAAAGACCTGCTGGAGCGTGTGATCAGTCCCTTTGCCACCACGCGCACCACGCGCAAAGTGGGCCTTGGCATCCCGCTGATGATGCAAAACGCGCGGCTGGCGGGCGGCGATGTGGTGCTGGAGAGTGAGCTGGGTGTTGGCACTACGCTGACGGCCACGCTGAACACCCAAAGCATTGATTGCCTGCCGCTGGGCGATATGGCGGAAACCATGGTCACGCTGGTCAGCGCCAACCCGGAAGGGCCGGATTTTGTGCTGACGTGCACGTCAAGAAACGGGGAAATGGCCTTTGACACCCGCGAGGTGCGCCAAGCGCTGGAGGGTGTGCCGCTGAACGAACCTGAAATCGTCGCATGGATGCTGGAATCCTTGCACGAAGAAATTCAACCAATCTTTGGAGGGATATTATTATGAAATCATTGGCAGAACTGCAAGCCATCCGTCAGAAGACGCTGGACCGCATCAGCCTGCGCAAGGAAGACGAAGAAAATGCCGTGCGCGTAGTCGTGGGCATGGCCACCTGCGGTATCGCCGCTGGCGCGCGTCCCGTGATGCTGGGCTTTGTGGATGAAATCAGCAAGCGCAGCTTGCAGCACGTCACCGTGTCCCAGACCGGCTGCATTGGCATGTGCCGCCTGGAGCCCATGGTGGATGTGTACATGCCCGGTCAGGAAAAAGTGACCTACGTGCATGTGAACCCCGAAATGGTGGGCCGCATCGTGGCTGAGCACATTGTGAATGGCCGCCCGGTTGCCGAGTACACCATTGGCGCCGCAGAAGACAAATAATAGCAAGCCGCTAGAGGAGGAAAATCGCCTATGGACATTTACCGTTCCCATGTGCTTGTCTGCGGCGGTACCGGCTGTACATCGTCGGGATCAACGCAGCTTATTACGCGGTTTGAAGAGCAAATCGCCAAACTGGGCCTGGAAAAAGAAATCAAAATTATCCGCACCGGCTGCTTTGGCCTGTGCGAAGCCGGCCCTGTTGTCATCGTATACCCCGAGGGCACGTTCTACAGCCGCGTCAAGGTAGACGATGTAGACGAAATCGTATCCGAGCATCTGCTCAAAGGCCGCCCCGTGCAGCACCTGGTGTACGTGGATCACGGCAGCATGGAGCAAAATGCCGAGAAATCCCTCGAAGACATCAACTTCTACAAGCACCAGAAGCGTATCGCGCTGCGCAACTGCGGCGTGATCGATCCGGAGCAGATCGACGAATACCTCGCGTTTGACGGCTACAAGGCACTTGAAAAAGCGCTGACCGCCATGACGCGTGAAGAAGTGATCGACGAGATTTTGAAATCCGGCCTTCGCGGGCGCGGCGGCGGCGGTTTCCCCACCGGTCTTAAGTGGAAGTTCACCTACAACAGCGTCAGCGACCAGAAGTATGTGGCCTGCAACGCCGACGAGGGCGACCCCGGCGCGTTTATGGACCGCAGCGTTCTGGAAGGCGACCCCCACGCCATCGTGGAGGCCATGGCCATCGCGGGCTACGCCATTGGCGCCAGCGAAGGCTATGTGTATGTGCGCGCGGAATATCCCATCGCCGTCAAGCGCCTGGAAATTGCCATTGAGCAGGCGCGTGAATATGGCCTTTTGGGTAAGAATATTTTTGATAGCGGCTTTGATTTTGACATGCACATCCGCCTGGGCGCCGGCGCATTTGTGTGCGGCGAAGAAACGGCGCTGATGATGTCCATCGAAGGCCAGCGCGGCGAGCCGCGTCCGCGTCCTCCCTTCCCCGCTGTCAAGGGTTTGTTTGACAAACCTACCATGCTCAACAACGTAGAAACCTACGCCAACGTGCCCCAGATTATCCTGAACGGCTGGGAATGGTTCGCGGGCATGGGCACCGAGAAGAGCAAGGGCACCAAGGTGTTCGCACTGGGCGGCAAGATCAACAACACCGGCCTTGTGGAAGTGCCCATGGGCACCCCGCTTCGCGAGATCATCTATGATATCGGCGGCGGCATCCCCGGTGGCAAAAAGTTCAAGGCTGTGCAGACTGGCGGCCCCTCTGGCGGCTGCTTGCCCACCCAGCTGCTGGACACCCCTGTGGACTATGACAACCTGATCGCGGCGGGCTCTATGATGGGCTCCGGCGGTATGATCGTCATGGACGAAGACAACTGCATGGTGGACATCGCCCGCTTCTTCCTCGATTTCACCGTGGATGAGAGCTGCGGCAAGTGTGCGCCCTGCCGCATCGGCACCCGCCGCATGCTGGAAATCCTGGAGCGCATCGTGGAAGGCAAGGGTCAGGAAGGCGACATCGAAAAGCTCGAAAACCTGGCCAAGACCATCAAAGCCACCGCACTGTGCGGCCTTGGGCAGACTGCGCCCAACCCCGTGCTCTCCACGCTCAACTTTTTCCGGGATGAATACGAAGCGCACATCAAGGAAAAACGCTGCCCCGCGCACCATTGCCAGTCGCTGCTGCAGTATGTGATCAACGACAAGTGCCGCGGCTGCACCGCTTGCGCGCGTGTGTGCCCGGTGGGCGCCATCAGCGGCGAAGTGAAGCAGATGCACCACATCGATGCCAGCAAGTGCATCAAGTGCGGCGCATGTATCGAGAAGTGCCGCTTCGGCGCTATCGCCAAACAATAATCGTGGGGAGGAAATGTAAATGGAACAGATGATTACTCTTACGATTGACGGCGTGAAAGTGGAAGTGCCTGCCGGTACGAGCGTGCTCGAAGCAGCCAAATCGGCGCATATCAATATTCCCACGCTGTGCTATCTGAAAGATACCAATGCCATCGGCGCGTGCCGTATGTGCGTGGTAGACACTGGCGCCCGCGCTTTGCAGGCGTCCTGCGTGCTGCCCGCCACTGAAGGCATGAATGTTAAAACCAATACCCCCGAAATCCGCAGCTACCGTAAGACCCTCTTGGAGCTGGTGCTCAGCAATCACGACAAGAAGTGCCTCACCTGCGTGCGCAGCCAGAACTGCGAGCTGCAGGAAATGTGCAAGGACCTTGGCGTAGACAGCGGCGATACCTACGCGGGCAAGATGAACGAATACGCCATTGACGACGCTTCGCCCTCCATCGTGCGCGACAACAACAAGTGCATCCTGTGCCGCCGCTGCGTTGCGGTGTGCTCCAAGGTGCAAAAAGTGGGCGTCATCGGCGCTGTCAACCGCGGCTTCACCACCTCCATCGAATCTCCCTGGAACCTCAAGCTCAACGACATGGCGTGCATCAACTGCGGCCAGTGCATCACCGCGTGCCCCGTGGGCGCTCTGCGCGAGAAGGACGAGACCGCGCTGGTGTGGAAGCTGTTGGCTGATAAGAGCAAGCACGTGGTCGTGCAGCCTGCTCCCGCCGTGCGCGCCGCGCTGGGCGAAGAGTTTGGCCTGCCGATGGGCACCGCCGTGACGGGCAAGATGGCCGCCGCGCTGCGCCGCCTGGGCTTTGATAAGGTGTTTGACACCGATTTCGCTGCCGACCTCACCATCATGGAAGAGGCCACCGAGCTGCTGGGCCGCCTGCAAAACGGCGGCACGCTGCCCATGATCACCTCCTGCTCGCCGGGCTGGATCAAGTTCTGCGAGACCTATTATCCCGAGTTTATCCCCAACCTCTCCTCTTGCAAATCCCCCCACGAAATGATGGGTGCGGTGGTCAAGAGCTATTATGCCAAACATGCCGGCATTGACGCGAAGGACATTGCTGTCGTATCCGTCATGCCCTGCACCGCCAAGAAGTTTGAAGCCGACCGCGAAGAGCTGGCTGGCACAGGCTATCCGGATGTGGACGCCGTCATCACCACCCGTGAGCTGGCGCGCATGATCAAGGAAGCGGGCATCGACTTTGCCCATCTGGCCGACGAAGACTTTGACGATCTGCTGGGCGAGAGCACCGGCGCGGGCGTCATCTTTGGTGCCACCGGCGGCGTGATGGAAGCTGCGCTTCGCACCGCCTACGAAGTCGTGACCGGCAAGAACCTCGACAACGTGGACTTCAGTGCCGTGCGCGGCGTGGAAGGCATCAAGGAAGCCAGCGTGCAGGTGGGCGACATCACGGTCAACGTCGCCGTGGCGCATGGCACCGGCAACGCTTCCAAGCTGCTGGATCTTGTCAAGTCCGGCGAGAAGAACTACACCTTTATCGAAGTCATGGGCTGCCCCGGCGGCTGCGTGACCGGCGGCGGCCAGCCCATCGTGTCTGCCAAGACCCGTATGGAGTGCGATCCCCGCATTGTCCGTGCGTCCGCGTTGTACGGCGAGGATCAGGGCAAGGCCAAGCGCAAGAGCCACGAGAACGTGCAGGTCAAGAACCTCTATGACGAGTTCCTCGAAAAGCCCAACAGCCACAAGGCGCATGAGCTGCTGCACACCCACTACGTGAAGCGCGAGAAGTATAGCAAGTAATGGGAGGACGCTGGGGACTACTCGTCCCCAGACCCCACGGCAGGGAGCAGTGCTCCCTGCACCCCCACTTTTGTATTCATGCATGATACTTGCGTGAATGCGGGGCAAAAAAGCGATGTGTTCGAACACATCGCTTTTTTAATGGAATAATACAGTTTATCCCCTTTGAGAAGAAGCCAATCCACGCGGCCCTCCCATGCTGATTACCAGGAGGGGGTTGGTGTCCTCCGGCAACCACTATCCGCTGATACTACAGATAGAGCAATAACCGGTGGATTGGCTCCTTTTCAAAAGGGATCGCCCAAGGGCTGCGATGCTACTTCTTCGGGCTACCGGTGCCTGTGACAGAAGGTGGGCATTGCTCGTGGCTGCTATCGCTGGAAGCCTTGTAGATCAATTCTACAATCTGCACTGCTGTTTCTGCACGCTGGGGCGATAGAGTGCAAAATAGCTTTAAGACACTCTTTGTATCGCCATAGGAAGGTGCCTTTGTTGGTTCCATCGCCATTCTCATCATCTCCACAATTCAATATGGGTACATTATAGTACGCAAAATGTAATATGTCAATACCCTTTGCAAATGTTTTTGTTTACAAAGTGTACATTACATGATATTCTATTGACATTGGAGGGATTCTATGAAACAGGAAAATGTCAGGGCTTTGCGGAAGGCTCTTGATCTTTCTCAAGAAGAATTCGGTAAGCGGATAGGTGTAACCAAATCTGCTATTTCTGGTGTAGAAACAAATACACGGCCAATGGGCAACCAAATGTTTAAGTCCATCTGCAATGCCTTTCCCGTCAACCCCGCGTGGCTGGAGACAGGGCAGGGCAAGATGCTTCTGGATGCCGATGAGAACCTGAGCGATATGGTGGATAAAATGCTGGCCGAGGATGGCCTTGCCAAGCGTCTTATTTCCGTGATGGCCAAAATGAACCCAGAACAATGGCGCGTGGCATCGGAAATACTGGTGCTATTTTCGCAAACTAAAAAATGATATATCAAAAAACTGGGCTGTGGCAAAACATAATTTCGCTACAGCCCAGTTCTTTATCCGTCACTTACTTTGCGCTAAACACCGGCCTTGCATACCCTTCTAGGCTGGGCTGCAGATTCAGTATAGACGGCCAGCCATCCTCATCCCATACCAGTGGATCAATGCACATTGGGCGGCGGGTGTAATCTTTTGCAATGTACGGGTGATCAGAGTCCACGGCGTGGTAGATCATCCAATCCACACCATTGTCGTCCTGCAGGATGGAGCAGTTGCCGGGGCCGCCAAAGAAGCGTTCGCCGCTGCCGGGGGCGATTACCAGCGTGTCAATATCCTTGTTCTTCTCGGTCAGTACTTCGCCGGATTTATTCACATAGGGGCCAAGCAGATTTTCCGAGCGCGCCACGCACACATGATACGTGCTGTTTTCGCCCTCCCACACAGAGCCCAGCGAACCAAACAGGTAGTAATAACCATTCCGCCGGATGATGTACACGCCCTCAAACCCGGGGCAAAGCTGCTTGCGGTTGCCGATGGTGCTAAGGCCGTCTGCCGCAAGCTCAATATAATAGCTGCCCTGCTCGTAGTTGCCACAGATCAGATACAGTTTTCCGTCCTCATCATACACGGGGAAGGGGTCAATCGCATACAGCCCGATGGAGTAACGGTCCAGTATTTTTCCCTTGTCAACGAACGGGCCTTCGGGCGAATCTGCCACAGCCGCGCCGATTGCGGGGTTGCTCTCATAATCATCAATCAGCGTGTAATAAAACACATAGGTGCCGCCAATGTTGATGATGTCGGTCGCCCAGATCGCTTGGCCATAGTTCCAGCTGGGGATTTGGTCGAACACATCGCCCACGTAGGTCCAGTTGACAAGGTCGGTGGTTTTGAGGATCGCGCACAAATGCGTCTGGCCATCCGCCCATTGGTCCTGCGTGGCATAGGCATAAATGGTGCCGTCCTCCGCGCGGATGATGCAGGGATCGGCAAAGTTTTCGTCAAACACAGGGTTGCGGTATTGTACATCTTCCAGCATGGCGGGATTTGTGTATGTTGTTTCCGCTGCCAATGTGCCGCCCAAACACCCCGAAAGCACCATCAATACACCCAGGCAGAAACTGAAGACCCCTCTGCTGCGCTTCATGGACATATCCCCCTCGATATAATAGGTTAAACGTTTATCCTTTATTATGATATCATGAATATGGCGGATTGTCAACCGGATTCTACTGCTTGGCATGGAGCAACTTTATTTTCGAGAAGCGCTTGACTCCGGGGTAACCCCAGGGTGTATGCTGTGAATGGACGGCAGGGGTGCACACCTGCGAGCCTCTGAAGGAGAAGAAATCATGCTGAGAATTGGCGAGTTTTCCAAGGTGAGCGGCTTATCGCCCGACGCCCTGTACCATTACGAACGGAAGGGCATTCTTGTCCCTGCGTTGGTGGATCAGGGGACGGGGTACCGCTTCTATGACGTGTCCCAGCTGAAAACAGTGGGGCAGATCCTGGCCTTCAAGGACGCGGGGTTCACATTGGAAGAAATCATGGCCTTGTTTGCAAAGGAACTGCCCGTTCCAGAGCTGATCTGTCAACTGGAAGCCAAAGCGCTGGTCATGGAACAGGCGTTGAAGCAGGAGTCCGAGAGGCTCGAGCGGCTCCACACCCAGATATTTCTGATGAAGAATGGAGGCATCCCCTATATGAGTGAGATTTCGATTAAAAAAGTAGAGCCGATCCTGATTGCGTCGATCCGAAGGGCTGTAGCCAAAGAAGCGTTCGATGATAATTTGGAGGAAATGTGGCCGCAGGTGAACGACTATATTGCAAAAAAGGAGCTCCCGCGCGCCACGCCCTGCCTGATGCTGTATCATTCCGGTTGGTGGCATATGCAGCAGTTTGGCATTCCCTATGACGAAAAGCAACTGGACCTGGAGGTGGCGGAGCCTGTGCTTCGCAGCGTGGAGGGGGATGCGGTTGTAAAAGTGTACCCCCTGCCTGCGGTTGAAAAGATGGCATGCCTGATCCACCGCGGCGCTTTCTCCGCCATGGGCGAAACCTTCGAGGGCCTGTTTGCCTGGATGCGGCAAAATCAATATCATGCAAACGGCCCCATCCGCGAAATCTATCACAAGGGCGATTGGGCGACGGATAACCCGGAAGAGTATGTGACGGAGATTCAAATCCCCATCAAATAGGTTCGCTTTGGCAAGAAGGGGCAGCGCGGTATGTGCTGCCCTCTTATTTTAGAAGCAGAAAGGTATCTCTTGCTATTTATAGGTAAATATGATATATTGAACAACATAAACAAAGACAATGATTGAATCATGCGACAATATATTGCAAAGGAAGCGAGTACGATGCGTATAGGTGCTAGAAATAGCAAATCACAGATTAGTTGCCCAAGATGCAGAAGCACGAATATACAGGTGTTGGGAAATAAAAGAAAAGGTTTCTCAATTGGCAAGTCAATTGTTGGAGGAATAATTGCTCCCGTTGGGTTATTGGTGGGGTTTGCGGGCAAGAGGGGAAAGTACGAAGTCTTCTGTGCGGATTGTGGAAAGAGATTCAAAGTGAAATAAATTCGGGAGGAAATAGCAATGAAAAGGTTATTACTGGTGACCTTGTCATTCTGCTTGTGTATGACCCCCATAATCTGCAGAGCCGGAGAAAATGATGTTGTACTTGCTCCAATTATGGAGCAAGTGGTTGAGCTGACTCCGGAGCAGCGTGCCGAGTTCGTTGTCGGCTTGATATACTACATGGGTTATATGGGTGAGACGGATTTGATTCAAGCAGCATTTGGAAGCCTGTTTCCAAGTGTTGCTGCATCGGAAACCAAAGAAGCGGTGGCCGATCTTGCCGTTGGTAGTAACACAAGAAAAAACCCGGCGCTACTGAGGCAGGCGGTAGTTCTCGAAATGGATACGTACAAGGAATACTCCTACACGGAAACAGTTCGGCTTGTGGATATTAAATATGGGAATGATGCAAAAAGTGTGTGTACCGTGAGTAAGGTTTCCGTTCAAGAAGGTAACGAGCTTGTGGCGTGTCTTTTCGAATTTGCTATGGGTTCTCAATCCGATGGTGGAGATCGCCAAATTTACATTTGGGATACTGATTTTGCATGTGTTTATCCTGATGGCTCCGAAGGTGAGGGAAGGCCGCGTTTTGCAGATAAACATAACCTGTCGTTATATGATGGTGGTGTGGGTTCTGTTTGGATAGCGTTCGAACGTAAAGCTGGAATGCCTATCATGGTTACGTTCGAAGTTACGAACAGTTACAAGTTCGACAACAATGCCAGCAACTCCGCAAAGAGTAAGGCTTGGTTTCTGATCGACTAAACAGGGCAGGGGGGCATCGGTACAAATGGAAATGCAGCACGGGGAAATAACTGTAGTGAACGCAGTGTATGCTTAAGTAGTGAAAGACTAAGTAAAAGCCATGCTGACTTTGCGCGCCGCCTCTCTTCTTTTTTCTTTCATATTTTCTCTCGCTTTGTTTTATGATATAATCAAGCGGGACTTTTGTGGAGGGCAGATAACATGAAAGACGGCATGGACAGGCGCGTGGTGCGCTACATCCTGCTGCTTGCGGCAGCGGCGCTGGCGGTCACACATTTTGACTGGTTTATCGGGTTCCTGGTCATGATCTGGCAGATCATCAACCCGCTGCTGATGGGCTGCATGATCGCCTTTGTGATGAACATCATCCTCAAAAAGCTGGAAGCGCCGTTTTTCCCAAACACGAAAAAAGAATGGCTGATCCGGTATCGCCGGGGCATTTGCGTGGCGCTGTCCTTCCTGCTGGTGCTTTTGACGGCACTGGTGATTATGATGATCATTGTGCCCGCGTTTTCGGACACGGTGGTCACTATAGGCAGTGCGTTCCCCGCGCTGTTTGAGCAGGCTAAGGCATTGGCAGAAAAGTATCAGGAGTATGTGCCCGCGGTTGCGGAATACCTTGAGACTGCGCAGCTTGATTGGCAGGAGATTCTCAAGGCCTTCACCACCTACGCCACGGCAGGGCTGGGCGGCTTCCTCAGCTCCACCTTCTCTGTGATCAGCTATGCTGTCAGCGGGGTATACAACTTTGTGATGGCGGCGATCTTTGCACTGTATCTGATGTATCACAAAGACAAGCTGAAAAGCCAGGCGGCGCGCCTGATGCAGGCGTATCTGCCACCCAAGGCCGGGGAGCGGATGCTGCTGGTGGCTCGGCAGGCCAATACGTCCTTTGCTTCTTTCTTTGTGGGGCAGTTTGTGGGCGCGTTGGTGCTGGGCGGGCTGTGCATCCTGGGGATGATGATCTTTGGTTTCCCAAATGCTTTGATGATAGGCATCTTTATTGGTGCCACGGCGCTGATCCCCATCGTGGGCGCGTATGTGGGCACCATTGTGGGCTTTTTGATCATCCTGGCGGTATCGCCTTCGCAAGCATTTTGGTTCCTGATATTCATCTTGACACTGCAGCAGATTGAAGGCAACCTGGTGTATCCCCGCATCGTGGGGCACAGCATCGGCCTGCCCAGCATGTGGGTGCTGGCGGCGGTGGTGATTGGCGGCGGGCTGGGCGGCATCATGGGCATGCTGCTGGGCGTGCCGACGGCTGCCACGGCGTACGCTCTGCTTCGAAAGGACGTGCATACACGCCTGGATGAGCCGGAATCGACGCCCAACCCGCCGTCGTCTGCCCCGCAACCGGCACCGAAAGAAAAGCCCCCGCTGCCGCCTCAGCGGAAAGTGAAAAGCTAAAAAACAACGCTGGAAGTTGCTTGCTTCCGGCGTTGCTTTTATTGCATTATTCCTTGGAATGCAACTTGCTGAGCGCAGCCTTCATGGCGGCGGCCACCTTGCTATCTTTTTCGGACGCCATCAGGTGATCGAGGTGCGCGTGCGCCTTTGGGTCGCCCAGCGTGCCCAGGGCTGTGGCTGTGGCGGCGCGGATTTCCGCACTCGGCGAGCGCAGCAGGGCAATCAGCGTGTTATACGCGTCATCGCCCTTGCAGGTGCCAAGCGCCGTGATGGCCTTCACGGACAGCGCCATGTCTTTTTCGTTGATCATCTTGATCAGTGCGCCCGCGTTGTTTTTTGCGGCCAATTTTTCGATCTTTTCTTCCTTGTTGCCAAACATGGGGTTTCGCCTCCTTTGTTATAAGCCCAGCATATACCTCAATTGAGGTGAAATTGTGTCGGGAGCATGTCCGCGCTGTGGAAAATTTGAAAATTACATTACCCTTGTAACATTTTGTCGTTTGTGTTATGCTGATGACATCTATTAGGAAAGGGGTGCACCGACGTGCTGCACATTGCTATATGTGATGATCTGGCCGATCAGCTGGAGCAAATCCGCAGCCTCACAAACGAGTATCTTGAAAAAATGGCCATAGATGCCGATGTGCGGTGTTTTTCCCACCCAGATGCACTATTGACCGCCGCCGAAAGTGCGCGTTTTCATATTTATATTCTGGACATCATCATGCCCATGCTCAGCGGTGTGGAGCTGGGCACGCAGCTGCGCCGCCTGGACAGGGAGGCGCAGATCATTTACGCCACCACCGCGCCGGAGTTTGCGTTGGATTCGTTCGCGGCCAATCCGCTTTGTTATCTTATCAAGCCTGTACAAAAGCAAAAACTCTTTGACGCGCTGACTCTCGCGCTCTCCAAGGTGGACCGCAGCGGCAGCGATACCATTGCCGTCAAAACCAGGGAGGGGCTGCGCGTGCTCAATTTTTCGTCCATCGTGTGCTGTGAGCTGATCAAAAACGCGGTGCGATACACTTTGTCATCTGGTGAAGTGCTGGAAACGCGCTCCATCCGCACCGCCTTTGCCGAGCATGTCAAGCCCCATCTGGCGTGTGGATATTTTTTGCAGCCGCACACATCGTTTATCCTCAACATGAACCGTGTGGAGCGCGTGACGACCACAGAGTTCATGATGCGCGGCGGGGCGGTGGTGCCCATTGCCAAAAAGCAGCTGGCAGAGGCCAAGCAAGCATATCTTGACTATATTTTTAAGGCGGGGAAGGGCTTATGATGGAGCTTTTTCCGGACTTTTTGCGCTCTGTGGTATCGGGCGCAATGTTTGCCCTCATGCTATTTACGCTGGGGCAGCCACGGTATGAAAAAAAGCTGATGAACGTGGCGATTGCTGCTATTTTGATCGCGGATGTAGCCACCAGCGTATTCTTCTACCAAAACCTGAACATCACTGACCTTGCCAAGTTTGATATTCTTTTCTACCTTGCGGTGGGTATCGTCGCCAAGCCGCTGTTTCGCGATACGGCTGCACAGTGGATGTTCAACTGCATTACGGCGATGAACGCTTTTGCCGTTGTGACGGTGCTCAGCTATTATGCCGCAGGCTTTTTGCCCTTCCCGAGTTACGCAAACTCGGCCGTCCGGCTGCTGTTGTTTTCGTTGCTGATTGTGCTGTTTCGAAGGCTGCGCCCGCTATACCGCCAGGCGGTGGAACGCTGGCAGGCATTTGTGATCGTGGTATTTGCGCTGTCGCTGAACATTGGCTATTACTTTGTGACGGGTGCCAACATCACGGAAACGTTTGATACGCACGTTGTGCCGCTTTCGTTTATGATTCTTCTGGCCTTTGGCGTGTATTTTTGCGTGTTTTACTCGCTGCATAAATCCGCAGCTGAGTATAGGTTGCGCGAGGAAAACCTGAACATGCAAAACAGGCAGGACATCATGCATTTGTCCATGACATCCATGCAGCAGCATCTGCGCCTGATGAACGAAATCGCGCAGCAAAACAACATCATCACCCACGACCGCCGCCATTTCAACAACACCCTTTTAGAACTTTTGCGGCAAAACCGATATGCCGAGGTGGTAAACATTCTGGAGCAGCAGCCGAACCTCGCGCCGCCCATCCCGCGCCGCTATTGCGAAAACACCGCCGTCAATGCGGCTGTCACTTATTATGCGGGCATTGCGAAAGCATCCGGTGTCGGCCTGGACATCAGCCTTGATATTCCTGAAAAGATAAAAACAGACGCACTGGAGCTGGCGATTGTGATCTCCAATCTGTTGGAAAACGCCGTTCAAGCCTGTGGGAAGTTGTCTGGCACGACTGATAAAACCATATGCTTCACGGCTGCATACACAGGGCAGCTCCTGCTCGAAATAGAAAATCCATATGCCGGAAATATACGGACGGACGAGCAGGGGCATCCCGTTTCCGAAAGCCCCGGGCATGGCGTTGGCACAAGGAGCGTGCTGGCCTTTGCTGAAAAGCAGGGGGCGCAGCTGCTGTACAGCATCACAAGCGATATGTTCCGGGTCAGATTGATACTGTAAATAGCGGTTTATCTGCAAAATGTGCCCTTTTTCGTGCAGGGGCACTTTTTTTGTGGTTTTATGATAATCTGGGGATAATATACGATGCGACGGGAGAGCATGCAGCCATGGCGAAGACAGCCCCTTATGGGACGGAAAGCCCTTTGAAATTGGCGCTGGACAGGCCTGCCGCCCACCAAAACATCTGGCCGGGGCAAAGCTGCCCGGCGTTTGTCGCGCGGCCAAGCGCCGCTATCCGCCAATGCTGGTATTGCCAGCATGCGGATTTTCACCTGGACCGTCCCCAAGCGCTGGAGGTTGGCATCTGTCAATGGCCGAAGGCAAAAACAGACTACTAATACGGCGAGGGGGACGGAAAGTGGAAAAACGCGCGCACTTTGGCAAGGCACTGAAACAAATGATAGACACACGCCAGCTTTCGGTGTCCGGGCTGGCCAAAGATATGGGGCTGAAAAGCAAGACGGAGTTTTTCCGTATTTTGCACGACGAATGCTCGTATGACAAGGAGGCCGCATTTTATCAGCAGTTGATGGATAAAAACCTGCTGGCGCTGAACTATGACGAGAGAAAGGCGCTGGATACGGCGCTGGAGATCAACCGCGTGGGTGCGGACACCTACCAAAGCAACCTCGCCATGTGGGAGATGCTGCGCCCCGGCTGCAGCGCTTTCGAGCGTATTTATGTGGAGGGACTGCCAAACATCCTCTCGCTGGAGCAGCTGTTTCACGAGTGCGCCAGGGGGCAGGATGTGCACATCCGGCTGATTGGCCTGGCCGATAAGCGCGTGATGCAGGGGCTGAAGGATATGCTTGTTGCAGCGGGCGCTGCCCGGCGCATCCGTATCGATCATTATCTGTATTCGCGCGCCGAAACCCCAGATATTATCCGGCACTTGAGTGCGCTGGCGCCTATCATTTTTTCGCAGGCGTATCAGGCATATACCGCGAAGGATGATACGGACGCGGGCATCCGCTGGTTGTTCCAAACTGAAATGCTGCTGTGCGCGTATACCGACGAATCTGGCTCGCGCCGCTATTATCACCTGATGAAAACCGAGCATTCGTTGCTGCAGGGGATTGCCTATCAAAGTGAAAAGGACTACTCGTTTTGGGAAAAGCTGATCGCGGAAAAGGCCGCACTGCTGTTGCTGTTGAAGAGCGACCTGCAAGCGCTGGCCACTGCGAACGATTATATCCGGTATACCGATAACTTCCGCCAGATGGAGCATAACCGCAAGATTTATTCCGTGAAGCCCGATATTATGCTGGCCTTTGTGCCGCCCGAGGTGCTGCGGCGGGTGGTGGTGGAGAGCTTCCGGCACATGCACTTTGCCCCGCCGGAGCAAGTGATGGGGCTGGTGGATGCGCTGGCCAAAGTTCACAGGCAGCGCGTGGACAACTTTTTCAATAAGAAAAAGGTGACACATATCATTTTTTCGCAAAGTAATATGCTCACCTTTGCCCGCACCGGGCGGCAGACCGATCATTTTTTCGCGCTCCGTCCCTATACGCCGGCCGAGCGTGTGGCGATTTTAGCTTTTTGCCGCAGCGAAAGCATGAAGAATCCGTATTTTAACATCCATTTTGCCAAGCGCGAGATGCAGCTGCGCGATGTGGAAATCACCTGTTATGAAGGCGCGGGCACCATGCTGATCGATGCCCACACCTCTTACAACCTGGCGGATGACCACGCTGAGGCATACATCACCGATCCTGCTTTTTCGGAGCATTTTTGCAATTTTTTCAGGACGGAGCTGCTGGCCACGCAGGTGCTGCCGGCAAAGGAAAGCTATGCATATTTTGAATACTTAATCCGCGTGGCGGGGGAGAGCGAGTAGCGGATAAAGCACTTGTGTGAAGGCAGCCTGTACTTTACCAAGCTGAATCTCGGATTGCTGCGCGTCCTCGCCCCGCACAAAGAAATACAGCCGCAGCTTCGGCTCTGTGCCGGAGGGGCGCATCACCACGGTGATCCCCTGCTCATAATATAGCTTGATCACGTTGGCGGGGGGCAGGGGGATGGCATCCTGCGTATCTTTTTCAAAGTTGATCTGCACCTGTTTTTGATAATCGTTCATACTGCGCAGCTTCAGCCCTGCCAGCGTCCGGGGTGGCTGCGTGCGCAGGCTGTTCATCACAAACGCCGTTTGATGCATGCCGTTTTCGCCGGGCAGCAGGTGGTTTTCCGTGGCCACGGCATACACGCCAAAGCGCGCGCTCAGCTGCCGGAGGGCATCGGCCAGCGTCATATTCCGCTCTTTATACCACGCTGTCATGCGGCAAATCAGCAGCACGGCGTTGACGCCATCCTTGTCTCTGGCGTGTGTGCCAGTGAGGTAGCCATAGCTTTCTTCAAAGCCCAGGATATAATCTTCCATGCGGCCCTGTTTTTCCAGAAGGCCAATCTGCTCGCCAATGTATTTGAAGCCCGTCAGCACATCACGAAGCTCTACGCCGTAGTGCTCTGCAATGGGCAGCGCCATATCGGTGGTCACGATGGTTTTGATGGCCACGGGATGCGGCGGCAGCTGACGCGTTTTGCACAGATAATCCAGCAGCAATACGCCCACCTCGTTGCCTGTGATCAGACGCGGTGCGTCGCCGTCCCACACTGCAATGCCCACGCGGTCGCAGTCCGGGTCTGTCGCCAGCAGCAAATCTGCGCGGCTGGCCTTCAAATCCCGCAGCCCGAGGGTGAGCGCTTCCGGGATCTCCGGGTTGGGGAAGGGGCAGGTGGTGAAGGCGGGGTCGGGCAGGGCTTGCTCTGCCACCACTGCCACATCGTCAAACCCTGCTTTCGTCAATGCGGCCAGCACTGCGCGTAGCCCCGTGCCGTGCAGGGGAGAGTAGACAATCGAGAGCACCGCGTCGCTGTCCTTGGGCGCAAGTGCCGCCACATCGTCAATATAGCCTTCAAAAATCGACTCACTCATCGGGCAGATGATCGCATCCGCCACCGCCCGGTCATAGTCCATCGGCAGTACATCCGTAAAGATATCCACCTTTGCGATACAGCGCTCCACCGCGTGCGCCACATCATCGGTGATCTGGCAGCCATCCGCACCGTACACCTTATAACCATTATATTCCGCTGGGTTGTGGCTGGCGGTGATCACAATACCGCCGCTTACTTTCAGCTGCCGCACCGCGTAGGACAATAGCGGCGTGGGTGTGGGCTCCATAAATAAATGCACCTGCACGCCGTTTTGCGCAAGAATGCACGCGGCATGGCGGGCAAACAGCGCAGAGTTGCCCCGCGTGTCATAGGCGATGGCAACGCTGGGCTGTTGAGATTGCTGCTTCAAATAATCCGCATAGCCCTTTGTGGCCTTGCCCACGGTGTAAGTATTCATGCGGTTGCTGCCCGCGCCCATCACGCCGCGCAGGCCGCCCGTGCCAAACTTCAATTCGCTATAAAAGCAATCGTTGATGCGCTGGGGGTCATTCGCCATCTCCTGCAATTCCAGGTGCAAGGCGCGTTCTTGGCAGTATGTAAGCCAACGGGTGTACGCTTGATTCATGGCGCAGGCTCCTTCAAGTGTAGTATGTTATTATTCGTTCCGGGATGGCAAATTCCTTGCTTGAAACACTAAAAAGGAAACTTTCTTATTTGACGGAATGCGCATTTGCTAGTATAATAAATTGGTTCAGTCGGTATTGATAAATGGAGGATGATTATGCAGCTGCCACAGCAACTCAAGAAAAAAAAGCGCCAGGTGATGATGATCGCCGCGGGCGTGCTGATGGCGCTGATTTTGGCGTTTGCCTTTGGCCTGTTTGGCAGCGGCACGCGCTCTATGAATTACGTAAAACTGCGCTGCGTGGCAGAGCAGGATGTCACGCCTTTTGGCGACAGCGTACTGTATTACGACAACACCACCCTGTTTTGCCTGAGTGCCAAGAACACAGAAAAATGGAAGGTATCGCTGGGCAGCAATGCCGGGTTCAGCGTTGGCCCCAATAACGTGGTGGCCTGGGTGGGCCGCAAGCTCTTTATTCTGGATAAAAACGGCCGCTCCACCTACAACGACGAAATGAGCGACGTGATACAGTTTGCGCGCGTGGGTAGCCGCTACACAGCGATTGTGCTGGGCAGCAACATCAGCCCGCAGCTGGTGATCCTGGATATGAATGGCCTTCTGATGGACTCCGAAACCAACGCCTATGCCGATATGCTGATGCTGGATGTCGGCTTCTTTGGCAATGGCGAATATGTGTGGACGACGTCTATGGATGTGTATGGCACAGTGCCCAGCACCATCATGCACACCTTCACAGTCAATGATATGAACACCGGCGAGGTATCGCTGGGCGAGCAGATCGCCTATAAAATCATATACGCGGGCACCAAGCTGCACGTGATCAGCACGCGGCAGCTGCGCCTGTACGACTACCGCGGCACCATCGACAACAACGGCACCGTGCTGGTGTATGGCTGGCAGCTGGTTGATGATCAGGTGAGCGGCAGCAACGCTACGCTGCTGTTTGCCCCTTCCCGCCAGACAGCCGATATGACGGCGCTGACAGAGCTTCGCGTGCTGTCCGGCAAGACGGACAAGCGCTACACCTTGCCCAGCGCGTGCGTGGGCGCTGCCATATACAACAAAAAAGTGTATGCGTTCGCCGCCGATGCGATTTACCGCGCTGATTTGAGCGCGCAGCGTTTCCTGGCGCTCAGCATGCCGATGGGCAGCGAAGCCACAGGTTATTTGGGCATGTTGTCGGGCGGCGTGGCGCTGATCACCTGCGATAGCGATGTGTACGCCGTCACTTTGCCATGACGCCTAAAGGGTTATATTTGCACATTCCCTACTGCCAAAGCAAGTGTGCGTATTGCGATTTCCCCTCCTATGTAGGGCGGCTTGATACCGCAGATGCGTATATCACCCGCATGTGTGAAGAAATGCATGCATACAAAGGCACAGAAATTGCCACACTGTATATAGGCGGGGGGACGCCCTCGCTGCTGCCGCCGCCGCTGATGGAGAAGCTGCTTCATGCCGTGCGGCATACCTTCGTGCTTTTGCCGGAGGCCGAATGCAGCTGCGAGTGCAACCCGGGCACCCTCACGCCGGAGTTCCTCGATGTGCTGCATAAGGGCGGTATCAACCGCTTATCGATGGGTGTCCAGGCCATGCAGCCACAGCTTTTGCAACTGCTCAGCCGTATCCATAACTGGGAGCAGGTGCAATCAAGCGTCTCTCTGGCGCGGCAATTTGGGTTTAACAATCTGAACCTCGATGTGATGCTGGGGCTGCCCACTCAAACCCTTGAACAGGTGCAAGAGACGCTGGCCGCAGTTTTAGCATTGCAGCCCACTCACATTTCCTGCTATGGCCTGATTGTGGAGGCGGACACGCCGCTGGAGGCGCAGGTGTCCGCCGGGCGCTGGACGCTGCCGGATGAGGATGCCGAGCGCCGGATGTACGACACCGCGCTGGAAATCCTCCGGGATAACGGCTATCAGCAGTATGAGATCAGTAACTTCGCCAAACCGGGCTTCGCCTGCCGCCACAACGTGGATTGCTGGTCGCGCAGGGAATACATCGGCATCGGCTGCGCTGCCGCCGGCTTTGTAGGCAATACGCGGTGGAGCAACCCTAAGGGCTACGATGCCTATATGCGCGCAGAAGCGCCGGAGAAAGTGATCCTCTCCGCCGAGGACGCGCAGTTTGAAAGCATGATGCTGGGGCTGCGTATGACGCGCGGGGTCAGTAATGCGGGATTTAGGACGCAGCATGGCCGGAGCATCCGGGATGTGTATGGCGACAAGCTGCAAAGGCCGCTGGATCAAGGCTTGCTGGAATGGGATGATGATTATCTTCGCCTTACCCGCACCGGCATGGACGTGCAGAACCGGATTTTGGTGGAACTTATGTAATGTTGGGAACAAAATGGTCCCGTGATCCGTATTATTTGTAGCGCTATCAAAAACGAGGGGTGTATGACAATGAAGAAGATCCTGGTAACTGCACTGATAACCCTGCTGCTGCTTTGCGCATGCTCGGGCGCGCTGGCGCTGTCCGATTATATGGTGGTGTCCGATACGGATACGCTCAACCTGCGGCAAGGCCCCGGCGTGGATTATGCCTGGCTGGGCAGCGCTGTGCGTGGCGATTGGGTGTATGTGACCGGCGAATCGGGCAACTGGTTTTATTGCACCATCGTCAAATCCGGCCTCAGCGGATACATGAGCAAAAATTTCCTGTCCGCGGGTTCCCAGGGCTCCTCCACGCGCGGCGTGGTCAACAACCCTGTGTCTACGCAGTTTTTGAACCTTCGCGAATATCCCAGCTATTCCGCGCCGGTGCTGGGCATCTATTATAACGGAACGTATTGCAATATCCTCTCCACCAGCAATGGCTGGCACTATGTGGAGGTGGGCGGGGTTTATGGCTACTTCCGCACAGAGTTTATTTCCACCAGTGCCATTGGCACCGGCGCATCCTCCGATGTGGCTACCATCAGTACGCCCAACGGCGGCACCCTCAACATGCGCGGTGCGCCCTCTTCCAACGCTTCTGTGGTTGGCCGCTATAACAATGGCCGCGTTGTCAGCGTTATTTTGCGCGGCAATGGGTATTACAAGGTGCAGATCGATGGCGCGGTGGGCTATATGGACACCTCCTTCCTTAAGGCAGGCGGTGCTGTGCCGGTCAATCCCGTGAATCCCAAGCCTTCCACAAAGGGCTACTGTATTGTCAACAACCCGCGCGCCACCCAGGTGCTCAACCTGCGCGCGCAGCCCTCCAGCTCCGCCAAGGTCATTGCGCAGTATACCAACGGCATCCGCTTTGAGATCATTGAGCAGGGCGAAACCTGGTGCAAGGTATACGGCAGCGCCAGCGGCAATATCGGCTATCTGATGACGGCGTATTTGAAGATATATGGCCTTGGCAGCCCCGTCAAGACCATACAGAACGGCAACACCTATGTCAACTTCCGCTCCCAGCCCAATCAGACGTCCAGCGCGGTGTATCAAAAGCTGTACTCCGGCACGGTCGTCACGGTGCTAACCCCCGGCGATGAGTGGACGCAGATCCGCTATGGCAATACCACGGGCTATGTGATGAGTAGCTTCCTCAAGTAAATCAACACCATCCCAAGGGCCGCTATTGCATGGCGGCCTTTTTTGCTGCCCGCGTTTACAACACATTTACAACGATCCCCATTCCCGCGCAGGGCAATCAATGGTATACTGTTCTAAGGAGCGTGATGTGTATGCCCGGGCGTATTCTGGTAGTAGAGGACGATCCTGCGATTTCTAGGCTCATTCATACCAACCTGTTGGTGGCGGGCTTTGAGGCTGTTTGCGCGCTGGATGGCCGCCAGGCGCTCAGCGCCATTGACGGACAAAACTTTGATTTGGCACTATTGGATATTATGCTGCCGGAGCTGGACGGCTTTGAGCTGCTGCCTTATATGCAGGGGAAGGACATCCCTGTGATTTTTGTGTCCGCAAAAGATGATATCCAAAGCCGTGTGCAAGGGCTTCGCTTGGGCGCGGAGGATTATTTGGTCAAACCCTTTGATATTCTGGAATTGCTGGTGCGTATGGAGAAGGTGCTCTCCCGCCGGGACGGCGCAGCACAGCGGCTGGCTTTTGCGGATGTCAGCATGGACGAGGGCAGCCATATCGTACACAAAGAGGGAGAGGAAATCGCCCTCAAGCCCATGGAGTACGAGCTGCTGCGCATGTTCTTGCAACATCCCGGCATGGTGCTGACCAGGGAAAACCTGCTTCGCCGGGTGTGGGGCGATGAGTTTATGGGCGAAACCCGCACGGTGGATGTGCACGTGGCCAGCCTGCGCAAAAAGCTGCAATGGGAGGCACGCATCGCTACCGTATACAAAATCGGCTACCGGCTGGAGGTGAATGCATGAAGCTGTGGCTGAAGCAAACGCTGCTGGCGCTGCTGATTATCCTTCTGTCAGTCAGCGCTTGCTTGTATCTGTTTGTGGCGCATCAGGTGGATGGCATGCTGGATGCCGCCGCGGCAGAGGGTGAAAAAAGTCTCGACAACTTTTGCGTGCATATCGGCCAGGTGGCCGCGGCCGAAAACAACGGCAGGGACGGGCAGGGCGATGATGTGACCCGCCGCGCACTGGCACATTTTGTGTTTTCCACCTACGCGCATTCTTTCCAAAGCTTGGACGAGGCGTTTTCGCTGGTGATAGACGGGCAGTATTTGTATAATGTATCGTCGCTGCAGCCGCTGGAGCAATTGCCGTTGGAAGAGAACGCGATATTGGCCAGCCGCATGATCGTCCGGGCCGGCCAGCATTTTCTGATCGTGGCCAAGCCGTTGGAGGTGCTGAACATGACCTTTGCCGTGTATTACACAAAGAACATCACGGCGGTGTTTGACGGCATTCAAAGCCTCACCCGCACGGCGCAGGTGGCGCTGCTGGGGTGCCTGCTGGCCAGCGCGCTGGTGCTGCCGCTGGTGATGCGCGGCACGCTTGCCAAGCTGCGGCAATTGACACACACGGCGGAGCATATTGCGGGCGGGGAGTATCACCTGCGCTCTGGCATTGATACCAAGGACGAGGTGGGGGAGCTATCCGGCGCTTTTGACGGCATGGCAGAGGCAATCGAGCAAAAGATTGCCACCCTTCTTGACACCGCCAAACGACAGGAGCTGCTGCTGGGCGCGTTGACGCACGAGATGAAAACGCCCATGACCTCCATTATCGGCTTTTCGGACAGCCTGCTCAAAATGCCCTTGACCGAGGAAAAACGATTGGAAGCTGCGCACGAGATTCACGAGGCCGCGCAGCGCACCGAGCGCCTCAGCGGCAAGATGATGCAGCTGATTGCGCTGGCAGAGTGTCCGGCATTGAATAAAAGAAAACTGGACATTGCAGAGCTGTTTGATCAGGCGCAAAAGATGACGGCGCATTCCATGGCAGAAAAGGGTGTGGCGCTGCATCTTGCGGTTGAAGCCCCTGTTGTATGGGGCGATCAGGACTTGCTGCTCTGCCTTTTGACCAATCTATTGGACAACGCCGCCAAGGCCAGCGTGGCCGGAAAAGAGATAATACTCCATGCATTCATACAAGGCGACAGGGTTTGCCTGCAAGTCAGCGACCAAGGCTGCGGCATTCCGGCGGATAAGCTTGCGCTGGTCACCGAGCCGTTCTACCGCGTGGACAAGGCGCGCAGCCGCACCATGGGCGGCGCAGGGCTGGGTCTCTCGCTGTGCCGAATGATTGCGCAAGTACACGGAGGTAAATTGGAAATCAATAGCACGCTGGGCAAGGGCACCACAATCTCTACTCTTTTGCCCAAGGAGGATTGCTGTGCATAAGAAAGGTTTGATTGCCGTGGCCGCGCTAATCCTGCTGTTCGCGCTGGTCATCTGGGGGATGCCCTTCATGACGGGGCGCATGGCCCAGCAGCGCATGGAGCACATCGTGATGGTTACGGCCACGCCGGTACCGGTATACGAGGGCGACGGCCCCTTCCCGGGCTGATTTACAACTCATTTACAACGTCCTTACAACTTGATGCGGACTTTTTGCGCCCGCAGCAGTACACTTGATTGGGGAGGTGACACCTGATGAAAAGACTTGTTCTGCTGACGCTGGCGCTTTTTTTGTACTGCGGCGCAGCCGAAGCCTTGACCGTGCCGGAGCATATTGCCTTGCCGCCTTTTGAAACCGCCACCGGCCTTACGCATATCACCATGGACGCGGCGGTGGAGATGCCGGACATATCGGCAGTGAATATCTATGAGGTGGCGCCCAAGGTATTTGACGAGCAGGAGGCGCTGCAGCTGGTTCGCGCCTTTGGCTTTGATACCGTGCGGCAAGTGAAGTATGCCAGCCAAAGCAGCGAAAAGGGCAACTGGACGACCTATGTCAATTATTCCGAAAATACATTCGAAGCCCACAACAACCAGTATGACCTGTATATGACCAATGCCTTTGTGAAGGACGAGCCTGCCAATGCCCATGTGCAGATGGAGCTTTCCAAAACGCAAACGGAATATTCGGTGAACAGTCCCCTTTATGCATCCTTGCCCGGCGCTGGCTGCAAGTATACAAAAGACGAGGCGCAGCGCATGGCCGAGGAACTTGCCGCCGCCGTCGCGCCGGAGCTACAGCTGCGCGTATCGGGCGTATTGATTGGCACCGCGCAGCTGTCTGACGAATTGATTGCCGCCATCAACGACCCCAAAAGCGGCGTCACCGCGCCGGATATCACGATTCCCTTCGCTTATCATTTCATCTTTACCCGCGTTCTGGACGGCATCCCCGTCACGGCCACTACCACGCGGATAAGCTCCGACGCCTCTTATGCGCCGCCCTTTCAGGAAGAGCGGCTGAGCATCATCGTATCGGACGAGGGGATCGACAATGCGTACTATGCCTCGCCCTATGAAGTGAAAGGTGTGCTGCAAGCTGGGCTGACGGATTTTGTTCCCTTTGAGGAGATCGTGCAGATTGCAAAGTCCGTACTGCCGCTCAAATTGGTAACAAGCGAGCTGAACAAATCCCAAAGAACGTATTTTGAACAGCGGAATATCCATATCGACCGGGTGGTGTTTGGCTACATGCGCGTGATGATGCGCGACCAGCCTGGGCGGTATCAGATGATTCCGGTGTGGGATTTCTTTGGTACAGAAGTGATCAAAACGAAGGATCGTTCATCCTATTACAACGAGATGCTGGTAAGCTATCTCACTTTGAACGCGCTGGACGGCACGGTGATAGACCGCGAGTATGGATACTAAGGAGGATATGGCCATGAAATGGTTCGCATCAACTCTTATCATATCTTTGCTTTTGCTTTCCTGCGCTCATGCGGAGTCCCTCCGTCAGCAGGTGAACGCGCCAGAGCATATTGCGCTGGAATCCTTTGGAACCGCCACCGGCCTCACCAGCTTCACTCTGGATGCTGTGGTTGAAGTTCCGGACGTTGACGCGGTCAATACCTATGTGTACATCCCGCAAATGATTGCGGACGAAACGGTTCTGGACTTTGCCAAAGCGATTGGCATCACTGATTTGAACAAGCTGAAGTATGATGATTATCAATGGGGATCAAACCTGAGCACCAGCTTCATCTACCACAAGAACGGTCATTTTCTCTCGGTATCAAACATTTTGTACGACAATGTTTGCCCAAGCAGCAGCCTGAACTATACCCAGCTGAACGCCAAGTATGACTATGATGCATGGCTGTCCTTCACGGAGCTTATGGGCGAGTGCGCGCCGGACACCAAGTATCCTTACGCCGACGCCAAAACGCTGGCGCTTCAGGTGGCAGCCGCCATTGCGCCGGGGCTGGAGCTGGGCTTATCCGGCATAACCTTTGGCTATCAACAGCTGACAGACGCGCAGATTAAGCAGCTGAACGACCCAGACTACAAGGGCACCCGTCCCACTCCCCGCGTGTATGGGGGTTATATGTTCAAGTTTTATCAGGTGGTGGACGGCGTGCCTGTCACCATCACCGACGACCAGGCTGCGGGAGGGGGCGAGGAGTACACCTATCCCATCTTTGCCGAGCGGCTGAATATCGTGGTGGCGGATGGCAAGGTGGCAAGTGTGGCGTTCAACAGCGTGACAGGGAAAATTGGCGAGGTCAAGCAGGCAAATTGCCCGCTCTTGGATTTCGAAACGGTTCTGGGCATTGCGACCAAAATTCTGCCCCTCAAGTTTGCTTCCGGCGAGGTAGACACCACCACTTCTATTATTTACAACATAGACCGCATCACCCTTGGGTATATGCGCGTGGCGGTCAAGGATCACCCGCATGAATACGAGCTTGTGCCTGTGTGGGATTTATTTGGCACGTATGTGTACAAGGGTATTGACCAAAAGGGCAAGCTGTATGAGGTGGAATGGGCGACAATGGATCGAAGTTTTTTGACCATCAACGCCATTGATGGTACGATCATTGACCGACACTACGGTTATTAAGGAGCAGGCATTATGAAGAAGATACTTTCGGTTCTGATATTGTCTGTTTTGCTTCTGTCCTCTGCCAGCGCGGAAACCATCCGCCAGCAAGTAGGTGCGCCGGAGCATCTCACCCTGGAACCCTTCCACACCGCAACCGGCATCAGCAGCTTCGTTATTGATGCTGTTGTGGAAGTTCCCGATGTGGAGAACGTGAAAATTTATGAGTATATCTCGCAGTATGTACCGGAGAAAACCGTGCTTGCGTTTGCGAATGCAATTGGCATTAACATAACAAAAGTATCGTTTGATGAAAAATATACTTTTGCTGAAGGAGAAATAATCTCCTTTCACTACGACAAGAACAGCCACTCTTTAGCGGTAAACAATACCATTTATGCAGGAAAATATCCCGAGGGATATATGCAATATCGAAAGCTCAACAACAAGGTTGGGTATGATGTTGTACGCAATGAGAACATGCTGTCTGTTATAGGCGATTGTGCAGAAGATACTTCTTACCCTTTTGAGGCTGCCAAGGCATTGGCTTGCGAGGTAGTGGCGGCTTTTTCCCCCGAGCAACAGTTGGGGCTTGCTGGTGTAGCGCAAGGTTTTCAAAATTTGACAGCCGCGCAGATCGAAAAACTCAACAATCCCAATTATAAGGGGACTAAGCCGAAAGCGTTTGTGTATGGCGGTTATATGTTCCTGTTTCATCAGTTGGTTGATGGTATTCCGATAATCATCACCAGCGAATATGGAAACGACACGGAGTTTAACTATTCTTCTCCAGCCGAACGGCTGTGCATGGTGGTATCAGAGGGGCAAGTAGTGTCGTTGAGGCTGGATGCCATGGGCAAGGTGGGGGAAGTGAAACAAGAAAGCTGCGAGTTGTTGGACTTTGCGGTAGTGCTGGATATTGCGCAAAAGATACTGCCACTTAAACACGCGTCAAAAGAAAATATCCCCAGCGGCACCCCGCAAACGACCACTTCCATTGATTACACCATCGATCGCATCACCTTTGGTTATATGCGCGTGCTGGTGCAAGGGCACCCAAACACCTTTGAGCTCATTCCAGTATGGGATTTCTTCGGGAATGAGCTATACCGTGGTGTATTTGAAGGGAAAAGACTCTTGGAATCATATTCGAACAGAATGGACCAAAGCTATCTCACCATCAACGCCATGAATGGCGCGGTGATTGACAGGGCATATGGGTACTAAGGGGGAATCGATATGAGGAAAATTGTACTAATTCTGATGATGCATGTTTTGCTTCTGTCCACCGCCAGTGCGGAAACCATCCGCCAACAGGTGAACGCGCCCGAGCATCTCACGCTGGAGCCTTTCCAAACAACCACGGGCCTGAGCAACTTTATGATTGATGCTGCCGTGGAAATCCCGGATGTGGAGAACGTGAAAATCTATGCCTATAACTCGCAATACATACCGGAAGATACCGTGCTTGCGTTTGCAAACGCAATCGGCATCAACATCAAAAAAGTGTCGTATGACGAAAAATACGCCTATGCCAACAATGAAAGCAACTCTTTTATTTACCACAAGAACGGTCACTTTCTGGCAGCAAACCAAAGCATCTACGACAAGGAGTATTATACGGGATATATACAGTATCAAAAGCTCAACAACAAGATCAGCTATGATAGCCTTCGCGGACAAGTCATGTATCCTCTTGATGGCGATTGCGCGGCGGATACCACATATCCTTTTGCGGATGCCAAGGCGCTGGCCTGCGAGGTGGTGGCGGCCTTTGCGCCGCAAATGAAGCTGGGGATTTACGGCGTTGCGGATGGGTATCAAAATTTGACCAATGCGCAAATCGAAAAACTGAACGACCCCAACTATAAGGGGATCAAACCTAAAGCGCATGTATACGGGGGCTATACTTTCTTGTTTTATCAAGAGGTAGATAGCATACCGATTACCATTACAGGCGATGCGGGATTCGATCATGAGTTTTGCTACTTTCTATCTTCTGAGCATCTGAGCATCACCGTGTCAGAGGGGCAAGTGGTGTCGATGCGGCTGGATGCAAACGGCAAACTGGGCGAGGTGAAGCAGGAGAGCTGCGAGCTGTTGGACTTTGCCTCCGTGCTGGAGATCGCGAAGAAAATTCTGCCCCTCAAGTATGTCACACGAGAGTACGATGAAGTGGTTTCCTGGGTTTACAGCATCGACCGCGTGGTCTTTGGCTATATGCGTGTGATGGTGGCAGGGCAACCAAATACCTTCGAATTGATTCCTGTGTGGGATTTTATGGGGAATGACGTGCTCTCCATTGAGGATAAGAAGGGCAATGCTTCTCAATCAAGCTGGTACAGGATGGATCAGAGCCTTTTGACCATCAACGCAATGACCGGCACGGTGATTGACAGGGAGCTGGGGTATTGAGAAAATTCTGTTAACCGGAAGAGGGGAGACACCGCAATGAAGAAATGGTATATAATGTTGCTGCTAGTTCTTACTTTTTCGCTGTGCTCCGCCGCGAACGCCGAGCACAAGATGGTCGCTGCCGGAGAAAACACCTACATATACGCCACCGCGCAGGTGAACGGCGCGCTGGTGTGCCTGGATAGCTCGTCCAGGCTGCAGATATATGACCTTTCAACAGAGAAATTTCAGGAAATTGAAATGCCACAAGATGCGTGCGATATTCTGAGCTTTCATGGCTGCGTGTACGGCGCGGCGTTTGGCAGCGGCACGTTGACCCATCTGCTGAACGAAAACGGCCAGCAGCCTGCGCAGCCGCAGGATATTACAATCCCGCTCGACCTTTCCTGGGATGAATACTACATGAGCAGCTTCCAGGCGGACGGCAATGTGCTCTATTTCGAGGTGGCGTCCTTTTACTCCGAAGACCGGTGGCTGTACAGGTATGACCTGTCCACAGGGGACATCGCGGGCATCAAGAACTTGGGCGTTTTCAATTACGCGGTGTATCAGGGAACGAAGGTTTTTCTGCTGCAATACAAAGAAGACGGCAGAACGGTGAGCACGCTCGACTTTACCACCAAGGCCATTCAACCTTTGTTTGTCCCGTCTGGCGATGCGGGCGGGCTGGTGTACGACAGCAGTGCCGACCGCTTGTACTATACCGGCGAATCCAAGCTGATGGCCTACCAGCCGGGCGGGGAGGCACGCTGCGTCAGCGTGATTCCGTTCAGCTCGCAGCAGGCGCACGCCGTGCTTTTGCAGGACAGGTATTTTGTGGCCATGGGCAATGGCGGCCTGATGTATTTTTACGACCTGACCGCGCAGCAAAACACGCAGCAGCTGAAGGTGCTGGGCGGTTATTCCGGCGACAGCGGGCACAAGGCGTTTTTGCTCAGCCACCCGCAGGTGTCTGTGGATGTGAGCCAGGATGTGTTTGAAGTGGGCAGCACCGAGGATTTTATCCAGGGGCTGATAACGGGCACGCTGGATTATGATGTGATGCGCATGCAAACGACGGATTTTGATCTGTCCCTCCTGACCCGAAAAGGTTACTGCGCGCCGATAGACAGCCCACTGCTGCACGAAAAGGTGCTGCAGATGTATCCGCAGATGCAGGCTGCCGCGCTGCAAGGCGGCACATTGTACGCCGTGCCCGCGCGGGTGAGTGTTCCGATGTGGGAGAGCTGCTATATCCCCAACTGGCTTTCCGCAGGGTTGTCGCCTGATGAAATCCCTGCTTCGTATACGGAGTTTCTGGACTTTATTGTGTCCTGGAGCCAGGCAAACAGCTTCTATGTGATTAACGAAATGGGCGAATATCGGTCCTTTCTGTTCAGTATGCTGCTTGGTCGGTACACCGCGCTGTATGAGTATTCCGGCGAAGCGCTGACCTTTGATACGCCGCTTTTTCGGGACTTGCTTCAGCAAACCAAGGCCGTCGCGGCGCAGCTGGAGGGTTTGCCGGCAGACGGCCCCGCGCTGTTCTTCTATGGGGATGTGTTCAGCTCCGACGCGCTGATGGCGCTGCCGCTGGGAGAGGGACTGCCGCCGCTGATCAAGGGCAGCCTGACGGTGTATGTGATCAATCCGCGAAGCCCGCGTCAGGCGCTGGCCATAGAATACATCGAAAGCTGCCTGAACAACCTGACCGGCCGTGAGCTGCTGCAATTGTACCCGGACGAGCATCAGCCCGTGGAACAAGCAAGCTACGCCTCGGTTATGGAGCAGCTGGAGGCAGAGGAAGCACAGCTTCAAAGCCAGCTGGACGCCGCGACGGAGCCTGTGGCCCATCAGGAAATCCGGCAGCAGCTGGACGCGCTGCAGCAGCAAAAGGAAGCGCGGGAAGCATACCGCTATCAGATTTCTCCGCAGCAGATTGAGGAATATCACCAGCAGATTGCGCCCGCGCTGATCTTCCCAGGCCCCAGCGTGTTTGATTCTGCCAGTGGCGATCTCTTGCAATCCATCATCCGCCGCTATCTGGACGGCGCAATCAACGAGCAGACCTTGATTGACGAGCTGGACAGCAAAATCCGCATCATGCAGTTGGAAGCTGGCCTGTAAAAAAGACACTCAGGAGGAAAGCACCATGAAGAAGACCATGTCTATACTGATCCTGTCCATTCTGTTGTTTTCCGCTGCCGGTGCGGAAACCATCCGCCAGCAGGTGGGCGCGCCGGAGCATCTCACGCTGGAGCCTTTCCAAACCGCCACGGGCCTTTGCACCTTCGTCATTGATGCCACGGTGGAAGTCCCGGATGTGGAGAACGTGAAAACCTACGCCTATGCATCACAGGGCATTTCGGAAGAATCAGCGCTTGCCCTCGTGCGAGTGCTGGGCATCACGGGTGTAAAAAAAGTTTCTTTTGATGAGGAATTCACCATGCTACAAGATGATTATGCTTCGTTTTCCTACACTAAGAACAGCCACTTTCTTGTGATAAGAAACATCAATTATGGCGGGAAATACACACAGGGATCTATCCAGTACAAGAAGCTGAACAACAAGATTGGCTACGATTCCATGCGCGGGGAGCTTGTCACAAAGTTCGAGGGTGATTGCGCGGAGGATACGTCCTATCCCTTTGCGGATGCCAGGGCGCTGGCCTGCGAGATTGCGGCTGCCTTTGCGCCGGAACTGCAGCTGGGGCTTGCGGGCATAGCAACGGGCTTTCAAAACCTGACCGATCAGCAAAGAAGCCAGCTGAACGACCCGAATTATAAGGGCACCAAGCCAAAGATGCATGTATACGGCGGCTATAGCTTCCTGTTCCATCAGGTGATAGACGGTATTCCGATCATTATCACAAACTCGCAGGGGATTGATACCGAGTTTAACTACACGCTCTTCCCGGAACGGCTGTGCATGGTGATATCCGAAGGCAAGGTGGTGTCGATGGATATGAATGCCACGGGGAAGCTGGGCGCAGTGAAGCGGGAGAGCTGCGAGCTGCTGGATTTTGCCACGGTGCTGGGTATTGCGCAGAAAATCTTGCCCCTGCAGTATGCGACAGATGGGATTTACCCCAGCGGCACCCCGCAAACGACCACTTCCATTGACTATACCATTGACCGTATCACCTTTGGCTATATGCGCGTGATGGTGAAAGACCAGCCCAACAGCTTTGAACTGATTCCGGTATGGGATTTCTTTGGAAACAGACTGTATCTGGGCGTATATGACAACAAAACGCCGCTTAAATATTACTATCCAACGCAGGATCGAAGCTATTTGACCATCAATGCGATGGATGGCACGGTGATAGACAGATGGTTGGGGTATTGATGATGAAAGAAGATTTTGCAAATCAGGTAGCAGCGGCAGAGCAGATGCTGCGCTGCGTGGCAATGAGCTACCTTCGCAACCTTGCGGACAGTGAGGACGCGGTGCAGGAGGCGCTGCTCAAGGCGTGGAATGCGGTGCTGCAAAAGGGTATGCCGGAGTACTTCCAAAGCTGGTTGACCCGGATTGTGGTGAATGTTTGCCTGGATATGCTACGCCAGAGGAAACGTGTGGTGTTGACAGATAAATTTGTTGACGTTTCTGCCCCTTCTGTGGAGAACGGGATTCCTGATGGAGTGGGAAAGCTGGAGGCGATTTATCGGGAAGTAGTCGTGTTGCATTATCAGTACGGCTATCAGTTGGCCGACATGGCGCGGGCACTGCATGTGCCGCTGGGTACGGTGAAGGGGCGGCTTTTTCGCGCACGCAGGCAGCTGAAAGAGATACTTTCAAACGCTTCTTGATACAATACGCAGGGGAAGGTTCAATATGAAGTGTATACGTTCTGATATTCGCCGCGCGATTGTGGGGCGCTGGTTCCTTGTGGCCTTTGCGGCCACGGTGGTTTCGCTGTGGCTGTCCATCGGGGAGGATTCTTACTATCTGCTGCGCTCCATCAAGCAGGGTGTTGCATCGGACTTTGCATCGTTGTTTCAGAAATCGTTGCTGGGGCAGTTTGGCGCATTGACGCTTCCCGCGCTGTCCGCCATGCCCTTTGCGGCAGTGCCGCTGATGGAGCTGAAAAGCGGCGCGGCGAGAAGCGCGATCTTCCGCACCGGGCGCGTGTCCTATGTGCTGGGCAAGGTGCTGGGCTGCGTGCTTGGCGGCATGGTGCTGCAAGGGGGCGCATTTGCGCTGTTTGTGCTGGCGCTGTCGGCGGCGTCCCGCGTGCTACTAAAACAGGCTATCCCTATCAATATTCTGATTGCGCTTGTGCCGATGGTACTTTCCCGCATGCTGTGCGGCGGGCTGTGGGCATGCGCGGGCGGCACGCTGGCGCTGTTGACCGAAACAAGCAGCGCTGCGTATGTGGGGCCGCTGTGCCTGTGCTATGCGCTGATGATGGTAGGCACAAGGTTTTTCCCAAAGGTGCTGTGGATCAGCCCGATGAACTGGCTGCAACCGGTGACGTTTGCGCTGGCGACAGGCTGTGCCTTACTGGCAGCAGTCATGGGGTTTGTGATCCAAAGGGAGGTGCAAAAGCGTGTATAGCCTCAAAAACGCCCTGGTGTGCACGGGGTGGAACCTCTATTCCCTGCGCAAAAACCCCCGCTTCTATATGAGCCTTTTCTTGGGTTTTGTGCTATGCTGGATGCTGACGGACAAGACCATGGCGCTGGCGCGCACCTATCACACCAATGTGCAGGTGTTTGAACCGTTCATCTGGTGCTTTGCGGATGGGGACAGCATACTGTATGCCTCGCTGGTGCTGATGCTGCTGCTGGCGGAGTTCCCACGGCTCGACACCCCGGCATCGTATCTGATCTGCCGTGCAAACCGGTTGCCGTGGCTGATCGGTCAAGTGCTGACGGTGCTGGTGATCACGCTGGGCTATTGCTTGTTTTTGCTTCTGAGCAGCATGGCGCTGTGCGGCGGATACGCGATCTTTCAAAACACCTGGAGCGACACCGCCACGCTGCTCTCCTTTGCGCCAAACAGCTTTGACGCCGCCTTTGCCGTGACACGCAAAACGGTGAAACTGACGCTGCCCTACACCTGCGTGATTCAAATCTTCTTGCTGCTGTTCTTTTATGTATTGCTCTTATCCTTGGTGCAGCTGGCGGCCACGGTGTTCAAAAGCAAGAAAACCGGCGTGGGCATTGCGCTGCTGATTGGCTTGACGGGCTTTGTGCTGACACCCGAGCGGTTCGTGACGTGGCTGTCGCTGCCAACGGAGTTCCGGTACTATGCCAATCTCCTCGCCGCATGGCTGTCGCCGCTCCAGCACGCCACCTACACCATGCACAACTTTGGCTATGACCTGCTGCCCCGGGTGGGCGTGTCCTATGGCATTTTGGGCGGGGCAAGCGCAGTGCTGTTTTTGCTGTCCGCCTTCAAAATGCGCACGTATAATTTTTCGTTTACGGGAGGGATGAACGATGACACCTGAAACGGTGGTGAGCGTACAGGGCGTCAGCATGACGTTTGGCAAGGATACGGTGTTAAAGGATGTCAGTATTGCCTTTGCGGCAGGCGGCATCCATGGCATCATCGGCAGAAACGGCTCGGGCAAGACGGTGCTGCTCAAGTGCATCTGCGGTTTTTTGCGCCCCACAAAGGGGCATGTGGAGGTGTTTGACAAGCGCATTGGCGGGGCGGCGGATTTTGCGCCGCGCACCGGCATGCTGATCGAAACACCGGGGTTTTTGCCGCATGAAACGGGGTTTGACAACCTGATGTGGCTGGCGCGGCTGGGGAAAGGCGCGTCCAAAGAGCGAGTGCGCGGCTTGATCCAGCAGGTGGGGCTTGATCCTGCGCTCAAAAAAAGCGTCAGCAAATACAGCCTGGGCATGCGACAGCGGCTGGGCATTGCACAGGCACTGCTGGATGATCCCGAGCTTTTGATTCTGGACGAACCCATGAACGGCCTGGACAAACAGGGCGTGAAGGATATGCGCAGCTTGCTGTTGGATCTCAAAGCGGCGGGCAAAACTATCCTGCTGGCCAGCCATTTCGCGCAGGACATTGACGAGCTGTGCGGCACGGTGTGCGAGATGGATCAGGGGGTATTGACACTCTTGATTGGGTGACGACATTATGATACAATATGCGTGACGGAGGGATCATGCATGACCAACGAAACATTGGAGACCATCAAGCGCCGCCGCAGTGTGCGCGCTTTTTTGCCGGGGCAATTATCCAAGGACGAGGTGCAGACCATTGTGGAGGCCGGGCTGTATGCGCCCCATGGCGGGGGCGAGGCCTGGCATTTTGCCGTGGTGCAAAACGCGGGGGTGCTCTCAAAGATAGATACGCTGGCCAAGCAATATGCTTTAGACAGCGGCCTGCCGTGGCTTCAGGCACTCGGGCAGGATGCGCAGTTCCACAGCATGTATCACGCGCCTACGGTGGTTTTTGTGGCAGGGGATGCGCAAAACGTGGGCGCCATTTATGATACCTCCGCCGCCACGCAAAACTTGCTGCTGGCGGCGCAGAGCCTTGGCATCGGCTCCTGCTGGGGATACTTTGCCACGCAGGCCTTTTTGACGCCGGAAGGCGAGAACCTGAAGGAATTGCTGAACATTCCTTCCGGTTACACCGTGTATACCTCTGTGATGCTGGGCTATCCGGCAAATACGCCCGATGCGCCTCCGCGCGGGCACAACCTGATCAGCTATATTGAATAGGAGAGACGCACGCCATGGATTACAATACCGTCATGCAGGAGCTCGAAAAGCTGTCCACCGCCCAGACACAGAAAAACTACCGCGCCCAGCGCATTCGCGAGCCCTTCTTTGGCGTGCCCACCGGCGCGATGAAGCCGCTTTTCAAGCAGATCAAGCGCAATCAGGCATTGGCCGAGCAGCTTTATGCCACCGGCAACTATGATGCCATGTATTTTGCGGGCATGATTGCCAACCCCAAGGTGATGACGGCGGAAGATTTTGAACGCTGGATCGATGCGGCAGATTGCTATCAACTGTCTGATTTTGTGGTGGCGGTCAGCCTGGCAGAGACCGATTTTGCGCAGGAAGTGGCCGACCGCTGGATTGGCAGTGGCGAGGAGCCGCGCATGGAAGCGGGCTGGGCCTGCTATGAGTGGCTGCTGGGCACACGCAAGGACAGCGAGTTTGACCGGGACAAGCTGCTTGGTATGCTTCAAGCTGTTGAGCAAAGCATCCACAGCCAGCCCAGCCGCACCCGGCACAATATGAATAATTTTGTAGTTGCGGTGGGTGTCTCTTATGTTCCGCTGCATGCCGAAGCGCTGGAGACGGCAAAAGCAATCGGCACTGTGCAGATTGAGGGCGCCAAGGGGATGTGTGCGGCTCCTGCAGCGCTGGAGGCCATCCAAAAGGCGGACGCAAGGGGGCAAATTGGATTTAAGCGCAAGGCAGTACGCTGCTAAGGAGGGAATGATGGTAGACATTCGGCAGTACATGCAATCGCTGGTGGAGCGGCTGCGCGCAGTGTTTGGCAAGCGTCTGCTCTATGTAGGCTTGCAGGGCAGCTACGCCCGTGACGAGGCCACCGAAAACAGCGATATTGACATTCTGGTAGTACTGGATGCGCTGTGCATCAGCGATATGGACGCCTACCGCCGCGGGGTGGAAGCACTGCCGCATGCAGACAAATCCTGCGGATTTATCTGCGGGCATCAGCAGCTATTGCATTGGAACAAGGGCGAAATCTGCCAGCTGCTGGGCGAAACCATCGATTACGAGGGGCAGCTTCGCGCACTGACGCCCGCGTTTACATCGCAGGATGTGCGCGCGCATGCCAAGGTATGCGCAGGCAACCTGTACCACGAGATTTGCCACCGCTATATTCATTCCGGGGCAGAGCGCTGCAAAGAAAAACTGGCGGCTTCCTACCGCCAGACGTTTTACATCCTGCAAAGCCTGCATTATCTGCGTACAGGCCAATATATCGTGAACCGCGCGGGCCTGATGGATGTGCTGGAAGGCCCGGATTTGGAGGTTTTACACACCGGTATGCGGCTGAAAGCGGGGGAAGATGTGTGCTTTGATGCCGCATTTGAGCTGTTGTTCGATTGGTGCCAGGCAGTGCTGGCGGCTTTCTGAACGGCCTATGTCTTTTTGCGCCGCGCCGCTTCTACGCTGTCGATAATCCGCCCCACAGCGCGCCATTCATAATCGCTCAACCGTGCCAAGGCATAAAACAGTGCCTTGGCCGTTTCATTTTCGCCCTTTAACAAGGTGTCGATCATTGTTAGCGTGGCATCATCTGCTGCATTAAAAATATCGCCTATGCCGCTATCCAGCCAAGCGCGGTTGACGTTGAATTGATGGCAAATGGCAATACGCATTTGCTCGGATACGCTTCTTTCACCATTTTCAATCTTGGAAATTGCGGCGGATTGCACGCCAATTTTCTTGCCGAAATCGGCTTGATTCAAATCGCATTTCTTGCGCAGCACCCGTATGCGCTCATTGACAGACACGTTCTATCACCTCGCAATATTCATAACATGAAAAATATCCATTGTCAATTTATTTGTTGACAAATAGTCCAAAAGATAGTATATTATATCCAATGGATTAATGCTGAAGGTGAGAAGACAATGGAGGAACAAACGCAGAACTGTGATCTGTATTATCGCAAGAAAGTTCTCCAGCACTTTGTGCAACTAACTACTGAGGAAAAATCCAAAGTGGAGCAGCAGATGGCACGGTTTCTCTGCTCGTTGAAGAATGAGCCTGTGGTAGCACAGTCAGCAAACAATCAAAAATCAAGAACAGGGAATCAAAAATGAACAAGCAGCACACACGCTATCCCTCTTGGTCAGAAATGACGGTGGACGAAAAAGAAAGACGCTTGGCAATCCTCTATCCCAAAGAGTTTGCTGCCTGGTGCGAGCTGACTGCCCGTGAGCTGGATGAAGCAATCAAGTTCTATCGCGCCCTCAAGTTTGCGTTTATTCTGGCGCGGGACGACATCCCCGAAATAGAGAATAGGAGCGAGTAATCCCTGCTGTTTTTTTGTTGTTCTTGCGTTTTGCGGCATTGACAAGCACAATCCCTTGTGGTATAATATGCTAAACCGTTGACAGAGATGAAGTAAGCATTGCGCTGCTTGTCTAAGAGAGCCGCAGGTGGTGGGATTGCGGCACAGCATCAAGGCTGAATGGGCTCTGGAGGGCGACCGAAGTGAGTAGGTAGGCCGGAGTGGCACTCCGTTATCAAAACCAGCGTATGATTGTACGCGCTAAGAGGGTGTATCCGTTGGATACGCCAAGCCGGGTGGCACCGCAGGATTAACACTCCTGTCCCAGCAAGCAATGATTTGCGGGACAGGAGTTTTTCTTTTGTCCCAGCACAGAAAAGGGTTAGGCCAAACCGAAGGTTTTGCCGGGTCGCTCACCGCCCGAAGTGGCGAGGGAGCGACAACCCAAAAGAAAGGAGCATCCATATGACGATGCAAAACATCCCCTACAAAATCTACCTGACCGAAGAAGAAATGCCCCGTCAATGGTACAATGTGCGCGCCGATATGCAAAAGAAGCCTGCGCCGCTGCTCAACCCCGGCACAGGCAAGCCCATGACGGCGCAGGAGCTGGGCGCCGTGTTCTGCGACGAGCTGGTCAAGCAGGAGATGGACGACACCACTGCTTACATTGACATCCCCGAAGAAATCCTGAATTTCTACAAGATGTACCGCCCTGCGCCGCTGGTGCGTGCCTATTGCTTGGAAGAAAAGCTGCAAACCCCCGCCAAGATTTACTATAAATTCGAAGGCAACAATACCTCCGGCAGCCATAAGCTCAACTCCGCCATTGCGCAGGCATACTATGCCAAAAATCAGGGGCTCAAGGGCGTTACCACCGAGACCGGCGCCGGCCAGTGGGGCACCGCGCTGTCCATGGCATGCTCTTACCTCGGCCTTGATTGCAAGGTGTATATGGTCAAGGTATCCTACGAGCAAAAACCCTACCGCCGCGAGGTGATGCGCACCTATGGCGCGTCCGTCACGCCCTCGCCGTCCGAAACCACCGCCGTTGGGCGCAAAATCCTGGAGGAGTTCCCCGGCACCACGGGCAGCCTGGGCTGCGCGATTTCCGAAGCGGTGGAAGTGGCTGTTTCTACGCCGGGCTATCGTTATGTGCTGGGCAGCGTGCTCAATCAGGTGTTGCTGCACCAGTCCATCATCGGCCTGGAGAGCAAGATTGCCATGGACAAGTATGGCATCAAGCCCGATATCATCATCGGCTGCGCCGGCGGCGGCAGCAATCTTGGCGGCCTGATGTCGCCTTTCATGGGCGAAAAGCTGCGCGGTGAGAAGGATTACCGCTTTATCGCTGTCGAGCCTGCCTCCTGCCCCAGCCTTACCCGTGGACAATACCTGTATGACTTTTGCGATACCGGCCGCGTGTGTCCCTTGGCCAAGATGTATACCCTCGGCAGCGGCTTTATCCCGTCCTCCAACCATGCAGGCGGCCTGCGCTTCCATGGCATGAGCAGTATTGTGTCTGAGCTGTACGATCAGGGACTGATGGAAGCGCGCTCTGTGGTGCAGACCGATGTGTTTGATGCCGCCGAAACCTTCGCGCGTGTGGAGGGCATCCTGCCTGCGCCCGAGAGCAGCCATGCCATCCGCGTGGCCATTGATGAGGCGCTCAAGTGCAAGGAAACCGGCGAGCAAAAGACCATCCTCTTTGGCCTCACCGGCACCGGATATTTCGATATGATGGCCTACCAGAAGTATCACGAGGGCCAGATGAGCGACTATATCCCCACCGATGCCGAAATCGCCGCCAGCCTGGCGAAGCTGCCGAAGCTGTGACGGGAGGGGGGACGCTGGGAACGCTGGGGCGCTGCCCCAGACCCCGCAAGGGAGCAGTGCTCCTTGACCCCCACTTATGTATGACAAGGACAGCTTGAGTGTGCATACAAGCAATATTGCTTATGTTATGACCGAGGTGCAGGAGATGAAATCTCCTGCCGGGGAG
>JAVBRU010000056.1:0-41423 GCA_031547595.1 Eubacteriales bacterium
TTTTATCGCGTCGTTTTTATTTTCACGAATTTTGTCCTTGATTTCCCCACTGGGGTGTCCTGCGGGCATTGCCCTCTGGTCTGGGGTCGGGGGGGTGATCCCCCCCAGCGTTCCCCCCGTTCCCCTTAGTGGTGGAACAGCCGCATACCCGTGAACGCCATGGCGATGTCGTATTTGTCGCAGGTTTCGATCACCTGATCGTCGCGGATGGAGCCGCCCGGCTGCGCGATATAGGAAACGCCGCTGCGGCGCGCGCGCTCAATATTATCGCCAAAGGGGAAAAACGCATCGCTGCCCAGGGCCACACCGGTGAGGGTGTCAAGGTACGCGCGTTTTTCCTCGCGGGTGAACGCCTCGGGGCGCGTGGTGAAATACTTTTGCCAGTTGCCATCATCCAGCACATCCTCGTCCACATCGGAGAGGTAGACGTCAATCACGTTATCGCGGTCGGCGCGGCCAAGGGTGGGCAGGAAGGGCAAGGAGAGCGTTTTCTCGTGCTGGCGCAGATGCCACAGATCGGCCTTGTTGCCCGCCAGACGGGTGCAATGGATGCGGGACTGCTGCCCCGCGCCCACACCAATGGCCTGGCCGTCCGCCGCGAAGCACACGGAGTTGGACTGGGTGTACTTGAGGGTGATGAGCGCAATGATCAGATCCCGCGCGGCATCGGCAGGGATGGATTGATTCTTGGTGGGGCGGTTTTTAAGCAGCGCTTCGTCAATCACAAATTCGTTGCGGCCCTGCTCAAAGGTGATGCCGTACACCTGCTTGTGCTCCAGCGGCGTGGGGGTGTAGGCGGGATCGACCTTCACGATGTTATAGCCGCTCTTGCGCTTGGATTTGAGGATTTCAAGCGCCTCGTCTGTATAGCCGGGGGCGATGATGCCATCGGACACTTCGCGCTGGATGAGCTTTGCGGTGGTGACATCGCAAATGTCGGACAGGGCGATCCAATCGCCAAAGCTGCTCATGCGGTCGGTGCCCCTTGCGCGCGCATAGGCGCAGGCGAGGGGGGATTCGTCCAGGCCCTCGATATCGTTTACAAAGCAGGCCTTCTTCAGTTTTTCGGAAAGGGGAATGCCAACGGCGGCACAGGTGGGGCTGACATGCTTGAAGCTGGTGGCGGCAGGCAGGCCAAGAGCCACCTTGATTTCCTTGACGAGCTGGTAGCTGTTGAGCGCGTCCAGAAAGTTGATATAGCCTGGGCGTCCGTTCAGGATTTCGATGGGCAGCTCGCTGCCGTCATGCATGAACAGCTTGGCGGGGGTCTGGTTGGGGTTGCAGCCGTATTTGAGCAAAAACTCTTTCATTTTCGTATATCTCCCTTAAGCGTTCTTGTTCAGCAGGCGTTCCTGATAAGTGCCCGTCTGCAGATCGGTATAGCGCACATACAGCGAAATCTTGTTTTCTTCGTTCAGGTTTTCCCAGAGGGAAGTGGTCAGCTCGTCAATACAGCAGGGGATTTCCACGCGCGTGGGCTCGCCCTGGAAGGTGGGCAGCGGGTTGCCATCGCCCTGATAGGTGTGGATGAAATGACCGATGCCGCTCAGCGCCGTGTAGGTGTAGGTGAAACGGTTGCACGCGCTGCCCTTTTCGTCCGCACTCTTGAGGATGTTCAGCTTATAGCTGAGCTGCTGGCAGTTCTGGCAGATGATGCCGCTGATGCGGGGGGTGTAATTGGGCGCGTCCGGCTCAAAGCCGCGGGTGTCCAGGGCCTGCTCGAAGGTCTTGCCCTGCAAAATGAAATCGCGCACGGTGTCGGTCTGGTCGCCATTGGTGACGATGGTACGGCCGGGCAGCGTGCATACGGGGGTGTAAATGATAAGAGAAGGGTCCTGCACCTTGCTTGCATCGAAGGGATGGATGACAAGGTTGTCCTTTTCCTTTAAAAACACGCGGTTGCGGCTGTTTTCGCTGCGTCCCATGATAAAGTACGCCAATACGGCCTTGCTGCCATCGGCGCTCTTGCCCAGCACGATGCCGCGGCCTACATAGGGGTTGTTCTCAATCAGTTTGCCGATGTTCATCACTTGATAGACGCTCATTATAACAGCTCCTCTTTTAGTTTTGTGGCCACCATCTTGACCGCGCGGGGCAGAAGCATCCATTCGGCCTTCTCCATCACGCGGCGCTGGAGGGTTTCGGGGGTGTCGTCGTCCCGGACGCTGACGGATTTTTGCAGGATGATCTCGCCGCCGTCTGGCACTTCGTTCACATAATGAACCGTTGCGCCGGTCAATTTGACGCCATAGCGCAGCGCTTCCTCGTGCACCTTCAGGCCATAGTAGCCTTCGCCGCAAAAGGACGGGATCAGAGAGGGGTGCACATTGAGGATGCGCTTTTGATGCCTTTTTGTAAAATCGGGGCTGAGGATGCTCATAAACCCGGCCAGCACGATCAGCTGGATGCCGTGGGCGCGAAGCAGTTCCTCGATCTTTTCTTCAAATTCCGCCTGCGAGGCGCAGGCCTTTTTGTGCACTACGGCGGTTTCGATGCCCGCGGCCTTGGCGCGCTCCAGCGCGTAGGCGGCGGGGTTGGACGCGATCACCAGCGAGAGCTGCGCGGGGTAAATCCGGCCCTCGCGCTGCGCATCAATCAGTGCCTGCAGGTTGGTGCCGCCGCCCGATACCAGCACGGCGGTGGATATATTCAGCATAGAATCATCCCTTCATCGCTTTTGACGACTGTGCCAAGCACATACGCGTCCTCGCCGTTCTGGCGCAGCGTATCAAGCGCGGTGTCCGCATCCTCTTTGGCCACGAGGACGCACATGCCAACGCCCATGTTGAAGGTGTTGAACATATCCCGCTGCGGAATATTGCCCTCTTTTTGCAGAAGATCAAAAATGGCGGGGGTGCGCACATCGGCGATGCTCACCTTGGCGCTCATGCCCTTGGGCAGGCTGCGCGGAATATTCTCGTAGAAGCCGCCGCCGGTGATGTGGGATACGCCCTTCACCTGCACTTTATCAAACAACGCCAGCATGGGCTTGATATAAATCTTGGTGGGGGTGAGCAGCGCTTCGCCCAGGCTCTGGCCGTTCAGCTCCGCGCGGGGCGTTTTGAGGTCGGCATTTTCCACATCAAATACGCGGCGTACCAGGGAGAAGCCGTTGGAATGCACGCCGCTGGAGGGCAGGGCGATCAGAACGTCGCCTTCCTGCACTTTGCTGGAATCCAAAATCTTCTCGCGGTCGACCACGCCCACGCAAAAGCCAGCGATATCGTATTCGTCCTCGCTGTAAAAGCCGGGCATTTCGGCGGTCTCGCCGCCAATGAGCGCGCAGCCCGCCTGCACGCAGCCCTCCGCCACGCCGCCCACGATGGCGGCGATTTTTTCGGGCACGTTTTTGCCGGTGGCGATATAATCAAGGAAGAACAGCGGTTTTGCGCCGCAGCACAGCACGTCGTTGGCGCACATGGCCACGCAGTCGATACCCACGGTGTCATGCTTGTCCATCAGGAAGGCCATTTTGAGCTTGGTGCCCACGCCGTCTGTGCCGCTGACCAGCACCGGGCGCGTGATGCCCGTCAAATCCAGCTCAAACAATCCGCCAAACCCGCCGATGCCGGTGAGCACGCCGGATGTCATGGTGCGGGCGATATGCCCCTTCATCAGCTCCACAGCCTTGTAGCCCGCCGTGATGTCTACCCCTGCCGCCTTGTAGCTGGCGCTTTCACTCTTCATGCCTTCGTCCCCTTTTCGGATAATTTGCGTTCAAATGCGCTTTTTTTGCATACGGTGGGCACCTTTGTGGGATAGTTGCCGTCAAAGCACGCGCTGCAGTAGCCGCAGCCCTTGCTGTTCTCTGCCAGCTTTTTCACGGAATCCACGCTGAGGTAGCCCAGGCTGTCTACGCCAATGATCCCGGCAATCTCGCCAATGGTGTGCTTGCAGGCGATCAGGTTCTCGCGGGAGTCGATGTCTGTGCCGTAATAGCAGGGGTTCAGGAAGGGCGGCGCGCTGACGCGCATGTGTACCTGGGTGGCGCCCGCCTCGCGAAGCAGCTTCACAATACGCCCGCTGGTGGTGCCGCGCACAATGCTGTCGTCAATCAGCACCACACGCTTGCCCTTCACCACGTCCGAAATGGGGTTGAGCTTGATTTTCACCTTGTCCTCGCGGGATTTTTGCCCGGGCGAGATGAAGGTGCGCCCAATGTAGCGGTTTTTGATGAACCCCAGCCCGTAGGGGATGCCCGACTGGCGGGAATAGCCAATCGCGGCGTCCAGGCCGGAATCGGGCACGCCAATTACGATGTCCGCCTGCACGGGATGCTCCAGCGCCAGGAACGCGCCGGCGCGAAGGCGCGCGTTATGCACGCTGCTGCCGTCGATCACGGAGTCCGGCCGCGCAAAATAAATATACTCAAACACGCACAGCGAAGAGGCTGCCTTGCCGCAGTGCGTGGTGTCGGACCGGAGCCCGTTTTGATCGATCACGATGATTTCGCCGGGCAGCACATCGCGCACAAAGGCCGCGCCCACGGCATCCAGCGCACAGCTTTCGGAAGCCACAATATACGCGCCTTCCGGCGTCACGCCATAGCACAGGGGCCGGAAGCCATGCTTGTCCCTGGCGGCAAGCAGCTTTGTGGGCGACATCACAACCAGCGAGTATGCGCCTTCCAGTTTATCCATCGCGCGCTGCAATGCTTCTTCAATCGAGGAGGAAGAGAGGCGCTCCTTAGTGATGATATAGGAGATCACCTCGGTATCGCTGGTGGTGTGGAAGATCGCGCCGCCAAGCTCCAATTCTTCGCGCAGCTCGTAGGTATTCACCAGGTTGCCGTTGTGTGCCAGCGCCATCGCGCCCTTGATGTGGTTGACCACAATGGGCTGGGCGTTGAGGCGGCGGCTTGTGCCGGTGGTGCCATAGCGCACATGCCCAACAGCCATGTAGCCTGTGCCGAGGTGCCCCATCACATCGGAGGTGAACACATCATTGACCAGCCCGGCATCCTTGTGGGAGCGGAACACGCCGTCGTCGTTGACCACGATGCCGCAGCTCTCCTGCCCGCGGTGCTGCAGGGCAAACAGCCCGTAATACACCGTGGCTGCCACATCGGATACTTCGCCCGCATAGACGCCCAGCACGCCGCATTCCTCATGAAGGTTACTCATTTCATTCTCCTAACAAGCGTTTTAGAATTTCGTTGTACGCATCTTCAACGCCGCCCAGGTCCCGGCGGAAACGGTCTTTGTCCAGCTTTTCGCCGGTCAGTGTGTCCCAGAAACGGCAGGTATCGGGGGAAATTTCGTCCGCCAGCACGATGCCGCCGTTTGCGGTCTTGCCAAACTCCAATTTGAAATCGATCAGCTCGATGCCCACTTCCTTCAGGTATTCCGTCAGGATATCGTTGATGCGAAGGGCATAGCTGGCGATCAGGTCTACCTCTGCCTTGGTGGCAAAGCCCATGGCCAGGATGTGGTATTCGTTGACCATCGGGTCGCCCAGCTCGTCATTCTTATAGCAAAATTCCAGCACGGTGCGCTGCATTTTGGTGCCTTCCGGCAGCCCGAGGCGCGCCGCCAGGCTGCCCGCCGCGATGTTTCGAACAATCACTTCCAGCGGCACGATGCTCACTTTTTTGACCAGCGTTTCCCGGTCGTTCAGCTCTTTTACAAAATGGGTGGGGATGCCCTTTTGCATCAGCAGTCCCATCAGGTGGTTGGTCACACGGTTATTGATGGCGCCCTTGCCGTCGATGGAGCCGCGCTTGAGGCCGTTGAACGCCGTGGCGTCGTCCTTATAGCTGACGATGCAATAATCGGCATCTGTGGTGGCAAATACTTTCTTGGCCTTTCCTTCATACAGCTGCGTTGTTTTCTCCATCCCGGTCACTCCTCGCACGAAAATTCTTGTTCGATGGCCTGATTTTTTTTGAGCACCGCCGCGGTGTCAGCGGCGCGCATTTGCTGAAGCTTTTGATATAAACCGCCGTCCGAAATGGCCAGCATCTGCGCCGCCAGCAGCGCGGCGTTCTTGGCGCCGTCAATGGCCACCGTGGCCACCGGGATGCCCGCCGGCATTTGCACGGTGGATAGCAGCGCGTCCAGCCCGTCCAGCGTGGAAGATTTGACGGGGATGCCAATCACCGGCAGCATCGTGGCCGCCGCAATCGCGCCCGCCAGATGCGCGGCCTTGCCAGCTGCCGCAATCAGCGCGCCAAAGCCGTTCGCCGCCGCGTTGACGGCAAAATCCCGCGCTTCCAGCGGTGTACGGTGGGCGGAATAAATATGCACCTCAAACGGGATCCCCAGCGTTCTCAGGGTGTCGATGGCCGGTTTTACAACGGGCAGGTCGCTGTCGCTGCCCATGATGATGGCGACTTTCTTCATATCCAATCGTTTCCCTTTCCTCGCGCAAAATCCAAAATACACAACCATTATACAGCATGCCCCCGCTTGTTTCAATGCTTTTGCGGCAAAAAACTGAATATTATTTTGGTGTTCATAATAAATGTTCGTATTTTTGCCGATATCGGGACAAAATATACCTGATTATGCAGGAATGATGGAAAATTTGCGTTTTTCCGGTGCAATGTGGGATGAAAACGCGGCGCTGTATAGTTTTATCCGCAGGGCATCCAATTTCCATGGACGCAAGGGCGTTTTCTATGGTATACTAAGCTGTGAATTTGCCGGCAAGGGAGTGCGTGCATGTCCACCGAAGCCTACGAACTGCTGTCGATGCTGATGCGTTATGTGTTTATCGTGCTGGGCGCGCTGATTGTGCTGCGCAGCTACCGCTGGCTGCGCCGGGATACCAGCGCCTATAATAAGGAAATGAAAAACCTGCCCGATGCAGGGCTGGTGGGCGAGGTGGTGGATTTGACCACCGGCAAAGCCTACCCTTTGCCGCATGAGGGTGTGATCGGTTCGTCCCGCGCGTGCGATATCACGCTGAAGGGGCATGGCATTGCCAGGCGGCACGCCACGTTTTCCTTTGTGCCGGGCAAGGGCCTGGCCATCAAGCCCCTTGGCGGCAATATGTTTTATATCGCAGATATGCAGATGAACAGCCTGGCCTACGCGCTGCACGGCACCCAGCTGGATATCGGGGACAAGCCGCTTCGGGTGCGGCTGTTTGCCGGGCTTAATGTGCCGCACCCCGCGCAGTATTCGCCCTATGAAGAAGCGCCCTATACCGAGCAGGATGCAGAAACGGATGCCTACTATGGCCTGATGGGCGATGATGACGCGCCGCCCTTCCAGCCGCCGCAGGCCGCTTATAACGCGCCCGAGGATGCGCAGATGACCTGGCCATACGCGCCTTATCCGCCGCAGGAGCTGGACGCGATGGCGCAGCAGTTTGACGACCCGGAGGATGCGCCGCCGCCTTTCCCGGATACATTTTCGCCGCAGCCGCGGGTGAGGAGGGGACGCCGCCATGGGCAATAAGCGCAAGAATGGCCGCCGCTCTCCCGCCGGCAAGCTGCTCAGCGTAGTCATGCTGTTTTATTGCAGCGCGTTTTTATTGCTGTTTTTCAAGGCCTGGGATTTTCAAAGCCTGCTGCTGGCCGCGCTGGTGCCTGCGATTATCTTTGTAGGCGTGCAGGGCTTGCCCAAGCTCTTTCCCGGGGATAAGCTGCTGCTTTCCCTCACCAATTTCCTGTGCGCGCTGGGCGTGTTGGTGCTGTACCGGCTGGACCCGGAGCGCGGGATCAGCCAGGCGGTTAACTATGGCGTGGGCGTGGGCTGTATGATGGTGTGCACGCTGATGGTGCGCTACATCCGGGATTGGAAGATCATGACGGTGCTGATGGCGCTGGGCAGCCTGGCGCTGCTGGCGCTGCCCATCATCATGGGTACAGAGAAAAACGGCGCGAAAAACTGGGTGAACATCGGCTCCATGTCCATGCAGCCCAGCGAGGTTGTGAAGCTGGCGCTGCTGCTGATACTGGCCTATTTCCTGTGCAAGCGGCAGGTGGTGCTCAGCATCCTCTTTGCGGGGCTGTGCCTGGGTATGTTGATGCTGCAAAAGGACCTTGGCACTGCGTTATTGTATTATGGCACCACGCTGGCGCTACTCTATGCCGCTACCGGCAGCTTGCCGCTGATCGGCCTTGGCGCGGCGGGCGGCGCGGGCGCGGCGGTATTGGGGTATGAAATGTTTGCGCACGTCAAGGTGCGCGTGGCGGTGTGGCAAAACCCGTGGGCGGATGCGCAAAACAAGGGCTTCCAGATCGTGCAGGGCCTGATTGCCATGGTGAATGGCGGGCTGTGGGGCGTGGGGCTGGGCCTTGGCAATGCGTCCATCATCCCGGAATCCTACAACGACTATATTTTTGCTGTGATTTTGCACGAATTCGGCCTCATCTTTGGTGTCATGGTATTATTGATGTACCTTGCCATCATCATCCGTGGGGTGATGATCGCGGGGCGTTCGCGCACACAGTTTGACGCGCTGCTGGCGGTGGGCTGCTCGGCCTTCATTGCGCTGCAGACCTTCGTCATCGTGGGCGGCAACCTCAAGCTGATCCCCCTCACCGGCGTTACGCTGCCCTTTATCAGCTATGGCGGCACCTCGCTGGTGTCCAGCCTTTGCATCATTGGCTTGCTTCAGGGCGTGGCCAGCCGCAACCGCGCGGGCGTAGCGCAAGACCAACGCCTGGCCATGCGAGGGGGGGACATGCTATGAAACAGCTGCAAAAAAACATCCGGCGGCTGATGCTGGTATTTCTGGGGATGTTTGCGCTGCTGGCGGCCTACGGCGCATATAGTTTGACCACGTATGGCAACCGCTGGTTCGCATCCTCTGCCAATACCTATGTGCGCAATCAAAAGCAAAATGTGGTGGCGGGCAATATTACAGACCGGGATGGCGTGCTGCTGGCTACCACCACCGACGGCAAGCGCGTGTATCAGGCCGATTTGGCAGCGCGGGAGGCCGTGGTACATGTGCTGGGGGATGAAAAATCCAACGTCAGCAACGGTGTGGAATCCTTCATGGCCACGTATTTGTATGGCTTCAACATGAGCCTGCTGGAGCGTGCCGGGGCCACATTATCCGGCAAAGCACGGGTGGGCGACAGCGTGCAACTGACCATCGACAGCGGCCTTAGCACCTACATCGCTTCCCTTATCCCGGCAGGCACCGCGGGCGCGGTGGTGGTGATGAACTACAAAACGGGCGAGGTGCTGGTGCTGCAATCCTTCCCCACCTTCGACCCCATGGCGGTGACAACCGCCGTCAAGAACCACCCGCAAAAGCCGTTTTTCAACCGCGCCACGCAAGGACTGTATACCCCCGGGTCTACCTTCAAGATCATCACCACCGCCTCGGCGCTGCAAAACCTGCCCGGCATTACCACTCGGCAGTTTGTGTGCACCGGGCAATTGCAGGTGGGCGACCGGGTGATCACAGACGCGGGCACCGATCTTGCGAACAACAAGATCACCATCCACAACCAGCTGACGCTGCTGCGCGCCTTTCAGGTGAGCTGCAACAACACTTACGCCCAGCTGGCGCTGGAGCTTCAGGATGCCGCGCTCAAGAAAACCGCGCTGGCCTTTGGCATGGATGATAACTTTTTATTCCGTGATCTGGTGGTCGAAAACTCCTCCTACCCCACCACCAACCGTACCGAGCGCGAGATTGCCTGGACGGGCGCGGGGCAAAGCGCGCTGCAGTTGTCGCCCCTGCATATGTGCATGATCACCTCCGCCATCGCCAATGAGGGTGTGATGATGGAGCCGCGGCTGCTCATCACCGCCACGGCCAGCAACGGCACCACGCGCACGGAGTTTAGCACCAAGGTATACAAAAAAGCCGTATCCGCTGAAATTGCCGCCACCATCAAGGATTACATGCGCGCGGTGGTCACCGGCGGCACGGGCACCCAAGCCGCAGTATCCGGTGCCAAAATCTGTGGCAAGACAGGCTCCGCGGAGTTGGACACCCAGGAGAACACCGACGCCTGGTTTGTAGGCTTTATCGATGAAGAAAACAGCCCCTATGCCCTGGCCATCGTGCTGGAGGACGCGGGCGGCGGCGGCAGCGTGGCTGCGCCCATCGCGGGCAAGATTTTCAAGTATTTATTGGGGAAATGATGATGAAAAAGCAACCCTTGGTGCTCCTCACCGGCTTTGCGCCCTTTGGCGGCGAAAGCGTCAACCCCTCTTGGCTGGCACTGTGCGCTTTGCCCGCGGTAGAAAACGCGCGTGTCGTGCGTGCGCAGCTGCCCGTCAGTTTTGATGGCGCGGCGGATACTTTGCAGCGCCTGGCAGCGGCGCTTCGCCCGGATATTTTGCTGATGGTGGGGCAGGCGGCGGGGCGGGATGCCATCACGGTGGAGCGCGTGGGTATCAACCTGATGGACGCGGCCATTGCGGACAATGACGGATACCAGCCGGCGGATCAGCCCATTGCGAAGAATGGCGCAGACGCGTACTTCAGCACCCTCCCCACCCGGAAAATGGTGCAGGCAATGAACGCTGCGGGCGTGCCAACAAAGCTGAGCTACACTGCAGGCACCTATGTGTGCAATCTGTTGCTGTACACCGCGCTGCACACCTTGCATGTACCCAGCGGTTTCATCCATGTGCCGCTCATCCCAGTCCAGAGCGATACTTTGCCCACTTTGCCGCTGGCTGATATCACCCGCGCGCTTGGCGCTGCGCTGGCTTGCTGCATAGAGGAAACCCTATGAAAATCATCATTGCGCCGGATTCCTTCAAAGGCTCGTTGACCGCCGTGCAGGTGGCCGATCAGGTGGCGAAGGCCGCGCTGCGGCACTTCCCTGACGCGGAACTGGTGCTGCTGCCCGTGGCCGATGGCGGCGAGGGAACATTGGATGCGCTGCGCATGGCGGCAGGTGGCGTGCGCCATATCAGCACCGCATATGATCCCTTGGGCAGACTGGTGGAGTGCTATTATTTAGAACTTCCGTCTGGAGAAACCGTTATCGAAATGGCGCAGGCATCGGGCCTGCCTTTGCTGCAGCCGGAAGAGCGCAATCCACTCAAAACCTCCAGCTTCGGCACGGGGCAGCTGATGCGCCGCGCGCTGGACGAAGGCGCACACAGCCTGATCCTAGGTATTGGCGGCAGCGCTACCAACGATGGCGGTATGGGCATGCTGTCTGCCCTGGGCGCTGTTTTCACCGACAGCGACGGCCGCATGCTTACGGGCTGCGGTGCGCAGCTTGCCAAGGTGGCGAACATTGACCTGTCCGGCCTGGATAAACGTCTCAAAAACATCACCGTGATGTGCGATGTGCAAAATCCCCTGCTGGGCGATCAGGGCGCAACGCGTATCTATGGCGCGCAAAAGGGCGCGGACGCCGCCATGCAGGACGTGCTGGAAGAAGGCATGGCGCATTATGCCGAGGTACTCTTTCAGAAGCTTGGCAAAGACATCGCGTCCTTTCCCGGAGCGGGTGCGGCGGGCGGCCTGGGCGCGGTGCTTGGCGGTGTGCTGGGCGCGAAAATCCGCCGCGGTATCGATTTCGTGCTCGATCTTACAGGCTTTGACCGGCATTTGCAAAACGCCGATCTGGTGATCACCGGCGAAGGGCATCTGGACGCGCAGACGGTGCGCTACGGCAAGGTGGCCGCGGGCATCGTCAAGCGCTGTGCCCCGCAAAACATCCCCGTCTGCGTGCTGTGCGGCGGCATGGATAACGCCGCGATGGCGCTGTTTGACCGGGCACCCGGCGCGGTGATGACCACCGTCAACGGCATCATGCCGCTTTCGAGTGCCCTTCAAAACGCCGGAGAATTGCTGGATGTTGCGGCGGATAATCTGTTTCGCATGATCGATATCGGATACCGCCTGCATAAACCATAAAATCAAACCATATACAAAAGAAAGCTACACAAAAGGAGGGAACCCCCATGCGCAACAAGCCCGACAGAGGCAAAGTGATCAGCCTCATCTCGCTGTTCCTGCTCATTTCCCTGGCGCTGTCCGCCGTGTTTTCGCTGGTGCGCTTCATCCAGGCGCCCGAAACCTCCGTGCCGGGGGACGACTACGTGAAGGTCAAGAGCGACTACCTGCTGATGCTCACCCAGTGCGTCCTGGGCCTGGTGGTGATGTCGCTGCCCTCGATCTTTGAACACAAGTGGAAGCTGGGCATCCCCAACTTTATCTACATCCTGTACTACATCTTCCTCTACTGCGCTGTATTCCTGGGCGAAGTGTTTGATTTCTACTACAAAGTGCCCCATTGGGACACGCTGCTGCACTTTTTCTCCGGCGCGATGCTGGGCGCGCTGGGCTTTATATTAGTGGATATCCTCAACGACAGCCAGAAGGTGCGCGTATCGCTCAGCCCCGCTTTTGTGGCGCTGTTTGCGTTCTGCTTCGCCCTGGCTGCCGGTGCTGTGTGGGAAATCTACGAGTATGCTTGCGATGGCGCGATGCAGCTGAACATGCAAAAATACGCAACCGAGGACGGCATCGACTTGATTGGTCGCCTTGCGCTTCGTGACACCATGAAGGATATTATCTTTGACGCGCTGTCCGCCCTGGGCGTGTCCATCCTCGGCTTTTTCAGCATCCGCAAGCAAAAGTTTGTACAAAAGGGCCTGCGGGACGAGTGAGCTGGAAATGAGGTTACGCCGGGGGCTCCTCGCCCCCAGGCCCCCCCGGCAAGAGATTTCATCTCCTGCACCTCGGTTTTAACATGGGTCAATTGATCGAGTGAACGATAATACAAATGCTTTGCGAAGGTGTGGATATACGAATGAAAGCAGATGTGCAGGAGCTGATGTTTGCCTCGCGCGGGGATTTCAGAGCGTGGCTGACCGAACATGCCGAAACCAGCGAAGGCGTATGGCTGATCTTTGGCAAGACAAAGGCACTGGCTACTTTGACCGCTAACGACGCCTTGGAAGAAGCGCTGTGCTTTGGCTGGATAGACGGGCAGATGAAAAGCCTGGATGATACAAAATACATCAAATACTTTGCACGCCGCAGGGCGCAAAGCGTATGGTCGGAAAAAAATAAAAAGATTGTGGCCGCGCTGCGGGAGCGGCAACTGATGACGCCGCTTGGCGAGCAGGCAGTGGAAACGGCCATCCAAAAAGGCACCTGGGATGCGGCCCCCTGTGCACCTGTGACAGCCGAGCAGGCTGATATCCTGGCCGAAAAGCTTGCCGGACGATCGCCCGCGTATGAGAATTTTCTCAGCATGTCGCCGTCCGTGCAACGCACCTACACCCGGCGCTATCTGTCCTTCAAAAGTGAGGAAGCGCGGGAACGGGATTTTGAAAAAATCGTGGAGCGCCTAAACAATAATCTGAAACCTATGTAAGGGTTAGCCCTTGTGCCACCAAGCGCTCAGCCTTTGGGGACGCATCAGCGCTATCACCAGGAAGAACGCGCCCACCCCCAGCAGCACATCGCCGATGCTCGCCATGCCGCCAAGCAGCGGCAGGGGGATCACATCGCCCAGCCATGGCAGCAGGGTATGGGCATCTGCTGCGCGGTACATGGGGATTTGTAAGGAGAGCAGCTGCTCTAATTTCTTTGCCGAGAGATGCGCCGTGACGCTTTGTGCCACCGGCATCCGAAAGCCGTTGAGTGATATCACCAGCAGATTGCAAAGACTGCCCAGCCCGAATGCTGCGGCAGTTTTTTTGAGGTGTCTATTTAGAAACAGGAAGGCGAAAATCAGCCCGTAAGACAGCAAAATAAAAAGAAAGCCCACCACATCCCAGGTGGCGGGGGGCAAAATAGCGGTGGCCACGCTTTGCATGGCTAGCGAAAGGAGGGGCAGATACAGGGCTTTGAGCCCCGCCTGTTCGTAGCGGGACAGGCGGCCGCCTAGGGCATAGCTAAGTGCTATCGCCAGAACAACAAAGATTGCAAGCATGCTTATTCGGGAGTCGGCTGGCTGGCTGCGGCAGGCAGCAGCTCGCCCGAGTCGATCATCTGGACGGTGACCTGCGCCACCTGGGGGTGGAACTGGGTGCCCGCGCAGGTGGCAATGATATCGCGCGCCTTGCTCACGGGCATGCTATTGCGGTAGGGGCGGTTGCTGGTCATGGCGTCCCAGGCGTCGGAAATACCCAAGATGTACACATCCAGCGGCATTTCATCGCCCTGGGTGCCGTCGGGATAGCCCTTGCCGTTATAAAACTCGTGGTGATGCAGCACCAACTCGTGCAGCGTGGCGGTGTTGGGCGCGTGCTTGAGGATGTTGATGGCGATCTGCGGATGCTTGCGCATGGACAGCCATTCTTCGTCTGTCAGCTGAGAGCGCTTGGTGAGGATGGAATCGCCCACGCCCACCTTGCCGATGTCGTGGAACAGCGCGGCCCTGCGCAGTGTTTCGATGCGCTGGGCAGGCAGGCCCATATGCTCTGCAATCTGCACGGAATATTCGCTGACGCGCTGGGAATGGCCCTGGGTGTAAGGGTCCTTGGCTTCAATCACGGCGCTGAGCGTGCTGATCATGCTGACTTGCTGTTGTTTGCCGTCAAGAAACAGCTTGAAGGCATAGCGTGCCAGGAGCAAAGGGAGCATAAAGAGCAAAGTGAGGTACGCGCCGGACTGCTGCGTCATCAAGAATGCCAGGAAATAGCCCACCGGTGCGGCGCACGCCATGGAGGGCAGGAGCTGCGCAAACATCTGGAATATGGCGGGGTAGAACTTGACCTGCTGCTCCAGCTTGAACAGGATCATGATAATCACCGAGTTGCTGATGATGGCCAGCGTGATGCAGGAAATCATGGGCAGCAAAATGTCCGGCACCGTAATATCGCCGGGCATGCCGCCGGTGATGTGGTACATCAGGCCGCCCAGCGATGCGGTGATGACGAGGTTCGCCATGTTGAACAGGGACTTGATCGGGTCGGTATTGAAAATATGGCGGTATCCTTGCCCATCATCGCGCGCAGTGATCACAAAGGGGGTGGTGATAAACGAAATACACGTCGCTGCCACCGGGCCTTTGACCAAAATGATCAACAACAGCGCGATAAAGGACATATCAATATTGCTGCTCTCGCTGACGCTCAGCGGCAGGCAGCGGCACAGCACATAAATCGCGCTCAACACAACGAAGGTCATGATGCCATCGCCGGCTGTAAGTGTAGGGAAGTAATGGATACAGCTTAAAACGCCCAGGGCAAGCCCTAGCGTACCCACCAATAAAGCGTAAATGCGAGTGCCCTTTTTCATCGTAAACGCGTCCTTTTTCTTTTGCAGGCCGCATGCGCGGGAAAATAGATGAGCCGGATATAGGGGAGGCAGCAGATTTGATCCGCTGCCCCCGCCCCCTTTTCGCCTACCTAGGGTTTATTTCCAAGTGAAGAATGCGCCGCAGGAGAGGATGAGAGCCATCAGAGAACTGAGAGCTACAACGATCTTGGCCTTTTTCATGGAAGATAGCCTCCTTTTTCAAGGCTCTGTCATACGCTGGCAGACAGGCTATATTCCGCTTCGCTTAAGGCACCTTTGGCGAAAAGGGGGGAAGGTCGGTTTTAAAACCGCAGCCGGCGGTTGATAGCATCCAGCGCAGCGCTGACCACGGATAAATCGCGGTCATCCCGCTCGTAAGCGGCGCCCACCAGATATTCGCTGTCTGTGCCCACCGTGAGGGTGACTGCCACCAATATCACGCGGCGGCCGCCCAGCTGGGTGTCTGCCACATCGCCGATGCGCAGCAGCGTATCTTCCTTGAGGAAGGGCGCGATGGAGGCCATGGTGGCTTCCGCAATGATGCGGCGGCGCTCCTGGGGCGAGCAATAGCCCCGGGCACTGGCTTCGGACGAGCGATCGCCCAGCGCGAGGGTGACGTTTACTTCCAATTCGCGCTTGTCCATCACAATCTGCAGGCGGTTGCATAGCAGCCGCGCAGGGCGCATGGGTGGGGGCAGCTCCACTTTCTTGTCGGCCTCAAATGCACAGGGAATCTGGGCAATGCTGATAATGCGGTGATCTATCGCCATGCCAAACTGCGCCAGCAACGCGGATTGTACATCGCGCGCAATTTGCTTGGGTGCGCGGGAATCGTCTGCCAGGATATGAACTTCCCTGAACTGATCCTCTTCCGGGATGATTTGACAAGCCTGCACTGCCGGAATTTTGCAGATCAAATCAATGGCGTCCCGCGGGTCGCAGGTCATCCGGTCTATCTCGTAGTTTGCCATGCACAGCCCCCTCATGGTGTCGCGGCAGAAATGCGCCTGCTGTATTGCTTGGAAGTGTATGTACGTGTGAGGCTGTGCGTCCTTCTGTGGGCGAGAGCCCGCCAAACGTATATTACCAGCAACAGGTAAACATTGTGTCCGTTCACATTGTAGCAAAATCGTTTGTTGAAGTCAATTACTTTGGGGCTTGCTGAACAAATAAATTACATGCTTACCGCATTTCTTCCATTATTCGACCATAATGTACATATCCTAACTGTGAAAACGTTGGGATTTCACCAAAGTTGCAGTAATTTGCTGATTGTCAAGGTTACAATGTAATTTTCATTAAGGTTATACGTTTTCCCTATATTTATTTTTTGCGCCGGATGCGAGTCGCTTCCTTGCGTTTCAACGCGGTTTCCGCTATAATAACATGGGAAAATATCCAGGGGGGTTACTTGATTGGCAAACGACAGGCTTTCACATATTCGAAACTTCTGCATTATCGCGCATATCGATCATGGGAAGTCCACGCTGGCGGACCGTATTCTAGAGAAAACCGGCGTATTTGAACACCGCGAAATGGTGGCGCAGATACTGGACTCCATGGAGCTGGAGCGCGAGCGCGGCATCACCATCAAAAGCAAGGCGGTGCGCATGCAGTACCGCGCGAATGACGGCGAGGTTTATACGCTCAACCTGATTGACACTCCCGGCCATGTGGACTTTTCCTACGAGGTCAGCCGTGCGCTGGCGGCATGCGAGGGCGCATTGTTGGTGGTGGACGCAACCCAGGGCGTGGAGGCGCAAACGCTGGCTAACGTCTATATGGCGCTGGAGCATAACTTGGAAACCATTCCGGTCATCAACAAGATTGACCTGCCCAGCGCACAGCCCGATGTGGTGCGCAAGGAGATTGAGGACGATATCGGCCTGGACGCATCGGACGCGCCGCTGATTTCTGCCAAGCAGGGCATCGGCATTGAGGATGTACTGGAAGCGGTGGTCACCCGTATGCCTCCGCCCACAGGGGATGAAACCGCGCCGCTTCAGGCGTTGGTGTTTGACGCCAGCTATGACAACTACCGCGGCGCGATTTGCTATGTGCGCGTGATGTCGGGCAAGGCGTACCCCGGCATGCGCATGCGCATGATGCAAACGGGCGCGGAGTTTGACGTGGTGGAGGTGGGTACCTTCAGCCCCACGTATACGCCCTGCGATGTGCTGCTGCCCGGTGATGTGGGCTATATTTCCGCTTCCATTAAAGATGTGCGCGATACGCGCGTGGGTGACACCATCACCGATGCCGCGCGCGCAGCCTTGAAGCCCCTGCCCGGCTACCGCGAGGTGCAGCCTGTGGTGTTTTGCGGCATCTATCCGGCTGATGGCGCGGACTATGACAACCTGCGCGACGCGCTGGAAAAGCTGCGCATGAATGACGCTTCGATCAGCTTTGAGCCGGAGACCTCCATCGCGCTGGGCTATGGTTTCCGCTGCGGCTTTCTGGGGCTGCTACACATGGAGATCATTCAGGAGCGCCTGGAGCGGGAGTTCGACCTGGATTTGGTCACCACCGCGCCCAGCGTTATCTTTGAGGTGGAAAAGACCGACGGCAGCATGATCACCATCGACAACCCCACCAACCTGCCGCCCGTCACCGAGATCTTGTCCATGAGCGAACCCTTTGTGCGCGCCACCCTCTATACGCCGCAGGAGTTTGTGGGCACGCTGATGGAACTGTGCCAGCAAAAGCGTGGCGTGTTCATTGATATGCAGTATGAGGGCGCGCGCGTGAAGCTGTCCTACGATCTGCCGCTCAACGAGATCATCTACGACTTTTTTGATCAGCTCAAGAGCCGCAGCCGGGGCTATGCGTCCTACGACTACGAGATTACGGGCTATCAAAAGAGCGAGCTGGTCAAGATGGACATCCTGCTCAACGGCGATATCTGCGACGCTTTCACCATGATTGTGCACAAGGACAAGGCGTATGAGCGCGGCCGCATCCTGGCCGAAAAACTCAAAGATGTCATTCCGCGCCAGCAGTTTGAAATCCCCATCCAGGCGGCCATTGGCGGCAAGATCATCGCGCGCGAAACGGTGCGCGCCGTGCGCAAGGACGTATTGGCCAAGTGCTATGGCGGCGATATCACCCGCAAAAAGAAGCTGCTGGAGAAGCAGAAGGAAGGCAAGAAGCGCATGCGTCAGTTTGGCAGTGTAGAACTGCCGGGCGAGGCGTTCATGGCCGTGCTGAAGATGGGCGACAACTGACATAAGCACGAAAACGGCGATATGCCGCGTTAAATGGGTATCGAGGGGGTGTAGGGTTGAACCTGATTGACATTGTTATTTTGGCGGTATTGGGTATCAGTATTATTTATGGTTTATACCGCGGCTTTGTGCAGACTATTTTGAGTGTGGCCTGCTGCCTGATCTCCATTTTTGTGGCGTTTGCCTTTGGGCCGCAGCTGTCTAAGGTGCTGCGGGGCAATCAGGGGGTCACGTCCACATTGGCCACCTATACCGATGCTGTGGCGCGCGTGGGCGATTACGATCTGGCCTCCATGCAGGTGAACAACCTGCCCGATTCCGTGATCCAGCAGGTGCTTAGCAGCGTGGAATTGCCCGATGCCATTTCCTCCATATTGCAGACAAATCTGCAAAAACAGAGCTTCCTTGGCACTGCGCAAAACACCATCAACGATTATGTGCAAAACACCATCGTGGCGGTGGCCGTCAATGCGCTGTGCTTTATCGCGTGCTTTGTGGTGGCGTATGTGCTGCTGTCCATTGTGGTCAATTTGATTCAGCATGTGTTCAGGCTGCCGCTGCTCAAGCAATTGGATTGGCTGGCAGGCGCGGCGTTTGGATTGGTGCGCGGCGCGGTCATACTGTATGTGATCTTCCTGCTGATGCCCATCCTCAGCACGATCGTCCCCTTGGATGCGTTTAACGAACTGCTTGAGACAAGCAAGCTGGCGGGAATCTTTATGAGTGACGGCTTTTTCGCGGGGGTAATCTCCGGGAAGATTTGAGGGGTTGCTCATGAAAGACGGGCGAAGGGTTACATCGTAACAGTCGCCCGCCTTTTTGATATACAGAAACCGTCGGCCGGCCTGTGCGGATGTAAGTGTTGTCATTTGGCAGGGCGCGAAGGTGCGGCGATGATAAAGCCCTGAAACCCGCAGGAATTTTTTCTTTAACTATTGACGCTGTGTGTAAATTATGGTAAATTGTAATCGAAAAGAGCAGGAGTAGGCTGCGTTTGGGATACATATAGAAAGAAAATGGGTGAGGTGCATGAAACCGGGCGATCTGCGACGGTATGATCCGCCATACGAGGGGACCGAGTTTAAAGAGCTGCTGCTGAAAGTCAATATGCGGCGCAACCTGTATGCTGCGATTGTTTTGCTGCTGGTGCAAGTGCTCAATGTGCTGACCCATCTTGGCAGTATGAGCTGGTTGATGCTGGCGGGCAATATGCTGATGAGCATTGGTTGCCTGGCCTATTTGGCCTGGTCTGCCGTTTGCGTTCAGCGTGCGGAGCCGCCGCAGGCCCAGGGCGTATGGATGTGCCGCTTGCTATGGTTGTTTATCTGTATAGGCATGATGCCGTATTGCCAGCTGGAGTTTCAGGCATATATGGCAACTGGGAAGGTGGCGCCGCTTAATTATGCGCTGCTGTGCGCCATGCTGATTATTTTCCCGATATTCACCCGCCAAGAGATCCTCTTTTATGCGGGGCTCACCATGGTGGGTAATCTGCTGCTGGCGTATGGTGCAAAGGCCTCCCCGGAGTATTATGTGTTTATCGTGCTGCTGGCAGCGCTTAGCATGGCGCTGAGCTACCTGGTGCAGTATAAAACGCTGCGAGAAGGCTGGAAATACTTGGACGACGGCCGCAAGGATGAACTGACAGGGCTGCTCAACCGCAAGGGCGCGGCCGAGCGCATGCAGATGATGCAGGGGTTGTGTGTTCGCCAGGGCATTCCTTGTGCGGTGTTTATGGTGGATGTGGATAAGTTTAAGGAATATAACGATGGCTATGGCCACATCCAGGGCGATGTGGCGCTGCGCATGGTGGCGCAGACGCTGGGTGCAGTGTTTACCAGGCAGACGGACATCGTGTGCCGCTTTGGTGGTGAGGAATTCGTGGTATGCTGCGCGCTGCAAGAGCAAGAGGCATGGAAAATGGGCGAAAAAATGTTGGCGGCAGTGCGTGCACTGAAATTGGAGATGCCCGGCCCCGGTGGACAGCAGTACCTGACGGTTAGCGTGGGCTGCACATTGTACGATCCCTTAAAGGACGACAAGCGCTGCGACATCACGCAGATGATTGAGGTGGCCGACAAGGCCATGTACCAGGCCAAGACCTCCGGCGGCAATCACCAGGTGGTGGCCTAGACACAGGCAAACGTGTCCAAATGCAAATTTAGCGCATTTACGGGCAATAAACAAATCACTTGGCTGTTTTTGTCATGTCTTAAATCGACCAGCTTGTTGTATTCCTGTCAAAAACATGGTATATTAATTACCTCCCGCATACGTAGCGGTTGTTTCATTGACGTTACAATGTAACGGATCGGGATTGCCGTATTCTTGCAAAAGAAATGAGAGTGCTTATGACAAGACGTCGGGCTACGTTGCTTCTGATAGACATGTTCTGTTATGCCGTGGCGTGTGGATTCATGCTGGGTGTATTTCCCACAGCGGTAGAGTCCCTCACGTTGTCGCAGCGTTTTATCCACTCGGCGTTGGTGATTGTCTGCATTTTTTCCAGCCGTATCATTTTCAAATCGTACGGGCTGATCTGGCGCTATGCCCAAAGCACGGAATATCTTCGCATGATGTTTGCGGACGCGGTGGGCGCGGTGGTCTATCTGATGATCAATATGGTGTTCATGCCCGCCCAGGTGTCTTTCATGCGCGTGGTTGCGGTGATTGCGCTGGGCTGCCTGGCCACGCTGGGCTCGCGCCTGGCCTATCAGTTTTATATGGAGCGCCGCTACCGCCGCCATGCCAAGTTGGCCATGCCGGACAGGATCAACGTTGCGATTGTGGGTGCGGGGCAGATTGGCATGCTGCTGGCAGAAGAACTTTTACACAACCGCAAATCCCGCTACACCCCGGTGTGCTTTGTGGATATCGACCGCAACAAGGTGGGCGGTATGATCCTGGGCGTGCCCGTGATTGCGGAGGATGATACCACCTTCCAGCGCTTTAAAGAAATGCATGTGCAGGAGATTGTGATCGCGCTGCAAAACCTGTCCGCAGTAGAAATGAAGCGGGTGTACGAGCTGTATATCAAAGCGGGCTGCACAGTGAAGCTCTATGATGTGCCCAATATGACGGCACCCGGGGATCAAAAACGCCGCATGCGCGATTTCCGGATTGAGGATTTGCTGTTTCGGGATATCAAGAGTTTTTCCGGCGATGCTGTAAGGGCCTATTATCAAGACAAAGTGGTGATGATCACCGGCGGCGGCGGTTCCATTGGCAGCGAGCTGTGCCGGCAGGTGGCCAAGATGTCGCCGCGCGAGCTGATCATTCTGGATATTTACGAAAACAACGCCTACGATATTTGCCAGGAGCTGACCATTGCCTACGGCGGCAAGCTGAACCTCTCCATCGAAATCGCTTCTGTGCGCGATGCCAAGCATATTGACAGCCTGATGGACGCCTACCACCCCGATGTGGTGATCCACGCCGCTGCGCATAAGCATGTGCATCTGATGGAGAAAAACTGCACCGAAGCCATCAAAAACAACGTGTTGGGCACCTTTAATGTGGCCAATGCAGCCGAAAAGTATGGCGTGAAACGCTTTATCCTGATTTCTACGGATAAGGCGGTAAACCCCACCAATGTGATGGGTGCGTCTAAACGCATTTGCGAAATGATTATTGAAAGCCGCAAGGACAGCGCCACCAGCTTTGCGGCCGTGCGCTTTGGCAATGTGCTGGGCAGCAACGGCAGCATCATCCCGCTGTTCAAACGTCAGATCGAAAACGGAGGCCCGCTTACGCTGACGGACAAGCGCATTGTGCGCTATTTTATGACCATCCCCGAAGCATCCCAGCTGGTGCTGGAGGCCAGCGTGATGGCGGACAAGGCAGACATCTTTGTGCTGGATATGGGCGAGCCTGTGAAGATCCTCAAGCTGGCTGAGGACATGATCCGCCTGACGGGGTATGAGCCGTATAAGGATATCGATATTGTTGAGATTGGCCTTCGCCCCGGCGAAAAATTGTATGAAGAGTTACTGATCAAATCCGAAGACCTGGGCAAAACTGAGAACGCCATGATTTTTGTTGAGCATCCCGGCAGCCACACCCGCGAGGAAGTGGCGAGGAACCTGGAGCGCCTGTGCGAAGCTGTGGCCACGGAGGACAATCAGAAGATCAAAGAAATGATGATGCAGATTGTGCCCACCTACCGCACCCCCGAGGAAGTGAACGCCAAGGCCGCCTATGCGGAAGAAATGCAGCAGGCTGAAAACAAGGGCAAGGTGCTGGTAGAAGCCTAATGGTTTACAAACCCCGGCCTTTCCGATATAATAATGGGGAAGGAAGGTGAAGCCTGTGAAAAAATTTGTTTCCGCAGACAAAATGACCAAAAAGCAGCGCAAGGCACTAAACGACGCGCAGCGAAAGACCTGGGGCGGTGTCAATCCCGTCACGCAAAAAATCCCCGATAAAAAGAAAGTAAACCAACAATCCCGAAAGTGGCGCGATGAGTGGCCCGTCGGGATTTTTGTTTGTATATTATACATTTTGCCGGAGTTTGGCTGGGATGTGGCGTGAAGTGCCCGTTCTCTCACATATATAGATGAAAATAGTGTAACAATCCAGAAAACACTTGACCCCGTAACAAAAATGTAATATACTACACGAGAGGTAGTCTATCCCCCCTTGACAAGGGCGAAAAGACGCCATTTTGGCGACAATATCATTGTTATTGTTGTTGATCGTTCTAAAATCCATAGTGTAGAGGTGTGTGGGGTTATGTTGAATCAATCTATGGGCACCGGCAAACGCGTGATCAGCCTGATTGTGCTTTGCACCATTTTGCTGACGTTATTGCCCTCCCTGGCGGTGGCGGAAGCTGTCTATGGGCGGGTGACAGACGATAAGGTGTTCTTCCGGCAAACCCCCAGCAAGGATGGAATATACTGGACGCAGCTGCCCAAGGATTGGGTGGTTGAGGTCACGGACGCCGTCACATCCGGCGGCATCGCTTGGTATAAAGTGAAGGCCAACGTGCCGGACAAGCTGGAACGCGAGTATACCGGCTATATCATGGCTTCTTATGTGAAGCTGATGACGGCGGAAGAGCAGTCTGCTTGGCTTCTCAACCCCTTGCAGCCCACCCAGACCAGCATCGTGATTCCCACCGTCACCCCCACCGTGGTACCCGTGATTGACCCTGCCACCGGCGGCACCGTAGCCACCGATGGCAGCTATGGCCGCGTCACGATGGCGGATGTTATGTTCCGCAAGACCGCCAGCACCAGCGGCGATTACTGGGCCAAGCTGCCCCAGGGCTGGGTGCTGGAGATCCTGGGCAGCACCACCAAGAACGGCACCCTCTGGTATAAAGTGCAGGGGGGTACGCCCAGCAAGCCCGATAACACCTACACCGGCTATATCCACAGCGGCTATTTTCAGGTAATCACCGATGGTTCCATCGTCAACCCCACTGCCACGCCCACCCCTGCCTCCTCCGGCGGCACAGTGCCCAGCGATGGCAAGCTGCGCGGTATTGTCACGGCCACCAGCACCAACCTGCGCGTCACGGCGGGCGGAACGTCCCTTGGTGTATTGATGTTGGGTGAGGTGATGGAGGTCATCATCCAGCCCGGCGGCAATATTGGCGATTGGTATTATGTGCTGTATAACGGCACCTATGGCTTTGTGGCGGAAAGCGCCATGAGCATTTACAGCGGCGGCGCGACGGCCACCCCCGTGCCCGGCAGCCCCACTGCCACCCCTGTGCCCAGCGGCACCAGTCTGGGCTATGTGCGGCTGACGCTGGATAAAGTGAACATGCGCAACGCCCCCGGCGGCGATGTGATCACTGCTGCGATGGCCGATAAACTGCCCGTCAACGCGATTTTGCCCTACTACACTTTGCCTGTTGCCAAGGGCGGCTATGACTGGGTACAGGTCAGCTATGGCAACAAGGTAGGCTATGTGCGCAGCGATTGCTACAGCTTTTGCGATGCCAGCGGCAACCCCATCACCGGCCCCACCAACACGGTTGCACCCGTTGTGACGGCCACCCCCGCAGGCGGCGTGCAGACGTTCATCACCCTCATCAAGGGCGGCGTCAATGTGCGCGACAAGGCCAATGGCAGCTCCGTGGGCCAGCTGGATAACGGCACTGTGCTGCCCTACTATGCCAAGACCACTGCGGGTGGTTATGAATGGTATTATGTGTATGCCGAGAAGCTAAGCCGCTATGGCTATATCCGTGCGGACATGGCGCGCGATACCTCCACCGGCACGGCCACGGCCACCCCTGCCGCGTCTGTCACGGGTTATGCGGCCACTTCCATTTCCTCTGTGTATATCCGCAAGACCCCGCAGCGCAATGGCGATATCCTGGGGCAGGTCTCTAAGGCAGGCACGCTGATGCCGCTGACCAACAACATCCTCACCAACGACGGCTATCTATGGTATCCCGTCAATGTGAATGGCATTGTGGGCTATGTGCGCGGCGACTGCGCCTACGAAGTGGCACAGTGGCAGCTGGATGCTTATAACCGCACCGGCTCCTTGCCCACCCCCACCGTTGGCCCCACCGTCACCCCCGTGCCCACTGGCACCAGCACCTACATTATTGCCACGCTGGATGATGTGTACATGCGCGAAACGGCCAGCACCAGCGGCAAGACCATGGGCCAGATCAAGCTGGGTTCCGTCTATAAGTTCCTCACTACCACCCGCGCCAATGGATACACCTGGTACAAGATTCAGTACACAACCACAACCACCGCGTGGGTGCGCGGCGACTGTGTGCGCGTGATGAGCAACCTTGAATACCAGCAATGGCTGGGCGGTCAGCCGACGGCTACGCCCACCCCTGCGCCCACCACGCTGCCTGCCCTTTCTGATCTGAGCGATCTTGCCATCACCAATACAGACCGCGTCAAGATCCGCAGCGCAGCCTCGATGTCCGGGCGCGAGCTCACCCTGGTGTACACCAAGGGCACCGAGCTTACCTTCCTTGGCAACCGCGTGTCCGCCGAGGGTATCATCTGGTACAACGTGAAGTACGCCGGTGTTTCCGGCTGGATGCATGGCGACTATGTACGCGTGCTGACCAAGACCGAAAAAGAACTCTATCAATTGTCGGGCAACCCCGACGCGCCGCGTGAGGCATCCTACACCACGCTCAGCAAGGGCTCCAGCGGCGAGGCTGTGACCAAGCTGCAGCTTGCGCTGGTCGCGCAGGGCTACCTCAGTGCCAGCGAGGTGACAGGCAGCTTCCTGTCCTCCACCGAAACGGCGGTTATCAACTTCCAGCGCGCCAACGGCCTCACGGTAGACGGCCTGGCGGGCGAGAAAACGCAGCACAAGCTGTTTAACACCGTGCCCGAGGGCACCTACTCCGGCGGCGGCTCTGTGACGCCCACGCTTTACCCGGTGGAGAAGATCGACTGGTACACCGGCGGCATCCAGACCATCTGGGCCAAGGGTACCACGGCGGTTATTACTGACGTATACACCGGCATCTCCTTCCGCGCACGCCGCTGGTCTGGCGGCTCGCATGCCGACGTGGAGCCGCTCACTGCGGCCGACACTGCCGCCATGTGCAAGATCTATGGCGTCAGCACCGCGCAGGGCATCAGCGACGGCAACATGTACCAACGCAGGCCTCTGTGGGTCACCATCGGCGGACGCACCTTCGCGGCCTCCATGTATGGCATCCCCCATAACTATCCCGATGGCGACACCATCCCGGATAACAACTTCAACGGTCAGTTCTGTGTGCACTTTACAAACAGCAAGACCAGCACCACCTCCACCAAGGTCGGGATAGTGGATGCCGAGCACCAGGCTGCGATCAACTATGCCTACACCCATTCCAAGAGCGGGACGAAGTAAACAACCATGAACGATGTATTGATCATCGGCGCGGGCGCAGCGGGTATCACCGCTGCGCTTTGCGCTAGGCGGGGCGGCGCAAGCGTGACCCTGCTGGAGAAGAGCGACCGCATAGGCCGCAAAATCCTGGCCAGCGGCAACGGGCGTTGCAACCTGCTCAACACCGGCGCGCCTGCATACTACGGCGATGCCGCTTTTGCACAAACGGTGCTGCAGCATATGCCGCTGCCCCGGTTGCTGGAGTTCTTTGCGTCTATTGGTTTGCAGGTGGTAGAAGAAGGCGGCGGGCGCATGTACCCCGGCACGCTGATGGCGGCCTCGGTGCTGGATGCACTGCGCTGCGCGCTGGTGCGAGGCGGCGTGCAGCTGATCTGTGAATCGCCTGTCACGCATATTGCAAAAACAGGCGAGCGCTTTGACGTCGCCACCCCACAAAAAAGCTATACTGCCGATGCTGTGATTGTGGCATGCGGCGGCATGGCAGGCGGCAAGCTGGGTTGCTCCGCAGATGATTATGCGCTGCTATCGGCGCTTGGGCACAGCATGGTGCCATGGGCCCCCGCACTGACCCAGCTGGTGGCGCAAAAGCAGGCCATTCATGGCCTGAGCGGGCTTCGCGTGCCCGCTCTTTTAACATTATGCGAGGGCAACACCCTGGTGGAAGCCGCGCAGGGGGAGGTATTGTTTACCGATTACGGCGTCAGTGGCGTATGCGCCATGCAGCTGTCGCGCACGGCGGGCGCGCTGTGTCCGCGCGGCACAGCGCGGCTGGTGATCGATTTTTCGCCCATGCTGGGCGTTATTCCGCGCATCTATCAGCGCGTTCAGCCGCGTGCCTTGGATGCAAATACCCTTGCCGTCCAGGCATTGCTGGAAGCACGCGCGCATATACTGCCGGAGGGCGACCTGCTGGTAGGTTTGGTGCCGCGCTTGCTTTCGCAGCAGCTTCATACCGCCTGCATCCCTGCCCTGGCACGCAGCCTCACCCAGTTTTCTGTGCCGCTTGTGGGCGTGCGCGGCATGGAGCATGCGCAGGTCACAACAGGCGGCGCAGACACGCGCCAGTTTTCGCCGGAAACGCTGATGTCCACCCGGGTGCCCGGCCTGTACGCCGTGGGCGAGGTGCTGAATGTGGATGGCGATTGCGGCGGGTTCAATTTGATGTTTGCCTGGGCAAGCGGCCTGCTGGCCGGTGCCCATGCAGCGATAGGAGGAAGAAATAAATGATGCAACTGAAACCAGGCACCTTGCTTTCGCCAGTACCGGCCGTGATGGTATCCTGCGCAAAGCCGGGCGAAACGCCCAACATTATCACCCTGGCCTGGGTGGGCACCGTGTGCAGCGATCCGCCCATGTGCTCCATTTCCGTGCGCAAGGAGCGCTACTCTCACAGCATCATTGCCGATTCGGGCGAGTTTGTGATCAACCTCTGCGGCCAGGAAAATCTGCGTGCCACAGACTTCTGCGGCGTCAAATCCGGCCGGGATGTCGATAAGTTTGCGGCCTGCGATCTCACTGCCGTGGCCGTGGAAGGGCTTTCTGTTGCCCCCGCCATTGCGCAGTGCCCGCTGTACCTGGGCTGCAAGGTTACGCAAATCATAGAGCTGGGCAGCCATGACCTGTTCCTGGGCAGCATCGTCAGCATGGGCGTGCGGGACGATCTGATGGACGAAACGGGCAAGCTGCACCTGCAGCGCGCCAACCTTGTGGCTTACTGCCATGGCGAGTACCGCGCCGTGGGCGAGGCACTGGGTTTTTTTGGATATTCCGTGGCCGCCCCTGATGTGCTGGAGCGCCGCATGAAGCAAATGCGCGAGGGGTAGGGAAGGGGGACGAGGAACGCTGGGGCTGCGCGCCCCAGGCCCCCGGCAGGGAGCAGTGCTCCCTGCACCCCAATTCTGTCTATATGGGATGTTGCTTGCGCGTAAGCGCTTTTTTTGTGGGATTGAAATATGCCTGGAAATATGATAGACTGCTGTTACAACGCAACCATAGAACGGATGGAGTAGCTGTACATGAGTTTTTTGCCCAACGTCCTGACCAATTTTTTGGGGTTTTCCATCATATTGGTCATCATGCTATATGGCCGGGCGAACCGTAAGCATGATCTGGAGTATCGCCTGTTTGACCTCCTGCAGGCGATGTGCCTGCTTGTTTTGGTCTTTGACGCGGGCACGTGGCTGTTTGAAGGCTCTGCGCTTTCCTGGGGTGGAATCCTTTTGCATGCCAGCAATATGCTTTCGTTCTTTTCCATGCTGTTGACAGGCATTGTGTGGGTGATTTATTGCGATTGCCGCCTGTCCGGCACGCGGAAATTACAAATGCGGCACGCGATTTATTGTATTCCTACGCTGGTGCACATGGTGCTGATGGTGCTCAACCTCAAAACCGGTTGGGTGTACACCATCGACTCGGAGAATATTTATCACCGCGGCGAGCTATACTTTGTAATTATTTTGTTTGATATTTTGTACGTTTTGTTTTCTGTTGTCATTATCCTGATCCGCTCCCGCAAAAAGACGTGGATGCAGCGGCATGACAGTTATGGCCTTTTGCTGTTTATTGCGCCGCCGATACTCAGTGCGCTGATACAGGGCTTTTTTTATGGCATTTCCCTGGCATCCAGCTTGGCGGTTTCGATTTTGATTATCTATTTGCAGCAGCAAAATGCCCTGATCACCCAGGACCCTTTGACGCGCCTCAACAACCGCCGTGTGTACGAGCATTATCTGCAGCAGAAAATTCATTCCCTGCGCGAAGACAGCTGCCTGTTTCTGCTGATGATTGATATGGACCATTTCAAGCAGATCAACGACACCTACGGCCACCGCGTGGGCGATGAAGCGCTGGTTGCCGTAGCCGATCTGCTGCGCAAATCCTGCGTTGCGGGGGATTGCGTGGTGCGCCTGGGTGGCGATGAGTTTGGCATTGTCGGCCAGCGCAAAGAGCGGGATGAGGTGCAGGGTTTTATGCAACATATCCAACAGATGATGGCGAAGCTGAATGAGCAAAATGCGGGTACCTACCAGCTGTCCCTCAGCATCGGCCATGCCATTTACGATGCGGGCAAGCATGCCAATATCGATGAATTCCTCCATGCGGCCGACCGTCAGATGTATGCGGGACGCAAGCAGAAACGATGAATAATTCACAAGAGGGCTGCCGCAAAAGAAAAGTTGTGGCAGCCCTTGACTTTGACGCGGCGTCAAACGATATAATAAGGGCATGAAGCGCTTTGTATTGTTCTGCATGAAAGGATGGGCAGCCATGGTCACCATCACACAGCTGAGCAGCCGGTTTGATATTTCGCCCCGTACCCTTCGGTATTACGAGCAGTTGGGGCTGATAGCAAGCACGCGTCTGCCCGATTATGCCTACCGCACCTATGACGAGCACAACACCGCCCGCGTGGCGCAGATTGTGCTGCTTCGAAAGCTGCGCATCCCCATCAAGCAGATTGCGGCGCTGCTGAAGAGCGACGATGCCGTGCAGGCCATCGAAGTGTTCGAGCAGCACGCGCAGTGCATCAGCGGCGAAATCGATGCGCTGGACACGCTGCGCAGCATTTTGCGCGCGCTGATTGAGCGGCTCAGCAGCATCCAGACCCTGCGGTTCAACGAGCATTTGCTCACCGACGACACCATCCGCGCGCTCATTCAAAGCGCACCGGAGGATTCCAGCAAAATCAAGGAGGTAAAAACTGTGCAAGAATTGAACCAAGCCGAACAGCAGCTGAACAAGCTGAAGGATGTTCGCATCGTATATTTGCCCCCGGCCACCGTGGCTGCCAGCCACTTCATTGGAGACTGCCCGGAGGACGTCACGGGCGATCAGATTTTCAAGTTTGCGACGGAGCGTCGCCTGTGGGAGGTGAAGCCCGATCTGCGCATGTATGGCTTCAACCACCCGAACCCCGTGGACGAGACGGGCTTCCACGGCTACGAATTCTGGCTGACCATTCCGGACGATATGGATGTGCCAGCGCCTTTGACGAAGAAGCACTTCCCCGGCGGGCTGTATGCCGCGCATATGATCAAAATGGGTGATTTCCACGAGTGGGTGTGGCTGGACGAGTGGGTGAGAAATAACGGCGAATATGTGTACCGCGGAGGCGGCCGCCACGAGAATATGTTTGATTCTTTGGAAGAACACCTGAACATCTACACGCATTATGCCAGTGGTGAAAGCGGCCCGCCGGATATGCAGCTGGATCTGCTGATCCCGGTGCGGCGGAAATAGGAAATCATGGCGAGGGCATGCAGCTCTCGCCATTTTTAGAGTTTACAATTCGAAGGGAATAAATTGCTGAAATTTACCGTTTCATGCATAGAACCCCACAACAATACGGAGGGAAATGTATGATTCACAAGCAAGAGCTTCGGCGTGCGGCGGAAAAACTGGGCTGGTGTATTTTGATACTGGCGGCGCTGATTTGCACCGTGGCGCGCGCGGAGGGTACGTATGATGCCATCATCAAGACCCGCTGGCCGGATTATTCCTGCGTGAGCGAGTGCACCCCTGCAGGCGATGCACATACCTTTTTGTCCCTGCACAAGGATGGGAGCAATGTGCTTTTGTGCCTGAAGGATGGGGAGTACCTGTTCCACACAGACAACGCCGTGCCCCAAGGCAATCCGGTGCTGCTCAGCGATTCATCGGGCAGCGAGGTGCAGCTGTTAATGACCCAGCAGGATGACGAGGGCTTTGCGTACAAAAGCATGTGCACCTACCAGCGGGACAGCCACGGCCAATGGCAGCTGGCCTTCTATCACAGCGATTCGCCAAAGCTCGTAGATATCGCAGTGTACAGCAACAAGCTGGTATTTGGCGGCGAAACCACTGTCTATGGCACCGTGCAGACCGACATGCGGTATTTCACACTGTCCACCTTCCCCACCACAGTCTCGCAGGCGCGGGAAAAGCTCAGTACGCCGCCCAGCATCCCCGAGGGCGGCGAAATGCAGGGCAAGAGCATCCAGTTTACCGGCGGCAAGACCTACGCGGTATATTCCGGCCCGGGTGAGAATTATCTGCGCGGCGGCAGCGGCAAGGCGGTAGTGAGCACCAACGATTGGATCCAGGTGTTTGGCAAGCTGAACGGCTGGGTGCTGATCCAGTATGCTATCGCGTCCGACTATATGCGCTTTGGCTATATCGACGAGAAGGCACTGCCCGGCGGCAACGCTGTGAATACCTTGCAGCTGCATGCCGAGGAAGGCTATGTGTCGTCGGCCTGCACGCTGACGGACGACCCGATGTATACCGGCCAGGCGCTATTGCAATTGAGCGAAAACCAGCAGATCACGTATCTATCGTCGCTTGGCACAGCCTGGGCGTACGTGGAGGTGGGTGGCGTGCAGCCGGTGCGAGGCTTTGTGCCCATGGGGTTGGTGCGCCTGCACCAGGCTGCGGAAACGCTGGAAAGCGTATCGCAGTATTTGCTGGACACCTGGTATGAAGAAGCCGGCGGCGTGATGTTTGCGGAGATCCTGCAATTTTTGCCCGATGGCACCCTCAAGGGCGGCACGCTGGATGACAACCCGGACGGGCTGCAGGTGGTGACCCATCAGGCACGCTGGGCTGTGGCATACCTCGACCGGAATCTTTGCCCCACCTGGAGCGAACCGGAATATATGCTGATCATCACCTATAGCAATGGCCAAGTAGAGTACTTTGGCCTCGATATTATCCCCACCAGCCTGGGTATAGACAGCATCAACCTGTTCACCGATGAGGGCAGCGGCGGCTATCAACGATATGACGCTGCGCAAGGCGAATCCGACGCGAACGGATAAAACAACAAAAAAACAATGCCTCGCTTGACAGCCAGAAATTCTTGCGTTATAATTTTTTTTAATTGAACAGCTGACCTTGGCTATGAAGAGAAGGAGTAGGCAGCGCACCCGAAGCACAGAGAGGAACGGATGGTGGGATCGTTCCGTGAGGGAGTTGTCGAAGTAGTCTCCGAGCTGCGGATTGAACAGGGCATTTGCCCTCAGTAGACTCCGACGGAGTTCCCGCCGTTATAAGGGAAGCGGCATCGGACGTTACGTCCCGTGCTGGCAGAGGTATAGATGTAGCACATCTGTACGAAGTTAGGTGGTAACACGAGCCATTCGTCCTAATGTTTTGGGACGAATGGCCTTTTTATATTTTGGGAAAAGGAAGGGAAACCCTTATGACGCTGATTGAAAAATTTTTGCCCCGCAGCGAGTTTGAAAGCTATGAAGATTTTAAAGCCAACCTGAAGCTGAACGTGCCGGGGAATTTTAACTTTGCCCGGGACGTGGTGGACGCGTGGGCGGAGAGCGAGCCGGAGAAGCTGGCGCTTTTGTATTGCAACGACGCGGGCGACGAGCAGCGTTTTACCTTCCGCGATATTTCTTATCTGTCCAAGCAAGCGGCCACCTATTTTTATAACATCGGCATCCGCGAAGGCGACCGTGTGCTGGTGATGCTGCGCCGCCGCTACGAATACTGGATCATCGCCGTGGCGCTGCATCGCCTGGGCGCAACGCTGGTGCCCGCGTCCGTGCAGTTCACCGCCAAGGACATCGCCTACCGCATCGATACCGCGCAGGCGACCGCCCTGATCTATGTGGATATGCCGGCTGTGGACCAGCAGCTGCAAAAGCTGGATGCCACGAAGCATCCCACCCTGCGCTACCAGATCGCCGTGTGCGAAAACGGCAGCGCGCCGGAGGGCATCTATGATTTTAACGCCGAATACCGCCGCTGCCTGCCCTATACGGGCTGTGATGAGCGCGATAATTCCGCTGAGTTTGTTGCGTACTTCACCTCCGGCACCACCAATATGCCCAAGCTCGCCCTCCACAACAAGACGTACCCCCTGGGCCACATCATCACCGCCCGCTATATGCAGCATGTGAAAAACAATGGCCTGCACCTCACCCAGGCGGACAGCGGCTGGGCCAAGTTTGGCTGGGGCAACATCTACGGCCAGTGGATTTGCGGCTGTGCTATTTTGGGCTACGACCCGGAGCGCTTCTCCAGCACGCGCCTGCTTGAAGTGATGGAAAAATACGCGCCCACCAGCCTGTGCATCCCGCCCACCATGTACCGTTTCCTGCTCAGCGACGGCTTGCAGCTGCGGCACGTGCAGTCTGTGGAGTGGTTTGCCACCGCGGGCGAGCCGCTCTCCCCCGAAGTGAACATGGAGTTTGAGCGCATCACCGGCAAGCCCATCCGCGAAGGCTTTGGCCAGAGCGAGGGCACGCCCATTGCGTGCAGCTTTGAGTGGATGGATGTGCGCCCCGGCTCCATGGGCAAGCCGTCCCCTCTGTATGATGTGCGCATTATCGACCGCGAGGGCAACCCTGTGAAGCCCGGTGATATGGGTGAAGTCGTGATCGATACTACCTCCTACAACGCGTCCACCGTGGGGCTGACCATGGGTTATATCATGGACGGCGAGTTTGCCGCCTCCTATGATACCCTTTACCACACCGGCGATATCGCGTATCAGGATGAGGATGGCTACCTGTGGTTTGTGGGGCGCAATGATGATATGATCAAGTCCTCCGGCTACCGCATCGGGCCCTTTGAGATCGAAAGCGTGCTCAACACCCACGATGCCATCCGCGAGTCCGCCATCATTGGCCGGCCCGATCCGCTGCGCGGGCAGATCATCTGCGCCGTGGTCAGCCTGAAGGAAGGCTATCAGGCGTCCGATACCCTTACCCGCACCCTGCAAAACTATGTGAAGCAAAACACTGCGCCCTATAAATACCCCCGCGTGATCGAGTATGTGGAGAGCCTGCCCAAGACAACCTCCGGCAAGATCATCCGCCGCGCGCTGTGAGATTGGTTGTTTTCCCCCGTAGTTCATGATACAATGATACATGGAAGGGGGAGAGCGCATGCCCAATCTGCACGATTATTTGCTCTGGCGGGGCGACCTGCCGGTAAATGCGGTGCCGCTTTGCGAAGTGGACGATCTGTTGCTGGCGCAGCTTTCGTATGTTTCTTTTGACGGCATAGTGCCGGGCTTGGATCAAATAGAAAAATCCGTCCCGCTGGAAAGCGCGGCGGCGGATTTATTGACGACCGACCCGGACGGCAAAACCATCAAGCAAATTTTTTATATGTGGAAAGACAACCGGCGCATGCTGGAGGCGCTGATGCCCTCTGTGCGCTATGGCGCAATGGGTTTGTGGGGCTATCATGAGGTGGAGGCAGAGGACACGCAGTTTGCGGCCTTTGCCATGCGCCCCACGCCTGGCGTGACGGTGATTGGCTATCGCGGCACGGATGCGTCCATTGCAGGCTGGAAGGAAGACGGCATGCTGGCGCTGGACGCGCCGGTCAACGCCCAACTCATCAGCGTGGAATACCTGCACCGCATTGCCGAAGCCACCACGGACGATATCTATCTCACCGGGCACTCCAAGGGCGGCAACCTCGCGGTGTATGCCGCTGCCTGCGCGCGCCCGGATGTTCAGGCGCGCATCAAAAGCATTGCCACCTGTGATGGGCCGGGGTTCAGCCGCCAGCTGCTGGCATCCGATGGGTATCAGAACATCCGCGATAAGCTGCGCATCTATATCCCGCAGTCCTCTGTGGTGGGCATGCTGCTGGAGCATGAGGACGAGCACGAGATCATCCATTCCAATGCGATTGGCCTGCTGCAGCACGATGCGTTCTCCTGGCAGATTGAGGGGCCGCGCCTGATACGCGCGTCCGGATTAACATCCAGCAGTGCATACCTCAACCGTGTGCTGCGCGATTGGCTGGATGGCCTCAGCAATCAGCAGCGGGAGGAATTTGTCACGTCGCTGTTCACCCTGATTGAGGAATTGGAGATCCAGCAGCTGGACGATATCAACGCGCGCGTCCTCGCCCGTATCCCGGGCATCATCTGGCGCATGCACACCGTGGACAGGGAAAACAAGGCGCAGCTGACAAAATCGCTGCGCAAGCTGGGTAGCACGGCCTTCCATGCACTATTACACCCTGATAATTAGCTCATGTGCAATAGCACCCACAATAGCCCATACCCCGGCGCGCCCAGCCATGCCACAATGGCGGTGTTCAGTGCGTTGAAGGCGGGCATGTCGGGGAAAACCGCGCCGCCCACAATCAGCGCCAGCACGGCAAAAAACACATGCGCCATCACCTGTCGCGTGCGCTTGCCCGGGGCGCTTGTCAGCGCGAATACCGTCACAAACAAAAGAAACATCGAAACAATGCCGATCATCACCCAGTGCGAAGCTTGCATGCGCATCCCTCCGCGCTATCCTATGCGTTGTATTTGACAGGCATACATAGAAAGGTGTAAAATAGGGCATTCTTTCCTTGGCAGATTACGGAGGTACGATTTATGGGCATTATTCCGTCCCGGAACCTGGAAGAGCAGCGCCGCGAGGAAAACGGCATCGTGTATTTTGACCGCGGCATCGTGGAGGGCAAGAATGGGCGCAAATATGCCCGCTATGCCATCCAGACCCACTTTGTGGAGCGGGGCGAGGATCAGGCCGCGCTGGTGGAAAAATACGTGCGCCCGTTGTATCAGCAGGGCGATATGCTCAGCTTTGGCGCGAAGGTGATGTGCATGTGCGTGGAATCCGTGCGCAGCCGTGACGAAGTGAAGCCGGGCTTCTGGGCCAATTTTTTGTGGCGCTTTGCGGGCATTAACCACACGGGCGTGGGCATGCATGAGCCGCACAAGCTGCAGCTGGTGATCGACCTGTGCGGCCTGCCGCGCGTGCTGCTGGCCGTTGTGTGCTCCGCCGTCACCAAGCCCTTTGGCGTGAAGGGCGTGTTCTACAAGGTATGCGGCAAGGGTGTGGGCGGCATTGACGGCTTTTATTTCCGCAGTAGCTTTGAGCGCTATAAGCAGCTGGCGCTCATCAACCCCGAAAACCCGGACGAACTGTGCGATGACCTCTTCAAGAAGACCGGCATTCCTGTCGTACTGATGGATGCCAACGATATCCAGCGCGATCAGCTGGGCAAAAACAAGGGCTTTCCCCTCACAGACGATGAAATCCAGGACGCCATGCAGGATAATCCCTCCGGCCAGGGCGACGAGCTGACGCCATTTATCCTCATCCGTCCCGTCAAATAACAGGAGATATGTATGGATATGATCAATTACGCGCTGGAACAGATCCAGGCGCTGGTGGCCATCCCCTCGCCCACAGGTTTCACCGATCAGGTGACCGATTATCTGATGACCACGCTGTCCGGTCTGGGCTTTGCGCCGCAAAAGACGCGCAAGGGCGCTGTGCTGTGCGAGATTGGCGGCGAGGGCAATGGCATTTTGCTGGCCTCGCATGTGGATACGCTGGGTGCGATGGTGCGCTCTGTGAAAGGCAACGGACGCCTGCGCTTTACGCACATTGGCGGCTGGCAATGCGTGTCGGTGGAGAACGAAAACTGCCTGGTTCACACCCGGGACGGCAAAACCTACAGCGGCACCGTGCAAAGCACGCAAGCGTCTCAGCATGTGTTCCCGGAAAATAACAGCGTTGTGCGCGACGAAACCAACCTGGAAATCGTACTGGACGAGGCCGTTGCCTCCGCCGCCGATACCGCCGCGCTGGGCATTGAGACCGGCTGCTACATCAGCTGGGATCCGCGCACCGTGCTCACGCAGTCGGGCTACCTCAAAAGCCGCCACCTGGACGATAAGGCATCCAGCGGCATCCTCCTGGCGCTGGCCAAGGCCGTAAGCACGGGGCAGCTTGCCCTCAAGCGGCGTGTGGCGCTGCTGTTCTCCGTGTACGAAGAAGTGGGCCACGGCGCGTCCATGACGCTCCCGGAGGGCATCCAGGACATGCTGGTGGTGGAGATGGGCTGCGTGGGGGACGATCTCGCCTGCGACGAGCGCATGGTGTCCATCTGCGTCAAGGATTCCGCCGGCCCCTTTGATTATCATATGACCGGCGAGTTGATCGCCCTTGCCAAGCAAAATAGCATCCACTACGCCGCTGATGTGTATCCCAGCTATTCCTCCGATGCCGCTACCGCGCTTCGCGCCGGCAATGATGTGCGCTATGCGCTCATTGGCCCCGGCGTGTTCGCCTCCCATGGCTATGAGCGCACCCACATGGATGGCGTGAAGAATACGTATGCGCTGGTGGCTGCGTATCTGGGGTAGGAGACGGGGTTACTTCACCCCAGATCCCCCACGGCAGGAGACCAGTCTCCTGCACCTCGCTTCTGTATTAAAAAAGGCAGTTGATCTTGGAAATGCAAGCATTCCACGGTCCACTGCCTTTTTTCGTACACGCATACATAGCTATAAATTGTTTTTGTGTTTCGTATTTTCCTATGCTATAATACGCATAACTTCGCGTTTCGAAGGAGTTTTGCACGATGAAGATAGAAAAAACCAACGTCCTGCGGCTGCTGGATGCTGCGGGTATCTTGTACCGGGCGATCCCCTATGATGTTTCGGATGAGAATTACAACGGGGTAGAGGTTGCCCGCAAGGTGGGCATGCCGCCGGAGCAAGTGTTCAAAACCCTGGTGCTGCGTGGGGATAAGACGGGTATTCTGGTATGCTGCATCCCCGTGACGGAGGAAGTGGCTCTCAAGAAAGTGGCGGCGGCATCGGGCAACAAAAGCGTGGAAATGACCCATGTGAAGGAGCTGTTGCAGTTGACCGGCTATGTGCGGGGCGGCTGCTCGCCGCTGGGAATGAAGAAGAATTACCCCACGTATCTGGACGAAACGGCGCAGCTGTTTGACGAAATCGCCGTCAGCGCCGGGCAGCGGGGGTTGCAGGTGGTGGTATCGCCGCTGTCGCTGGCAGCGCTGGCCCATGCTTCTATAATCGATATCGTATAAGGGATGAAGCGCGTATGAAAGGCAAATGGTTTCAATCGCTGGGGCGGCAAATCCTGGTGATGGTGCTGCTGGCCTGGCTGGTACCCACCATGGTGCTGGGCACGTATATCGTGGCCACTTTTTTCCCGGCCCTTCGGGAAAAGACGGAGGCCGCGCTGGTGGTGAACGTCGATCACGCCTATATGCTGGTGGAGGACAGCATTGAGCGGCTGATCACATTGGCCAAGGATGTGACCTATGATGGCACATTGACCAAGACATATCGATACTTTAAAAAGGGCGAGCTGAAATATCAGGATTATTACACCTATAACCGCCTGTATCTGGAGGGCAAATTTGCGCGCCAGCCCTACCTCACCTTTGCGCTGTATTACAGCGTTGCCGAGCCGGAACAGTTTATCCACACCAAAATGGGCAACGACGAGGGCCTGGCGGTGGCGCGCGGAGCGGTGGAAATGCTGCTTGAGATGGGCGAAACGCTGGATACCGTGTGCGCTTTTGTGCGCTGGGAGGATCAGCTGCTTCTGGTGCGCAACCTTTATGACGGAAACCTAGACCTTTTTGGTATGCTGGTGCTGGGTATATCGGAGCGTGAATTATTGGCACCCTTGACAAACTGCGCCGCAGAGTGGGGGGCGCAGATCGGTGTACTGCTGGGCGATGCGGCCTCCGGCGATACAGTGGATTGGGACGGTTATGCTGGCTCGACCATCCTGGAAGAACAGAACAGTATGTATTTGGTGGAAAAGCGCACTACCAATTATAACGACTTTTTTGTGCGGCTGGAGCTTGATAAAAACGTGCTGTACGCGAACATGAACTGGTTTACACGGCTGCTGGTGGTGCTGGTGGTGTTCCTGGTGCCGCTGTGCATGCTGGTGATTTACTACGTGCACCGGCGCGTGGTGCGGCCCATCGGCATCCTGCACAAAGCGACGCTGCGCATGGAGGGCGGCGAATTGGGCATTGACATCCCCATGCGCGGCCAGGACGAGCTGGGGCAGCTGGGACGCGCGTTTACTAACATGAGCGCGCAGCTGAAGGTGCTGATTGACAAAGTATATAAAGAAGAAATTGCGCTGCGCGATGCCAAAATCCAGGCGATGCAAAGCCGTATCAACCCGCATTTCCTCAACAACGCGCTGGAGATTATCAACTGGCAGGCGCGCATTGACGGCAATGACGGCATCAGCAATATGATTGAGGCGCTCAGCACTTTGATGAACGCATCCCTGGACAGGGACAACCAGCATCTGGTGCCGCTGGAGAAGGAGCTGGAGATTGCCGCCGCATACTTCTATTTTATCCGCCAGCGCTTTGGCGATCAATTGAGCGTGCATGAGGAGATTGACGATACGCTGCTCGGCTTTTTGATGCCGCGCATGATGCTGCAAACATTGCTTGAAAACGCCGTGGAGCACGGCCTTGCCCCGGCCGGGGGCGGGCGAATCGATTTGATTGTCAAAAAGGTGGACGATCAGGTGCGTATTGAGGCCATCAACACCGGCAAACGCCTCACGGAAGGGGATTTGCGGCGCATTGAGGCCATCCTGACTAGCGACAGCGCCGAGGCCAGAAGCCATGTGGGGCTTCGCAATGTGAATGACCGCCTGCAACTCATCTATGAGGGCAAGGCCGATCTGTACATCGGTACCACCCGGCAGGGGGATACCCGCGTGTGCATCACGTTGCCCTGGAATGGAGAAAGTGCACAAACCGATACAACAAATCACACATCTGGCTAATGACATAATGCTGTCCGTTTTGGTAAAATGAATGCACAGAATTCACATGATGTGAAATAGAAGGAGGAACCCCTATGAAGAAAGTATTTGCCCTGCTTCTGTGCGTGATGATGCTGGCCTCTGCGACCGCGATGGCCGAAGTCACCCTCAAGACCGTGTCCACCTTTGCCGGCACCGATGCCGCCGCCGACACCTATCAGAAGTTCCTGGACGCTTGGGCTGCCGAAACCGGCAACAAAGTGCTCGACTCTTCTGCGTCTGCTGACGAAGCCTGGAAATCCAGCGTCATCAACGATTTCGCCGCCGGCAACGAAGCCGATGTTCTGTTCTACTTTGCCAAGACCGCGGACAGCGCGCCCATTCTTGACAAAGTGGTTCCCATCAGCGAAATCAATGCCCAGTATCCCGAAGCGGGCCTGCTGGAAAACGGCGCCATTGCGGAAGCTGACGGCGTGGTGTATGCCATTCCCGTTCGCGCTTTCTGGGAAGGCCTGTTTGTAAACACCGACCTGTTCGAGCAGTTTGGCCTGGAACTGCCCACCGATTGGGCGAAGCTCGAGACCGCTATTAAGACCTTCAAGGAAAACGGCATCGTGCCCATCGCTGTTTCCTTCTCTGACGTGCCCCACTACATCGTGGAATTTGCCATCGTTGCCAGCGGCAGCCCCGCCGACCACATGGCCCGCCCCGCTGTTGGCGAAGCCGTTCCCCAGAGCTGGATTGACGGCATGAAGCTGATCAACTACCTGTACACCCTGGGCGCATTTGCGGAAGACTGCAACGCCACCAACAACGATATCACCAGCCAGATGTTCCGCGACAAGAAGGCTGCCATGATCATCGACGGCTCCTGGTTTGCCAATGGCATCCCCGCCGAAAACTGGGATACCACCGCTGTGATGCCCTTCCCCGCGTATTCTGCTGATGCCGATTCTACTGCCTTCATTGGCGGCGTGTCCATGGGCTTCTACCTCTCCAAGAAAGCCTGGCAGGATGATGCGAAGCGTGACGCGGCTGTGTCCCTGCTGACCTACCTGACCACCGGCGACAACGGCATCGCGCTGGGCGGCTTCGCGTTTGGCGGCCGTATCCTGACCGACGCTGCGGCGATGGTGAACAACTCCAACGCCATGCTCAGCCCCTTCCAGGATGAAATGAACCAGGAAGTCCGCGCTGACAAGTGGTTCAGCAAGGTTCCGGACATCGTGGACGGCACTTTGACCGACATCGAAGGCATGTGGAAAGACATCATTGATGCCGACGTGTGGGCCAAGTAATTAGCTGTGATACCGCTGGGGGCTGCCTCTTGGCAGCCCCCATTCCATGGGGGAAAGTGCTGCTTTTCTCCATGAAATGGGGGACAATACGCCCTCATTCCACCATAACGGAGGTGTAAACAGTATGCTCTACCGCGATAAAAGGCCGCTATTACTGTTCGTAGTGCCAGCATTCCTGCTGATGGCCGTGTTTCTTTACTATCCCTTTGTGGTCAATATCTACAACAGCCTGTTTGAGATCAAGGGCATGGCTGCGCCCGTCAGCGAGTTTATTGGCCTGAAAAACTACAAGGATTTCTTCACCAACGACCCGCGCGCATCCATTGCCCTTACCAACACGCTCAAGATCATGGGCCTGACGCTGATCTTCCAGGTGGGGCTGGCACTGCTGCTGG
>JAVBRU010000078.1:0-43648 GCA_031547595.1 Eubacteriales bacterium
GTTCCCATTGAGCACTTTATTTGCGTAGACTCGTTCTTCTTCACTCAACCTCACCACGTATTTCTTGTTCATTCGCATACCCTCCGTTCCCTCTCTTGGGTATACTATAAAACTAATCTGTAATTGTGTCAAGTCACTAGAGCTAATTTCTAAAACATAGTGCACAGATTTGCGAGAGATTTTGTCGCCTCGCTAAATCGAAGAAGCGCAGCGTAGCAGCGCTACGCTAAGCGGATGAGATGACGCAAGGCGGCATAATATCCGCAAAGATGGGTGCTAGGTTTGATGAAAGTGCTCTTATCGGAACTGCTTGAGGAAGCGCAGATCGCCCTCGTACAACAGCCGCAAATCTTTAATGCCATAGCGCAGCATGGTGATGCGCTCGATGCCAATGCCAAAGGCAAAGCCGGAATACTTGGTGCTGTCTATGCCGCACATTTCCAGCACCTTGGGGTTGACCATGCCGCAGCCCAGCACCTCGATCCAGCCCGTGCCCTTGCACACGCGACAGCCCTTGCCCCGGCAGTTGAAGCAGGTCAGGTCCACCTCGGCGCTCGGCTCCGTGAAGGGGAAGAAGGAGGGGCGGAAGCGCGTTTGCATGTCATCGCCATACAGGCGCTTGGCAAAGGCGTCCAGCGTGCCGCGAAGGTCGCCCATGGTCACATGCTCGTCAATCACCAGGCCCTCGATCTGGTGAAACACCGGGCTGTGCGTGGCGTCCATTTCATCGGCGCGGAACACACGCCCGGGGCATACGATGCGGATGGGGGGCCTCCGGGTGGTCATGGTACGCGCCTGCACAGGGCTTGTGTGGGTGCGCAGCACGATGTTGTCGTCAATATAGAAGGTGTCCTGCGCATCACGCGCCGGGTGGTTCTTGGGGATATTGAGCAGCTCAAAATTGAAATGATCCAGCTCAATCTCCGGGCCTTCGACCACCTCAAAGCCAAGCCCCACAAAGCAGTCCACCACCTCGCGCAGCACCAGCTGCATGGGGTGCGCAGAGCCAATCTCCGGCAGCGCCACAGGCAAAGTGACGTCAATGGCCTCTTTTTTTAGCTGCTCTTCTTTTTCGCGGGCGGTAATCACCGCCTGTTTTTCCTCGATCAGAGCGGTCAATTCTTCCCGCGCCTGATTAATGTACTGCCCAAACACAGGCCGCTCCTCTGGCGCCAATTGCCCCATGCCGCGCAGCAGCGCGGTCAGCGAGCCTTTTTTGCCCAGCACCTTCACCCGAAGCGCGTCCAGCATGGGCGAATCGTGAATGGCTTGCAAGTCACTGCGTACCTCTTGACCAATGGCACTGAGGCTATCCCGAATATCCATGTCATTCCCTCCATATAAAAACGCCGCCATGTAAATACATGGGGCGTGTTACCGCTGTACCACCCAATTTCAACACGGCAAAGCCGTGTCCTTTGAACCCCTTAACGCGGGAAACGGCACGGCTTACTGTCAGTTCAGCCCTGCAGCTTGGGAGCGAATGACCCGCGCGCTTCGAGGGCAGCTTGCAGCCTGTGGCTTGCCCCTCTCTGACGTCGCGCTGGAAGCGGGTGTTGTTCTCCGTCGCAGCCGATGCGCTATTTTACCACGTTCCGGCGGCACTGTCAACCGGAAATGGCATGGGAGGCTTATGTGCCCATACATTCTTCCTGGCCCTGCCGATACTTCAATTTTCCCTGCCATCAAACAGTGCGATCGCATCCGCGGGGAAATACGACCAGATCAGTTGGGTGTCATTGTATTCCTCCATCCACTCATACATCAGGCAATTTGCCCATCCGGTGGATTTTTCATCCTCTGAAATGCGATATTTTATGCTGCCATCCGGCATGACATAATGCAGAACGACCACCCTTGTACCGACAGGATAAGTATGGTCATAAAAGATTTCAAAAGAAGCATCTTCATAGCTGGGCTGATCGCTGGTCAGTACACCCCAGCGATACATGGCATCGCCATAGGGCAGCACATCGGCTGTGTCCATGTATCCAATCCACCCTTCACCCTCGATGCCGACACAGACCAGCAGGCGATTTTCCACCAAGCCCCAAACCAGAATTTCCGCCTCATTGCTGACAACGGCGGCAGCATATGTACCCTGCACTGACGCATACAGCGGTGCACAATCTGAAATAGCATACGTTGTAGGCTCGGTGTACAGGCTCGTGCTCTCATAATAAACATCCAAATCCTGCTCATGAATATAGCCTGCCAAATCCCCAACACGCACGCGCACCCAGCCTGGCACAAGGGGAGCGGTATACACCTTGAACACCGTTGCACCGCTGTACAGCGTGGCAATGGTGGCACTGTTGTCATCCGGCAAGGCTTTCAGTGCTGCTACGGTCTGGTTGCTTGCTGTGCCGATGCACTGAGAATATACCGAAATGTTCACATCATCTGCCCGCGCATAGCCATATTGCATAGAGCCATCCGTTTCATCAAATACACTCACGTGCAGCCAACCGTCCGGCAACGCACCCAAAAAGCTCGGTCGGATAGGGTTTTCCCAATAATAATACGGCAACACGATTTCAATCATCACCTTGGCATCCAGCGATGGCTGAAAGTATATAGGAAAGACACCTTCGTCGTTGCCGCGCAGCGTGACATATCCATTCACCCACTGGATACGCATATTGGTGTCCGTATCCTGCAATAATTTTGTGGGCAAGAAGCCTGTGATGTCGCCAATGCGCACCTGCGTATAATCGCCCACAGTGCCCAGCGCCTCATGCACCGTATAATTAAAATAAATCCCCACGACCTCGCTGTCCGCCTCGGGTGCCCAGCGCATCGGCGTGATTTCATAGTCCCACATCAGGTCATTGTCCATGTATAGCTCCACGAAGTGTGTATCCTGGGCAGAGCCGCATGCCATGCACAGCATCAGGCAAAAACTCAAAATAGCAAGGCGCATATACCGCATAAAAGCACCCCTTTTCACTGATACCAGTATAACGGAAATCCTGCTAAATTTCATCCATATCTTAGGGTGTGTTTCAAAAGTCAGGGACGTGCAGCTTCGAGGGAATAAAGCGTCAGTTCAAGGCGGAAAACCGTCGGAATAGCATCGCTATTTCAAGGTTTGACAACGCAGAAATGGTGCTTTTACACACCGAAGATGCATGTTAAGAGTTTTGAAACACGCCCTAAGCTACTTGCCTCATCACCTTGAACAATGACAGCGGATATGCTATACTGGCAACACACTGATGGATGTTGGAGGAAGCAAAAATGTATCAGGCAAATGAAGGCCGTTACCAGCGCATGACATACAACCGCTTTGGCAACAGCGGGCTCAAGCTGCCCCAGGTATCGCTTGGCTTGTGGCACAACTTTGGCGGGGTGGATAAATTCGAAACCATGCGTGCCATGTGCCGCACCGCCTTTGACAACGGCATCACGCACTTTGACCTTGCCAACAACTATGGCCCCCCGCCCGGCAGCGCGGAGGAGAACTTCGGCCTCTTGCTCAAACAGGATTTGATGCCCTACCGGGACGAGCTGATCATCTCCACCAAGGCGGGCTACCTGATGTGGGACGGCCCGTATGGCGAGTGGGGCTCGCGCAAGTATCTGATCGCCAGCATCGATCAGAGCCTCAAGCGCATGGGTTTAGAGTATGTGGACATTTTCTATAGCCACCGGTTCGATCCCGAAACGCCGCTGGAAGAGACCATGCTGGCGCTGGACCAGATTGTGCGCAGCGGCAAGGCGCTGTATGTTGGCATTTCCAACTATAATGCAGAGCAGACCGCCCGCGCGGCAAAGATTTTGCACGAGCTGAAGTGCCCGTTTGTGATCAACCAGATCCGCTATTCCATGCTGGACCGTTGGATTGAGCGGGACAACCTGCCCACAGCAGCAGCCGAGAATGGCATCGGGCTTATCGCCTTCTGTCCGCTGGCGCAAGGGCTGCTCACCGATAAATACCTTCAGGGCATCCCGGAGGACAGCCGCATCCGCCGCGACGGGCGCTTCCTCAAGGAAAGCGCACTGAGCGAAAAAACCCTGAACCAGCTGTTTGCTTTGAATGATATTGCCAAACAGCGCGGGCAAAAGCTGTCTCAGCTGGCACTGTCCTGGACGCTGCGGCAGGGCGGCGTGCAAAGCGCGCTGATTGGTGCATCCCGTCCGGAGCAGATTTTGGAGAATATTACGCTGAACACGGCATTTACTGAGGATGAGTTGAAAGCGATTGAGGACGTGCTGGCAAAGTGAGGAGGACGTTAGGGGCTGCTCGCCCCTAAAACCCCAGGCAGGGGGATGATCCCCCTGCACCCGCACAGGCAAGCGGTTAACCCATCGGAGCACACAAGTATTTCCATTATCTATCCCCAAACCGAGGTGCAGGAGATGAAATCTCCTGCCGGGGTTCTGGGGCGAGGAGCCCCAGCGTTCCCCGTTCTTCGTCCCCCCTACGCCTTCATCATTTTCATGACGGGCTTGGCCACAACGGTGGCGAGGAGAATGCAGATGATGGTGTCGGGGATCAGGTAGGTGCCGTTGTAGACAACGCTGGCCCACCATGCGGTATCCCAGAACAGGTAGCCCGCCAGGGTAGCGCTCAGCGCGCGCACCAGCGCGGCGATCACCATCACGGCATACAACCCCCAGGCTTTGGGCAGCTTTTTGTACAGCCCGCACAGGCCAAGCGCCGCATAGGCCAGGGGATAATCCAACAGGAACTGAAAAACGCTGACGAACCAGCCGCCCTGTAAATACTGCAGCACGCCATAGGCCGCGCCCACCAGCACGCCGGGGCCTACGCCATAGCAGGCGGAGAACAGCATAATGGGCAGCATGCTGGCCAGCGTGACGCTGCCACCCTGCGGCATGCGGTACAGGCGCACATAGCTGAGCACGAATGCCAGCGCGATGGACAACGCGGCGTAGGACAGCATCCTGGCATTCCACTTCTTCTGGGTTTTGCTGACGGTGAGCAGCCAGATGCCCAGCGCCACCAGCGCGGCGATGATAATCCAGGTGACGGCAGTAAATTCGCCAAACTTGGCAAACACCGTTTGCAGCCAGGACGGATCAGCGGCCTTTTGCACTTCGTCCGCTACTTCTTCGGCTCCTGCCGATGCAAGGAAAGGAAACATAGGATCAACCTCCTTTTCTGTTACATCCGGCATACAAAAACCCACATACCTTGCGGCATGTGGGAAACGGTATGGCATGGCCTAAAGTCCATGCGCCGCTTCCCTCCGGTAGGATGACCTACACAGGTTCTAAGGGTACTATCTCAGCCGCTTATTCAGCGACGCCCCCGCGGATGCACGAGAGGATTATACCATACACAATCAATATGTCAAGGAGCACAATAGCAGATGGAACATCATTTTTTTGCCTACCTGAACCGCATGAAGCTGATCCAGCGCTGGGGCCTGATGCGCAACACCACCCCTGAGAACGATATGGAGCACGCGCTGCAGACGGCCATGATCGCGCACGCCATCGCCGTGATTGGCAATGTGCGTTATGGCCGCGCGTATGATACCGAGCATATTATGGCGCTGGCCGTCTACCATGACGGCAGTGAGGTGATCACCGGCGATCTGCCCACGCCCGTCAAGCACAACAACCCCGCCATCAAATTTGAATACAACAAGCTGGAGGAGGTTGCGGCAGAGAAGCTGCTCTCCATGCTGCCGGACGATCTTCGCCCGACCTTCGTGCCCCTCATCCGGCATGACGAGAGCACCGAGGATTGGCGCATCGTGAAGGCTGCAGACTCTATCAGTGCCTATATCAAGTGCATTGATGAGAAGAAAGCGGGCAATCTGGAATTTGAGAGCGCACGAAAGAGCGTCAAAAAGAAAATCGACGGCATCAAGCTGCCCGAGGTGCAAGATTTTATGAGCGAGTTTGTGCCGGGCTTTTCCATGACGCTGGACGAGATTTCTGAGGACTGATATGGAAATATTGATACGCTATCATGCGGATATCGAGCCTTTGGAAAAGCTGCCGCAGGGGGATTGGATCGACCTGCGCGCCGCCGAACATGTGGTGATGAAGGCCGGGGAGTACCGCCTGATTTCGCTGGGCATCGCAATCAAGCTGCCTGCGGGCTATGAGGCGCATGTGGTGCCGCGCAGCTCCACTTTCAAGCGCTGGGGCATCTTGCAGGTCAACTCCTGCGGCGTGATTGACGAGAGCTATTGCGGGGATAACGATATTTTGCATTTCCCCGCCCTCGCCATGCGCGATACCGAAATTAATATCAACGACCGCATTTGCCAGTTCCGCATGGTGGAAAAAATGCCGCCAGTCACGCTGCGCACGGTGGGGCGGCTGGAGGATGCAGGCCGCGGCGGGTTCGGCTCCACAGGGCATCAATAACACTTACCCCAGGAACAGCCCAGTCAGCGACATGGGCTCCACATACTCGCCGTCCTTATACGCGCGCATGTTGCCGCCGGAGATTTCGTCAATCAGCACCACACGGCCATCCACGCGGCCAAATTCCAGCTTGATGTCATACAGCTCAATGCCCTTTTTCGCAAGCTCGTCCTTCACAATGCCGCAGATGCGCTGGGTCATGGCCTTCAGCTGGTCATACTCGGCAGCGGTCAGGATGCCCAGCATATCCAGGGCATCGCGGGTGATGGGCGGGTCGTTGCGCGCGTCATCCTTGAGGGTGACTTCCACAAACGCGTCCAGCTCCTGGCCGTCGGTGCAATACATGCCATAGCGGCGCAGGAAGCTGCCCACCGCGCGGTAGCGGCAAATGACCTCAATGCCCTTCCCAAACGCTGTGGCGGGCTTAACGGTCATGGTCGCGTTATCAAGATCAGCGCTGATGAAGTGGGTTTCTACGCCTGCGGCTTCGATCTTCTGGAAAAAATACTCCGTCAGGCGAAGTCCGGCCTTGCCCACGCCTTCAATGGACAGGCCAACGGTGTTGGCGCCGGGGTCGAACACGCCATTTTCGCCCGTCACGTCATCCTTGAACTTGAGCAGGTAGTTGCCGTTTGTAAGGGCGAAGACATCCTTGGTTTTGCCTTGATAGACCAGCTGCATGGGTTGTTCCCTCCTTAAATTGTTTGTGCAAAGGCCTCGGCCTGCGCGGTGACGCGCTGTATATCGGCAGCGCTGGGGCAGAAATTGACTTTCAGGCTATCGCCATAGCGCTTGAGCTTCAGGCCGTCCACCCGCTGCTCCAGCATCCCGCAGGCCTCGCCGCTCCAGCCGTAGGAGCCAAAGATCATACAGGGCTTGTCCTTGTTGATGATGGCGTCCGTCATGCTCAGCAAATCCCACACGGGCTTCAATGCGTCACGGTTGATGGTGGGGGAGCCAAAGCATACTGCATCGGCCTCCTCCAGGCGCTCCTTCAAAAAGCCGAGGCCGTGTTCAATAATGTCATACGCGGTGGCACTGACGCCGTTCTGATTCATGGCGGCAGCAATGACCTCGGCCATTTGCCTTGTGTAGCCATAAGCGGACACATAGAATATGGCCGCGCGCTTGCTGTTCTTTTGAGGCGGCGTGCTCCACGCGCGGTACTGCGCCATGGCTTTTTCAATGCCATCCGTCAGCACTGGGCCGTGGCTGTTGCACACCATGCGGATGGGCAGATCCTTGATTTTCTCCAAACCGCTGAGCACGAAGGGCTTGAAAGGGCCAAAGATTGCATCATAATAACCCCTGAACGCCGCATCATACGCCCCCGGATAGGTGATGTGCGTGTCCAGAATGCGCGGCTCGCAGTAGTGCGCGCCCAGAAAATCGCAGGAGAACAGTGTCTCCTCGCATGCCATGTAGGTGAACATACTGTCCGGCCAGTGAAGGTTCGGCGCAATGATAAATTGCAATACCACGCCATCGCCAAGATCCAGCTGTTCGCCGGTCTTCACCGCTTTGCCGGGGATGTCCGTGCGATTGGTGATCGCTGAGAGGTTCTTCAGCCCTGCCGCGCTCGCCAGCACCTGCGCATGGGGTGCGGCGTCCATCAGTGCACTGAGGCTGCCGGAATGATCCGGTTCTGTATGGTTGAGGATGATATAATCCAACTGCGAAAGTGGCAGCACCTGCTCGATCTCCTCAAAAAAAGCATCGCGGTATGCGCTGTGCGCCGTTTCAATCAGCGCCGTTTTTTCGCCCCGGACGATGTATGCGTTGTAAGTCGTGCCGTATTCGGTTTTCATGATGATGTCAAATACCCGTAAATTGGGATTGAGCACGCCTACAAAGTGCGTCCTGGCGTTGAGCTTCAACATGATGGGTTGTCCTCCCCTCTCTTGATGCCGTACGCTTCATCATATAATGTGGAGGGGCCTTTGTCAATCGTTTTGTTTGACGGGGAGGGGGAAAGAGGGACGCTGGGGCTGCTGGCCCCAGCGGCCCCCGTCCCTACCCATCAGCGGTCATTAAACTGTACTGTGCTTCGCACAGGCCGCGGTAGTGCCCGCCGGGCAGCTTGATCAGTTCGTCATGGTTGCCGCGCTCCGCGATGTGCCCGTCCTGCACCACCATGATGCAATCGGCATTGCGGATGGTGGAGAGGCGATGCGCGATGACAAAGCTGGTGCGGCCCTTCAGCAGCGCGTCCAGTGCCTTCTGGATCAGCAGCTCTGTCTTGGTATCGATGGAGGAGGTCGCTTCGTCCAGAATCAGAATTTTCGGGTCATTGAGCAGTGCACGGGCAAAAGAGATCAGCTGCTTTTGCCCGGCAGAGAGGGAGGAGCCGCGCTCGTTCACCTCGGTCTGATAGCCCTTGGGCATACGCAGGATGAAATCATGTGCGCTGACGGTCTTGGCGGCGGCGATCACTTCTTCGTCGGTTGCGTCCAGGCGCCCATAGCGGATGTTGTCCATAATGGTGCCAGAGAAAATGAAGGAATCCTGCATCATCACGCTCATCTGCTTGCGCATGGAGTGCAGCTGCATATCGCGCACATCATGGCCGTCAATGCGCACGCTGCCGTCGGTGACATCATAAAAGCGGCTGATGAGGTTGACAACCGTGGATTTTCCTGCGCCAGTGGGGCCAACCAGCGCGATGGTTTGCCCGGCGGGGATATCAAAGGATACATCTTTGAGCACCATCTTCTCGTGATCATAGGTGAAAGAAACGTGGTCAAAGCTGACGTTGCCGTTAATGGGCGGGATGGGCTTGGCGTCCTCTTTGTCCTGAATATCCGAGGGTGTGTCCATGATTTCGAAAATACGCTCCATGGACGCGGACGCGGCGAGGATGCTGTTGTAGAAGTTGGACAGGGTGTTAAGCGGCTCCCAGAACCTGCCAAGGTACCACAGGATCAGCATCAGGTCGGCCAGCAGCAGCGCGTCTGCCTGCATGAAATGCACGCCGAAGATATACACCAGCACGGTGCCGATATTGCCCGTCAAATCCAGCGCGGGCCAGAAGTAGCAGTTGATGGTGACGGCGCTCATCCAGCTTTGGCGGATGTCGTTGTTAACATTCCGGAAGGTATCGGCATTCTCGTCCTCGCGCACAAAGCTTTCTGTGACGCGCATGCCGGTGAGCGATTCGTGCAGATAGCCGTTCATGGTGCTGGTCTTGATGCGCACACGCTCCCAGCGCTTTCTCATGGTGCGCTTCACCTTGAACAGCACCAGCAGCAGCAGCGGAATAATGCACATGGAGATCAAGGTCAGCTTCCAGTTGATGATCAGCATCACCACCAGCAGGATGACCAGCGTGATGCAATCGATCAGCACGCTGACAATGCCGTTGGTGAAAAGGTCGTTCAGGGAGTTGACATCGTTGATGACGCGCACCAGCAGTTTGCCGGCAGAGCGCGTATCAAAGAAAGAAAAGCTCATGCCCTGGATGTGGCTGAACAGGTCTTCGCGAAGCTTGGACAGCGCGCGCCTGCCCGCGATATCCATCCAGCGGATGCGCTGGCGCGTGCACGCCGCGCCAATCAGCGCGGCCACTGCCATGCCGCCCAGCAGGTAGGGCAGCAAATCAAACACCTGCGACTCCAGCGAGCCGATGGCGCGGCTCATCAGGAACGGGCTTGCCAGCGAGCACAGCGATGCCAGCAGCATCAGGATCAGGGAGCCAATGATGTGCCGCTTGTACGGCTTCATATAGCCCAGCAGACGGAAAAACTGGCCTTTGTTAAACGGGCGCTCAATCGCTTCATCGTCTAACTGGCGAATCATTTTTGCCATTACGCTCTCCCTCCCCTCACACCTGGACGGCGGAGGACATCTGATCCATCACCATCTGGTAATAGATGCCGCCCAGCGCCATCAGTTCCTTGTGCCGCCCGCGCTCCACGATCTGCCCGTCATCCATCACCAGGATCTGATCGGCATTCTTGACGGAGGAAATGCGGTGCGCGATGATAAAGGTGGTGCGGTTCTTGAGTACTTCTTTCAGCTCTTGCTGGATCAGGTATTCTGTTTCCATATCCACGGCGGAGGTGGAATCGTCCAGCACCAGGATGGCGGGATCAATCAGCACCGCTCGCGCGATGGCGGTGCGCTGCTTCTGCCCGCCGGACAGGCCGAGGCCCCTCTCGCCCACCACGGTTTCATAACGCTGGGGCATGTGCTCAATAAACTCGGTAGCCTGCGCCACCTTGGCGGCGCGCTCCACTTTGGCTTGCTCCGCTTCCGGGCGGCCATAGCGGATGTTATCGGCAATGGTGTCGGAGAAAAGGAAGGTTTCCTGCGCCACATAGCCAATCTGGCGGCGCAGCGGCTTCAGTTTTTGCTCGCGCACATCGATGCCGTCTACGCGGATGCTGCCGCTGCGGATATCGTAAAACCTGCCCAGCAGCGTCACCAGCGTGGATTTGCCAGAGCCCGTTGCGCCCATGATGGCCACGGTCTCGCCGGGCTTGGCCTCCAGGCAGATGTCCTTGAGAATCAGGCGGTCTTCATAGCCAAAGTCCACATGATCAAACACCACATGGCCGTTGAAGGCTTCGGGCTCCTTGGCGTCCTCCGGCTCGCGGATCGCCGCGCCAAAGTCCATGTAGTAGAATAGTTTTTCGGCAGAGGCCACGGCCTGGGTGACCATGTTCATGATGTTGGACAGCGAGCGCATGGGGTTGGTGAGCATCCAGATATAGCCCGTCACGCCCAGCATGGTGCCAAGGTCCATCAGGCCCTGGCTGGTGAGGATCGCACCGCCCAGCAGCGCCACCGGCGTGCACAGCGCGCTCAGCAAATCGAGGAACGGCATGAAGTTACTCCACACGAACGCGGCCTTGAGGTTCAAATCCAGCAGCTTCTGGTTCTCTTTGTTGAATCCCTCTTCCTCGTGCGCTTCCTGCGCAAAGGCCTTCACCACGTGCATGCCCGCCAGGTTCTCCTGCGTTTTGGTGTTCAGCACGGCATTTTGCTCCCGCACGTCCCGAAAAACCGGGCGGATGCGCTTGTTGAACATGAACGCCGTGACGGCAATGATGGGCGTGAACACCAGCAGCATCAGCGCCACCTGCCAGCTCATAAACAGCATGGCCACCAGCGCACCAAAGAACATCAGAACGTTCTCGTACACCTGCAGGATGCCAACGGAAATCAGGTTGCGCACGCCGTCCAGGTCGCCCGTCATGCGGGACATGATCTCGCCCACCCGGTGCTTGTCGTAAAACTGATACGGCAATTCCTCCAGGTGCGCATACAGCCCGGTGCGCAAATCCCATGCCACACTTTGTGATATTCTTTCGAACATCATGCCACGGTTGAAGTTGCTCAGCGCGCGTACAACCGTCAGCGCCAAAATAGCGCCGCACAGCGTGTACAGCAGTTCCAGCTTGCCACCCTCGATCACGTCGTTTACCAGCGTCTTGGTGATGTGCGGCATGATCAGCCGCGTGGCGATGACCAGCGTTTGCAATAGCAACGCAAAGAACACCGTACGCTTGTATGGCTTGACCAGCCGAGCTATACGCCGTATCGTATCCATCGATTCGGTTCCTCCACATGGGCAAATTCACTGCCATTATAACAGGCTTTTTACAATTTGCAATCGGTATTCAGAAAATTTACTTCATTAAATATTTGCCTTTTCAGTTTTGTCTTTTATACGGCCAGATTATACATTTTTCACATAAGGGGTGTTTTAGTCTGCAAAGTTATGGTATACTTACCCATACAAAGCTTCGTTTTTCTCACCAAAGAATGGGGAGGCGCCTTATGCGGATTGCGATATGCGACGACAGGGCAGAGGATTGCCAGGCACTGGCTGCGCTGCTGCAAACGGAGGGAAAGCGCCTGGGCCTGACGCCGGAGATACGGGTGTTCGACAGCGCGTGGAAGCTGCTGGAGGCGCTCAAGACAGAGGTCTTCCAGGTGTTCTTTCTGGACATCTACATGCCGGGGCTGAGCGGCGTGGAGGCCGCGCGGCATATCCGCGGCGCATTTTCGGATGCTGCCATTGTGTTCACCACCACCAGCTCCGGCCATATGCTGGACGGGTTTGATATCGGTGCGGTGCATTACTTGCTAAAGCCTGTGGACGGCAGGCGCGTGGCGCAGGCGCTGTCGCGCTGTGTGCAAGCAGCGGCCAAGCAGCAAAAATACGTGCTGCTGCCAAATGGCAACGCCCGGCTGCAAGTGGCGCTGCCGTCTATCCGGTGGATCGAGTCCATCAACAAAGACTGCCTGGTGAACACCATGGACGAGGTATTGTCGCTGCGCGCGAAGCTCACAGAGTTGCTGCCTCTTTTGCCTGCGCCCGGGTTTTTGCTGTGCCACCGCAGTTTTATCGTGAACCTTGCGCACGTGGCCTACATAAAGGACTATGATTTTGTGATGCGCGGCGGCGCGCTGGTGCCCATCAAGCGGCAGGAGCGTGCACAAATCAGAGAGCTGTTTGAGGATTACTGCTTTAGCGAACTCAGGAAGTGAGGGGCGTCGACATGTCACAAAGGCTGAAGTATGCCATGTATCTGGCAGTTGCAGGCATTGTGCTGTTTTTATTTGTCACGCTGATCCCCGCGCCGCCCCTTGTGGCCGTGCAGGGCGCGGACGGGGCATGTGATGTGAGCACCCTGGCCTTTGATCAGGAAGTTGCCAAAATATCCGGCGGCTGGCACAGCTATCTGAACGCGCTGTACACCCCCGCTGATTTTGCGGCAGGGGCAGTCACGCAGACCCCGGTGCTTTTTGACGATGCCCATGCAGCCTCTGTGCCCTACGGCACCCATCGGCTGGTGCTGACAGTGCCCGCAGGGCAGCCATTAGCGCTCGCCTTTCGTAGCCTGGATTATGCCACAGTGGTGTATATAGACGGCCGGCTGATGGGCGAGGTCGGCCACGTGGCCGACAGCAAGGAAAAAACCATCCCCAAGACAGATAACCTGGTTTACTATTTCACACCCCAGCACGATACGCTGGAAATCGTGCTGCAATACGCCAACTTCCACCACGTGGACGGCGGACGCACGCCGGATTTGACGCTGGGCAGCGCGGGCGCCATCAACCGGATCGACCGCAAGAGCAGGTTTTCGCAGGCGTTGGTGATGGGCATATTGCTGATGGCATTTTTATATCATCTGGCGATGTTCCTGGTGCAGGGCAGGCGGCGGGATACGCTGTATTTTGCGATGGCGTGCTTGTTGTTTGCGCTGCGCTCGCCGCTGATTGCGTCGTTGCTGTGGCCAAACGCCGCCTGGATATCAGCCATCCGCTGGGAGTACATCGATGTGTTCTCCGCCTCGCTGTTCCTGGCTCTGTTCTTCCCCGCGGCATTCCCGCAGTGGATCAACCGCAAGGTGATGCACCTGGCGGCGGCATCGCTGGCGGTGTATGATGTGCTGATCCTCTTCACGCAGCCCATTTTCTTCTCGCGGCTGGCATTGCCCTATCAGTTCGTGTGCGGGCTGAGCGTATTGTATGTGACGGTGCGGCTGGGCGTATCGCTCAAGGCGCGAAAAACACAAAACCTGCTGGCTTTTATGGGCACGGTGCTGTTCCTGGCCGCCACGGTGGCCGAAACGCTGGGGCTGAACAATATGCTGCTGAGCGGCAGCGAAAATCTTCTTCCTGTGGGCACGGTGATGCTGGTGCTGGCCTACATGATCGTGCTGACGCTAAACTTTGAGGAGCAGCAGCAAACGGCGCAGGCGGCGCAGCTGACCATGGAGCATCAGCTATCCCTGCAGGCGCAAAGCTTTGAGCAGCTGGCGCGGCAAATGGACGAAACGCGTCGCGCCCGGCACGATCATCGGCATCATGTATCTGTGATTGCTTCTTTGGCCGAAAAGGCCGATCACGCGGCTCTGACCCGCTATTTGCAGGAATACCAGGCCACACAGCCGGACGAGCACGAAGACCTTCTGTGCCGCAACCACGCCGTAGACGCGGTGGTGCGCCACTACCTTGGCAAGGCCGAAAAAGCAGGCACGAAGGTGGATGTGCAATTGATGCTGCCACTGGACGCCGGGGTGTCCGACGCAGATCTGACGGTGGTGTTTGGCAATGTGTTTGAAAACTGCCTCAACGCCATCTTGCGCCAGCAGGCGGGTGAAAAGTTCATCCACGCGCGCTGCCAGTGCCAGGATGGCCGCATTGTGCTGACGGTGGATAACTCCTGCGATCCGGGCACCGCCGTTACCCCCGGCACCGGCCAGCGCTCCATCCAGGCTGTGGCGCTGCGCCACGGCGGCACGGCGCGCTTCCGGCAGGAGAACGGTGTGTACCAAACCTCCGTACTGCTGCTGACCAATACAGATTTCGCCGGATCAATGCAGATTTCGCCAGACCACTTGACAAAAATGTAAATATGTGATACGTTCAGAACACTGCAGAAAGCTGTTACGGCTTTCTGCTTTTGTTTATTTTTAAGGAGGAACTGTCATGAGATCATCAAAGTATTTGTGTGTTGCGCTGCTTGCGGCCGCGCTGCTGTTGGTGCTTCTTCCGGCGCTTGCCACGCCCGCCCATGCAGACACCGTAAGTTACACCGGCGTCAGCCAAAACGGGGGCGATGGCGTTGCTACCACAGAGCTTTATTTACACTTTAGCGCCGACCCCGGAGCGATAGCAGCAAACGATATTGCACTGTATCCACAAAGCCCTGTTCAGCAAAGCGTAGTCATAGGGGCAGTGACTGGGGCTGGAACGACTCGCACGCTGACTGTTTCGGGAATTGCAATTACTGGTGGCGGCACGTCGGGGATAATTATGGTAATGGTTAAAGGCACGACTGCGGCAGGAACCACGGTTGTGCAAACACCCGCTGGCCCACCTTTATCCGTCAGGGTATACATTACGCCGCCAACCTACACCGTCACCTTCTCTGTGGTGGGCGGCGCAGGCGGCACCCTCACCGCCAAGGACGGCGGCATGTCCAGCGGCACGTCCATAACCTCCGGCACGCAGGTTGCGCAGGGCCGGACTGTTTATTTTGAGGCCACCCCCGATGCGGGCATGCGCATCAAAAGCTTTACTGTCAACGGGCAACCCCAAACGCTTGCAGGAAATGGTTACACGCACAACAACCTCTCGGCAGCCCTCACCGTGACGGTGGAGTTTGAGAATGACGTGCCACCGGATCCGCATTACCAGGTTGCCTTCAGGATCCAAAAAGATGGCCAAGCCTGGAGCGACCACGCAAAGACCTTTACGCTCCATAACATCAACGACGCGGCCAAAAGTTACCCGATCACCGCCAGCGGCAATACAATCAGCTTCAGTGTGCCAAGCGGCAGCTATGCCCTGTACGAGGATAATTCCTCAAACGGAATAACATTTTCCATTGGCAAAGCTGACACGATTAGTATGCTCAACTATTACACCATCCGGTTTTCCGTCCAGGATGACCCTGATGGCACCTCCAGCGGCAGCACCACCAGCGCCACCTATGGCGGTGCGCCCATCAGCAGCGGCGCTGTGGTGCTGGCCGGCCAATCACTGGCCATCACCGTGGCGGCCAAGGGATCCGATACCTACGAATACGCCTGGTATGGCAAATTGGATCAATCGGGCGCAATCGGGCAACGGATATCCAACGCAACCACCGCTGTTTTGGAAAACAGCCTCCTTTCCACCGCCGTAAATGTTTCCTGCACGGTCAAAGGCATCACAAAGCCGCCGGTCTACGGCGTAACGCTGTATGTCTACAAAGACAATGCGGCGTGGAGCGGGCATGGCAAAACCTTCTCCCTGAAGAAAAGCGGCAACGAAGCGGAGACGGTGCTGCTAACCGGTACGGGCAGCGGCCTGACAGGCGAAGCGACTGTCGGCAACTGGAAGGTATATGATACCGACGGCGACACGGGCGTCACCCTCACCATCACGGACGCGGATGGCACCGCCTTTGTGAACTACTACACCATCCGCTATTCCACCCTCAACGCCGGAACAGCAAAAAACTCCGCCATCACAGCAACCTATGACGGCGATGGGCTGGGGGAACCCATTGTCCTTGCCGGAAAAAAGCTGATGCTCACCGCCGTACCAAACATCACCGGCATCCCCGAGGGGACGATCATCAGCCATACCTACGCCTGGTATGGCACGGCAAGCGGCACAGACGCCTCCTATTCCACCACCGTCAATGCCCCGGTGGATGCTCTTTGCATCGTGACGGGCACGACGCGGTACGCTGTCCATCTTGGTGTTTACAAAGACGGGCAGGAATGGGCAAATAGCGGGAAAAGCTATACGCTGAAGCTGGCAAGCGATGAATCCGTCACAGCGACCATGTCCCCCATTCAGGGTACTGGAGCATTTTCGCAGATTATGGACAATGGCGTTTGGATAATATATGAGAACGGCAACTATACCGGCCGGACCATATTCGTTAACAACGCCGGGACCAGCAGCTTTCTTTATTATTGCACCCTCTCCTATTCGGCGATAGACGCCGGATTGGCAAGCGGCTCCACCATCAGTGCGCTGTACAACGGCAAGGCCATAGCAAGCGGCAGTGTTGTGCTTTGCGGCAATACATTGGCTGTCACTGCCGCAGGCACAGGCGCAGGCGCGGCGGGCTATTCTTATGCCTGGGGCGGCACCGCCAGCGGAACCGGCGCGGTATATACCTACGCCCTGCCGCAAACACACACAAGCGCGGTGAATGCCGTTTGCACGGTGACAGGCTTGCCCGCAATATCCGGCACGGCCGTGCTTGCCATCGATCCCGCGGCAGGCGCATTGACGGCTTCTGTGAATGGCGGCAGCGGAACATACAGCTACGCCTGGGCAGTGGCAGGGCAGGAGGCAACGCTGAACGGCACGGCAAACGGCAGCACCTACACCCCCGCCGCGTCCGAGCTTGGAAAACTCATCACCTGCACTATCACAAAGGACGGCACCGTGGGCGAGCTGACAAAAAGCGAAACAGTATACAAGGTTGCCGTAACGCCAAGCGGCAATGTGGGGGCCGACGCGGCCTCCATCGCCAGCCCGTATGGCAAAGCGGGCGACACGGTGAATATTGCGTACACTTTGGGCACTTCCGGCACGCTCTCTAACAGCGTAGCCTTCACAGGCGGCCCGGTGACGGATAGTGGCACCAGCCCCGCCACCTACGTTATCACGGCGGCGGATGCAGCGAACGGCGTTGTCACCCTCACTGCCACATTCACGCACACCGATATCCCGCCCATTGACGGCACGCTGGAGGCGCTTTCGGTTGACCCCTCCAACGGCAAACTGACAGCGACAGTCAGCGGCGGCAGCGGCACGTATATCTACACATGGACAGTGGACGGGCAAAGCGTGGGCAGTAACAACACCTATACCCCAAAGGCTGCAGACCTTGGCAAGCTAATCACCTGCACCGTCACAAAAGATATCACAGTGAACGAGTTGACCGAGAGCGTAATAGTGTATAAAACGCTGGTGTTCCCAATCGACGATGTGGGTACAGACGCTGTCATTATCAAGCAAGCCTACGGAAAAGCGGGGGACAGCCTGAAAATTGCCTACACCGTGGACGGCTCCGGCACGCTTTCCAACACCGTTTCGTTTACCGGCGGCGCGGTTGCAGACAGCGGCATCAGCCCCGCCACCTACGTTATCGCGGCGGCGGATGCCAGGCAGGGCATCATCACCCTCACGGCCACATTTACGCACAGCAACAAGCAATATGCCGTCATATATGACCTGAATGGCGGCAAGGGCACCGCCCCTGTTGAAGCAACCATGGAGAAGAATACGGTGTTCGCCGCTGCGGCGACAACCGGCATCACCGCCCCAGCCGGAAAGAAGTTCAAGGAATGGAACACCCAGAAGGACGGAAAGGGCGCAAAATATGCGCCGGGCAGCCCCATCACAATGCCCGAAGGTGACTTGACGCTGTATGCCATATGGGCTAATAAACCCGCTCCCTCTACGCCCGCGCCCAAGGAGGCTTTCTTCAGGGATGTGGATGCAAGCGACGGCTTTTATGATGCCGTATACTATGTCTACATAAACGGCCTGATGGATAGCACGGGTGATGCGCCGCTGCTGTTTAGCCCTGATACTGCCCTGACGCGCGCAGAAGCCATCCTGGCGCTGTACCGCATGGCAGGCAGCCCGGACGCAGCGGATAGTACCCATCCTTTTGCCGATGTGTCCGCGGGCAAGGCGTACACCGATGCCGTAAAATGGGCGGTGGCAAACGGCATCCTATCGGATAACGACAGCCACACCTTCGCCCCGGAGGACAGTATCACAAGGGAAGCGCTGGCCGCCCTGATGCACGCATACCAGCGCTTCACCGGCGAGACCCTGCCGGAGGCCATGGAATACAGCAAGTTTGCCGATTGGGACAATATCAGCAGCTGGGCACAGCAAGCGGCAGAAGCACTGGCCCGCCAGGGCATCATGAGCCCAAAACCCGGCAATCTGTTTGACCCGCTAGGCGAGGTGAGCCGCGCGGAGTTTGCGGTGATGCTGCACAGGGTTTTAACAGAACCGTCCTAACGGATGCAGATTTCGCCGGATGGCTGCAGATTTCGCAAGAACCCTTGACAACCCCGCAAGCATATGATATGTTTGATCTAGCGCAGAAAGCTTTTATGGCTTTCTGTTTTTGTTTATCAAGAATAGTTGGAGGTAATGAAGCATGCGTAAAGGTTTGCTGGTATGTCTGGCATTGCTGCTGTCCTGTTGCTGCGCCCTGGCGGAAGGCCCCTATGCCGACCCTGATGACATCACCTGTGCAAAACTCGGCTACACCCCGGACGTGCCCATCACCCAGTACGAGTTCTATAGCGCCCTGCATGCCGCGCTGCTGATCGAGCAGGACGCGGCGGCACTGACCGCGCTGGCGGACAAAAATGCCTTTGAGAACCTCGCGCCGCTGCCGCTTGAAGGCTATGCGCCGGAAGCGCCCATTGCCAACGAAACGCTGGTAACCGTGCTGCGCAATGTGTTTGAGCTGGAGGCGGACAACAGCATCCTGGCCGCATGGTGCGCAAGGTATCAGGATGCAGAGAATTACACCTGTGATCAGGCGCTGGAAATCATCCGCCTGCTGATCGCACAGGGTTCCTCTGTGACGCTCAAAATCGGCATTGCAGTCTCTCCCTCCGCATCTGTTTTTACCCGTGATGAGGTGGTTTTCACAAGCTACGTCACCGCCAGCGAAGGCAGCTTGCAATATCAATGGTACAAGGACGGTGCAGCCCTGAAGGGTGCAACGCAAAAGGCCCTGACCATTGATGCCGCCAAATTAACCGATGCGGGTAGCTATATGTGCCGCGTCACGCTGACACAGCCAAACAGAACGGCCAAGGCAGGCAGCGCACCCATCGTGCTGCAGGTGTCCAAACGCACACTGGACACGCCCACCGGCCTTGCTGTCAGCGAAGGCGGCACCTTCAGGTGGAACGCTGTGCCCAATGCCACTGGATATCAAATTTCTGTGGATGGCAACATCGTTGGCACTTCGGCCGCGCCATCCTTCGATCTCGAAACCGCCAAATGGAACGCTGACACGTATATCATATCTGTGATTGCGCTGGGTGATGAGGATTATTACGATTCCGCGCCCGCCAGCATCGGCCACATCATTAGTCTGCCACAGCTGCCCGCGCCCACCGGCGTAGCCATCGACATAGAAGGCACCCTCAGCTGGGACGCAGTGCCCGGCTCTACAGGCTATGTGGTTTATGTGAATGGAACAGTGTCGGACACCACAACAGATACCTACTTAAACATACACCCTGTCGGGTGGGACGCAGGCACATACATCGTATCTGTGATTGCGCTGGGCAATGCCAGTTTTAACAACTCGGCGCCTGCCCAAATCCCTTTTATCGTGCCCAAGTACGATTTGGATGCCCCATACCAGCTAACCATCACGCTGGACGGTTACGCAACTTGGCAACAGATGTCCCTGGCCAGTGGCTATCGGATTACAGTGAACGGGACGTCCACAGTCCTGGATAGCTCGGCCACCTCGTTTAACCTGATGGCGGACGGATGGCGCAAGGGCTTGTTTAACGTGTCCATCATTTCACTGGGCGACGCCAATTTTAACGACTCCTCCGAAGCAACTGCCAGCTACCTCTTTCCCAAGAAGGTGCTGGACAAGCCCGTCATCACCAATATCACCACGAACGGTATCTTAAGCTGGGATGCGGTGCCCCATGCGTCCGGCTATAAAATCGAAGTAGATGGTTCCTACCACGGCACAACGGCACTCACTTCCTACGATCTGGACATCGCCTATTGGGAGGTGAAAGTGCATTCGATCAGGCTCTATGCACTCGGCGATGAGAATTACGAAGACAGCGCGTTTTCGCCGGCGGGTTACGTTATCAAAAAGTCAAACCTGCGCACGCCCACTAGCCTTTCTGTCAGCAAGGGTGTTGCGAGCTGGGATGCCGTGCCCTATGCCCCGGCGGGATATGAAGTGTCTGTTGACGGCAGTGTTGTGGGCACGACGATGGCAACCTCTTACGATCTGGCCCCGGGCGCATGGGCTGTGGGCACATACACGGTGTCTGTACGTGCGCTGGGTGATGCGAGCTACAACACCTCAGCCGCCGCAACCTTTAGCTACACCATCGCCAAGCTGCAAAAGATAACCACATACACGCATAACCGTATTTCGAAGCGGATCACGTGGAATGCAATTACGGGCGCAACGCAGTATGTGGTGACAAACACAGCGACAGGCGTTTCCCGCACCGTGACTGACGCACTGGTCATCGTATGGACTGACGCCGTGTCAGACGTCGATGGGCTCACCATCGTTGCGCAGGCACCAGGCAACCCGGATTATCGGGATTCCGATCCAATAACCTTATACTGGTAATGCAAGCAAAAAAATGGCCATCAAAAAACCTCCTGCCCGGCAGGAGGTTTCTTGATGTGCTTTACCGCAGGCTCTCTATGCTCATCCACGCCAGCTCCAGCGGGTCTTGGTCGTACCAGTCGTCCTGTTCCACAATCAGCCACCCGGCCCCCGCCTCCTTGGCGGCGGCAACCAGCCCGGGCACATCCTGGCTGCCATGGCCGACCGGGCGGTACTGGAATGCCACGCCTTCATCCGCCGCAGCCGCGCCGCCAATCAGCGCGTAGGGGTTGCCCTCGCCCTTATTGCCCACAAAATCCTTGATGTGCACAAGCGGCGCGCGCCCGGCATATTTGCGGATGTAGGCAGCAGGGTCTTCCCCGGCGTACTTCACCCAGCAGGTGTCAATCTCTGTTTGCAAAATATCCGCAGGGATGGCCTGATACAGAAAATCCAGCCCATAGACGCCGGACACAGTGCAGAACTCAAAATCGTGATTGTGATATAAAAGCGTGATGCCACCCGCCTTGCACAGCGTGCCAAACTGGTGGATGGTATTCAGCACCGCCGCAAAGCCCGCCGCGCCGGGGCGCTGGGTGTCATCCAGATAGGGCACGGCAATGTATTTGCAGCCGATGGCCTGGTGATAGGCGATGGTGCCGGGCATGTCCTTCTCAATCAGCTGCATGGGCACATGGCTGGATACCGCCACAAGCCCGGCCTCGTCCAGTATACGGCGCACGTTATCCGCGCTGTAGCCATAAAAACCCGCAAACTCCACCCCTTCGTAGCCCAGCTTTTTCAGGCTGTGCAGCACACCCGGCAAATCCTGCTGCGCGGCCTCCCGCGCGGAGTATAATTGATAGGCGATACGCATGGCGTGTTCCTCCTTGATTGTTCAAAAGTTGTATTCCAATGATAGTATACAACAATATACCGTATTTGTCATGCCAAATTGCACAGGGAAAGTGACAAAAATGCGCATGCCTTGCCTTGCTTCTGCAGGCAGGAGGTGGTATAATCAGGCGCAGAACCCACAAAGGAGGGCATTGTTTTGGCGTTATTGCATGTGACCTACCGTTCCCAAATACTGCACATGAATGTGGATATGGATGTCATTTTGCCCGAGCAGGCCAAGGGCCAGATCGGCATGGAAAACGTCGCGGGCGCAACCTACCCAACGCTCTACCTCTTGCACGGCATGAGCGACGACCACACCACCTGGCAGCGCCGCACATCGATCGAACGCTACGCCGCGGGCAAAAACCTGGCGGTTGTGATGCCCAGCACCGATCACGGCTGGTACACCGACGGGCCGTTTGGCACGGATTATTGGCAATTTATCTCCGAAGAGCTGCCCGCCATCTGCCGCAATATGTTCCCGCACATGAGCAGGCGCCGGGAGGATACTTTTGTGGCGGGGCTCAGCATGGGCGGCTATGGTGCGCTCAAGTGCGGCCTTCGCGCCAGCGACGTGTTTTCGTACGCGGCGGGCCTGTCCAGCGCGGCAGATATCGTGGATGTGGTGTACAACGTCGATGTAAGCCGCAACCGCGATTATTGGGAGAATAATTTTGGCCCCGCGGCGGGGATTGAAGGCTCTTTTAACGACCTGTTTGCCGCGGCGGAGGACCTCAAAAAAGAAGACCCGCACAAGGTGAAGTTTTACATGTGGTGCGGCACGGAGGATTTCCTCTACCACCAGAACGTCAAGCTACGCGATCACTTGAGCGCGCTGGGTTTCGACCTCGTGTACGAAGAAGCCCCCGGCAACCACAGCTGGCACCACTGGGACGAGAAAATCCGCACGGTGCTCGACTGGCTGCCGCTTGGCAAGGAGGGCATATAACATGGCGATTGTCAACATCCATTACTTCTCCCATGCGCTGGGCATGAACACCGTGGCCGATGTGATTGTGCCCCAGGCCATCGATTGCGGCAACCAGAAGCCCCTGCCGGTATTGTGGCTGCTGCACGGCATGTTTGGCAACCATGCCGATTGGACGCGCCGCACCGCCATTGAGCGCTATGTGGCGCCCTATGGCATCGCGGTGGTGATGCCCTCCGCCTACAACAGCATGTATGTGGATATGGCGCACGGCGGCAAGTTTTATACGTATATCAGCCAGGAATTGCCCCAGCTGATGCGCAGCTTTTTCAATTTTTCGGATCAGCGCGAGGCCAACTTCATCGCAGGGCTCAGCATGGGCGGCGCGGGCAGCATGCTGATGGGTTTGGCCAATCCGCAGCAATACAGCGCTATCGGCTGCCTGTCTGCCGGGGCGATCAACCGCACGCCGGACGCGCAGAAGCACCCGCACCACATCGCGGTGTATGGCGAGGAGCCCATCGAGGGCACATATAAAGACCCGTACCACAGCGCGCGCCAGATCATCCTGACCGGCGCACCCGCGCCCCGCATCTATCACGCCTGCGGCAAGGATGATTTTTTGCTGGCAAGCGCCCATGAAACACGCGACTTCTTCCAGGCCATCCCCGGCAACCCCTTTGATTATACCTATGAAGAAGATAAGGGTGCCCACACCTGGAGCTATTGGGACACCCACATTCAACACTTTATACAGTTTTTGAACTTGCCCGAAACGAAGGAATACTGTTGAGACGAAGGACGCTGGGGAGGAACGCTGGGGGCTATCCGCCCCCAGACCCCCGACCAGAGGGCATTGCCCTCTGGACACCACTTGGGGAATGTATAGGAAAAACTTGCGTCCATTTATCAGATAGCTCGCTTCGCCAAAGTTTTTATATATTTCATAAGTGAGGTGCAGGAGATGAAATCTCCTGCCGAGGAGTCTGAGGGCGAGTAGCCCTCAGCGTCCCCCCGCCCTTCACCCGTCCATCTGCCGCAGCACCTGCAGCACATGGGCGGGTATTTTGTTCAGCTGAAGCTGCTTTTGCACTGCGCCGATCTCGTGCGCCACCTTGGGCATGCCAAACACCACAGAGCTTTGCTCGTCCTGCCCAATGGTATACGCACCGGCGTCGCGCATGGCCTTCAGCCCTTTTGCGCCGTCCTTGCCCATGCCGGTGAGGATGATGCCCACCGCCTTTTCCCCCGCGGCTTTGGCCACGGAGGAAAACAGCAAATCCACATTGGGGCAATTGTGCAGCCCGGCATCATTCTCGGTCAGCTGAATCAATAAGCGCCCGGCATGATATGCCACCGTGGTATGCATCCCACCGGGGGCAATATACACATAACCGGGGCGCAAAATCTCGCCCTGTGCGGCCTCCTTGGCTGTGAAGCGCGTGCTGGTGCACAGGCGCTGGGCAAAGGTGGCCGTAAACACCGGGGGCATATGCTGTGCAACCACAATGGGCGGCATCACTGCGGGCAGCGCGGCCAAAAGCTCCTCCACTGCGACAGAACCGCCGGTGGACGCACCCATAACCAACACATGGCTGCTGAGCAATTCTTCCGAAAACAGCGGACTTTCGTCATACACGATGGTGCGGATGGCCATGAACACGCGGCGGCCAAAATCCTCCATGCTGACGCCGTTGTGCACGCTGGGCTTGAGGATAAACGTGCATGCGCGCGCCTCCAGCGCCTGTTTTTCCATGGAGGCATCGGTGCTCATCATAATCACGGGCATATTGTGCTGGGGCAGCAATTGCCGCACAAACTCCACCCCGCTCATTTCGCCAAGGTGCACATCGGCCAGCAAAATATCGGGCAAGTATTCTATGATTTTGTCGCGCGCATCCAGCACATTGGCCGCCTTTGCCACAATCTCAATGCTCTGGTCCTGCCGCAGCTCATACTGCAGGGCCTCGCGGGTGAGGATGGAATCGTCCAAAATGAGTATGCGCGTCTTTTTCACTGGTTTTTGCCCCCCTTGCGATACACCGCTGGCATCACGTACTCAAACGGCGTGGCTTGCTTGTCGATGGTTTCGGACAGGCCGATAAACAAATAGCCGCCTTCTTCCAGCACATTATACAGCCGGTTCAGCAGCAAATTCTTGGTGGATTCGTCAAAGTAGATCATCACGTTGCGGCAAAAAATGATATGAAATTTTTGCTTAAAATTGAATGCGTCCGTGACGAGGTTGTGCCGCAGGAATACCACTTCGTTCTTCAGCTCCTGCGTGACGCGCACCTGCTCTTTGTCCGGCACAAAAAACCGCGCCACCCAGGCCGGGTTCAGCGTTTGCACAGCGGCGGCGTCATATACCCCCGCCCGCGCCTTGGCCAGCGCAGTGGTGGAAATATCTGTGGCCAGGATGGTGGTATCCCACAGTGGTTTTTGCGTATTCAAAAAATCCGCCATCAGCATGGCGATGGTGTAGGGCTCTTCCCCCGTGGCGCAGCCCGCGCTCCAGATGCGCAAATCCTTGGCCTTTTGCTCCTGCTTGATCCAATACGGCAGCACGGTGCTTTTCAGATAGTCAAAATGAAAAGCTTCGCGGCAAAACATGGAGTAATTGACCGTCAGGCAGCTGACCATTTCCGCTACTTTTTTACCAGTGAAATCCATACAGACATCCGAAAAATACTCCGCAAAGCCGGCAGCCTTGCTTTCCGCCATCAGCTTTTGAAGCCGAATCTCTACAAAGGTTTTCTTGTTGGCCAAATCCAAACCGAAGTTGACTTTCACAAAAGCCGTCAATTCGGCAAACTCCGAATTGGTCAGAGTAATCATGCGCTCGTTCCTTTTGCTTTCACGTTATACTATTCTCAATCTAAAATGTCGATAAGATCGCGATCAATTCTTGTTCCTCGCTAAGATGAGGGAACGCAGCGTAGCAGCGCTACGATAAGTGGACGAATCGACGCGAGGGACACAGCGTGCGCTTGCGCCGCCGCAGGGCCGAAGCCTAGCGGCAATGGCCTATCGGGCCATTGCCGATGGGGCGATGAAAAGATTCGCGAGATTGAGCCATTTTAGGTTGAGATTAGTATTTAATACTCTGGATGACCGACAGGAAAGTCACTTCGTCAAAGGGCTTTACCAGAAACCCCTTCGCCCCCGTCAAAATGGCCTGGCGGATGTTTTCTTCCTGACCCATGGACGATACCATCACAACCGATGCCTGCGGATCCTTCTGCATAATGCGCTTCAGCGTTTCCAAGCCGTCCAGATTGGGCATCGTGATATCCAGCGTCACCAAATCCGGCTTCAGCTGGGCATACTTTTCTATGCCGATCAAGCCGTCCTCGGCCTCACCCACGATCTCATAACCATTGCGCGTAAACATTTCCCGTATCAGCATGCGCATAAACACGCCGTCGTCAATGATCAATACTCTCTTCAAGCGGATACCTCCCGAACTGGCAGTAAAACAATCTGATTATACTGCATTATGTCTATATTTGCAATCCAAGATCGCCTATTTCCAGTTCACCTGTTGCATTTCCGGCGCGGCCTTTTGGAGTGCCGGTTTGGCATTGACGCACACCGGGTGGCCGCAGAGGCGCAGCATGGGCAGGTCGCTCTTGCTGTCGCCATAGGCATAGGACGCGGCAAAATCCGCCTCAATGCCCGCCCTTTCGAGGTATGCGTGGATGCGGCGCGGCTTTTCCTCGCCCTTGCAGTTGTCGCTGGGGGCAAGCTGCGGCTTTAGCGGCGTGCAAAGCAGCGCATCCGCGCCCAGTGCATCCGCCACATAGCGCATGTAGTTTTCTGTGGAAGCGCTCACCAGCAGCATATGCAGCCCGTTCTTCTTGTGCGTTTGCCAGGTTTGCAGCGCATCCGCATACACGCGGGGCAGCAGCTTGTTTTTTACGAACCCCTCGTCCAGCTCCTTTTGCTGGCTGGCAGGCAGTGTGTGCAGAAAAGTCAGTGCCTGGCTTTTCATCTGCTCGTCCGTGATGCGTTTGAAGAAATACGGCACGGTATACATACCGCTCAGGACGTACTGCGAAAACGGCAGCGCGCCCTGCTGCCAGGCATAGCGCAGGTAGGGCAGTATGCTGTCGCCCTTCACCATGGTGCCGTCAAAATCGAACATCGCCAGCGCCGTGCTCATTGCCGCTCCTTATTATAGCCCTTCTCGCCATAGGGCTGCAAAGCATCCAGCCACTTTTTCAGCAGTTTTTTCACTTCGTACTTCACATCGGTGTCCGCTTCCACGGCCACTTCCTCCACCACATCGTAGACGAAGGCGTCCTTGCCAAAGGCTTTCCAATCCTGCTGCAGGGCGCTGTTGACGTGGCGGTTGCTGTCCAGCATCATTTGCTCCGTCAGCCATTTGTTTTTGATGTTGCTCACCGCATCGATAAATATCTTGCCGTTTTGGGTGTTGGTGATGCGGTATACGCCCATCAGGGTTTTCATTTCACTAAACTGCTCACGCAACTCTTTTTTGCGTTGGTTATCCATTATGCCAGCTCCTTCACCATGCGGCCTGCCAGCCATTTGCCGATGGCGCGCACATACAGCGCGTGGTATTCGGCAAAGGTCAGCCCGCATTCGTATGTTAAAATCTCCATCTCCACACCAAACAAGCGCACGCGCATGCCGCTCTCTGCAAGCCCATGGCGCAGATAAAATGCCTTGCGCTTTTCGCGCTGCAGGGCGTTTTGCGCGGCAGGGTCGCTCTCTTCAATCTCCAGGAAGAAGCGCTTGCCGGGGTAGCGCAAAAGCAGTGCCTGCAGCGCCGCGCTGCCATGCCCCTGCCCCCGGCAGGCCGCGTCCATCGCGAAATAGTCCAGCAGCACCAGATCATCCTTAAAAATCACCGTGGCCAGGCCGACCAGCGCATCCCCAGCCATAATGGCCAGGATGTCGCCAATGCCCTGCCGCTGCATGCGCAGAATGGCAGAAAAAGGCTTGCGCTCCGCGCGCGGGAATGCCTCCAGGTAAATCTCTTGGAGGCGGGGATAGTGCTCTTCGGTTGCCGATATCAGTTCAATCAATCTAATACTCCTACCAGCGCGGCCTTTTGCATGGGCGCGCGGCGCTCAAAATGGGTTTGCATGTCGATCCACCGGCCGGTCTCGGCACTGCGGTCAAAGCCCGTCATGGCGTCCAGTACGTGGAAGGTCTGGGTGTAATCGGCGCGCGCGGGGCGGCCGTCCTGCAGCGCCTTCGCCATATCCGCAACGCCCAGGCCGCGGGAGTTCTCGGCATAGTCAAACAGCAGGGGAATCTCCTTCACCTCGCGCGTTTCTGGGCGGAACAGCTGCACCGGGCCGCCAAAGGTGTTGGGGTCTGGCACCAGCAGGGTACCGCGCGATCCGTAGATTTCAAAGCGTGCCTGGTAGGGATAATGCACGTCAAAGGTGGTCAGGATGGTGCCAATCGCGCCGTTGTCATACTCCAGGGTGCCCGCCACATGGGTGTTGACGCCCACGTGGATGGGGGTGCCGGCCAGCGGCTGGCTGGTGATCAAGCGCTCCTTGAAGGTTATGCGGCTGGCGCTCATCACGCGCTTGATGCCGCCCATCAGGTTGACCATCGCGGTCAGGTAATACGGGCCCATATCCATCATGGGGCCGCCGCCGTATTGATAGTAGAAATCCGGATCGGGATGCCAGCCCTCGTGCCCGCGGCAGATCATAAATGCCGCGCTGCCCACGGGCTCGCCAATAAAGCCGTCGTCAATCAGCTTGCGGCAGGTCTGGATGCCCGCACCCATGAAGGTATCCGGCGCGCCGCCCAGCATCAGGCCCTTTTGCTGCGCCAGATCGCGAAGCGCAATGCCTTCTTCCAGCGATGCGCCCAGCGGCTTCTCGCTGTACACATGCTTGCCCGCTTCAAGCGCGGCCTTGGTCACCACAAAATGCTCATAGGGACGGGTGAGGTTGAGCACGATGTCCACATCCGGGTCGGCAAAGGCATCGTGCATGGTGGGATATACTTTTTCGATGCCGTACTTGGCCTGAGCATCCAGCGCGCGCTGCGCCACTAGATCGCATACGCCAAGCACATTTACTTCGCTGAACTTGCCGCACAGGTTGTCCAGATAAATGCCACTGATGCAGCCCACGCCGATGAAGGCGATATTCATCTTTCTCATACGGGCACTCCTTAATACATCTTCGCGGTGGATTCAAACCGCTCGGTGGTGAGGTTGTTGTCTATCGCGTACTGCTTGCCCGCGCCTGCCCATACCATGCCGCGCTCCATCAGCACCTGCGCGCTGGGGGATTTGTCAAACACATCGTCATGATGCCCAAGGGAGGTATAGAACACCCGCCCGTTGCCCCAGAATTTCGTCCAGGCCACCGGCATATCTACAGGCTTGTTGCTAATGTGATAGTAGGGCACAGCAGGGAAGCGCGTGGTGGCCAACACCTCGATACAGGGATCCACATGCAGATAATAATGCTCGCTGCAAACGGGGAAATCGCTGAGGCCCTCCACCAGCGGCGAAGAACCATGGCAAATGTTGACCATGTAGTCAATCCCGTCGCCGCCCGGATGGCTGACCCACTGGCCGCCGGTGATGAACTGCCACTCGGTATCGTTGCGGAAACTGTCGCACATGCCGCCGTGGCAGCCCACCAGGCCCATGCCCGCGCCAACCGCCTTGGACACATTGATGGTATACTGGCGCTCAATGCCGCCCATCGTCCAGCACGCCACCAACAAGTCGATGCCCATCAGCGCGTCCACATCGGCCAGGCAGTCCAGGGTATCAAATATCGTGACGGCATAACCATTTTTCTCTAGCAGCCCTGCAAAACGCCTGCTGGTCAGCTTCGGCTCGTGCCCATCCCAGCCGCCTTGCACAATCCATGCCTTTTTCATTTCATAGCCTCCTATGTGATTGAAATAGTCTATAGAGTATTCGCCATGCAGGGTGCTTTTTCCTCTATTTGGCGGGGGATAAAACACACCAGACGGTTGCGCGGGTTTCTTACGTCTTTCTTATGCCGGCTTCACCTTAATCCTGTTCTTCTTCCAGATGCCCGTCAAATATAATACAAACAGCACCACGGCAGACAAGCCATTGCTGACCACCACACTGTACCACACGCTTTCAACGCCAAGGTGCAGCATGCTCTGGCACACATACAGCGTGGCAAAGCGGAACCCCCACAGGCGCGTGGCATCCATGGCCATGGTCACCTCGGTGTGCCCGGTGCCCTGGAACAGCCCTGCAGTGGCGTTTTGCACGCCATTTGTCCAGCACCAGAAAGAAAGGATGCTCAAATACTGCGCGGCGAGGGTGACTACCGCCGGGTCGTCATTAAAGAAGCTGACAATCCATGTGGACACTTCAGGGCGGGAGAGGATCATGCCGCCCACGAACAGAAAGATCACAGCGGACGCCATGGAAATGCGATATCCCTTCTCTGCGCGCTGCACCTGCCCCGCGCCCATGTTTTGCCCTACAATGGTACTGACGGCAGAGCCGATACCATTGGAGGGCAGCGAAATCAGTGTGTTTACCTTGTTGCCCACGCCATAGGCGGCCATGGCCTCCACGCCGTAGGCAAAAACGTTTTTGCTCATCAGCAGAAAACCAAACTGCATGGTGCTGGAGCCGAGCGCGGTAGGCAGGCCAATGCGCGCGATGGTGAGCAGCTTGTCCTTCTCAAAGCGCATGCGGCGTTTGTCCAGGTGCACGCGCTGCTCGCGGTTCGATAGCAGAATAAAGGCGATACAGGCGGGCACCGCCTTGGCCAGCACGGTGGCCAGCGCCGCGCCTGCCACGTTCATTTTGAAAGTGATCATCAACAGGGGATCGAGCACCATATTGAGCGCGATGCCAAGAAGATTGAGCAGCATCGGCCGAACAGCGTCCCCCTGCGCCTGATGCACAGCCTGAAAGATATTGACCATAAAGAGGAATGGCATATCGAGAATCACGATGCGCAGGTATGTGACGCTATAATGATAAGTATTGCCGTCCGCACCCAGCCATGCGACAATCATTGGGGTGAGCACAGTGCACAGCGCCGCACACACCAGCGCGAACAGCATGGAACAGGCAAAAATCTGGTTGGCCATACCCTTGGCCTCGTCGTCCCGCTTCGCACCGATATACTGCGCAATCAACACCGCTCCGGCCACCGTGAGGCCGCTGCCAAAGCTAACCACAATGCTCTGGATAGGAGAAACCAGATTGATTGCCGCCAGCTGCTCCTTGCCAATCTGCCCCAGCCAATAAGTATCGGTGAGGTTGTACATCGTCTGCAGCAGCGAGTTGATGACCACCGGAACAGCAATGTACAGAATAGAGCGCATCAGACTGCCGGAGAGAATCAAATCCCGGTCTACATTCCTGTGTAGCTTCATAACCCGCGCCGGAAAGGCGCTTTCACTTCCTTTGCAATAAAGAAATTTTAGAACAATCCACGACTGACATGCAGCATTCCCCTCTTGGGAGGGGTGCCGCGTAAGCGCCACCCCTCCCAAGAGGGGAATGCTGCACACTTATCTTGATTGCTCTTAAAAACAAGCTATCAATCCAGTTATATCTTCACTTACCGGCCTTCGCCCATAAAGAACACCGCCACCGTGCCGGGGCCGGCGTGCGCGCCAATGATCGCGCCCAGTGGAGCAAACAAAATATCCTTGGCATTAAAGCCTGCTTCCTTGAGCCAAGTGATGGTATACTCGGCATCCTCCAGGCAATCGCCATGGCTGATAAAAATCACCTGGCCCTCCTTGGGTTTGGCCAATGTGATCACCTTTTCCGCCAGGTTCTTGAGGGCGCGCTTGCGGCCCTGCACCTTTTCGCGCGGGATCAGCTTGCCTTCAAAATTGACATGGAGCACAGGCTTGATCTTCAGCATGCTGCCAAGATACGCTGATGTGGCGCTCACACGCCCGCCGCGGCGCAAGAAGTCCAGATCGTCCACCGTGAACCACATGTTCACATTCTGTCGGTTATCCATCAGCCATTTGGTGGTTTCGTCAATGGATTTTCCAGAATTTCGCTTCTCGATGGCATAATGCAGATACAGCCCTTGGCCCAGCGATGCACACAAGGAATCCAGCACCACGACCTTGGCACCAGGTTTTTCTTCCAGGATCATTTTCTGCGCCAGCACAGCCGCCTGGTAGGTGCCGCTGAGGCCGGAAGAAAAGGTAATGCATAGAATTTCCTCGCCTTTTTCCAGCAACTCGCGGAAAATATCCAGATAGGCCGTCGTGGACACCTGCGCAGTCGTGGCCATTTGACCATCCCGCAGCGAGGCATAAAAGGACTTGAGCGCAGCTTCATCCCCGGACTTGTATAGAAAATCCTTGCCATTCATACGAAAAGGCATGGGCAACAGTGTGAATTTTTCTACTTTTTCGTAGTATGAGCGCGGCAAATCGCTGGCTACATCACTGACAATCCAGAACGACATGGTTTCCTCCTTTGTTTTACTTTCCAAAGATGCGCACGGGCAGCACCAGGAAGGTATATTCGTTGCCCTCCACCGGGCGGATCATGCACGGGGACACATTGCTGTTAAAGCACATAGCAATGCTGTCGGTGCTGATGTTGTGGATCACATCGGTGAGGTACCGGGCGTTAAATGCGATGTCCAGGTCGTAGCCGTTGATGTCTACCATCATTTCCTCGCGTGCATCGCCGCGCTCCGCATTGGCGGTGATCACCATGGGCTCGTTTTGCACAAGATGCAGATGCACCAGGTTGTTCTTGCCCTCGCGCGCCATCAGGCTGCAGCGGTCAATGGCGTCCGAGAATCCCGTGCGCTTCACGGCAATTTCTGTGGACCATTGCTTGGGGAGGATCTTCTTATAATCAATAAACTCACCAGTGAGCAGCGTGGCATATACGCGGATACCGCCAAACACCACCATCACATGCGATGCATTGAAAATGATGTCTACATTCTCGTCATTGTCTGGGATCATGCGGGACAGTTCGTTCATCACGCGGCCGGGGATGACGGTGGACACTACGCCGGTAGTACATGCGGCGGGCAGCGTGTTTTCCGCCTCAATGCGCTGCAGCGCCAGGCGGAACCCATCCAAGCCCACCAGCAAGGTTTCGGTCGGCATTGTTTCCATCAAAACACCGGTCAAAATCTTGCGGCTCTCATCTGTGGACACCGCAAACATCACCTTACTGACCGCATCCTTGAAGCGCTTGCAGGGCAAAGACACATGCTGCTCGCTCATGATATTGCGGATCTCGGGGAAATCGTCCGCCTCCATGCCCACCATGCTGGTTTGGCTGCCGGTGCTGCGGATCACTGCACGCATGCGAAGGTCTACGGACACCTCAATCTGGCCGGAGGGCTGCTTGCGCATCACCTCGGCAAACAGTTTGGCGGGCAGCACCGCACAGCCTTCTTCCTCAATGGTAGAGGCTATCCGCGCTTTGATGCTGATTTCGCCATCCGTACATGTCAGGATCAGGCCGTCCTCGTCCGTTTCGATCAGCACGCCATCATAAATTTGCTTGATCGGGCGCGCCGACACCGCACGGGTCACCATCCCCATGCCATAATTGATTTCGTCACTTTGTACTAAGAAACGCATGCAACATCCTTCTTTCCTTCTACGTCCGCCGCGGCACAAGGCACTGCGCCCGCTCTTGTTGTGGTGGTAGTATATATATATTCGTAGTAGTAGGGGCGGTGGATAAGTGGAAAAGTACTTCCAGCCCTTGATACGCCTCACAAAAACCAAATCATAACTTGTGGATGATTTGCTCTTTTTGGTGGATAACTTTTTTGGTTGAGCAATTTCACCCGGCTGTGCCGCACAGGGCTTGCCAAGGCGTGGAAGCTCAGGGGACTCCACTTGAGTATTTTCTCATATTATGAGAGAAATTGCAAGGCGTTTTTGGCCCGGCAACGCTGTTCCGGGCATTTTTACACTTATGCACCAAAAGCATATTCCACAGCCGGTGGATAACCATTTTGGCGTGTTCTTTAGGTTATATGAAAGGCGCAGCCAAAATATGCACCGGGTTGTCCACAAAAAAACGCAGGTTGTCCACAATGCCCAAAAGCGCCGGAAGCTGTTTGACAGCTCATAGAAGCATATGGTAAAATGAACTGTTCACATGTACGTTATATATGGAATTTTTACACAAAGGGGGGGCAATTTGAAAAAAGCCAAACAAACACTCTCCACGCTGCGCTGGGGGGTCAAGCTGGCGCTGAAGATCGACAAATGGAAGCTGATTATGTGGCTGGGGTTCAGTGTTTTGCTGGCGGTGCTGCCTGCAATAACGCTTCAGTATAATCGCGCCATCATTGCGGGGCTGTCAGATTTTTTACTGTCCAGCCAAGACACGTATGCGATCGTCATCTCCAATATCATCTATTATTGCGTGCTGCTTACGCTCATCAGCCTATCATCGCGCTTCAATGACGACATGCTGTATATGCTGATGTTTGACGCATATTATCTGGGGCTGGAAGAAGAAATGATGAACGCGGCGCAAAAAATTCCGCTGTCTGCGTTCATGACCAAAAAATCCAGCGACGAATATTTTGCGGCAATTTCGCGCTGCGGGTCGCTGACGGACGTCACAAGCTCCGGCTGCATGCTGGTAAGCAAGCTGGTATCCATCCTCTCGCTGCTGGTGGTGGCGTTGTCGCTCTCGCCGCTGACGGCGGTGTTTGCGGCACTATATCTTGCGCTGGTGCTGTTCCTGAACGCCCGCTTTGCCAAACGCACACAGCTGGTGTGGTCAGAGCTGCGCCATGATATGCGCCGCGCGGACTACCTTGAAAAGCTGGTGCGCGAGCCCGACCCCGCCAAGGAAACACGCCTGTACAACAGCCTGGACGGCATCATCGCCCAGTGGCGCACCGCGTACCAGCGGGTGGAGGACAGGCAGCTGAACCAAGCCAAGGGCACTGCGCAGCTAACGCTGTGGCTGCGGGTGGGCTTTTATGTGTTCCTGCTGCTGGTGATGCTGCTGTCGCTACAGGGTGTAAGCGGGGGAGGCACGCTTCCCGCCACGGCGCTCACGCTGTTCACGCTGTGCATCAGCTTTTCGGACGCGATTGCTGCGATTCCCAAGAGCTATCAGCGCGTGTCCTATGGCGTTTATGGGCTGGGGATTCAAAAGGCGTTTTTCGAGAGTGCTCCGCAAATGCCGGAAGCCTTGGAGGCTGTCCCTGACAAGGATACGGATGTTGTGTTTGAAGCGCAGGACATGAGCTTTGGCTACCGTCAAGATAAAGATGTGCTGAAGCATTTGAATTTCTCCATCCGTCAGGGTGAGAGCATCGCGCTGGTGGGTGCCAATGGTTCGGGTAAAACCACGTTGATTAAGCTGCTGTTGGGGCTGTATACGCCAACGGAGGGTACACTTCGTTGCCATGGACATGCGTATACGCCACAGCTGCAACAAAACTTATCAGAGAAAATCGGATCTTTTTTCCAAGATTACTATCTTTTTCATTTGACTGTGAGCGAAAACGTGGGCGCGGGCGATGTGAAGAACATCAATAATCAGTCATTGATTGATCAGGCCATCGACGCCGGCGGCGCACGTCAAATCGTAGAAAAGCTGCCCAAGAAAGCCGATCAAATGATTGGTGTGCAGGTGTATAAGGACGGCGCCACCTTGTCTGGCGGCGAACGGCAGCGCATTGCCGTGTCCCGCGCTTTCATGAGCGACAAAGAGGTGCTGGTGTTTGACGAGCCTGCCTCCATGCTCGACCCGCTGGCAGAGCTTGCTCAATTCGAAAGCATCAAAAGCAAGGTGCAGCAGCATACCTCAATCCTGGTCAGCCACCGCATCGGCTTTGCGCGGCTGGCAAGCAGAATTTTTGTGATGGATGGCGGCGAGCTGGCGGAGGTTGGTACACACGAAGAGTTGATGGCGAAAAACGGCGTGTATGCGCGCCTGTTCCACGAGCAATCACAATGGTACAGCACCGCGAAGGAGGTGCAGTGAGATGGAAAAGCAAAAACGTACGCTCTCGCATTCGCTTAATCTGGCGCAAAAAGCCCTGCGTATGAACATCGGCTGTATGAGCAAGCTCTCCCTTGTACTGTGCATTGCGGGCTTTGGCATGGCGCTGTGGCCCAATGTTCTGTCCAAGCGCTATGCTGCGCTGACTGATGCCATCCAAGCGCTATATACCGGCAGCGGCACACTGCAAAGTGCGATGCTGCTGCTTGGCGCGCTGGTGGCGGCGTATCTATTGCTGGCGGGGTATGAATATCTGCAAGGTATTCATCAAGAAAAAGACATCCACGTCATCGTCCGCCACATCAAGGAATCCACCATGCTGTGCGCGGGCAAGGTGCAGTACCGCTACATCAACAACGACGAGGGCTTTCGCGAAAAGCTGAGCTTTACAGAGATGTATGGCGCGATGGACGTGGCGCAAAGCACGCAGCAGGTGATTCTGGTATTGCAGCATTCTATATCGGTGGTCAGCATCGCGGTGCTGCTTTGCACCGTCAATGCATGGATTGTGCTGGCGCTGCTGCTTGCCACCGTGCCCTCCATTTTGATCACCGCCAGGCATCATGACGAGGACTATAAAACACGCACCAAGGGCATGAAAAACAGCGCCATGTCGGTACATTTGTTCTACATGGCGGCGGGCGCGAACGAGCAGTGCAAATCCTTGCTTGATGTGCGCTTTAACAACTTTTTTCCCTGGATTAAGGACCGCTGGCGGCAAGTGTCCAATCTGTACCTCACGGAAAAGCAGGCTGTCACAAAGAAGTATCTCCTGATGAACCTGCTGGCGGATGTGCTGAGGAATGGCGTGTTTATCCTGGTACTGATTCTCACTGCACGGGACATTTTTGCGAACCCCCTGCTGGGCCTTGGCACATTTACGCTGGTGCTCACCCTTTCGCAGCAGCTGCAAACGCGCCTGACCAAGCTGTTTGCCAGCAGCCTGATGTTTTACGCCAGCATCAACTATATGGAAGATTACTTTGCGCTGCTGGATACGCCCGTGGAACAGCAGGAAGCGGTGGAAGTGGCGTTTGATGTGCCCACTGTGCGCTGCGAAAATGTGAGTTTCACCTATCCAGGTTCCAACCGTCCGGCGTTGACAGATGTGTCTGTCACCCTGCTTCCCGGCGAGAAGATTGCCATCATCGGCGAAAACGGCTCCGGAAAGTCCACATTCGTCAACCTTTTGTGTGGATTGTTTGAGCCTACAGAAGGGAACATTACCCTCGACGGAAAGGCTGTTTCAAAGCATCTGCAGTCTGCGCGCAAGGCCATCGCTTTTGTGCCGCAAAACTTTGGCCGCTATGAAACCTCCATCCGCGAAAACATCACCATTGCGCAACCGGGCCGACAGACAGACGATGAGGAACTCAAGCAAATTGCCGCCAGCATTGACGCGCTGCCCTTTATCGCATCGCAACCCGGTGGCTTTGATGAGGTAATTGGCACTTACAGCGAAACGGGCAATAACTTGTCCGGCGGTCAGTGGCAAAAATTAGCGCTCCTTCGCGCTTTGTATCGAAAAGATGCTTCCCTGGTGATTCTGGACGAGCCAACGGCTGCACTTGACCCGCAGGCTGAAGCGGGGCTGTACCGCTCCTTCCGTGATTTGACAGAGGGCAAGACGGCGGTCTTTATTTCGCATCGCCTGGGCATTTGCACCACGGTGGACAGAATCCTGGTATTTGAAAACGGCCGCCTGGTGGAGGACGGCACACATGAGGTGCTTCTGCGGCAGAACGGCGCGTATACAAAGCTGTATCAGGCCCAGGCGCAGTGGTATCAGTGAAAAATAAACTGTGCTCCATACACCACGGCGCAGGCAGCAAGCGCCACCACCAGCAGGCTCTTCTTTTTCCACGCCAGCAGCAGCGCTATAGCCAAACCACAAAGGGCTGTGGCGCTGTTGCCTGTTGAATACAATATATCTGGGAAGGTCATGGCAGCCAGCACCGCATAGGGTACATAGTAGAGAAACGATTTAATAAAGACGTTGTTCAGCTTTTTGCGAAAAAAAGTGAGAGGCAGCATGCGGATCAGGTACGTAATGCCTGCCATCATCAAAAGATGCGGCCAGTAAGTAGTGGCGCTCATGGCTGTGCCTCCTTCACCGGGTGAAAAATCGCGCCCACCGCAGCGGCAACAACCGCGCAGATGATGATGGAAAACCCGCCGGAAATTTCGCTGAGCAGCGGCAGATAACGCAGCGCTACACTGAGCGCCACCGCCAGCACCACCACCAGACGCACGGCTTTGTTGGCCTTTGCGGGCGGGATGATGATGGCCAGGAACATGGCGTAAATGGCGATGCCCAGCGCACTGCACAGTGTTTCGGGCAAAATCGCGCCGGCCGCTGCGCCCAGCAGCGTGCCCAGGCTCCATCCCACATATGGAGCAATGATTAAACCGTATAGATAATGCTTGCCAAGTGCGCCCTCTTGCGCGGATGAAACGGCAAACACTTCATCCGTATTACAAAAGGACACGATCAGCCGTTGCAGCGTGCCCATGGATTTGTCCAGCTTTTGAGACAGTGAGAGCGACATCAGCGCATAACGCAGATTGATTATCAGCTGCGTCAATGCCATTTCAATCAGCGGCGCGCCTGCGGTCATGATCGGCAGCCCGGCCAGCTGCCCTGCCGAGGTCACATTCAGCATCGATATCATCACGGCCTGAAAAACCGTCAACCCTGTGCCCACGGCCTTGATACCAAAGGTGAACGCCACACTGAGGTACCCTAGGCCAATGGGCAGCCCGTGGCGCAACCCTAACAAAAACTGTTGCTTCTTCATCAGTAAGATCCTCCGTGCCGTCCATTGTACGCGCCGGGGGTGGCAATGTCAACGGCGCACAGGTGAATGTTTCACGTGAAACATTTTTAGTACAGGGATGTATTGTTTCACGTGAAACAATGGGGTACAATGGAGAAGCGAAGGAAGGTGAGCGGATGAAGTGGACAGACCCGCAGCAGGCGGCGATCGACGCGCGCAATGACAGCGTGTTGGTCAGCGCTGCGGCAGGCTCGGGCAAGACTGCTGTGCTGGTGGCGCGGGTGGTCAAGCTGCTGGAAGAGGGCGGCAGTATCGACAGGATGTTGATTGTCACTTTCACACGCGCGGCGGCGGCGGAAATGCGGCAGCGCATCACAGCCGCGCTGGAGCAGGCCGGGCAAGACAATCCGCACCTATACCGCCAGGTGCTGCGCATCGGACGTGCGGACATTTGCACGCTGCATGTGTTTTGCCAGCGGTTGATCAAGGAACACTTCCAGGCCATCGGTATTGATCCGCTGGCACGCATCGGGGATACGCCTACGGTGGACGCGCTGTGGAAAAAGGCCATGGATGACGTACTGGAAGACGCCTATGCCGCGCCCACACCGGAGGAACAGGCGCTGTTTGCCCAGTTTGAGGACGAACAGATTGTAGAAATGATCGGCAAGCTGCACAAGTTTGTGATGGCGCGGGAGAACCCATGGCAGTGGCTGCAGCAGCAGTGTGAGGATGTGACGGAAGAAAGCCTCAAAAACTCGCTGTGGATGGAGTTTCTGTATGATGCCTGCGCGCTGCAACTGGACGGCTGCGCGGAGCTTTTGGAGCAGTGCCGGTTTCTACTGGAGCAGCCTGGTACGCCGCAGCGCTATGCAAAGACCTTTGAGCAGGATATGGAGTTGCAAAAACTGCTGCAGAAAGAGGTAGAGAATCGTCAGCTGACTGGTGGCGAAACGACCGTTACTCCGTTGGCGCGTGGTAAAAAAATAGAAGGAGAGGATGACGAAGCCGCCGCGCGCTATGCGAACCTTCGGAACATGTGGAAAGATAGCATCCGGGCCGCGCGTGCATTGCTGCCAGAGGACACTTTTGCCGCTGCACTGGATATTGCCCACACGCTGCCGCCGCTTCGGGCGCTGTGCAGCCTGACAGAGCGTGTGGATACGCGCTTTTTCGTGCTCAAGCAACAGCGCAATTTGCTGGATTATCACGATTTGGAGCAGCTTGCGCTCAAGGCGCTGCAAGAAGAAACAGTGCAAAAGGCTGTGGCTGCCAAGTATGACGCGTTGTTCATTGACGAATATCAGGATGTTTCCGGCGTTCAGGAGGCTATTTTGCGCGCCATCCATCAAAACAGCATGCTTTTCCTGGTGGGTGATGTGAAGCAGAGCATTTACCGTTTCCGTCTGGCCGATCCCACGCTGTTTTTACATAAATATCGCACGTTCTCTGAGGATGCCGCCGCGCCGCACCGCAAGATATTGCTTTCGCAAAATTTCCGTTCCTGCAGCAATGTGCTGGCCGCCGTCAACCATGTGTTTGTGCGTGCCATGCGCAAAAACGCGACCGAGCTGGAGTATGGCGAGGACGAAATGCTGCGGGGGGGTGATGCCGCACAGTCCGGTGCGCCGGTGGAGCTGCACCTGATCACCAAGGAAGAAGACGGCGAGGGCGAGCTGAAGAAGAGTTACCTTTATGAAGCAGCGCTGGCCGCACAAGCGATTTCGCGCCTGATACGCACCGAAAGCATTGTCGATAAAGGCGTGCAGCGCCCCTTGCGGTATCGCGATATTGCAATATTGCTGCGCAATGCCTCCTCTCATGCGGCGAAGATTGCCAAGGTGCTTACCGACGCGGGCATTCCCGTATACAGCGATGCCACCACCCAGTATTTTGATCTGCCTGAAGTGACGGATATGTTGAACCTTCTGCAAGTGCTGGACAATCCTCAGCAGGATATTCCGCTGCTTAGCACTTTGCGCTGCCCGTGCTTTGGCTTTGCAGAGGAAGAACTGGCACGCATCCGCCTCACGCTGCAGGGCGGAAATGTCTCTTTCTATCAGGCTGTGGAGCGTGCCGCGCAGGGGCAGAATGCCTTGGGCGAGCGCGTACGTACGGCGATAGAGCAGCTTGATACCTGGCGCTTCCTGTCCCGGCAGTTGCCTGTGGACGAGTTGATCTGGACGCTATTGGAAGAGACCGGTCTTTATATGCGCGCTGGCGCACAGCCGGAGGGAACGCTGCGGCAGGCCAACTTGCGCCTGTTGGCAGAGCGCGCCGAGGGCAGCGATGCGCAGCGTGGCCTGCACGCGTTTTTGAGCAGTGTGGAGATTGCGCGTGGCGGGGACGATGGGCGCACGGCCAAGGCCTTGGGCGAAAACGAAGACGTGGTGCGCATCATGACGATGCACAAATCAAAAGGCCTGGAGTTCCCGGTGGTGCTGCTTCTGGAGCTTGGCTCGCGCTTCAAAAAAGACAGCGATAACGAGCCGCTGCTTTGCGATGCTGAGGCGGGGCTGGCGCTCACCTATCTGGACGCCGAGCAGCGTATCTTTCGCCAGACGGTGGCCAAGACCGCCATTCAGCAAAAGAAAATACGCGACCAGCGTGCCGAGGAAGCGCGCCTTCTGTACGTGGCCATGACCCGTGCGCGAGAACGCCTTCTTTTGATGGCGGCGCCCAAGAGCCTGGATAGATGCATGCTGCGCTGGCAGATGCCGCCCTCTGATTATGCGGCCGGAAGCGCCGCCTGCATGCTGGATTGGGTGGCTGGCAGCGTCAGCCCAGCGCTTGGCAGTATGGAAGATTGCACCTATCGCGGCGAAAACGGCAGTGTATGGCAGATTTGCTGGCATAGCGGCGAGTTATTGGAAGAACCCGAGGAAAGCGCCGCCGCGCCTTCACTTGTATTTGATCTGAATCCGCCTTCTGATAAGATTTCCCGCCGTATGGAGCGTGTCAATCCGCCGCAGCCGCCCCTCAAAACCTCCGTCAGCGCCATGGCCAAGCGCATCCGCGCCGCCGGAGATACCGATGAGAACGCCGAGGACAAGCGCGTGCCGCAAAACGACACCTTGGTGAGTGCGCCGCGCTTTATGCTGGCGGAAACCATCACCGGTGCGCAGCGCGGCACCCTGGCACATAAAGCGCTTGGCGCAGTGGATTATGCCCTGGTGCGGGAAAACCGCTGGCAGGAAACGCTGGAATGCCTGACCGGGAGGGGCATTGTGCAGCCGGACGAGCTTCCGTTCCTTCGTATGGACGATGTTCGGGCGTTCTTTGCATCGCCCATTGGCCAGCGCGCGCGGAACGCCGCCGATGTGCGGCGCGAATGGCCCTTTGTGCTGCGGGCCGATCAGCACACGCTGGTGCAGGGCATTCTGGACATGGCCTTTATGGAGGACGACGCCTGGGTGCTGGTGGATTATAAGACCGATCATGCCACGCCCGAGGAAATCAGCCAGCGCTATCAGGACCAAATGCGCTGGTATGCTACCGCGCTGCAGCGCATCACTGGCCAGCCTGTGAAGGAAATCATATTGTATGGGCTGCATGAACATATAATGATTACAATGTAAGGGGCTTATTATGAAGAGATGCATGGCGCTTTTGCTGCTTTTCCTGCTGGCAATGCCCTTCGCGCACGCGCAGGTGCAACAAAACGAGCTGCTGGACAGCGCTTTTCAGATGATTGAGGAGGATAATATCTTCCTGGCGCGCTATAATCAGATCACGGGCGCGAATGTGCAGGCGCGCTATACGCTTGGAGTGCCTTATTTTTTCAGCGGGCAGCATGTGCAATGGCTGTATGAACGGCGAAAAGTAGTATCCGAATCGGACTTTTTCAAATTTGACCAGGTATATATCGGCGGGTTTGATTGTGTGGGCTATACGCGCTGGATTTATAACAGCAACAAACGCATGGGCCATCCGCCGCTGGATGAGATGATCAATAACTACGGGGAATACAGCGAAAATCACCTGTATAGCCACCGCGCAGGGCAGGAAATGCCACCTTTTGATCAGTTGGCTGCAAGTTTGCAGGTGGGCGACCTGCTGGCGGGCAAGAAAACCTACCGCCACGTGATGATGTTCATAGGCACTTTGCGTGATTATGGTTTCACGGCCGAAGAATTGCCCGAAATGGCGGATTATCTGGATTACGCGCTGGTCATTCACTGCGGCCTCAGCCCGGTGTATGGAGAACGTTTTAAAGCGTATATCGCCGAGAACAATCTGAACTGCGCCACCACCGATGGCGGCGTGTGCGTGTCCATTATCGGCATACCGGTAAGCGATGCGCCGGTGCAAATGACGGTGCAGGGCAACCGCTACGCAGGCTTCTATGTGGGCGATTATCTGCTGACCATCTGGGATATTTCCACTTGCACATCATTTGTTTGGTTTCGCATGGTCGAATAAAGAATTCGGTTGACATTCCTGTGATTTTCTATTATACTATCCTTCGCCGGAATTTTTCCGGCACCTGCCGGTGTGATGGAATTGGCAGACGTAGTGGACTCAAAATCCACCGCCAGCGATGGCGTGCCGGTTCGAGTCCGGCCACCGGCACCAAACCAATATAATCCGAACCAATCCAGACAGTTTGTAGCTGTCGGTGATGGGTTCGGATTATTGCTTTATTTCGACTATAATTTCTTTTCTAATGGGGTGAAGCAAAGACTGGACTCTAAACCTAGAAGGCAAAAGAATAATTGAACAGAAATAAAAGGGGCGATGGGATAAGGTACAATAAGTTTCGCAAAAAGAAAAAAGGTCAAAAAGAGACATGGCCTGAAAACTCTGGTAGAATGGAATTGCAACACAACATTCGAAAGGAGCGTCAAGCCATGTCCGAGAAGATTGTACAACTGAACGAG
>JAVBRU010000069.1:0-24138 GCA_031547595.1 Eubacteriales bacterium
GCCGGAGCGGGGCTCTGTCTTCGGGTCGGCATCGCTCTCGCGGCGCACAACGGATTCGCTGCGCCACGCGCTGTCCTCTGCCTGGAGCTTCACCGCCACATCAGACGATACAGCAGAATAATCTTTCTGGTTATAGGTAAGAACGGTTTCAGCGTACGTCAGATAGGTCTTGGGGCTCACAAACGCGACATCCCCCAGCACCACCGGCTGGTCTACATACGAAAGCGAAATGTCATGCGCACCCGCCGTGAGATAAAACAGCAGCGGATCGGTATAAATGCCCTGACTGTCCACTGCGCGCACCGTCTGCCACACCGGAACTTCGGTCTGTTTGGGCCACACCTCGTCGCCCACGGAGTTCAGGCGCGTCTCGCCCTCCACAAAATAGCGGTACAGGCACAGGTTGTTGGCTTCCTCATAGGGTGTATGCCCGTCAATGGTCAGTTTGCGCTGAATCTTGGCTTCGTTGCCGCCGCGGCCAAGGTACTGGATTTCCAGCTCGTACAGCCCGGTGGTTTCTACCTCGATGTGCCAGGTCACCGTGTTTGGGTTATCGCCCAGCGCCAGTGCCGCGCCGGGGCGGCCGTTCACGTCGTTTTCAATACTGCCATCGCCATTGATCACCGCGGCCTCGGGGGTGAGGGCGATACGGCTGCCTTCGGGTGCGTGAGAGTACGCTTCGTAGGTGGTTTGGATTTTGCTATAAACGATGGCCTCTTCGGCCTGAATGCTGAAATAATCCGCCCATTCATCCCCCATCGCCGGCATTGCCAGGCATAAGCAGAAGATGCATACGGCAAAAAGACAACCCTTCTTTTTCAAAGCCAAACCCTCCCTTTGGGAACCTCATGCACAAATCTTTGCACAAATTGCTGCCTTTTTCAATCCACGATATGTGCAATCTGGCCTCCGTTTTGTTATTTTGCACATTTACGCAACCTTAACAAATTGCATATGAGTATGCAATTGGTTGGATTTTTACCATATATCACATGCAATGTGTCAAAAACGGAACAATTTTCGTGGCAATTTGCGGAGCAGTGTGCTATAATGTTGCCCATCAGCATATACGCAGGAAAACAGTCTGGAGGGGACAGTGTGAGCCGATTGTTCCAGAAACACACCAAAACGTATTACCGCTACCTGTTCAGCTATGTGGCGCTGCTGGCAGCGGGTATTTTGATGCTGCTGATTTTCTTTCAGTTCTATTTTATTTCCAACCTGCGCAGCAGCCTGATCTCCTCCGAGGAGAGCGCTTTGCAGCAAACTGCGCAAGGTCTGGACAACGATTTGAGCCGTATCAACGCGATTGACTATCAGATATCCAGCTTCAACGATAATTTTCTTTCCTATTACCAGGAGGAGCCCAGCCCCATGCGCGATCTTCGGCTGGTGCGCGAATATCAAAACATGCTATCCACCTCCACCTTTATATCGGAAAGCGCGCTCTTCTCCCCGCATTCGGACAGCATTTATACCTCCACCGCCGTCTATTCTAAAGACCTGTTTTTCGACAGCATCTTTGTGTTCGATCAGCTGGACGATCCCATCTCCTTTTTCAGTGCGCTGAACACGCGCGTGGTGTGCACCGCCAAGCGCCAGGGCAAGCCCCAGGTCTACTTTGTGTTTGTCAATCCGCCGTCTGTGTTTTCCCGGCTGAACAATGCCGTGCAGTTCTTTTTCGTAAAAGAAGAAGAGTTTATATCGCGCCTCGCGCCCGCAGATTCCTACCGTCAGGGAGCGATTGTCGATCCATCCGGCAACGTCATCCTCTCTAGCATTGCCTTTGATGCCGCAGACATCAGCGCAAATGATTCTCTCAAGGCCGGTCAGCACGAATACCTGGTGCTGCGGCGGGCGTCCGAAGTGCTGGACTGGGAGTACCTGGCGCTGATCCCGCTGGATGAGTTCATGGTGCCCGTGCAGCGCGCGTATGTGTCATTCCTGCTGATTGTGGGCGTGTTCTTTGTGGTGGGCGTTTTGGGGATTTCCTATTGCATGCACATCACCTATACCCCGCTCAAGGAGCTCACTTTGGCGCTGGGCGGCCCGCAGCGGGACGACGATGTGGAATCGCTCCGCACCATGATCGGCACCCTGTCGCAGCAAAACGAAACCACCCGTGCGCTGATGGTGCACAGCCCCGACGGCAAGGCCATGAAGGACGCGCTGCTGTTCGCGCTGCTCAAAAATAAGTTTGAAACCTTTGATGCCTTCAACCGCGAGGGCGCGCCGCTGGGCATGCAGTTCACCAAGCCTGTGTATCAGGTGCTGATGCTGCGCTACTTTGGTGAGGAAGAAGAATTCCCCTACCATCACCTCGAAAGCGCCATGGAAACCGTTTTTGGACAGCGGTATTGCTATCACTTTCGCGAGCTGTTTGAGCAATCCACCATCATTTGCCTGATTGGCATGGACGAGGGCATGCAGCAGGCTGTTCTGGATGATTATCAGCAGCTGATCGACCACTGCTATCAGGTGTACAACCTCAGCTTCACCATCGGCACCAGCCGCTGTTACCAGGATTTGGCGCAAATCACCATTGCCAGCTTTGAGGCCAGCCAGGCCGTCAAGGAATCCTTCATCCGGGGCTGGAACCAGCTGATCTGCTATCACCACATGCCCTCCTCCATGCCCGCGCCCGGTAACTACCTGTCTGTGCTGGAAAACCTGAAAACAGAAACGCCCACGCAGCAAATGCAGAGCATCGAGCGCTTTGTGCAGCTGCTAAAAAACAAGCAGGTGCCCTCGCTGATGGCAAAGGGCTATTGCAACACGGCCATCCAAATGCTGCTGGCATCCCCTGTGGAACACAACACATTGCCTGATCTCTTCTCCATCAACTACCTGAAAACGGTCGACGATTATCTGGCCTTCATGCTGCGCATTATTGGGGACCAGCAGGATATGCCCGCCGCAAACACGCCCCACCCGCCAGAGGAGAGCGACGCGCTGCTGTTGCGTATCTATGCTATTTTGGAGACGGACTTTGACGACTGCAACTTCTCCATCCAGGAGACCGCAGAAAAGCTGGACCTCAACCGCTCCTACCTCAGCCAGTATTTCAAGCAACAGACCGGCGATACATTGACCAACCATATCTCTTCATTGCGCATCAAAAAAGCCTGCACGATGCTGGAAACCACCACCATGCCGCTGCAGATGATTTCCGAATCGGTAGGCTATTATAATCTGAACAGTTTTATCCGCCGCTTTAAGCAGATCACCGGCATGACGCCCGGCGAGTATAGACGGAAGTATCAATAATCAACCGACATTATACAGACGTTGCTGGCATCTGTTCAGCCCATGCGCTTCAAAGCATGCAAAAGTGCGGGGCCGAGAGGATCATCCTCCGGCGGGCCTGGTGCAGAGCCCCGGCGTTCCTCCCTCCCCCATCACCCCACCAGTTCCAATAACTCCTGCGGTGTGTAGGTGAAAGTAGGCACATCAAAGCCCGGTGTTACCATCAGGCTGGGCTGAAAGAAGAACACGGCATTGCCATCCGGATCTGTATAGAAATCCGCATCGGGATAGCAAACCTCGCAGAAATCTTCAAACGCCAAATCCGGGATCAGCACACCTTGCTCTGCCAGGGCCAGGTATTCTTTGTATAGCTCCGGCAGCAGCGCTTCCACCATTTGCGTGGTGCTATCCGCCACCTTGACAACGCCCCGAAGGGTGAGCGGCTGGCCGATATACTCGCCCGCCACGTCAAAGGTGATACCCTCGAGGGTGTAGAGGATGTCTTCGCCCAGGGTCTGGGAGCGGGTGGACAGAATGCTGACAAAGGCGCCATTATTACAGGTGACTGTGAAATCGTGTACGATGGTCTGCTGCCCGCCAAAGGTCATGTCCTTATCGTTGGCGAACATGGGCACCACAAGGTACAGCATTTCGTCCAGCGCCACCTGGTAGGTATCGTTGAAGGTGACGGCGGCCAAATCTTCGCCCACCAACTGAGGATAGGCATAGGTGAAGCGGTACGTCCACTGATTAACATCCGGGAAGTACGCATCGCCCGTAAGGCGCGTCACTTCGTACTCCGCCAGCGCACACAGCGGCAGCATCAGCACCAGCACGACGCACAGTATACGCTTAACCATTGGACATGCTCCACAGCACGAAGGAATTACGGATCAGCTCCGCATACAATACAAACTCCGCCTGACGCCCGGCCGGGAAGGTGAGCTGCACCTGATACGCAGTGTCGGCACCCTGCGGCGCCACGATCAGCGTATACTGGCCATCGCCCACAACACTGACGCAATAGAACAGCTCGTCCACCGTGCAAACGCCCTTGTCCTTATACTGGGCAGCAAAAGCTTCGAGGCTGAGGTGTGCGGTGTTATCCAGCGTTTGAATGGTCAGGCCGGCAGCCTTGTCCGCCGTGGCGAAGCTCAGGGTTTCGCCGCTGCCCGGCTGCTCCACAAAAATGGAGGGGATGGTGGCAGAGTATTCCTGCTGCGCGTTTTCGATGTACTGCCAATCGGTGATGCAGCCATCCAGGTAGGTCTCGCCAATCTCATAGCCCATCAGCGTGTAGCCGTAGGGAGAGATGGGGTCGTACTTCATGGTGATGGTGGCGTTGGCCAGCCAGGTCAGCTCGTTTTCCGGGATGTCCGCGGCGTGATAGTTGAAGAAACCATAGTGGCTGTACAGATCGGCCTTCAGCACGGCCACGCTGCCGTCAAACTCGCTGGCATAGATGTAGGCGCTGATGTTTTGCATCTCGTCCATGGACGACATGTCAAACTTGAGCGATGTGCCATCCACGGTGATGCACTCGCACCCGGAAGCCGTGGGCAGGGCATACTGGCCGTTTGTGAAGATCATGGCATAGTATTCGCTCAGTTCTTCCACAGACACAGTCGCGCGGTTTTCCCACAGATCCTCGCCCTCATAGGGCAGGGTCATGGTGTAGATGCCCACCAGCATCACGCCTTCCACCAGCGCCTGGGGGGGCATGTCCGCCTCAGGCAAGCTGAGCACATCGCGGTATACCGCGGCGCTCATGCACAGATCCACCATGGCCTGCAGGCCGCCGTCCACGGTTATCTGCATGGGCTGCTGATCGCGCAGCGGCGCGGCATAGGCCGTCATGGCCAGGGTGAGAGCCAGAATCACTACCAGGCAAAGCAGTTGCTTTTTCATGGTTTTCCTCCTATTTCGTCTGCCAAGGTAAGCGCGGCGATATTTCCTTCGCCCACCGCCTTAGCAATCTGGTAAGGCGCGCCGGATACATCGCCCGCGGCATATACGCGGGGAATATTGGTGCGCATCTTATCATCGGTCAAAATGGCGCTGCCGTTGATAGCAAGATCGGGCAGTAGCTGGTTGAGGGGCAGGGCGGGGCGGGCGATAAACACGCCGTCCGCCGCGTACTCCCCGGCATCGGTCTTGACAGCGGTCACGTGATCCTCGCCAAGAATGGCGCGAGGGCGCTGCTCAATCACCTCAATATCGGGGTCCAGGCCTTCAAAGTCGTGGGGTTTTTCCACAAAGTAGATCACCTTGTGCGCGATGGTCACAAGGAAGTTCGCTTCCTTCACGCCTTCCTCGCAGGCAGCGATGACGGCCACGTCTTTGCCGCGATAAAACATGCCGTCGCAGGTGGCACAATAGCTGACGCCTTGGCCTGTCAGCTCTTTTTCGCCTGCCAGGGTGATGGCGCGCGCCGTGCCCGTGGCCAGGATGATGCCGCGCGCAGCGAGTATTTGATCCTCCACCAGCACGGAAAAGCTGTCGTCCATCGCCACAATCTGGCGCACCATGGCCTTTCGAAGCTCCACGTCCAGGCTCTGCGCCTGGGTGCGGAAGGCATCCAGCAGCGCCTGGCCGCTGATGTGCGGCAGGCCGGGGTAATTGTCCACATGCGCGGCGCGCTCCAGCGCACCATCGCCTGCGTACACCATCAAAACGGCTTTGTTGCGCTGGCGCAGCGTCATGGCGGCAGCGCAGCCCGCAGGGCCCGCGCCGATGATCAACGCGTCATAAGTCATGGCATTTCCTCACTTTTTACGCCGTCAGCGTCACGGTCACCCATTCAATGCGTCTGTCCACAATCTCGTCCACCACGATGTGCAGGCCATAGCAATCCATCTCCGGGTGCGTGCCATCCTTGGGGATGGCCGCCATCTGGCTGAAGATCAGGCCGCCGAGGGTGTCAAACTCTTCCTCGGTGGGCAAGAAAATGTCCAGGGCTTCGTTGATGGACTCAATCTCGGCACTGCCAGAGATGCGATACGAGGTATCGGACAGCTTTTGAATGTCCTGGGGCGCTTGCGGGTCATACTCATCATAGATATTACCCACAATCTCTTCTAATAAATCTTCCAAAGTGATCAGGCCGCTGGTGCCGCCATATTCGTCCACCACGATGGCCAGGTGCGTTTTTTTGACCTGCATATCGCGAAAGAGCACGTCGGTACGCACGGATTCGGGCACAAAGTAGGCGGGGCGCAGCATATCGCGCAGGGTTTTCCCGCTGCTTGTGCTGAGGTTCAATAGCACGTCACGGGTGGTTACTGTGCCCAGGATGTCGTCCAAGTCCTCACCATACACGGGAAAACGGCTGAGGCCGCTTTGCGCAATGGTGCTGATGATATCGTCTGTATTCTCGTCCACCTGCAGGGCGGTAATATCGGTGCGGTGCGTCATGCAGTTGGCGGCGGTCATGTTGTTAAACTCAAAGATGTTTTCAATCATATCGCGCTCATTGCCCTCAATGGCGCCCTTTTCCTCGCCCATGTCCACCATCATGCGGATTTCGTCCTCGGTGACGTTTTCCTCGTTGGCGTTCGGATCGATGCGCATCAGGCGCAGGATGCCGTTGACGGATTTGGTCAACAGCCAGATCACCGGGCGCAGCACCTTTGACATGCCGTTGATCACGCCGCACACATAGCGCGCCACAACCTCGGGCTTTTTCATGGCCACGCGCTTGGGCACCAGCTCGCCAAATACCAAGGTGAAGTAGGACAGTATGATCGTAATCAGGATAACAGCCAAGGTGTTGAGCGTGGCCGGGGAGATGGACGTGACGCCCATGCCGTTAACCAGCCAGTCTACCAGCATGTCAGAGAAGTTGTCGGCGGCAAACGCGCTGCCCAAGAAGCCTGCCAAGGTGATAGCCACCTGTATGGTGGACAGGAAGCCGGAGGGTGAAAGCACCATTTTGAGCATGGTGCCGGCTTTTTTATCGCCCTGCTCGATCTGGTGGCGCAGCTTGGTTTCGCTGAGGGAGATGACCGCGATTTCGGCTGCGGCAAAGAACGCGTTGACAGCAATCAAGAGTACCTGTACAAGCAGTAGACCACCTATGGGACTAGGTTCCAAGTGAATACCTCCTTATTTTTGCACACAGAAATGGGTACCCATAGATTATACCATACCGCAAGCCATAAAATCCACACATAATTGAAAAGAATTTGTAACATTATATGCCGGAACAGTTGAGAATGGCTGGGGAAAATGGTATAATTGACACGGAACACTTGCTATGGTATGTCAAAGGAATGGGTGATGTTATCAAAAAGTTCTCTCCGATGCCCATCCCCGGGCACTTCGATGCGGCAATGCTGCTGGCCGAGGCGAAGGCGGCTGCCGATCCACGGGATCAGCACGCGCTGCTGACACGGGCGGCGGCGCTTTCGCCGCAGGATTTGCCCGTGCGCCGCGCACTGTTGATGTTGGGGCGGCTCTATGAGCGCGACCCCCGGGTGGTTGATTTCTCCGTGATCCCCTGCTATCCGCTGCATGTGTTTGAGCATCCCGAAAAGCATGACGAAGCGCAGCAACAGCGTTTTGCAAGGCTGCTGTTTGATGCGCCGCTGCTGCTTGACTGCCTGGCGCTTGCGCCCGATCCGCTGGTTTTCCGCAAGGATTATTTGCAGGAAACATCGGCAAACTATATCGAGATCTTCATTCGTGGCGATTCCTCGCACGCCCCGCGTTTTTTCGGGCTTGGTAAGGCCAACCTGGCGCGCCCCGCGGCGGATGTGATCCGAAACACCTTCTGCTCTCCCTTTTTAGACGAAGCAGAGCAGCAATTGCTAGCCGGTGCTTTCTATCGCGCATACCACCAGGCGATGGGCGGGCAGACGCAGGCGCTGGATACGCTGCTCGGCGCGCAGATTGGGGCGCTGTTGGTATGAAGAAGCTGCCCGCATCCGTTGTGTGGTTTCTGCTGTTATTGCTGACAGCGCTGCTCCTGCAGGGCATCGCGATGCTCTTTGAGTTGATCCCCTCCGACGCTTCGGTAGTGCTCTATTTTGCGCACCTGTATGCCATCATTCCGCTGTGCGCGCTGCTGCTGCCCGCGTATGCCGGGTATCGCGGTGTGCATCCGATGGCGGCATGTTTCCCCATTGGCGGGGCTTTGTTCTTTTCCCCGGTGTATAGCGCCATGGCAATCGCATTGATCTGCCTGCTGCTGAGCCTGCTGGGCGCAGTAGCAGGCCAGGAAGCGCAAAAAAGGCGCAAGAAAGGAACCCGGCATGGCAAACGCAGTTAAAGGATTTTTCAAACGTTTTGGGCTTCTGATTCTGGCCTTCCTGCTGGTGGCCACGTTTTACCTGTTCGCGATCATGATCGAGAAGCCCGCTGCCGATAAGCAGGGGCAATTTGCCGTGGTGGACGATACGCCGGTCACCCGCATCCAGGCGTCCAGCTCCACCGATATCCGCACACTGGCGCGGCTGTTTGGCGCACCGCTGCCCGGCCTTTCCGGTCAGAGCGTGGCAGGCGAGGCGCGCAATGCCAGCTATAACGGCCAGGCCGCGCTGCAGTTCACCCTCAACTACCCCGGCGGCATTGTGCTAACCGCCGTGCGCCCTGTCGATGCCGCGCCGCTGCTGCTAAGAAGCAACATGAGCGTCGTGGCCCAGAGCGGCTGGTCGGCCCTCAGCCTGCCCGCCATGCTGGCGCAGGATGACGATGCCCTCTGCCTGTATTTTTCGGACGAACAGGCGGCATTCTCGCTCTATGTGCCCGGCGTAAACGCCGATGGACTGGTGACAGTCAAAAACATGCTCAGCTATGTAGTGCAATAACTAATGATAATACCACGACAGGCGATCCTCATCGTCCTTTATCACCGGCTTTTGCGGGCCCTCGTCCAATAGCTGATGCACGCAAAGCGCGGCATCGCCGAGGGTCCGCCACTGCGCCACCAGCTCATCGGGCAGGGTGACGCGTTTTTTTGCTTCAATGGCCATGGCGAGGCGCGCCCTGTCCAGCGGGCGTTTGGTCAAATCCAGGGCAGGGACGCACTCCGCCTCGTCCATGGACGTGATATCTGCAAACAAATGCGCAATGTTCATGGCTTATTCCTCCTGTGGTAAAAGTGGGCTGACCGTCCCGCTGTAAAAGAGGTGCAACTGATGCAGCGCACGCGTGCACGCCACATATAGGAGCGACTGATCCTGCGCATCGCTGTAATGCTCCGCATCGGCATCGACGACCAATACCGCGTCAAACTCCAACCCCTTGGCCACATACAGCGGCAACACGAACAGCCCTTCGCCGTTCAAATTGCCGGTGCTGAGCACCAGGCGCAGCTGCATTTTGTGCTTGAGCCGCTCATACAGTGCCTGCGCATCCCGCTCTGTTTTACAGATCAGGGCCACGGATTTGCAGCCCTCGTCCCTGCAGGTTTTTACGGTTTGCACAAGCAGCTCGTCATTTTCGGCATGCCAGATGCGCGGCTTTGCGCCCTCGCGGCTGAAGCAATCCCCCACCGCGCCGGGCGGCAGAAGCTTCTGGCAAAAATCCCAAATCTGCCGTGTGCAGCGGAAGCTCTTGTCCAGCGTCACGCGCGTCACGCTGGGCTTGCTGAGGATACTGCACATATCGTCATATAAGGTGGTGTTGGACGCGCCGGTAATGGTCTGATTGATGTCGCCCAGGATCGTATAACGCGCCTTGCCATACAGCTTTTGCAAGAGGGACATGTGCAGCGCGTCCGCGTCCTGCGCTTCGTCCAGCACCACCTGCTTGATGGGCGAGGGTGCACTGCCCTCCAGGAGGTGGTTCAGGTAGGCCAGCGCGGCGGCATCATCATAGGGCAGGCGCTCCGCTGCTAAGGCTTCTACAGTAGCCTGCCGTACAGCCTCCAGTTCCTCTGCCGTGCCAAGGCCTTCACCCAGCCGTTGAAACGCCTCGGCATCGGCAAACAGCTGCTGATACAGCGTCACCACATCCAGCCGCGTAAATGCCCATACCTTGGGCAGCAGCGCCGCGTGCTCGGCAATGGATAGCGCGCGGGCATAGGGCATCACTTCCTGTGCGTGCTCCGGCCTGTGCGCGGCAGCATCCAAAAGCTCCTGAAACCGGGCGGGGCGCAGGGCATGCACACGTTCCCACACGCTGTCCTCCAGCCATTTGAGGCGCATTTTGAGCGGGCTTTGCCGTTTGGAATGGCACACCTTTTCCCGGCTTTCCGCGGCGATGGCCACGCACTGCCCCGCATACATGACATCCGCAAAGGGAATCCAGCGCTGTGGCAGCTCGTCCACAAAGCGCTCCAGCAGCGTCACAAAAGCTAACGAGCCTTTGAACTGGCGGATGGCCTGCATGTGCCGCTTCTGCGCTGCATCCCGGCAGCCCAGCCATTCCTCCGCCCACGCACTGCGCGGTTGCAGGGGAACGCCGGGCAAGAGCTGCTCAAACAGCTCCTCAAACAAAGCGGTTTGCACCTGATGTTCGCCAAGCTCGGGCAGTACCTGTGAAATATAGTGCTCAAACACCCCATTGGGCGATAAAATCAGAATATCGTGTGGGGCAAGCCGCTTGCCCGCCAGCCCCTGATACATCAAATACGCCATGCGATGCAGCGCCACGGAGGTCTTGCCGCTGCCCGCCGCGCCTTGCACCAGCAGCACATCGCTGGTCATATCGCGGATCACCATGTCCTGGTCGCGCTGGATGGTTTCCACGATGCTCTTCATTGCACCAGATGCGGATTTGGAGAGCAGCTCCCTGAGGAACTCGTCCATCACCTGCACATCGGCATCAAAATAGTAGATCAACTCGCCATGGCGGATCTCATATTGGCGCTTGAGTGTCACATTGCCCGTGATCTTGCCCACCGGCGCGTCATAACTGGCCGGGCCCACACCATAGCGGTAATACACGCTGGCGAGCGGCGTGCGCCAATCGTACACCAGGATGTCAATACTGTTTGGCGGGGTCAGCATGGCGCGGCCAATATACACAGGCTCGCTCTCCTCCTCGCCGTCAAAGTGAAAATCAATGCGCGCAAAATAGGGTGTGTCCATCAGCCGCCGGAGGGTGCGCAGCATCTGATCGTCCCGCTGTTGCTGCGCCGCGGCCTCGGCCACGGGCTGCGCCGCCTGACTGAGCTCAATCAGATCCTGAAACCCCTGCTTGCTGTACAGCCCGCCCATATCGTAGGTGACCCGCTCCAGCATCTCGTCCTGATCATCCTGCACCGCCTGGGCACGGTCCCGGCTTCTGCCCGCCAGAATGTCCCATTGCTGCTGCGCCGCCGCCAGAGTGCGTTTTAGGTATTGCTCCTCGCGCTGCCGCTCCACGCGCATCCCTCCCCTATGATAATAGCATGCCCGAAGCGTACCACATACGCACGCAAAAAAACAGACTGGTTTTTTACTGGGATGTGTGGTATAATGATACTAGCAAAAAAGCAGCATTTCAGGCTGTGCAAAAAGATTCAGATGTGGGTAAAGCGCTAGCCCATCTGCCGGAGACGTACAAGATGTGCGCCGACAAGGTGGGCACTGCGCTGAACCCGCAGATGAGCCTTTTTCGACAGCCTATCTTACTGCCCCATCTTTTTTGATTTCTCGATTGTAGCTTGTGCTGCAGCCAGAATGGCAGCGCGGAAGCCCTTTTCCTCCAGCGCGGCCACGGCCTCAATGGTGGTGCCGCCGGGAGAGCACACCATGTCCTTCAGCTCTGCGGGATGCTTGCCCGATTCTAACAACAGCCGCGCGCTGCCCAGCGTGGCCTGCGCGGCAAAGCGCAGCGCCTGCGCGCGCGGAAGTCCCGCCCGCACGCCCGCGTCCGCCAGCGCATCCAGAAACATAAACACATACGCGGGGGCGCTGCCGCTCACCCCCACCACGGCGTCCATCAGATGCTCGGGGATAATTTCCACCGTGCCCATGGAGTTTAGCAGCGTTTGCACGTGATCAAACTCCGCCGCTGTGACATGCCCATTTTTGCATGCCGCCGTAACGCCCGCTCCCACCATGGCAGGGGTGTTGGGCATGGTGCGCACCAGCTTTGTGCCCGCGCCCAGCAACTCCTCCAGCCGCTTGAGGGTGAACCCCGGCGCAACCGTCACCACAACGGTATCTTTGCTGAGCTGCCCTTTGATTTCTTCGATCACCTGCACATAATACTGCGGCTTCACTGCCAGCACCAGCACGGCAGCCTTGGCCGCCTCCGCATTGCTGGGCGTTGTGCACACACCTGTTTCGGATGCCAGGGCAGCAAGCTGTGCGGAGTTAGCATCCGACACGATAATATTCCCGGGCTGCACCAGCCCTTTTTTGAGAATGCCGCGCAGCATCGCGCCGCCCATATTGCCGCAGCCAATAAACCCAATCTGCTTCATTTAATAAAGGCTCCTTTGTATTATAGCATTTCAAATTGTATGGTATCGTCCGCTATAAACGCGCGGATGCGCCCACCCAGCCGCAGGGTGCCCGCAATGATCTTCTCGCTGAGTGCGTCCTCGATGGTGCGCTGGATCACGCGGCGCAGCGGGCGCGCGCCATACTGCTCGTCATAGCCCGCCTTGGCGAGGTGGCTGACCACCTTCTCATCGTATACGAGGGTGACATCCCGCTCCTTCAAACGCTGCGCCACCTTCTCAATCAGCAGCGCGGCGATCTTCTCGATATCCGATTGTTCCAGCTTGTGGAACACGATGATCTCGTCCACGCGGTTGAGGAACTCCGGCCGGAACACATTTTTGATGTCGGTCAGTACGCGCTCCTTCATGCGCTCATAGTCCATGGCCTGCTGGATGCCCCCGCCAAAGCCCAGCGTGCCCTTGCCGATACTCTGCGCGCCGGCATTGCTGGTCATTACGATGATGCAGTTTTTGAAGCTGACCACCCGCCCGAGGTTGTCTGTGAGGCGACCGTCCTCCAATATTTGCAACAGCATGTTGAACACATCGGGGTGCGCTTTTTCAATTTCGTCAAACAGCACCACAGAGTAGGGTTTGCGGCGCACGGCCTCGGTCAGCTGGCCGCCTTCCTCATAGCCCACATAGCCGGGAGGCGAGCCGACCATGCGCGACACGGTGTGCTTTTCCATGTACTCAGACATATCCAGGCGGATGAGGGAGTTTTCGTCACCAAACATCGCTTCGCCCAAAGCGCGGCACAGCTCGGTCTTGCCAACGCCGGTAGGGCCCAGGAAGATGAAGGAGCCAATGGGGCGCTTGGGGTCTTGCAGGCCCGCCCTTGCGCGGCGGATGGCGCGGCTGACGGCGGACACCGCCTCGTCTTGCCCCACCACGCGCGCGTGCAGGATATTTTCGAGGTTCATCAGGCGTTCGCTTTCGCCCTCGGTCATTTTCTTCACAGGGATTCCTGTCCAGCTCGCCACCACCTGTGCGATGTCTTCCTCGCCCACTGTATCCTTGGCGGCGGCCTTCTTCTCTTCCCAGGCGGCGCGCTTGCCATCTATTTCGGCACGCAGGGTATGCTCCTGATCGCGCAGCCGCGCGGCTTTTTCGTAGTCCTGCTTGTCGATGGCTTCGCGCTTTTCGCGGCGCACCTGTGCCAGTTCCTTCTCCTGCGCTTTCACATCCGGCGGCGCGGTGAAGGCGTTGATGCGCACCCTGGAGGCGGCCTCGTCCATCAGGTCGATGGATTTATCAGGCTGAAACCTGTCGGCAATGTAGCGGCCGGACAGCTTGACGGCAGCCTCCAGCGCTTCATCCGTGATGCGCACGCGGTGGTGCGCCTCGTACCGGTCGCGAAGGCCGCGCATGATAGCGAGGGTCTCGTCGTCGGACGGCTCGTTCACCGTCACGGGCTGGAAGCGCCGCGCCAAAGCGGCATCTTTTTCGATGTTTTTGCGGTATTCGTCCAGCGTAGTCGCGCCGATGCACTGGATTTCGCCGCGCGCCAGGGCTGGCTTTAAGATATTGGCGGCGTCCATACTGCCTTCAGCCTTGCCCGCGCCCACGATATTTTGCAGCTCGTCAATAAACAGCACGATGTTGCCGCGCTTTTTCACTTCGTCCAGGGTGTTTTTGAGGCGCTCTTCAAACTCGCCTCTATACTTGCTGCCCGCCACCATGCTGCCCATATCCAGCGATATCAGGCGTTTGTCGGTCAAAGTCTCCGGCACATTGCCCGCCACGATGCGCTGCGCCAGACCTTCCGCCACGGCGCTTTTGCCCACGCCCGGCTCGCCAATCAGCACAGGATTGTTCTTGGTGCGGCGGGAGAGGATTTGCACAATGCGTTCGACCTCTGTGGCGCGGCCAATCACAGGGTCGAGCTCGCCCTTCTCGGCGGCCTCGGTCAAATCCCTGCCGTACTTGGCGATTGCGGAGTTATTATCCGGCTTGCTCTCAGCGCTCTCTTCCTTGGCGCTGCCCAGTTCCTCCTGCACGCTTTCGCGCAGTTTGTCCATATCGCAGCCCATGCCGGTGAGCACCCGGGAAGCAATGCTCTCACCATCCTGCAAAAGCGCCAGCCAGAAATGGCCGGAGCTGACATACGGCTGCCCCAGGCGCTGCGCTTCGCGGATGCTGGTTTCCAGCAGCTTCTTCACCCGCGGCGTCAGCTCCATTTGCTTGGGTGCGCCCTCGCCCGTGCCGGTGATTTGCTTCACTGCCTCGGTGACAGTTTCCACAATCACGTTGTCGGGCAGCGCGGGCGCGTCGCTGCGCGCCTCCTTCAGCAGTCCGATCAGAAAATGCTCGCTGCCCACATAAGGGTGCCCCATGCCGGCGGCGGCCTGCTGCGCCGCAGTAATCACGCGCTGCGCGCGCTCATTGAAACGTCCAAAGATAGCCATGGTTATCAATCCTCCGTAAGCTCCGCGCGCAATATATCGCTGCGCGCTTTGTCAATTTCTTTGATAGTTAATGCCTTGCCCGCTGTCAGCTGCACATGCCCCGGCTGGCAGGTGGTGAGCAATCTGTCACAAACCTCGGTGGTGAGGGGCAACAGCCCCATCGCCGCGCCCATGCGCAGGTTGCTAAAGTGCAGCATAAACTCCTTGATGCCCATGCGCCGCGCGTTTTGCGCAATGCCCAGCGAGCGCCAGATTTGATCCTCAAACGCTGCGCTATCCTTCTGATACGCCTTGTTTCGGAACTCCTCCTCCATGCCCGCCATCTGCCGCGCCACGGCCGCGACCGCCGCCAGGATGTCTTCCTCCGTGCGCCCCAGCGTCACCTGATTGCTCAGCTGATACAAATTGCCCTGCGCCTCGCTGCCCTCGCCATATATGCCGCGGATGGTGAGGCCGAGCTTGGCTGCCAGCTGCGTCACCTTGCCCATTTGTTTGAGCGCGGTCAGCATGGGCAAATGCAGCATCACCGATGCGCGCATGCCCGTGCCGGTGTTGGTGGGGCATGCGGTCAGGTATCCCCACTGGCTGTCAAAGGCGAATTTCAGGCTGCCCTGCAGCGCGTCCTCCACCTGATAGGCCGCCAGCGCCGCGCTGGCGAGGTCTTCGCCGTCGGTAAACGCCTGGATGCGCAGGTGGTCTTCCTCATTCATCATCACGGATACCGCGCCATCATCCCGTATCAATACCGCCCCGTTTTCCACATCGGCCATCAGATCGGGGCTGATCAGGTGCCCTTCCACCAGCACCTGGCGCTCCACCTCCTCCGTGCCGCGCATGGCGAGGTATCGGTAGGTTTGCGGCGCTGTGCGCAGCGCGCCCAGTGTGCGCTCGATACACTGGTCAGCCTGGGCGGCGCTCATACGCGGCTTGAAGGGCAAATCCTCATAATTGCGGGCCAGCCGCACGCGCGAGGATACCACAATATCGCTCATACGCTGGCCTCCCGCGCCGCCGTCATGGCGCGCAGCTCATCCCGGCAGCGCGCAGCGGTTTCAAAATCCTCCGCCTGCACGGCGGCCTCCATCTGGCTTCGAAGCTCCTGCATATGGGCGGCTGCCGCCTGTTCCTCCACGCTGACAGCTGGGCGGCGTCCCGCATGCTGGGTACGGCCCTGCACCCTTGTAATCACCGGCAACAGCTGCGCGCGAAAAGCCGTATAACACTGCGCACAGCCCAGCATGCCGGTTTTTTCAAAGGCGTCAAAGCTGTGGCCGCACTGCTCGCAGCGGATGTCCGCCTTTTGCTTGACTGCCATGGAGGAGAGTATCGCCGCCAATACGGATTGAATATCCCCAGATTGATACTTTTTGACACACTGGGCACACAAGCGCCGCGTGCTGCTCTCGCCATTGATAACGGTTGTCACCGACACCTCTGCCGGGTTTTGGTTACATTCCTCACAAAGCATAATTTCCTCCGTCCGCGCCGGGTTGGCGCTTGGCAATGGTGAGCAGCATACTCCGCATTATTTTAGCGCGAAGCGCATCTTTTAATGCCTCCGGCATGGGCGCGCTGAGTGCCTGGGCATTGAGTGCGCTCATCATCAGCCGCGCATCCTCCACGCTGATGATGCGGCTTTCTGCCAGCTGCTTGAGCAAGCACCGCGCCGATTGCTCGTCCAGGCTGTCGCCTATGCGCTCGCGCAAAATATAAGCCACATGGTCGCCCGTCTGGTGATGCATGCGCACAATGCGGATGTAGCCGCCGCCGCCGCGCTGGCTGGTGATCACATAGCCGTGATCGGGTGTAAAGCGCGTGGCCAACACATAGTTGATCTGCGAGGGAGCACAGTTAAAATACTCCGCCAGTTCGTTACGTTTCAGCTCTATCTCGCGCTGATCGTCCTGCATCATCGCCTTGATAAAGCTCTCGATGGTATCACTCAGTCTCATCCAAAATCACTCCCATAACAATCAAAGTTGACTTACTTTGACCATTCATATTATACCACTGAAAAGCGTAGTGTGCAAGCGGGTTATAACGCTTTTTTACAAGTCCCAAATTTGCGACAAAAAACGCAAAAAAACTATTGACAAACACCGCATGCTGTGGTTTAATACTCCTTGCTTTGCAGTTTACTGTTACTAAACTTCCGACACTGATTTGAAGTTTAGTACAAGTAAACTTGGCCGAGGAAAAGCAGGGAGGTACGGACATGATCATTGGGGAAAAGCTGCGGCGAATGCGCCTGCAACGGAATCTCACCCAGGAGGAAATGGCCGACCGCTGCGAGCTGAGCAAGGGCTTCATTTCGCAGGTAGAGCGCGACCTCGCCTCCCCCTCCATTCAAACGCTGGAGGATATGCTGGAATGCCTGGGCAGCAGCTTGCCGGATTTCTTTTCCGAACGGCCTGCCGAAAAACAGGTGTTTTCCCAGGCAGACATGTTTGTGAAGGAAGACGCCGAAATGCTGAAGGGCTCCATCACCTGGCTTGTGCCCAGCGCGCAGAAAAACAGCATGGAGCCGATCCTGGTCGCCCTGGACGAAGGCGGCGAAACCCAGGAAATGCCCCCGCATGAGGGCGAAGAGTTTGGCTATGTGCTGCTTGGCACCGTCACGCTGGTGGTGGGCGAGCGCAAGCTGCGCGTCAAAACCGGCGAAAGTTTTTGCATCCACCCGAGCGCGCCCCACCGCATTATCAACAACGGCAAGCGCCCGGCGAAGTTTATCTGGGTTTCTAATCCCCCCAATTTTTAACGAAAAGAGAGGATCACCGCCATGGCCGATCAACCGCGTCTGATTACCCTGGAAAACATCGGCAAAGCATACGATGGTGTCACCGTTCTTTCCAATATAAATCTCTACATCCGCAAAAAAGAATTTGTGACGCTGCTGGGCCCCTCCGGCTGTGGCAAGACCACCACGCTGCGCATCATCGGCGGCTTTGAATCCCCCGATGAAGGCCGTGTGATGTTTGACGGCAAGGACATCACCGCGTTGCCCCCCTACAAGCGTCGCGTGAACACGGTTTTCCAGAAATACGCCCTCTTCCCGCACCTCAACGTGCACGAAAACATCGCCTTTGGCCTGAAGCTGAAGAAAACGCCCAAGGACGAGATCAACAAAAAGATCGACTACATGCTGGACCTGGTCAACCTGTCCGGCTATGGCAAGCGCAGTGTGGACTCGCTCTCCGGCGGGCAGCAGCAGCGCATCGCCATTGCGCGCGCGCTGGTCAACGAACCCGAAGTGCTGCTGCTGGACGAGCCGCTGGGCGCTCTGGACCTGAAGCTGCGCAAGGGCATGCAGCTGGAGCTTAAATCCATGCAGCAGCGCATGGGCATCACCTTCCTGTATGTGACGCACGATCAGGAAGAGGCGCTCACCATGTCTGATACCGTGGTTGTGATGAACGGCGGCCACATCCTGCAAATTGGCACCCCCAAGCGCATCTATGACGAGCCGGAGAATGCCTTTGTGGCCAACTTCATTGGCGAGAGCAACATCTTCACTGGTACCATGGTGCGCGACGAGCTGGTAGAGTTCTGCGGCAAACGCTTTTCCTGCGTAGACGCCGGGTTTGGCGATGACACGCCGGTGGACGTAGTGATCCGTCCCGAAGATATTCTGGTAGTTGGCCAGGATATGGGGCAGGTGACGGGCGTAGTGGAAAGCGTGCTATTCAAGGGCGTGCACTATGAGATGATCGTGGACGCGGCGGGCAGCAAGTGGAAGATCCATTCCACCACCATGCAGCCGGAAGGCTCGCACGTGGGGTTGTCTGTTGTACCCTTCAACATCCATATCATGCGCCCCATGAAGGAGGATGCCCCGGCATGATGAGTTTCACGCTGCCCAGTTGGGCGATCTGGGCGATGCTTGGCGGTTTCGTGGCGTTTATTGCGCTGATGGGCGTGCTGCTCAAGCGCAATCACGGCATGAAACGCTCCTTCTTTTCATCGCCGTACACGCTTTGGATGATTCTTTTCACGGTGCTGCCCCTTGTGCTGATTGCGTATTACGCTTTCACCGATGTGAATGGCAAGTTCACCCTGGAGAACTTTGCAAACTTCTGGGACAGCAACCACGGCATGGCCAAGCAGCTCACCGAGCTTGGGTTCGATCCGGCTTCCATGGGCATTGCGCGGGGCACCGTCAATGTGGATACGCTTCTCTACTCGCTGTGGATGGCCTTCCTGTGCACGGTGATTTGCCTGTTCATGGGCTATCCCGCCGCGTTGATCATGGCGGACAGGAAGTTCAAGCTGGGCGCGACCATCGTGGTGCTGTTCATTATCCCCATGTGGATGAACTTCCTGCTTCGCACCATCGCGTGGATGACGCTGCTGGAGGACAGCGGCCTCATCAACCAGATCCTGATCTGGCTGGGCATTGGCAAAGTTCAATTGATGTACAACAGCGGCGCGGTGCTGCTGGGCATGGTATACAACTACCTGCCCTTCATGGTATTCCCCATCTACAACGCGCTGGCCAAGCAGGATTACAAGCTGACCGAGGCGTCGATGGACCTTGGTGCCAACAGCGTGAAGACCTTCCAGAAGGTCACGCTGCCCCTGAGCCTCCCCGGCATTATCAGCGGCATCACCATGGTGTTTATGCCCTCCGTTACCACCTTCTTTATCCCGCGCGTGCTGGGCGGGGGCAACACCGAAATGTTTGGCGATTTGATCGAGCGCACATTCCTCACCGCCGGCGACTGGAACACCGGCAGCGCCATGTCCCTGATCATGATGGCGCTCATTCTGGCCAGCCTGGGCTTACTACGCAAGGCCGACCCCGAGGGCGAAGGAGGTGGCACCCTGATATGATGAAGTTTCTCAAACGCAGCTATCTGGCACTGGTGCTGTTCTTCCTGTACATCCCCATCGTGGTATTGATCGTGCAAAGCTTCAACGCGGGCAAGAGCCGCGCCAAGTGGGAGGGCTTCAGCTTCCGCTGGTATGGAGAGCTTTTCAAGAATCAGCAAATCATGCAGGCGCTGTATGTAACAGTCACAATCGCCGTGCTGGCGGCCATCATTGCAACAGTGCTTGGCACCCTGGCGTCGCTGGGCATCCATGCCATGAAAAAGCGCCCCCAGGCCTTTATGATGACCATGACCAACATCCCCATGACCATGCCCGATATCGTGACCGGCCTGTCGCTGATGCTGCTGTTCCTGTTCACGAAAGTGGAGCGCGGATACTGGACGATGCTGCTGGCGCATGTCACTTTCAACACACCCTATGTGATCTTATCGGTACTGCCCAAGCTCAAGCAAATGAACAAGCACAGCTATGAGGCGGCGCTGGACCTTGGGGCCACGCCCACCTATGCGCTTTTGCACGTGGTGCTGCCGGAAATCATGCCCGGCGTTGTCACCGGCGCGCTGCTGGCCTTCACCCTGTCGCTGGATGATTTCACCATCAGCTATTTTACCACCAACCCGCTGGTGCAAAACCTGTCCACGCTGATCTACTCCGAAGCGCGCAAGGGCATCAAGCCCACCATGAACGCGCTGTCCGCGCTGATGTTCGTATCGCTGTTGCTGCTGTTGCTCTTCATCAACCGCCGCACCGAGAGAGCTGGCAATGCCAAAAAGGCTTGACCATATTATTTTATGTTGGGAGGGTTTACTCATGAAAACAATTCGTATCCTTTTCTGCCTCGCGTTGGTGCTGTGCCTGTCCACATCCATGGCCATGGCTGCCGAGGTCGTCAACGTTTTCAACTGGCAGGATTATATCGACGAAGATGTGCTGGCCATGTTCACCGAAGAAACGGGCATCGTGGTCAACTATATGTGCTTTGACGACAACGAGAAGATGATGACCAGCTTCCGCGCCAATCCGTCGTCTTTCGACCTGATTTTCCCCTCCGACTATTGCGTGGAGCGCATGATTGCCGAAAATCTGATCGCGCCCATTAATTTCGACAATGTTCCTAATTTCGAGAACATCTTTGATTACCTCAAAAACCCGTCCTATGACGAAACCAACGCATACAGCGTGCCCTACATGTGGGGCACCGTGGGCATCCTGTACAACACCACCATGGTGGATGATCCCGTGGATTCCTGGAGCATCCTGTGGAACGAAAAGTACAAGGGCAATGTGATCATGCTGGACTCCATCCGCGACACCATGGGCATCACCCTCAAATACCTGGGCTATTCCATGAACACCCGCGATCCGCTGGCCCTTCAGGAAGCCGCCAACAAGCTGATTGAGCAAAAGAAATCCGGCATGGTCAAGGCGTATCAGCTGGACGAAACCAAGGATAAAATGCCGCTGGGCGAAGCCGCGCTGGCGCTGATGTGGTCGGGCGATGCGCAGTATGCCATCGACCTGAATGAAGACCTGGCCTATGCCGTGCCCGCCGAGGGCAGCAACATCTGGGTGGACGCCATGGTCATTCCCACCGAAGCCAAGAACAAGGAAAATGCCGAAAAACTGATCGACTTCCTCTGCCGCCCCGACATCGCTGTGATGAACTGCGAGTACATCCGCTACTCCTCCCCCAACGCTGCCGCAGTGGAGCTGATGGGCGATGAATACATCGAAAACAGCGTGCTCAATCCCGACGAAGAAACCGTGGAATCCTGCGAATTCTTCCACGACATCCAGGATTTCATGACCATCTACAACACCTTCTGGTCTCAGGTGAAAAACGCCAAGTAACTTGATATTTGCTTTCACGGGATGCGTTACCCTTCTGCAAGGAAGGGGGCGCATCCTTTGGGCATCTATACCAATGAAAAAGGATAGATGTATGAAAAAGGGGTTCTTTTTCTTTTTGATTGTGTTTGTGATTATTGCCACTGTTTCACTGGCCGAGGTCAGCCTGCAAAAGGGCGTAAGCTATGCCACGTTGCAGCAGGGCAGCAAGGGCGAGGATGTGCTGCACCTCAAGCAGGCCATGTACTGGCTGGGTTATTTTCAAACCTTGGAAATTCTGTCTAACGAATACACCGATGCCACCAAAGAGCGCGTGATGCAACTGCAAGAAAAAAACGGCCTGACACCGGACGGCATTGCCTCGCCGGAATTGCAGGCGCTGGTGTTTTCGGGCAGCTGCATCCCCTCGGGCACGCAGCCAAACCCCTCCCCCACGCCCTCGCCACAGCCCACTTTGGCTGCACCAAAGGCCACACCCAGCCTGCCGCCTTTGACGGACAAGGGCTTCCTCTCCACCGAAAGCAACCAGACAGAATATGTATATGAGGATGCTGCTGACGGCCTGTGGCGTTATATATCCGGCGGCTTATCTATTGAAATCCGCCGCTATCAGGACATTCAGCAGCGCTTGGTATGGTTTGAAACCGAGATTTACGCCTCGCCGGAGGAGCCGCTCACTTCGTATATGACGACCACCGGCAAGTATGTGGGTTCCGACCGCACCACCCCCGTCAAGTTCGCCAAGGAGCGGCGCATCGTGCTGGCCCTGTCGGACGACTATTATGGGGTGCGCATCGGCACCAAGAACCGCCCCGGCGTCATCATCCGCGGCGGCGTGCTGTTGCATGACACCACTTTGCCCGCTGGCTATCATGCCATGCCGAACCTTGACACCCTGGCGGTGTTTGCGGATGGCAGCATGAAGGCCTATCCCAACGCTGCCATGACGGGCGATGAATACCTGGCGCTTGGCGCAACCGATGTGTTCGCCTTTGGCCCCGTGCTGGTCAGTGAGGGCAAGCGCGGCGAAACCGTGGATTTCTCCGCCTATTATCATTACCGGGAGCCGCGCTGCGCCATCGGCATGATTGCGCCCTATCACTACCTGATTGTCACCGTGGTAGGCCGCACCGACGATGCCAAGGGCGTGTATTTTGACTGGCTGGCCGATAAAATGCTGGAAAAAGGCGTCACAGAGGCCCTGAACCTCGACGGCGGCGCCACCACCGCACTGGTATTCATGGGCAAGCCCATCAACAGCAGCGGCACCAACCCGCGCGGCGTGGGCAGTATGATCGGCTTTGGAACCTCGCCCTTTATTAACTGACGGAGGATATTGTTTGTGAAAACTCCTTTCTACCGCATCGCCACCGTGTGCCTGTTATTGCTTCTTTGCGCCACCTGCGCCCTGGCCGCCACCACCTACACCACCCTGCAGCGTGGGGACTCGGGCACGGCGGTGCTGCGCCTCAAGCAGGCCATGTATTGGCTGGGCTATTTCAAGACGCTGGATTTGACGGACGAATACAACGCCACCATGGTGGAGCGCGTGCAGCAATTGCAGGAGAAAAACGGCCTGACCGTCGATGGCATCGCATCCCCGGAATTACAGACGCTGGTGTTCTCCGGCAATTGCGTGCCCTCCGGCACCCAGCCCAAGGCGTCCCCTGCGCCCACCCCCACGCCCGCGCCCATTGCGCCCAAGGCCACGCCAGCCATGCCCGCCCTCACCGAAGAGGGCTTCCTCACCGAGGACGCCGGGCAGGAAGAATACATCTACGAGGATGCAACCGACGGGCTGTGGATCTATAAATCCAGCTCCCTGTCGGTAGAAATCCGGCGCATGGAGGACAAGACAAGCAAGATCGTCTGGTTTGAAACCGAGGTCTATTGCAGCCCCGAAACGCCCCTTTCCACCTATCTGACGCAGGGCAAAACCCCCGGCACCCGCTTCACCACGCCCATGGCACTGGCACAGGAGAATCAAGTGGTGCTGGCCATCACGGACGATTTCTTTGGCACCCGCGTCAACAACAACGCGCGCCCCGGCATCATCGTGCGCAATGGCGCGCTGTTATACGACCGCACGCACAAGGCCAATCACGGTGCCCTGCCCTGCCTGGAGGTGCTGGCGGTGTTTGACGATGGCAGCATGAAAACCTACCTCAGTGACGCCTTGACAGGCGCAGAGTACCTGGCCATGGGCGCAACCAATGTATTCTCCTTTGGCCCCGTGCTGGTCACAGAGGGCGAAATCGGCCCTCACATGCTGGAAAAGGACTATTATTACTACCGCGAGCCGCGCTGCGCCATTGGCATGATCGAGCCGTACCACTACATCTTGCTCACCGTCAAGGGCCGCGTGGACGAGTCCAGAGGCGTTTATATGCCCTGGCTGGCAGAAAAAATGCTGGAAAAAGGCGTAGTGGA
>JAVBRU010000026.1:0-16756 GCA_031547595.1 Eubacteriales bacterium
CTCAATCTAAAATGACGATAAGATCGCGATCAATTTTTGCCCCTCGCTAAGATGAGGGAACGCAGCGCAGTAGAGCCATGCGCAAGGGTGCGCGTTAGCGCACCGAGGCACGAGGACGGTGCTTGCGCCGCCTCAGTGCCCAAGCCTAGCGGCAATGGCCCGATAGGCCATTGCCGATGGGGCGATGAAAAGATTCGCGAGATTGAGCCATTTTAGGTTGAGATTGGTATTACACGAAATACGTTCTGTCGTTCGGTGATAACCGCAGCGGCTTCCTCATCCGTCTTTCGCAATATAACTATATATTTATGTTCCTTTTATTTATACGCGATGGCATAGGCATATTCCTGCACCGGCGAAAGATAATAAAGACAAAGGGCAAAAGCGATACCTGCCGCCCTTGCCCTGAGATTATTCTGGTTATTGAAATTATTGTCCGTACACGCTGACCTCAGACAGCGCAGCAGCCTCAGCAAATGCCACGCGGACATACCGTGCCTTGACGCCCAGCGGCAGATACACGCGGTCGTTGTGGGCATAGAAAGGCTCTGCAGATACCGCAGCCCAGCTTTCCCCGTCATCCGACACCTCCACAACAAAGGGCACCGCCGGTTCCTCAAATGCCAGGGTCATGCTGCTCAGCCTTGCGCGGGAAGAGAGGTCAATTGTGAAGCCCTCTCCCGTCCAGGCAGACACATTCAGCCCATCCGTCAGCTCGGCAGCGGTGCATTCCTTATACAGCGCCAGGTTGAGGTCGTAGCCCAGCACAGGGTCCTGCGCTTTGATGGCCGCCGTAAAGGGCTTTTGCGCCGGGATCGCTCCCACGCCAATCATGCCCAGCGCCGTATAGCCGCCGTTTATATACCCCGCATTCATAAACACTGCGGCGTTTCGAAGGCCAGCCGGGTCCACAATGGAAAGTGCCAGCACGTATTCTCCCTCCGCCACCGATTCGGGCAGCGAAAGCGCGCCCTCCACCGTATACACCTTGGCGGGCACCCGGTAGGCATTGGCCTCCACATCCCATTCTTCGCCGGGCAGCCAATCAGACGCACTCACACCGGGCAGCAGCGCACGCCACACCAGCGTATTGTTCTTGGCAGAAAGCAGCGATACCGCCACCGGCCAATCGGCATACAGCGGCGAAGCGCCGTTGTTGCGCACATCAAAGGAGAGCTGCAGCACGCGTTCTTCGCCCACGTGGTTGAAGCGCGCGGAGCGGATTTCAAACGCATAGCCCAATGTGTCCTGGAAGGTGGCCACGTTCTTCCACAGCGCGGTGTTGCCCTCGTCCGGCAAGCGGGTGTGCATGTGATTGGTATGCGTCAGCCGCGCGTATTTGAGCATCTGCGGCAAATACTCCGCAAAAGCAGTCTCGGCCGGGAAGGGAACGGCGCAGCCGTAGGTCATAAACCTGCCGCCGGTAGGGTCGTAGGTGTAGAGGTTGTTGGTGTTCTCGCCGCCAAACACCGCAGTCTTCCAGCGATCTTTATACGCATCGGTGGTCACAAGATCGATATGGTCCCACTCGCTCCACTGCATATCGCTGCCCCACTCGTCCCAGTACAGGCCAAACCCTGCCTTTTGGAATAACGCATGCAAGGGGTTTCGCACCATCACCTGTTTGTTGACAAAGTATTTGGAAAACAGGCTGATCAGCAGGTTTTGCACCTGATCGGTGGGCGTGGGCGTATGCTGCTCGCCCCACCAGCCCACAAGGCCCATCTCGATATAGGCAATCTGCGGGTCGCTATCCCAGGCCTTGGCCATCTTTTGCACCATGGTGGTCAGCCGCAGCTGGAAATCAAAGCTGGTATAATCCCCCGTCTTCATATCCTCCGGCCAATAGGTGCCCACATTCGGCCATTCCAGATACACGCGCGGAATGATCTTGCAGTTGAGCATGCTCGCATTGCCCCACTGCTGTTTGCCGTATTCCACCAGCTTTTCAAATCCATCCTCTGCATTGCTTTCCAGCGCGTTCCAGGGGATATACCAGCGTACCAGAGTGCCATAGCGCGTATTGAGGTCGTTATCCGCCCGCAGCCCCTTGAGCGGGTTGCGCACGCCGCCCGCATACGGCATCGGCGATACTTTCACATCCAAGGCCATCGACTCACACACTCCTTCGGTACAAAGGATTGAAAAACACAAAACCAGGATTGCCAGCCAAACCATGCTGCTCTTCAATCCTTTTCCCTCCTCTTTTTCCCGAAAAAATGAAGAACTCATTTTTTCGGAATGCATCATTTTCCTGTGTGCTGAGGCACACGGGCGGAAAATAATATCGGAAGCGGCATTCCAGCCGCTCCTCGAACCGGCAAAGCCGGCCCTGCGGGTTATACATGAAGGGGCCGCAGCCCCTTCATACATCTCCAAAGGAAACCGGGGGTAATGATCTAAAGGGGCGAGGGAGTTTTGCCTCCCCCGTCCCCTGTTATCATGATTAGTTTTCCACGATGCTGATGTTGCCCAGCAGCAAATCGCCGTTCTTGCAGCCGCCAAATACGATGCACAGCGGCTCCGTTGCCTTGTCTACGCCAATCACGGTTTCCCAGTGGCCCTTGTCGCCAGCCTTCAGGCCGCCCAGGGTGTTCCAACCGAAGTTGACGCCGCCGTCGCCCACATTGGCTTCGGGACGCAGGCACAGGTAGATGTAGCCATCATCACCCATATCGGAGAGCATCTCGTAATCAAAGCTGATGGTGTAGGTGTGGCCATAGGAGGGGAAGAACCAGAGGTTCGGGTCGGTGCAGCCCATCAGCTGCCATTCGTCGTCATGGTTGCGCATGATCTGCACGCACTTACCACCCAGGCCATCCACGATTTCGAAGGACGCTGTGCCCCAGGTGCCGCCATCGGGCGCAGTGCCCCGGAAGAAATCAGCAGTCTCCGCATCAAAGGTGATAACAGGCAGGCTCGCGAAGTTTTCTTTGCTGCTGACCTTGGTATCCGCAATCGCCGCATCGATTTCCGCCTGGAATACGGGGCGGATGGTCTCGTTGGCGGTGGCAACGGGGGTGCCGTTGAAGATCGCTGCCCACCAATCCCACTGCTTGTTGGCGATGTTGCCGATGCCGGCCAGGTCAGCCGTCACGATGTTGGCAGCCTGTTCGCCCTCGCGGTACAGACGGTCGCGTTCCAGCTGCTCGGGGGTGAGGCGGGCATTGATGCCGGAAAGGCTTTCCTTGGTCATTTCCGCGTATTCGGCGCGGCCAATCAGGTACATGAGGGCGCCATTCGGGTTCTTGGCACTGGAGCAGACCGCCCAGCCATTGATGGTGCCGGGGAACGCGCCAGTGGTGTTATCGGGGCCCAGCGGCATGGGCACAAAGTCCCATTCGTCCTTGATCACATCGATGAAATCGCCCACGCGGTACAGGCCGTCAGAGATCATGCCCACGCGGCCCGCGATGAAATCGGTGGTGTGGGTGATGTTGCCATCGGGCTTCATGTACTTATCTTTGTAGTAACCGTCCTGGATAAACTGCAGGCCGCGCACGGTAGCCGCATCGTCCAGCGTCAGCTTGATGCCTTCTGCGCCGCCGTAGGTGAGGTAGGTGCCGCCGTTGCTGAGCACCCAAATGTCATATTCCCAGCTGGCGTAGCCATACACGGTGGCATTGCCCTCTGCGTCATAATCCATCAGATCCATAGCGCACTGGCGGAATGCTTCCCACGTCCACTCGCCGCGCTCCCACAGTTCCACGGGGGTGTCCATGCCGTAATCGTCAAACATGGTCTTGTTGTAGAAGATGTACACGGGGTCGCCATAGCCGCTGATGGCATACTTCTGGCCCGCGTATTCGTAGCTGCTCCGGGAAGCGGCGGCGGTGGTGGCGAGGATCGCGCTGTTATACAGCTCCTGATCCAGCTGATCCACCGGCATCACCAGGTTCTGGATGGCGACGCGGGGGAAGTTTTCTGCGTGCATCAGCAGAAGATCGGGCGCATCGCCCGCGCTGATGTCCGTCAGCACGTTCACGTCCATTGCGCCCCAGGCCACAACGGTGTAGTCCACTTTGATTTTGTAGGTCGCTTCGGTGTAGGCAATAGCGGCCAAATCATCCGCAGAGGGTTCGCCCCACAGGTACAGCTTGACAATGCCGTTTTCCGGCACATCGCTGGCCAGCGCCGAACCCGCCAGCGTCAGCAGCAGTGCCAAACACAGAAGAATACTGGTCCACTTTTTCATAGTCATTTGGACAACCTCCCAAAATGTTATATTTACTCCTTGCTGTCAGCAAGGCAGTATTCAAAGGGGTCAGCCCACGATACCCGTGCGTTCAATGCTCTGGGTGAAGTGGCGCTGCAGGAAGAGGAATAACACCAGCATGGGCAAAATGGTGAGCAGCGCGCCCGCCTGCAGCCTGGCGGAAAGCGTGAACGGGTCGAGGGTGTCAACGCCCAGCGTGCGCAGGTTTTGCCGAAGCAGCGAGAGTGACACCGCCAGCGTGCGGTGGCTGCTCAGCAGCATAGAGGATAAGAAATAGTCGTTCCAGTACCACACCAGCGAGAACAGGAACACCGTGAGGAACGCGCCCATGGCATTGGGTGCCATGATCTGCACAAAGGTGCGCAGCGCCCCGCAGCCATCCACCATGGCCGCCTCTTCGAGTTCCTTGGGCAGGCCCTTGAAGAACTGGCGGAACACAAAGATATAGATGCCGGAGCGCAGCCCCACCCCAAACGCTGCCGGGATATAGAACGCGAGGGGCGAGTCGATCAGGTTGGCGGTGAGAGGCAGGCCGGTCAGATCCGAAAGCCACGGGCCAATGAAGGGAATGGTGAAGAAACGGTACATCTGGTATGTGGGCACAGCCACCACCTGGGGCGGCACAATGATGGTGAACAGCACGCAGACAAACAGAATGCCGCTCTCCTTAAACTTGTACCGCGCAAATCCATAGCCCACCAGCGCGCAGGAAATCACTTGAATGACCGAGCTCACGCCGCTGACCATCAGCGTATTTTGGAAGGACTTCCAGTAGTTCATGCCCGCCAGCGCCAGCTGGAAGTTGTTCAGTGTCAGGGACTTTGGCAGCCACACAATGCTGGGGTCGTACGCTTCGGCAGCAGGCTTAAAGGCCGTGGACAGCATCAGCAGCAGCGGATACAGGATGATAAAGGTGAGCCCCAGCAGCACAAAAAACCGCAAAATGGCCCAGACCCTTCGCCCCAGCTCCGATAACAGGATCGACCGCATACTGTCCCCTCCTCCCTAATCGTTATAGTAGAACACAAACTTGCCAAATACCCAGTTCACAATCAGGATCACCAGGAACACCAGCACGAAGTAGATCCATGCCATTGCGCAGGCATAGGCATAGCGCATCTGCGTAAACGCCATCTGCTGAATGTTGAGCATCAAAGGGTTGCTGTAATCGGTGAAGGTATCGATGATGGTGTACACAAGGCAGGTGAATAGCAGCGGAGAGATCATGGGGAAGGTGATTTTCCAATAGCTCTCCCATGCAGTTGCGCCCTCAATGCGCGCGGCCTCGTACAGCTGCGGCGGCACGCCCTGCATGGCGGCCAGGAAGATCAAAATCTGCACGCCGGAGCGCCACAGCATATCAAAGATGGTGTTCACCATGCCAGTCAGGGTGTCAATCACGCTGGCCGGGATTTTGAGGGCCGTCAGCATCTGCATCAGGCCCGTGGCCTGGAACAGCGCGGTGGATTGGTTGTTGGCCTGCTGGATGGTCTGGTTGAAAATATCGTTTTGCAGGATAGAGATGATGACGCCGGAGGTGATGATGACCGGCAGGAAGAACACCGCGCGCATCAGGCCGCGCCCCCGGAACTTCTGGTTGAGCACCATCGCAATAAACATGGAGAACAGCAGGATCACCGGCACGGACAGCGCCATGTTTTTGAACGCATCTGCCAGCAGAATCAAAAACTCCGAATCCTTGGTGAGGGCAAACTCGTAGTGGTACAGCCCGCGGAAGGTGACATCAAACAACCCCTTATCAAACGACACATTGGCAAAGGAATAATATAGCGAAGTGAGGACGGGCTTGAGGAACAGCAGCAGAAACCCGATGGTGAAGGGCAAAACAAACATCCGTCCCAACATTGCGCGGTGCGCCTCAATACTGCGCCTGCGTTTGGCACGTGCCATATCAATCGCCCCCCTTCAAAACAAGAAAGCCTTGTGCCGAGAGGTTGTGGCCGTCCAGCACGCCGTCCGTCAGGCCATAGTTGACATACACGCGCGTGCCATCAGCAAACGTAGTGCAGCGGAGCATACCGTCGATCACATGCCCGGTGATGGGTTGGCCGCACACCCAAGGGCATGCATCGATAAAGCGCTGGTAAAGCGATTGAATGGCCTGCCCGTGCACAGCAAACTCCGTGCTTAAAAGATGCTCGTACCGGGTGTCCCGAAGCTCGCTGGAGCTGAGGCCGGTCACGGCGTAGCTGGGCATCGTGCCTGTTTCCAGCAATCGCAGGAAGAGCTCCTCCGGCTGTTCGGACAGGTTATACGCCGGGGCGTACAGCGGCAGCAGCCCGTGCAGCGCAATCTGCAAAAATGGCACATCCGTGCTGCACACGTCAAACCCACTGTCCGTCATCGGGATGTCCGTCACCTCGTCCACATAGGGCAGTAGATACCCCGCGCCATAGGCGGTGGACACGCGGCCGGCGTTCGCCCGCAGCACATTCGCGGTTTCGCCCCACAAAAGGGCGCTGACCTCGCGGGAAGTATAGCTGCCCGGCCGGAAATCGCTATACACCATTTCCCCCAGGCTTTGCACAGACACGCCCTCAAACGGCGCGTTTTTGATAAAGGAAGCGGCAACCTGCGGCACTTTATCCGGCCGCAGCAGATAGTACGCGGCAATCTTTTCGTTCTTCTGGTAGGTGCTCACCTGATAGGTGTACTGCAGCGCGGTTTCGCCCACGATGCTCTGCACGGCGGAGCCCATGGCGGTGTAGCGCAGGCTGGTCTTGTAAAAACGCAGGAAGTCCACATCATACCAGGTGACAATCCCGTGCTGCGCTGCGTATTGCTCCAGCGCTTTCAGGCCGCTCGCTCCGCCGAGGCTGCCCTCGGGCTTGGCGGCATCGGGCACGGAATCCTGCAGCCCGCCGCTGTTCCAGCCCAGGTACTTCAGGCTCAATTGATCAACACCCGCGGAATCCAGCGTTTCCAGGATTTCTTTTGCTTTCTGGAAGGTCGTCATGGGCAGCAGATCCGTCACGATGATGCCCAGCACAGAGCGCTCTTTTTTGATCGCACCATAAAAATTCAGCCGCAGGGTGGGCGTCGCTTCAGCGCGGGGCACCAGCCCCTTTGCCAGCAAATAATCGCCATACGCATGCGCCATACCCACATACCCGGCACTGTCGCCGGAGAGAAAGCGGTAGGTCACGCGGATGTCCTGCGCGTTGTTGGCGGTGCTACTGATCATGGTGACATCCTTGGCGTACCAGGATTGATCCGCCAGCACCATTTTATCGGTGGAGCGGTAGGTAAACTCGAAATACGCCGCGCTGTATACGGTGCTGCTGCCGCTGGGCTTGCCATACACCGTGGCAAGGGCGGAGCCTTCATCCGCAATGGCCAACAGCGCGTTTTCTCCGTTTTGGATGCCGCACACCGGCAGCCCCGCCGTATAGGCCCTGCGTTTTTTCTGGGTGGTGGTGAGGGCGTCGTCATTGCCATACAGCGCTTCGCGGTATACACTCATTCCCTTTCGCCAGCCGTTAAAATCAATCAGCGCGCCGGAGCCATCCGGAACCAGCAGATAGCCTTCATCTCCCGGCGCACCGGCAAAGAAGTGGGGCAACACTGCCACCGCCTGCACATACACATCGCCGTACTCTTCAATCTTTGTGAAAAGCACCTCCACATTCAGCCCGTCCGCGCACAATGTGTAGCGCACGGGGATGCGGTAGCTGTCCTTCTCGCGCGGGAAATCGTAAATCACCTCAAACCCGCCGTCTACCAGCGTGACGGTGGTGCCCTTCTCCCCAACGCTGCTTACCTGGCTGTTGGCGTTATAAATGGCCTTGGTGCCTTTATCCACCGAGGTGACCAGTAGCTGCGAGCCGATGGTCATGCGCATCTTTTTATCGGAGGACTCCGCCCAATCCAAAGGGCTGGAAGGGTACACCGCGCCGCTTTTGCCATCCAGCACATAAAACTGCAGTGTATCGCCCTTTTGGTAGTTAAGATACAGCTGATAAGCATCGTTTTGCGCAACCAGCTCAAAACCGGAGGTGTTTTGAAATTCGTCTGCCAGTGCGGGCAAAAGCACGGCGCAAAGCAACAGTGCTATACAGGCTAAAGTGATCTTTCGCATCTGCATCAGCCCCCCCTTATCCGCTGCAGCGTTTCTTTGTACACCGTAGAGAGGAAGGTGCCAAGCTGCTGAAACATGCTGAGCATCAGGATCATCAAAAAGATCATCGCCGCGATGCCGCACACTGTGAGGAGCATGCTGATCACCGTCTTTTTGAAGGTGTACTGTTGGATGATCATATTGGAGATGAACAGCATCAGCACAGTAAGCAGCAGCGTGCCCACCTCCAGCACCGTCAAAAAAGCGCCTTCGTCCACGATGAAGCCGTTGCTGAGAATCGCGCCCAGGAACAGCCGCAGCACCACCGGGAAAAAGCTGTACGCCGTGCACACCCAGATCTCGCGGAACTTGCCCTCGCCGTCCATCAAAGTGCAGATCGCCCAGTTGGTAACGCACCACAAAAGCGCGGGCATGGCGCTGGCCATGAACTGCAGCCAGAGGTTCAGGTTTTCTGCGCGGTTGTAGTTAAACAGATAGCCCGTGTTGAGGTAGTTGAATATCTGGCCAATGAATAGCAGCAGGAAGATGCCGTTGGCCACGGGCACGGACAGGCCCTCGCCCTCGTATTTGAGCTGCTGGAAGGTCTTCACCGGGTGCATCAGCGCCATGAAGGGATAGGCCAGCGCCCGCGATTGCCAGGGCGTGCGCGGGATGCCGGCTGCCTTTTTTTCTTTTTGATGTTGACGGGTCAACCGGATGATGCGGGAAAGCGTCATGCCCTTTCCTCCCTTCTTCGCCAAATGAATGCGTTAATGGAATATAATCCGGGTGCGCTTCCTGTCCATGCCCCAATGGCGCAACAGCTTTTTAAGCAGCCAGCCAAGCAGCACCAGCGCCGCAATCACCGTCGCGGCAATCCACAGGAAGTTCTTTTGCAGATACGCCTTGCGGTATTGGTTGAAAGCCAGGGAATAGCCGTCCCTGTCCTGCCCTAGCTTCAGATACTTGAGTGCATTCTCATAATCCCGGCATTCCAGATAATACTTGCCAATCGCGCGGTAAGCCATGTAGTTGCCGGCATCAATCAACAGCACTTCCTCCCACAGGGGCAGCGCCTGGGCATACAGCCCTTCGCCGGTGAGCGCCGTGGCCGCCAGCACCGTTTTGGCATACGCAGTGGGGGCAAAGAAGGTCAGGTTGTTCTTTTGCTCGTCCAGCACCACATAGCTGCCGTTAAACAGCTCGATGGCCGAGGGCGTGGTGAAGGTGCCCTTCTGGCTGCCGATACCGCCAAACACAAACAGCGGATTGCTGTCAAGGTCGTACAGGAACACGCGCCCGCGCTCCCTGTCCAGCGCGGCGAATACCCCGGCGCTGTTTACATGAATGTCCACAAAAATGGTATCGACCAATTGGGTTTTGATGGTGGCGTACTCCACATCGCCATAGATACTTTTCTCGTACACCGCACCGGCGGAGGCCAGAAAATCCCGCTCGTTATACCGCAGCACATTGACGCCCAGCGGGTTGAGGCGCTGGATTTTGCCCTTCGCGCGCTCGTTGGCGGTGGCGGAGCCGTTGGTGACGGTGAACACAAAATCGTCGGGATCCATAAACAGGTTGTTGATCTCCAGCGGCACAAACCGCGCCATGCCCTGCGCCTGCTCCTGAGACAGCAGCTTTTTCCATGCCTTCATCACCACCACCGACAGCGTGACCGTCACGCGGTTGCCGCCGTAAAAGCCCACAAACGCGCCGTTCTGGTCGTAGCACAGCAAGCCCTGATACACGCCCTCGCCCAGCACATAGATATAGCCCGAGCCATCCGCCGCCACCTTGGCGGGGCGAAAGGCCGTGGTAGCAGGGATGGCGTCTGTCACCGGCCGCTCTAGCACCAGACTGACGTTGCCGGATAAATCGCACACCAGCACCCGCGCGTTCTCGGTATCGGCGATGTACATCACATCGTCCCGGATATACATGCCCTTGGGGGTATTGAGGGTAGTGGACGCGCCGTTTAATGTAAAGCTGCTCAGCACCCGCTCCACCTCAAGCGCCTCATTCAAGGCCACAATGCGGTGGTTGCCGCTGTCCACGATATACAAAGTATCCTGATAGACAAACAAATCACGCGCGGCGTTCAGCGCAGTGGTGCCCGCATCCTCCAGGAAGAACACCTGCTGGCACACAAACCCGGCAGGCGCGGGGATGGAGCGCCCCCACACGTCATAAGTGTAGCCGGAGTATGGCATTTCAGAGCTGGCGGCCGCGCAGGAGCAAACCGTCAACAACAGCATCAGTATGCATAACACGCGTTTGAACATGCGCAGCCTCCTTTTCTTCTTACTTAATGCCCGAGGTGGACATCGTCTCCATCACTGCGCCCTGGGTGAACAGGAACATCAGCACCGGCGGAATCATCAGCACCATCGCAATGGCAGAGGCCGCGCCCGCGCGGGATAACCCTGCCGAGGCCACTTGCCGAAGCGCCATTGGCAGCGGCTTCATGATTTCGGAAAACACAAACTGCGGCGAGCCGGACTGGTTCCAGAGATTCTGGAAGGTAAACAGCGCCAGCGTCAGCCAGGCGGGCTTGGTAATGGGCATCACGATGGCCCAGAAGGTGTATAGCTCGCTCGCGCCGTCAATGCGCGCGGCCTCCAGCAGCGGGTCTGGCACAAACACCAGCATGAACTGCCGCATCAAGAATACACTCATCGAGCCGGAGAGCACCGGCACTACCTGCGCCCAATAGGTATTGAGCAGGCCAAGCCTGGAAATCACGATGTACTGCGGGATTTGCGTGGCCTCTGGCCGAAACAGCATCACCCACACCACAAAGTTAAAAAGCAGCGTCTTACCTGTAAACTGGTGCTTGGCCAACGGATACGCCGCCAGTGCGCCAAGCAAAATGCCCGCCAGCGTGCCAGCGCCAGTGATCAGCACGCTGTTGAACAAATAGCGCTCAAAGGGGACACGATTGCTGGCCACCACGCGCATCATGGACGAGAAATTATCCAGCGTAGGGTTTTTGACAAAAAAGCGCGGCGGATAGAGAAACAGCTCCGTCAGCGGCTTGAACGCGCTGCTGATGGCGTAAACCACGGGGATCACCATGGCGATGCCGCAAAGCATCAAAAAAACCGTCATGGCGATGTTGCCGCCCACCGAGCGATTGACCTTCTTGGAACGCATGGCTTCCCTCCTTTCCTAGGGTGTGTTTCAAAAGTCAGGGACGTGCAGCTTCGAGGGGATAAAGCGTCAGTTTAAGGCGGAAAACCGCCGGAATAGCACCGCTATTTCAAGGTTTGACAACGCAGAAATGGTGCTTTTACACCCCGAAGATACATGTTAAGAGTTTTGAAACACGCCCTAATCAGTACCCCATTTGGCTAAAGAACGGTTGATGATATACCAGCTGAGCAGCATCATCCCAAACAGCACCACCTGGATAGAGCAGGCATAGCCCATCTCAAAGCGCGTATAGCCATAATCGTTGATGTGTAAAAGGATGGTGTGCGTGCAGTAATCCGTGCTGGGGTAGCCCGTCAGCTCGGCCGCCTGATAGCCAATGGCAAAGGCATCGGATATGGCGTACACCGCGCCCAGCAGCAGCTGCGGTTTCATCTGCGGCAAGGAAATAAACCAAAGCTCCTGCCAACGGTTCTTGATGCCGTCAATTGCGCCGGCCTCAAACAAATCCCTGTCCAGCGCCTGCAGACCCGCGATGAAGGCCAGAAAGCCCGTGCCCGCGCTCATCCACATGATGACCAGAACGACGATGTACATAGCATAGCGGCTGTCCGTCAGCCACGGAATCGCCTCTTGCAAAATGCCCATGCGCATCAGGAAACCATTGGTCAGGCCGTAGGCATCGCCCGCGAAAATGAACTTCCAGATGTAATAGATATTGCCTGCCAGTGCGGGCATATAGAACATCAGCGTCAATCCGGTGCGAAAGCGGCGGGGCAGTTCGTTGATGCCCCAGGCAAACAGGAAGCTGAGCAGGAAGCCTGCAGGCCCTGTGATAATGGCCAGCAGCAACGTGTTTTTGACCGCGATCAGGAAAATATCGTCCTCCCACAGCAGGCGCACATAATTGAGCACACCGATGAACTGCGGGGTCTCCAGCATGTTAAAATTGGTGAAGCTGAGCACGATGGAGGATATGAAGGGAATGACCGTGAACACAAAGAACAGCGTAAACCAGGGCAGAATAAACCAATAGCTGCCGCGTTTCCAGCCGCTGCCGCGCTGCGCCATTGCCCGCATGTTCATCCCTCCCATCAATCCAAGCCATACTCGATACGCTTGCGCTCCATCTCCAGGTTCATATCCACATTATAGCGCAGCAGGGTTTCGCGGGGGTTGTCGTAGTAGTACACCACGCGCCGGAATGCGTTTGTGAGGCTGCGGGTGATGTTGTAGCCGCCGGGAATGTTATTGAGCGGCTTCACCTGCGCCCATTGCGCCTTGAGCATCTCTTTTTGTGCGGCCGTCCAGGGCAGCTGCTCAAAGGCATCGCGGTTGGCGGTGGGGTACCGGGCGGCCGCGCCCATAGAGCTTTCCAGCCGGTTGCCAAACGCCGCCTGCGCCTGAGCAGACACCCACCATTTCAGGAAGGTGAACGCATCGTCCTTGTTGGGCAGGTTGTTCATGATGATGCCGCAGGTGCCGCCGCTGGGCTGGGTGCGGTTGACGGTATCATCCTCCTGACGGATGCCCGGCAGGGGCGCCATCGCCCACTGGCCCTTCAGTTCCGGCGCCACGGCTTCCAGATAGCAGCTGAAGGTGTAGCTGGCCAGTACCAGGGGCATTTCGCCCGTCCGGAAGCGGTTAAATGCATCAAAGTACAGCGGGAAGCTGTATTTGGTGTACAGCTCGGTCCATTGCTTGAAGGCCGCGATAGCCTCCGGCTGGTCAAAGCCGGTCTGTTTGAGGCCGTCTGTGTAAAACTCGCCGCCCATCTGCATCAGCAGCATGATAAACAAATCCTGATTTTCGCCAAACCCGATTTCCAGGTTATGCTTCTGGATGATGGGAATGATGCGGTAAAAATCCTCCCAGGTGTCCGGCACGGCAATGCCGAGCTCCTCAAAGATATCCGTGCGGTAAAACAGCATATTGAAGGTCTGGGTTTCGGGCAGCGCGTACAGGCCGCCGTTGTATTCGTAGGGAATCATGGCGGTGGGATAGAACTCGTCCTCAAAGCCGTCCAAATCAAATTCACACAAATCCTGCAATGCGCCGCGCATGGCGAGGGTGACAGGCAAGCCGGAGGGGATAATCAACGCCACATCCGGCCCCGCGCCGGCCACGATGGCCTGGGTGAGCGTGGCGGAACTATCCACCAGGCTGACGTTGACCGGGATACCCGTTTCCTTGGTGAACTGCTCATCGATGATCTGCTTGAGCAGCATCATCTGGTCGCGCCCGGAAGCGCTGCCGCTGGTGACAATATCATTGGCGCTGACCCACACATTGAGGGGGCGGTGCTCGCCATCGTCCGTGTACACATTGCCCACGGCGTTGTAATCCTCCGTGAAGGACGCCATAAACGCCTGCAGGCGGAACCAGATCAGCTCAAAAAACCCTTTTTGCGCCGCGGGCAGCGAATAGCCGGGGGCAGACAGGCTGAGGCAGTCCATCTGCATGGGCAGCTCCATCATCTTTTGCCGAAGCGCAATCAGGCTGGAGATGTTATTTTTGAATTCGCCCAGCCGCGCGGGGATGCGGTCCGCCCGCTCCACGAAATCGCGCAGCTGCTTGGTGACCTCATACATAATGGACAGCTCGCTGCCCGATACGCCCATGCGCTGCTCATAGCTTTGCGCCGTTTGCTCCAGCAGCGTGGCCACGGCGGCAAAATCGCTGATCATGCCGGGCAGCTCTTTGTCCAGATAATAATCGCGGTAGGTATCGGGATTGGTGGACGTGATGGTGATGATGCGGCGGTACCACGCGTTCAGCTGGTACACCGCGCCGTCCAGCACCGCCAGAAGCTCACTCATCGGCAATATCGCCGGGCTGAGGGACAGGGTGTGCTCCCCCGCTTCCAGATAAAGAAACATCGGCTCGCCCTGATCGGTAGCAACAGTGAGGTTCTCCCAATCGCTGCAATAGGGGAAGCGCACGGCGCGAAGCTCCTCGCACAACAGCTTGCCATCCAACAGCACCTTGCGGTACGCAGCCAGGCCGCGCACATAATTCTGGCGGTATTTCACGTTGATCTGGTAGAGCCCGCTTTCCGGCACGGTGAAGCACCATTCCACGCGCTGGTCAATCCCCGTCCAGAATTCGCCGCCCAGCACGTTGTACAGGATTTTGCTGGGGCTGCTGGGCACGGTGGAGGGCGAGGTGTAGTCTGCCTCCGCCTGCGGCCAGATGGCGTAGCGAAGGGAGGGCGCTTCGGCCTGCTGCTCAATATAAACAGATTTCGAAACCTTCCGATACCCGGCGTTTGCATAGCTTCCTTTTAGTTCCTCATACGAGGGCATATCCTCCGGCGCGGCCAGGCTGACGCCCGCCACCGCGAAGGGCGCGCTGACCGCCGTCAGCCGCAGAGTATGCTCGCCAGCCGCTAAGTAAAACCGCAGTGCGCTGTCCGTCACACCCTTCATGTCATACAGAATTTCGTCCTGCCACTGATACACTTCTATCAGGCGGGGCAATATCTGGTTGCCCATGTTATCGGTCTGCACCGCGCCGTCATCCTGCCAAAGCCTGGGCAACAGGCAAAAATCCGCTTCCAGGAAGGGCCGCTCACCATCGATGGCCACGCTGATCTCCAAATCCTGCACCATATAAGGCAGGGCCTGATAGGTAAGGCGCAGCTGATACCAGCCATCCTGCGCTGTCGTGACGCGGTACTCCGCCCACGCGCCGGCAGACAGCTGCACGGTTTCTTCCGCGCCGTCATATGCCCCGCGCACCGCATGGACAGAGACATCAAAAAGCTCCGCCGCCGCACCTTCGCTGGCCTGGCTTGCCGCGGCATGGGTCTGCAAATAATCGGCGTAGCTGCCCTCCCGCACAATGATATCCTGCGCGAGCGCCGTGCCGCAAAGCATCCATGCCAGAGCCACCAGCAGCAGAGTGCGTTTCATTGTTTTCCTCCTAATTTAGGTAATCACTTCAAACATCGCCGCGCCGTGGGGGCGGATGGTCAGGGCATCGCCCGGCGTCAGGATGCGCCCCGTCCACAGTTCCCGGTATTGCTTGCCGGGCAGATAATCCGAAGGCTTAAACAGCGCGGAGCATTTCGCCTGGGTGTTAAACAGCGCCAGATACTGCACAGAAGCGATGCTCTGGTGCCGCGCCGTCCACGCCTGCCTGCCATCCTCCACTAGGATGCGCTTGGCATCCGCAGCTTCATTATCCACCGCCAGCACATCCGGGTTTTGCAGCAGTTTCAGCGTGGCGCTGTCAATCACCGTCACGTCCCCGCCCAGCATCAGCGGCGCGTTGCACAAGCACCACAGCGAGAGTTGGGACATTTTTTCGTCATACGTAAACTTGGAATACCGGGGCTCCCCCACCGGCCCGCGCAGCGACACCTTGGAGAAGGGCAGCATATCGCCATCCGGGAATGCGCCGGGAACGCGCAGCGCGCTCCACACGGCATAGCGGTCAAAATTGGCATACAGGTGATCGGGACGATCCCAGAAATCGTTTGAGATGCGCCACATATCGCTATACTGGGCCACATGCTGCCACTGCTCCGGCGGCACAGCGCCGGGGGACAGCGAAATCACCATCTCGCGCCCGGTTTTTGCAATCGCGCGTTCGTATCCCTCAATCTCTTCAGCATGATATGGCCAGGAAATATCATCAATCTTGAAAAAGTCCAATGCCCAGCCTTCATACAAGGCAAAAATGCTGTCCAGGTACGCCTGCGCGCCGGGGTGCGCCATATTGAGCGGTGCCATCTGGTTTTGCCAATCGCACGCCACACCCTGCGCATCCACGATTTGATCACAGGTAAATTCGCTGCCCAATATCGGTGCTTTCATGGCCGCCGCCTGGCGCGGCACGCCGCGCATCAGATGGATGCCAAACTTGAACCCCTTGCCATGCACCCAATCCGCCAGCGGGCGAAGCCCCGCCCCAAAGGTGGAGGACGGGTAGCGATCGGGCGTGGGGATGAGACGGCCATAGCGGTCCATCATCAAGGTGGGCTGCAAATCGTCGGTCTGGTTGGCGTTGGGCACATCCGATATGCCGGGGTGCGACCAGCACGCGTCAATCACCATATACTCAAAGCCGTAGGGCTTGAGCTCTTTATCGCAAAACTCCACAGTGGCACGAAACTCCGCCTCGGTGATACTCCAGTTAAACCCGTTATAGCTGTTATAGCCTCGCGGCGGGGCAGATAAAGGTGTGCGCATGATACGTCCTCCCATTTCATCTCTGCGCCCATTATAGCGGGTTTGGGAGGACAAAGGTGTAATCCCCCGTATGAACACGCATTTTCGATGTAAAGAATATTTAGATAACTTATA
>JAVBRU010000034.1:0-12367 GCA_031547595.1 Eubacteriales bacterium
CCACGCTGCTGTGCGGCGTGCTGGCCATTGCCGGCATACAAAAAAAGCGCTGGGGCAGCGAAGTTTGGGCACCCGTGCTCGCGCTTTTCTTGGCATGCGTACTCACCATGGATTATGGCTGGCAGGGTGTGCTGTTGATGCTGTTGCTGTATGCAGCCCGGCGCGAAAAACCGGCCATTGCAGCGGTGATGGTGGCGTTTTGTATGTTCTGGGGGCAAAGCTCCATCATGGTCACGGATTTGTTTGGGCTGAAATTGCCAACCAAGCTTGATTTTATGCCTCGTGGCAGCCTGCTATTGCAAACGCTTTGCCGTTTGCAGTTCTGGGCTATTCTGGCCCTGCCACTGATGCTGATTCCCATTAAAGCGCCGCTCAAGCTGCCCAAATGGGTGTCTTATGCCGCGTATCCTTTGCATTTGGCTATTTTAGCACTGCTTCGTTATGTGCTGTAGGCTGCCAGGCGGCTGCCGTGCGCGCAGCCTGGCGGTGCTTGGCCTGGATTTTGTCCAGCTCGCCATGGCGCGTGGGCGCGGGGCGCTGAAACTGCGGCAGGCGCAGCGGCGGCAGTGCCTCCTCCTTGGGGGGCGGCGGCGCAGCAGGGGCCGGCGGGGGCACGGATGCATCGTGATACTCTAATTGTTGCGAGCGCCAGGCCAGCCATTGATCCTGCTGCTCTTGATAGCTGAGCGCGGAAAAAGGGGATGTATTGCGGGGTTTGTCGGATGCCATGTTAAAATTCCTCCTTCCAATAGCGTCGGTATATCGTATGCTGGAGAAACGCAAATGTGTCTAAACATACCAAGGTATGCAACAAAAAAGACCGGAGTACGTTTTGCGCTCCGGCCTTTTTTATTTCTGCTATTACGGGATTTTTACTGCGCTTACTTCCACTGCCTCTTTGTGCTTGGTGTAGATGATATACAGCGTATCCTCCACAAGCACAGTGGCGGGATAGCCGTATACGCCGCCTTTGTACATACCCTCAAACTGCTGCTGATACGCTTCGGTGCGCACCAGATAGCTTTCGTCAAACACGATCCCGTCATCAGACAGAGAGAGGATCATGGGGTTGCGGTTGCTCTTTGGGATGGGCGAGCCTACGTAGTAGTACCGCCCGTCCGGCAGGCGGCCAAACTTAAATTTGGTGCCGCAGTCGCTAAAGCTGGTCTTGTACGGGCGCGTCCAGCTTTCGCCATTGTTGGTGCTCACAGCGCAGTACAGGATTTCAGTGTTGCTGCGAAGCAGCATATAGACCGCGCCGTCATCCGTTTGCAGGAAGCTGCCTTCGCAGATCAGCTTTGCGCCTTCCTGGAGCGCGGCGTCCGGATAGCTCAGCTTGGTGCGCCATTTGCCAACGCCCGACGGATCGTCAGAGATCATAAATGTGGAACCGCCGCACATCAGCAGCCGCCCGCTTTGCAGCGCTTCGGGGCCATGGTTGGCATAGGCGGCGGTTGGCAGCACTTGCGGCTCGCTCCAGGTGACGCCATCGGTGGTAGAGGTGATATACAGCATGTGGTTATAGCGGTAGGCATCCTCGGCGGGGCGGTAATTGGGGCCGCGCAGTGCGGATTTGCGGTATTCATAGCCCATATAGTACGCCACTAAATGATCCTCCGTGGCGTACAGGCCGCCGTTGACCAGCACGCGCTCCGAATCCTCGCCCATCATGGTATCCGCAAGCGGTGCCGGGGTGCTCCATGTCGTTTTATCTTCGGATACAGACAGCATGATGCGCTGGCCGCAATCGTCCTCGTTGGCGCGGCCCTGAGAGAATGTGGCATACAGCTTGCCCTTGAAGTAAGCGATCTGCGCGTGGTGGGTGTAGCTCCAGCCTTCGACGGGCGTGTATACCGTGCTCACAACGGAATCAATGGGGGCGGCATCTTTTGCGCCGGGGTTGCTGATTTGCAAAACGCGGTTCATCAATTGTTCTTCGGTCATATCCTTTACCTCCGTTTCAGAAAGGGCACTGGAGCAGCAAATGGTGAACAAAAGCAGGCAGATAATAAATATTTTCATACGCAATTACCTCCCGCTGAGGGCTTTGAACATCTCCTCAAACACTTTGTCGCGGTGCACTTCGTATACGTAATTGAGCATGGGGCGGGTGTGCGTGAAGCTGTAATAATGGTCATACTGCGGGATGGGGCGGTGCTCGGCGCGGTCGAGTACCGCTTTTTGCTCTGCGTCCAGCAGCCATGCCACAGTGGAAATATCCCAGATCACGCGGCTCCAGGGCTTACCGCAGGCATAGGCGTTGGCTTCCTTCGCAGTGTGGCTCACCAGATAATCGCATAGCGGGTTTTTGCCCTCCAGCCAGAAACGCAGCTCCGGCTCGGTGGTGCGAAGCGCGTCCACCACGCCCATGCAGGGCAATTGCACCAGGGGCGCTTTGCTGTTAAACACCACCCGAACTGCTGCCACGTCCTGCTTGCAATTGAACTCGTTGTTGTGCGTATAATGGTAGGCATGTCCGCCCAGCCATACGATCACGATGTTTTGCGCAATGTCGGGTGCCAGCAGCAGCGTGGAGGCAATGTTGGTGATCGCGCCGATAGTGAGCACATACAGGGGGTTTTCGGGCGTATACTGCGCGGCCAGGCGAGCCAGATTGCGCGCGGCCGGGCTCTCCACGGGGGTGTATTCATCGGGCAGGTAGCATTCGCTGCCGTGGTACACCTGGCTGATCATCTCCTGCTTGTCCGCCAGCTTCAGCAGGTTGATGATCTCCTGATAGCTTTTCTCCATACCATCGGCGGCAGATTTGGAGTTTTTGTTCCAAAACGGCGCGGCATACAGTGCTTTGAGGGTCACGCGCTTTTCGGCGAACAGCATCCAGGCGATGGCAAACTGGTCGTCAATCTCGTTGTAGGCATCGGTGTCTAGCACTGCGTGGATGTGCCCGGCGGGGCGCTTGACCAAGGTTTCCTGCGGCATAGCGTTCAGTCCTTTCTTATTTTCAACTGATTCAACTCGAAAGAGTACACATAGATGTCCTCTTTGTTGATGGAGCAGATCACAAACATCTTTTCACCCACAATAAAGGAGTGAGGGTAGCCATAGATGCCGCCTTTGTACTTGCCGGGCATGCGCTGCGGGCGGTAAGTGTCGTCAATCACATATTCTTCATCAAACACTTCGCCGTCCTTGGACAGCGAGATCACCAGCGGGCAGCGCGCGCCTGTGGGGTCGGGGCTGCCCACGATATAGTAGCGTCCGTCGGGCAGTTGACCACAATGGAATTTGGTATTGCAAAAGGAGAATTCGGTATGTTTTGCTGTTGACCAGGTTTCGCCGTTGTCTGTGCTGACGGTCTCATACAGCACCCGCTTGTCCGAGCGCAGCAGCATATGCAAAAGCCCATCGTCTGTTTGAAAATAGCTGCCTTCGCACAGAAAGGTATCGTCGCCACGAAGGCCAATATGCCGTGTCAGCCCTTCGGAATCGTCCTGCATGTCCTGCCAGGGGCAAGGCGCAAGGCCGCGCACCTGCCAGCCGCCGAGGCCATCTTTTTGATCCGTATAGGGGAAGGTGACATTGCCGCAGATGAGCAGGCGGCCATTTTTGAGCGCTTGCGGGCCATGGTTGGGCACGATAGGGACGTGCAAATCCCTGGCACTGTCCCAGTTAATGCCGTCCGTGGTGCATTTGGCAAGCAGCGTGGTGCCGCGGTGCAGGTCGTTGATCACTTTGTAACGGCCATCTGCCACGTTCTCGGCACTATAGCTGTAGCAGCCCGCGTAGGCCACCAGCGCCTTGCCGTTATTGTACAGGCCACAGGCCGTGAGCACCTTGTCAAACTCGGAATCAAACAAAATCTCCGGCATAGACCAGTTTTCGCCGTCCTTGGATATGGCATGCATTACGCGCTGACGAAGGTCGTCCTCATCGCGCTCGCCATTGCTCCAGATGGCGTGTAGCATGCCCTGAAATGCGCAAAGGGAAGCATGATGGCAGTAGCTCCATTGAAACCCCACCGGCCGGTAGAGCACGGACAGGCGCGGTTGCAACATACGCCGTACGCGGGATGGAACACGGTTGGTGATCATTGTGCGTCTCCTTTTATTCGTTGGATTTTGTTTCATTATAGAAACCCAAAGGTTGCTTGTCAACGCGTCTGATTTACCATAATTTTATAAAACGTGTTATAACAGGATAAAAAACGGACATTTCATACATGAAAAGGCGGGATGAAACACCTCTGAGCGACGTTTGCGCCATCGGAAGGAGAGCTGGCGGGTGGCTGAAAGCCCAGTACCCGTGCTAGAATGAATCCATCAAAACGAGCGCCAAGGCAGCCTGAACGAACGTGGCTGCAGCCCGTGCAGGGAAGGAAATGAATGACGATGAAGGCGTATCCCCATGGCGTATGGCCCGTGATGCTGACCCCGTTTACTGCGGCAGGTCAGGTGGACGAGCAAGGCTTGTTCGATTTGACCCGTTGGTATATCTCTCAGGGAGTGAACGGTTTATTTGCCGCTTGCCAGTCCAGCGAGATTTTCACCTTATCCTTGGCCGAGCGGGTGCGGCTGGTAGAAATCACCGTGCAGGCTGCAGCGGGGCAGGTGCCCGTGATCGCTTCCGGTCATGTATCGGATGATATGCAGGCGCAGATTGAGGAAGTGCAGGCCATCCATGCGGCGGGCGCGGAGGCGGTGGTGCTCATCAGCAACCGCTTTGCACGTCAGGACGAGAGCGAAGTAGACTGGCTGTGCAATTTTGACCGCTTTTTAGCAGCTATTCCTTCTAATATAAAGCTGGGCATGTATGAATGTCCCCATCCCTATAAAAGGCTGATGACCCCGGCGATGCTGAAAGCCTGTATGGAGAGCGGGCGGTTTGCCTTTATGAAAGATACCTGCTGCGATGCGGCGATGCTGAAAGAACGGCTGGAATTATTGGCCGGTTCGTCCATGAACCTGTACAACGCCAATACCACCACGCTGCTTGATTCCCTTCTGGATGGCGCGGCAGGGTACAGCGGGGTGATGGCGGGCTTTCACCCCGAGCTCTATGTGTGGCTGTGCCAGAATGCACATCACCCGAGCGCCTGCAAGGTGCAGGATTTGCTGTCCGTGATGGCTTGTGTGGAGCGCCAGTGCTATCCCGTCAACGCCAAATTCCATTTGAAGGCCATTGAGGGGCTGAACATCACCACCTACAGCCGTGTGCAGGATGAACGGCTGCTCGCCTCGGCTTTCAAGGCAGATGTGTATTCCATGGAGCGTGTTGCCATGGACACCTATCACCGTTACTGCGAAAAGGAGTGATCGCATGAGCACCAAAACAGCGGATTTGCGGCACTACCGTCCCAACCGGTGGGCACGCATCAAACGCAGCAAATGGCTGTATCTGATGCTGCTGCTCCCCGTTGCCTACTACATCATCTTCAAATACATACCGATGTATGGTGTCACCATCGCGTTCAAGCAGTTCAATGTACGCCTTGGCATCATGAAAAGCCCGGGAGTCGGCTTCAAGTGGTTCGAGAAATTCCTGAATGACGAGTATTTCTGGCAAGTGCTGGGCAACACCCTCCGGCTCAACGTGCTGGACTTGATCTTTGGTTTCCCAGCCCCTATCATCCTGGCACTGCTGCTCAATGAAATTCGCTCCCCGCGCTTCAAACGCGCCATCCAGACGGTCAGCTACCTGCCGCATTTCCTGTCCACCATGGTGGTCTGCGGCATGCTCACCAACTTCCTGTCCCGCAACGGCCTGATCAACGATTTGATCGTGCTGCTGGGCGGTCAGCGCCACCCGATCCTGAACGACCCGAGCTTATTTAGCACGGTGTTTGTAGGCTCTGGCATCTGGCAGGGCGTTGGCTGGGGCGCCATCATCTATCTGGCGGCGCTGTCTGGCGTCAATACAGAGCTGTACGAAGTGGCGGTGTTGGACGGTGCCAACCGCTGGCAGCAGGTGCGGTATGTGACTCTGCCGGGCATCATGGGCACGATTTCGATCATGCTGATCCTGCGCTGCGGCGGCATGCTGGGCAGCAACACAGATAAAGTATTGCTGCTATATAACGGCAACACCATGCCGGTGGCCGATGTGCTGGGCACCTATGTTTACCGGCGCGGATTGCTGGAAAACTCGTTTAGCTATTCTACAGCTGTCAGCCTGTTCAGCTCGATCATTGATATCATCCTGCTGCTCACTGTTAACCGGATTTCCCGGAAAATCAGCGATAACGGATTGTTTTGAAAGGGGCGCTTTGAATGCAGTACGTCAACAATAAAAACATCAAGCGCTCGGCAGGCTCCAAACTGTTTGATGTGTGCAACATTCTCTTTCTGTGCATGATTGGGTTCCTCACGTTATACCCCATGTACTACGTGGCCATTGTGTCCATCAGCGACGGATACTACGTGAGTCGCAACGCGGTGTACTGGTATCCCATGGGCGTCAATTTTTCTGTGTACAAGTCCATCCTCACCTACAACTACTTCATGCGTTCCTATGGCAACACCATTTTGTATACGGTGGTGGGCACCGGCATCAACCTTTTGATGACCATGCTGTGCGCGTATCCCTTGTCCCGGCCTGATCTGTATGGCAAAAAGCTGATCATGGGCCTTGTCACTGTCACCATGTTCTTTGGCGGCGGCCTTGTGCCCTCGTACCTCTTGGCACTGAACCTCAAAATCGTAGATACCTTGTGGGCGCTGGTGCTGCCGGGGGCGATTTCTACCTACAACATGATTGTGATGCGCACATCTTTCCAAAACATCCCTGCCGATTTACATGAATCGGCGTATTTGGACGGTGCAAACGACTTCACGGTGCTGCTTCGCATCATCCTGCCGCTGTCCGGCGCGATGATTGCCACCATGACGCTGTTTTACGCTGTGGGCCACTGGAACAGCTACTTCAATGCCCTGATCTACCTGAACACCCGGGAAAAGTTCCCGCTGCAACTGGTGCTGCGCAACATCGTCATCCAAGGCTCGGACAGCGAGATGCTGAACTTTGCCGGCACCTCCACAGACGGCGCCTCCACTGTGGTGACGCAAAACTACAAGTACGCCGCCATTGTGGTGGCTGTGCTGCCCATCCTTCTGGTATACCCCTTTGTACAAAGATTCTTTGTCAAGGGCGTGATGATTGGTTCCATTAAAGGGTAAAACTTCGTATTGTGCGGCGGCACGCCGTGTGATAAAATTTTCTGAGGAGGTATTCCACAATGAAGAAGTCTCGTTCCCTGGTATGCATCCTAATGTGTCTGGCGCTGGTGCTGCCTCTGTCGGCCGCCTTTGCCGAGGAGAGCACAAAACTGTCCCCCGAACCCGTCACCCTCAACCTGATGGTGTATGAGCACGCCAGCGCACCCTGGATGGAAAACCCCGTTGTCATTCAGGAAATCTTCGAGAAGACCAACATCAAGCTGAACCTGCAGGTGGTGCCCCAGTCTGATTACACCACCAAGCTGAATGTGCTGCTGAGCACCAACCAGATGCCCGACATCGTGAAGACCGTCGTGGGCGGCTATGGACTGATCAAGACCTATGCGTCTTCGGGCATCTTCCTCAACCTGAACGACTATATGCAGTATGCGCCCAACTATTCCAAGCTGTATGCGGAAGACAAGAACCTTGCCATGTACGATTTTGAAGGCGCTACATACGGCTTTGTGCTGTACTCCGATCCCAGCAACATCGCCCAGGGCCCGGCCCTCGTGCTGCGCACCGATCTTCTGAAAAAGCACGGCCTCGAAATGCCCAAAACCACCGAAGACCTGCTGACCGTGATGGCCAAACTGAAGGAACTGTACCCCGAATCCGAGCCTTGGACCAGCCGCGGCAACACCGGTTCGCTGATCAACCGCAGCGCGTTCATCCTGGGCGGCGGCTATGGCATGTACTTTGAGCCCGAGCTTGGCAAGTGGACTTTCGGCCAGGTGGAGGATTCCTTTAAGGAAGTGCTCAGCTACCTGAACCGTGCCTACACCATGGGCGTGCTGGACATCGACTATGCCACCATGAACAACCAGCTGTGGCAGGAGAAAATGAACACCGGCACCTCCTTCATGTACTTTGAAAACCCCGGCTTCTCCTTTGGCATGACCAGCAACCTGCGCGTCACCGATCCCGAAGCTGCGCTGGAGCTTGCCCCCGTGCCCGCCAACAGCATCACCGGCAATGCCCGTGCGTATCTGTACGAAGCGCCCGAAGATGCGATGTACCTGATCAGCGCCGACACCAAGAACCCCGAGCTGGTCGTCAAGTTCATGGACTGGTGCTATAGCGCCGAGGGCATCACCACCTGCTGCTTTGGCAAAGAAGGCGTGACCTTCGCGTATGACGAAAATGGTGAGCCTCAGTTCCTGCCTGAGTATGTGCAGCAGTTTGCCACCGCATCCTCACCCTCCTATGCGCTGCAGTCCGCGCTGGGCTCTTGCCAGCTGGGCTTCGCCCCCCAGTATTTGGTCACCAAGTTTGACGACTCCCTCAATAAAGCGCTGGGCATTGAACAGGACGAAATCACCAAGCGGTATTATGAACTGTTCGAAACCGACCCCGCTTACATCCCCGGCGTGATCAAGCCCCCCTTCACCGAAGCGGAGAATGAGACCATCACCGACGTGATGACGCCTATCAACACCTACCTGACCGCCGAGTATGATAAGTACATCATGGGCGAAAAATCCATCGAAGAGTGGAGCACCGTCGTGGCGAAGCTCCAGGAAATGGGCATCCAGAAGGTTATCGACATCTACAACACTGCGTATGACCGCGCCCTGAGCAACTAATCCTATTCATTAGCAGGTTTTTCCCGCCCGTCACGTGCGCCTTGCCCGTGACGGGCATTGGTGTTTTTAGTTAAGGGAGGCTGTGACGGTTGAAAAAGACGAGAAAGCCGATGTTTGACAAGCTGTATAGGCATATTATGCTGCTGTTTCTGATCGTGCTGATCCCTGCCATGCTGCTGGGGGTTTATTCTTATACCCATGCCGTGCAGACGGCGCTAAAAAACGCCCAGCAGACTTTGGACCGTCAGATGGCCTTCGCCGTGCAAGAGATCGATAAGCGGCTGGAGAATGTGTCCGGCATGCATCAGCTGGTGGTGAACAACAACGACGCGATGTCGCTGACGCTTCAGGAGGCGCCGGATGCTGCAGAGGTGCGGCGGATGCAAAATGTGTGCTCGCTGCTCAGCAAAATGAGCCTGCTGAACGACTCTCTGTCTGAGGTCGTGCTGTATACAGGCAGCAGCAAGGTGGTTGCGGCCAGCGGCATCTATCCGGCAGATTATTATTTTCAGGAGTATTTTTCCTTCAAAGGCTACTCGCTGGAGGATTGGAACAGGCTGCTGAACGAGCGCATCACTATGCGCACGCTGCCTGTTGTGACGCTGACGCAAAAGACGATCGATAGGTATACCAAAAGCCGAGTGGTGCCCATTGTGACGACGTTTGGCATGGGAAGTGGCCGGGGATTGCTGCTCTTTACCATCAATGCGCAAAGCCTGGTGGATGTGCTGAGCAAATACATTCCTTATACCAATACCGGTTTTTCCGTAAGCACTGCTGCGGGGGATACGCTGATTAGCAGCAGCCAGACGCCGTCTGCGGGAAGCGTGCTGATGTGCACCTATCCCTCCGCGCAAAACGGGTGGCGCTATACCGCCTATGTATCCCAGGATGAGATCACGTTGACCTCCCGGCAAATGCTGACCCAGGTGCTCATCATTATTATCAGCGTGCTGGGCTTTGGCTTGCTGCTGGCCCTGATGGTGAGCCGATGGATGTATCAGCCGCTGAGCAATATTCAATCCATGCTGGCGCAGGCCGATGACGAAGTGGCGGAACAGCTTGGCAGCCTGGAGAAGCTGGAGGCGCAGGTGTCACGGCTGATGGAGACCAGCAGCAGCGGCAAGGAGCAGTTCAGTGTGCTGGCGAGAAGCTACGCGGAGTCTGCCTTCCTGGCGCAAACGATGTCGGAGAAAAAGGCGGCGCTGTTGGAGAATATCATGACACGCGGCCTTGGCTTCCATGGTGGGCCGTATCAATGCGCGGCGGTGCGCTTTTGCGATGAGAACCCGCAAAACGAATCGATGGCGCATCAGGTGCTGGAAAAATTCTTCCCCGTGTGTGCCCTTGGCTACAATGGCACCACATCCCTTTATGTGTTTGAGATCGGAGCGGCCTACACGCGGCCTGTGATCGAAAATGCCCTGCGGCAGCTCTTTGCGCACATGCCGGGCCGCATTGTGGCCATCGCGGTGGGCAACGAAATCAACCATGTGCAAAAGATGTATAAGGCGCTCAATGCCAGCCTGACGGTACTGCAGCATATCCCGCAGGACAGCCGGGACGAGCTGTTGTTTTCCGATGATTTTGATATCGCCAATCAATACGTGTTCACCTACCGCGATGAGTGGCAGCTGATTGAGGCACTGCAGCGCGGCGAGGGCGAGGTGCTGCATCCCATGCTGGATGGTATTTTGCTGAAGAATTACGAAAAAAGGGTGTCTCACAGCCAGATGCAGCATCTGTTTGACGAGCTTCGCAGCACCGCCACCCGCTATGCCCAGCAGGAAGGGATCAGCCTGCCGCCCCGCTCCATGGAAAAAGCGCCGTCCTTTGATGCCACGCGTTTGGAGATTCATCAGCTGTATGACCTGTGCATGGCCGATACCGATGCGCGCACGCGCAATGTGCACGCGCAGCTGGCCCGCAATGCCGATGCATATATCCAGGAGCATTATGTGGAAGATATCTATCTTGAGTCCATCGCGGGGGAGCTGGGCGTGTCTGCCAAGCATTTGTCCAGGGTGTATAAGCAGCAAAACGATATGAACATCAGCGATCAGATCAGCCTGCTGCGCATTGAGCATGCCAAGCAGCTGTTGGCATCCAGCGGTGAAACCATCAGCACCATCATGGGCAAGACGGGCTTTGTCAACCGCGCCACGTTCCTGCGCAGCTTCAAAAAATATGTGGGCATATCACCCAGCGCGTTTCGACAAATCCACAATCCTGCCGGGGTGGGCACGGAAGAAGAAAACGAAGAGATAGAATAACCTCTTGACATTTATTCTGCAATAGGATACACTGAAACCGTATCAAATTACATTTTTCGACAGATGGACGAAAGGCGATGCGGCGCTTGAAGAAAGCAGGTAAACAAAAAAGTTTACGGCGGTGTTTGTGTATCCTCCTTTTGTTGGCGACCTTCCTTTGCAGTGCCTGCACGCCGGAGGATGCCAGCCTGCCGCTGGAGCGCGTCATTGCAGCGCTGCATGTGGCTGCAACGGAGGCTGTCACGAAGGCACCTACGGCATCGCCAACGCCAGAACCTACAAAGGCGCCCACGGCAGTGCCAACCAAGGCCCCCACAATCGCACCCACCAAAGCGCCAACGGCCACGCCTACCACAAAACCCATCGGACGAACGGTGTACCTGCCCAAGTCCGGCGAGTGCTATCATTATAGCTCCACCTGTTCCAATATGAAAAACCCAAGGAGTACGGATATTGATTCCGCCATCTCCTTGGGTTATCGTGCTTGCAAGAAATGCTGCAAATAATGCTATTCCAGTTCTACCAGCAGCTCGATTTCTACCGCCATATTGCCGGGCAGTGCGTTCACGCCCACAGCAGAGCGTGCCGCACAGCCCTTTTCCTCGCCCAAAGCCTTCACAAACAGTTCGCTGGCGGCATTGGCCACCTGCGGCTGGCTGTAAAAGCCCTCTGCGCTGGCCACAAATGCCGTGGCCTTGACAATGCACTTGATTTTGTCCAGGTCGCCAATTTCACGTTTTAATAGGGCCAGGAGGTTCAGCGCACAGTTTTCCGCTGCCTTGCAGCCTTCCTCCAACGTCAAATCCTGGCCGACTTTGCCCAGGTATTTTTTTTCGCCAATATGCGGGCCGCAGCCGGACAGATAGGCCAGCTTGCCATCGCCAAACAATTTGCAGGGCGCATACACACCCAGCCTGGCCGGGGGTGTGGGCAAAACATAGCCCAGGCCTTCCAACGTTTTTTCTACGTTCATCCAGATTTCTCCTTTTGTATTATTCCACCTTGGATACAAACTTGCTCATCACATAGCCGTCTGCGGCGTCGGTGCGCACGTGCAGCCAGTCCTCCACTTCCTCCATCACAATCAGCTCTTGCCCATAATAGAGCTGGCGGATCACTGCGCCGCCCATGCCGGGCTGGTCGCGCAGGTTGAGGGTGCTGGTCACTTCAATGCCTGTCACTTTCACCAGGTATTCATTGGCCTGCAAAACGGAGGTGGCCGGCATCAGTGTGGGGCGCGGGGTGGGCGTGGCGGCGGGGCCTGGTGTGGCCAGGAAGGTATCCGCCACAGGGGTAGGCAGCGCATAGGCCACAGCCACTTGCTTGAGCGCCATGC